>SVOS01000015.1 GCA_015066245.1 Oscillospiraceae bacterium
GATAAACTTGAATTTGATTGGGTGATAGCAATGGTTAATATTAGAGTAATGACCATATCTGATTATGATGGGGTATATCATTTATGGATTAACACTCCAGGAATGGGATTGAATTCAACAGATGATAGCAGAGAAGGTATTGAAAAATATTTGAAACGTAATCCTGCAACAAGTTTTGTCGCAGAGTGCGATGGTGTAGTTATTGGAGTTATCATGGCAGGGCATGATGGAAGACGAGGATATATCCATCATACTGCTGTTCTGCCAACTTATAGAAATCAAGGAATAGCAACCAAGCTTGTTGATTGTGCTATGTCTGCTTTGGAGAGAGAGGGCATAAACAAAGTAGCATTAGTTGCTTTCAAAAAGAATGATATAGGTAATGATTTTTGGGAACATATCGGATTTATCGAAAGAGATGATTTGGTATATAGGAATAAAAATATTCACACATTAAACAGAATTGACACCTGATACTATGGGTGAGTATCACAAATTCCAATTTATAGAACAGAAAGGAGAATAAAATGTTAAAGATAACTGATACATATAATTTAAAAGATATTTATGATTTTCAGCTTAGCTTCAAAACACCATACTTCTTTGATGTGGATTTTGAAGATTGGAAAAAGTCTTTTGAGGAAGATACCGACGGTGAGGGCAGAAAGCTTTTCAAAGAGCTTTTTGTAAAAGCAGTTTATGATAACGGTATACTTGCAGGCTTTGTCCAGTACGGCAAAACCGCCTTTGGCTTTAATGATAACGGCGAGATTTCAAGTGATATTTCATACCCTATTATCCGCAATCTATATTTTAGAGAGGACAGAGCTGATGCGGGTAAATTACTTTTAAGTGAAGCTATGAAAAATCTCGGTACAGACAAGCAGGTATACGCATTCTTCCATTATTTCGGTATGACTTGTTTTGCACGCCACGGCAAGCTTTTTGAAAATCACGCTCATATTGATGCTTTGCTTAAAGAACAGGGCTTTGAAATAGAACACGAAAACGTGTACTATTCATTTATTTTAACTGAGAGTAAAAACTCTGAGGTAACGCTTACTGCGGGTGGTTTGACAAAAGGCAATCATCAGTACATTGAATTTGGAATCGACGGCAATCAGGTTGGCGGTTGCGAGGTGCATTATCTGAGCGACACTACAGCGTATCTTCGTTGGATTTATGTCAACGGTGATATAGTAGGCAAGGGCATAGGCACAAAATGTATGAATGCTTTGAAGACTTTTCTTTATGAAAATAGCATCACCCGCTTTGACACCGACACAGCCCTTGATAATACAGTTGCTCAGCATTATTACGAGAAAAACGGCTTTACTCGTGAGGGAATAACAAGAAGTTATTTTAAAATCAATTAACAAGATAAATTCGGCTAATATAAAAGCATTGCAGAGCTAATAACTCTGCAATGCAAGCTTAAAAAGTTAAATTAACATTGACAAAATATAGTTTAAGTTGTACACTACGAAAAGAATAGTTTGCTTCACAAAATTTATAAGCAAACGAGAAAGGAGAATTTCAGTATGATTTACAGCGAGGTAATTAACCGCTAACTGAATATTGGCACGTTTTTAATAGTTTTGGGACTTTCGAGCCCCTTTATTTGTCGTGCTGTTTTAAAGAACCTTTCGTGAATTCTATGACTGATGTTATGGCACACTCAAAAGGGGTGTGTATTTTTTATAGCTTTTTCAGCCGCAGAAATCCCTCAGGGTTACTTTCTGCGGCATTTTTGCGCCCATTTTCAGTTAGCATCAAGATTTTAACTATATTAATAACACAACTGATTTTGGAGGAACAAAAGTTGAATATAAAAGATTTTGGATTTTATTACGATTTAGCATGTGATAACACCAGCGGTACACCTGCAAGGGTAACCGCAGTTCACAAAGGTCGTTTTGGTATTGTTTCTGATTTTGGTGAAGGTTTTGCTCAGCTAAAGTCCAAGGAATATTACTTTGAAGGTGAGGCTTTCCCAACGGTTGGTGACTTCGTTCTGATTGATTATGTCGAAAACGGAGACAGCCGAATTATCAAAACCCTTAACCGCAAAACTTACTTCTCCCGACGTGACCCTGATAAGGGCAGAGGAGAGCAGGCAGTTGCCGCGAACTTTGACTATGTATTTATTATGCAGTCACTTAATAACGATTTTAACCCAAAGAGACTTGAAAGGTACTTAACCGCCGCCGTGCAATCAGGTGCAGAGCCTGTCATTTTGCTGACAAAGGCGGATTTAACAAGCAACTATCTGCCATACATTCTTGAGGTAAGCCGAGTAGCACCAAACGTAAACACGCACATAGTAAGTGCTAAAACAGGCTTTGGTTTAGACGAGCTTTCAAAGTATATGCAAAAGGGCAAGACTCTTATTTTCTTAGGTTCATCGGGTGTGGGTAAATCAAGCCTTGTCAATACCCTTGCAAATGAAGATATTATGGATGTAAACGGCATCCGTGAGGACGATAGCAAGGGCAGACACACCACCACTCACAGAGAGCTGATTATGCTCAAAAATGGCGTGATGATAATTGACACCCCAGGTATGCGTGAGCTTGGTATGTGGGATGTAACTGAAGGCTTATCCGAAGCCTTCGAAGATGTTGAACAATTCATCGGCAAGTGCAGATTCCGTGACTGTAAGCACGAAAACGAGCCAGGGTGTGCGGTACGAAAAGCTATTGAAAGCGGTGAGCTTGACCTCGCTCGCTTTGAAAGCTACAAAAAGCTTAAAACCGAGGCAAAGTTCAGAGATGACGGTTATGATTACAAAAAGCAGAAACAACAGTGGGAAAAATCCCTCAGAATCGGCGATAAGAAAAAGAGAAAGGAAAGATTTTAAAATGAACAGAACAATTAAATCAATGGAAGATAAATATTTAATACCTTCTTTAGATATGATAAGAAGAACCTTTACAAACAGTGAGAGTGCCGAGGATGCACAAATTGTTGTGAATTTGGTTCAGGAAATCAGGTCAATGAAATATTATGTACCTGAGCTTGAGCTTATTATGGTGGATGAAAACGACGAGGTAATAGGCTATTCAATGTTTTCAAGGTTCCACCTTGGCGATAAGTTTAAGGATGAGCTTCTTATCCTGACTCCTGTGGCAGTAAAGACAGAGCTACAGCGCCAGCATATTTCAAAAGAACTTATCGAGGCAGGCTTTGAAAAAGCTAAGGGGATGGGTTTTAAAGCCGTGCTTGTAGAGGGTAACCCTCAGAATTACCGTAGCCGAGGTTTCGTGACTTCTGCTGATTTCGGCATAGTTGCAGGCGAAAGTGTAGATTTGCCCGCACCTGAGTGCCTCATGGTAAAAGAGCTTGAGAAAAATGTTCTTGATAATATCAGCGGTGTCTTAGAGTACACCGAATACAAAAGTCTTAAATAAGAAATGAGATATTATAAATAATAAAATCATAATCAGTAGACAATTCTGTCCTGACATATTACGAGTTAGGCTTTGAACGAAACAGACTCAGAATCGGTAAGGTCTTATAGAATTTGAAAATACAAACAAATGCTGTGTCTGTTCCCACAAAGAGTAAAAGTGCAGATGCTATGCTTTTAATGAGACCTTTGTATCACATCACCGAGTATAGCGAGCGGATTGCCGCAATCAAAGAAAGTAAAAGGCTGATGCAACCTCCGGGGATTGCATCAGCCTTGATTGTAAATTTACTTTTTAAAGCACTTTTTGTCAAAGGACGGATTGAATGCATAAAAGTTTTTGGAGTCAAGTTTGTCTGTGAGAATTCTCAGGTTTTCACCAAATCGCTGATAATGCACAACCTCGCGTTCACGCAAAAAACGGATAGGGTCTATTACATCAGGATCGTCACAGAATCTGAGGATGTTGTCGTAGGTTACCCTTGCTTTCTGCTCTGCTGCAACTATATAAGTGCAACATATCAAAAGTTCCAGTGTATTTCGACGGGGACATCTTTGGTTTTTGGGATTCTCTTTCCTACGTAAATGTAGTCAATGAGGATTTCTACCATCTCTCGGGTTAGTTGTTTAAGGTTCGTGTAACTTTCGATTATTTCTCTGCGATTGTGGCTGGTCTTGATTTTTTCATCGATCTCACCAATATGCTTGCGTCCGTCAGAAATGAGTTTCTCAAGGCGGTCGCGGTCTGCAGTAAAGTCCTTTGACATATTTGTATAGTCATCACTGCTGATGATTCCTTTGACTTTATCTATGTATAGTTCTCGTATACAATTGGACAGCTCTTTGACACGCTTTTTGTACGCAGTAATGTTCGAAAGGATTGTATCTTTTTGTGACTGTAAATTGGAACAAAACTCAACTTTTTGTTCCAAATCCTTCTTAATCAGATATTCTTTAGAAAGGCGATTTAGCTCGTCTATGACTATCTGCTCCAATTTACCAACCGAGATAAAGGAACCGATGCAGGCATCCTTTGCTAAGTGGCGGCTAGAGCATTGCAGATATTGTTTGCCTCGATTTTTAGAAGAACGCATTACATATCCGCAGCTCATGCAACGAGTCTTTCTTGCAAACAAACCTATGGTACCAACGCCACAGGGTTTTGCACGTTCCTCTATCATTTTCTGCACTCTGTCCCATAGCTCACGGTCGATGATGGGTTCGTGTGTTCCCTCAACGATGTACCATTGACTTTTGGGGCGTGGCTTGTTCTGCTTGGTCTTGTAGGATATACTGCCATATTTGCCCTGTACCATATTACCAATGTAAATCTCGTTTACCAACATATCTGAAATCGCAAAGTATTTCCACAGTGTGCTGCTTTTGTTGTTCGGGTGTTTGTATCGCAGACCTTTCAGACGCTTATATTCAGTTGGATTGGGTATGCCTCGGTCATTTAGAATTCGAGCGATTGCGGTTTTTCCGAAACCTTGGGAAAATAGATTGAATACCTCGCGTACAACAGAGGCGGCTTCCTCGTCTATAATCAGATGGCCCTTTTGTTCGGGGTCTTTCTTGTACCCGTATAGGGCAAATGCACCAATATGGAATCCGTTTTCTCTTCTGTTTCTCAGAACGCTTCTTATGTTGTCGGACATATCCTCTAAGTACCACTCGTTCACTAGTCCATTGATCTGGCGGGACTTTTTGTTACCCTTGTTGTCAGTGTCGGCATTGTCCACAATGCTGACAAAGCGGATCCCCCAAATTGGGAATAAACCGTGTATGTACTTTTCCACTAGTTCCAGTTCACGGGTGAAACGGGATTGTGTTTTGCAGAGGACAATATCAAACTTTCTTGCTTCAGCATCCTGCAATAGACGGACAAACTCAGGTCGGTGTCTGTCTGCACCTGCGTAATCGTCGTCGCTGTAAATACAGTAGATCTCCCATCCTTGTTCTATAGAGTATTGCACCAGCATCGACTTTTGGTTTTGGATACTGCCCGAGTCGTCGGTTTTTGCTTGCTTATTTTTATCTTCTTCGGATAAGCGGCAATAAATAGCTACTTTCGGTTTTCCATTTTCTTTTGTGATAGAGCAATTTGATTTTATGTTCATGACACTATAATTGATTAATACAGTCTTTGGTTTTAGGCAAAGACTGTACTTTACCTTTTTCAATCGTATTAATAAGCTCGATCCATTTGTCGGTAAATTCTCGCTGGGTGGGGGTGCTTTCGCCGCTTTTGAAAACACTTTTTACAGTCGAAGAATTTTCGTGTTCTGCCATAATCTGCTCCTTTTAAATTTGATAATACAATATATGAAATTTAACAAGTCCGCTATTCCTACAACATGTAACCATATATTAAAGGTTAGGTTCGATTTCGAAGTAAATACTAATTGAAATGTTCATAATTATGCGTTATAATTTACTAATTGATAAGAAATTACTTCAAAGGATGATATTATGAATGATAACAAAGAGATGCTGGGCACGGCACCCATAGGAAAGCTGCTGTTTAAGTTAGCTCTGCCTACGGTGGTGGCGCAGCTTATTAATATGCTCTACAACATTGTTGATCGTATTTATATCGGTCATATGCCCGGGGACGGTAGCTTAGCTCTGACAGGCGTTGGGGTATGTATGCCCATCATTATGATCATATCCGCTTTTGCAGCTCTCGTCAGCTCCGGCGGCGCACCAAGGGCATCTATCTATATGGGCAAAGGCAATAACGAAGCCGCCGAAAAGATTTTGGGTGGTTGCTTTACACTTCAGCTCTTTCTTTCTGTAATTCTTACCGCTGTATTGCTGATATGGAATGAGGATTTGCTTTTGATGTTCGGTGCAAGTAGTAACACCATCGGCTATGCCACCGACTATATGAATATTTACGCTATCGGCACAATTTTTGTTCAGCTTACCCTTGGTATGGGTGCGTTTATAACCGCCCAGGGTTTTGCCAAGGTTGGTATGATGACAGTGCTCATAGGTGCAGTCAGCAATATTATTCTCGACCCTGTTTTTATTTTCGCATTTAATATGGGAGTTAAGGGAGCGGCACTGGCTACCATCGTTTCTCAGGCTATCTCTTGTGTGTGGGTGCTTAGCTTCCTGCGTGGAAAGAAGACCTGCTTAAAGCTTCAAAGAAAGAATATGATTATTGACGCAAAGCTTGTTTTACCGTGTGTTGCTTTGGGACTTTCTGCATTCATTATGCAAAGTAGTGAAAGCGTGATCTCGGTCTGCTTCAATTCCTCGCTTCTCAAATACGGTGGAGACATTGCCGTGGGTGCAATGACCATCCTTACCAGCGTGATGCAGTTTGCTATGCTGCCTATGCAGGGTATTGCTCAGGGAGCACAGCCTATCTCCAGCTACAACTATGGCGCAAAAAATATCGACCGTGTAAAGAAGACTTTCAGATTGCTTCTGACATCTTGCGTCGTATATTCCTTTGTTATCTGGGGTGCCATAATGCTGTTTCCTAAGGTGTTTGCAGGAATCTTTACACCTGATAAAGAGCTGATAGACTTTACTGCAAATGCTTTGCGGATTTACTGCGGTGTGATGTGTATTTTTGGAATCCAGATTGCGTGCCAGATGACCTTCGTGTCCACCAGCAACGCACCTTGCTCCATCATCGTTGCCATCGTGCGTAAATTCGTTCTGCTCCTGCCGTTTATTTATTTGATTCCCAATCTTGTGCAGGATAAGACAATGGGCGTTTACCTTGCCGAGCCGGTGGCAGATATTATAGCAGTAACCTTTACGGCGATTCTCTTTGCCGTTCAATTTAAAAAATCACTTAAAAAATTAGAAATGGAGAAAATACAATGAAAATTGCAGCAACATATGAAAACGGTGAAGTTTTTCAGCACTTTGGTCATACCGCACAGTTTAAGCTCTACGAGATAGAGGATGGCAAGATTGTAAATGCAGAAGTAGTAGATACCAACGGCAGCGGCCACGGTGCATTGGCGGGACTTCTTGCTGCTTTAAATGCAGACGTCCTCATTTGCGGCGGTATTGGCGGTGGTGCACAGATGGCGCTGGCTCAGGCGGGAATCAAGCTCTTTGGCGGTGTTCACGGCGATGCAGACTTAGCAGTCAAGGCATTTCTAGCAAACTGTTTGAACTATGATCCCGAAGCCAAGTGTAACCACCACGGTCATCACCACGTAGAAGGGCACAACTGCGGTGACCACGGCTGCGGTAGTAACTGTGGTTCGAACAGTTGTCATTAAATACAGATTTGATTAAATTAACCGCTGAAAGCTTAAGTTTTCAGCGGTTTAATATTATTTATCAAATGAAACCGGCTTTGTGTCACCAGTATCAAAAGCGTTAGGTCCGGGATCTGACATAGAAAAATACATTTTAGCCGCCTGTGTTGTGCCGAAGTCTCTGTTAGAACCAGAGTTTTGCACCTTATTAAAGGCATCGCGGAACATCTGATTATGAGCTTCCTCGCGGTTTAAAAGAAAGTCGATGGTCTCGCGTACTTTTTTGTCATTGATCTGGCGGTAAAGATATTCATAAACCACCTTTGCACGCTGTTCGGATGCGATATTGCTCAGCAGGTCTGCACATAAGTCTCCTGTAACCGTCACATAGTCGGCAGTCCAGGAGTAGCCCGATGCGTTTATAAGACCTGGGTTAAGACCTAAAAGTACATGTGACTGAATTTCACCGCAAGGCACAGCTTGAGCATCAACATCGTGACCGTTGAGCAGGTTGATTGTTTGTGCCACCATCTCCATATGACCGAGTTCTTCTGCAGCGATATCAAGAAACAAATCTTTGATTTCAGGATCTTTGATTCTAAAACTTTGGGACATATACTGCATAGCTGCCTTGAGTTCGCCGTTGCCACCGCCAAGTTGTTCCTGTAATAGTACCGCGAACTGCGGATTCGGTTTTTCTACTGCTACAGGATGAAACAACTTCTTTTCGTGTTTAAACATAAATATACCTCCGTTGTTGTGGTATTAATTATTCTTTCTATTTTCTGTAGTGATATTCATACGTGCATAAATGTTAAAATATAGCTGATACTATTGACAATGAGAGTAGGGTACGTTATAATCAATTGAGCACAATTGAATTGAGTATCCTATAGTCGGAGGGTGATTATGAATATTTACGATTTTAAAGTGAAAGCACAGGACGGCAGCGAGATTTCTCTTGCTGATTATAAGGGCAAAGTATTGCTTGTTGTGAACACTGCAACAGGATGCGGTTTTACTCCTCAATATAATGAGTTGCAGGAGATTTATGACGAGTTCAAGGATAAAGGGTTTGAAATTCTTGATTTTCCTTGTAATCAGTTTGGTTCTCAGGCTCCCGGCAATGATGAGGAGATTCATTCTTTCTGTACCATTCGCTATGGAATCACATTCCCGCAATTTTCCAAGGTAGACGTAAATGGCGAAAATGCAACTCCGCTTTTTAAATGGCTAACCAGGAATACAAAATTTGAAGGGTTTGGTATGTCGCCAATGGGAATGATGTTGTCTGGTGTTGTTAAGAAAACTGACAAGGATTATAAGAACAACGGCAATGTTAAATGGAATTTTACTAAATTTCTTATTGACCGTAATGGCGATATTTTTGCTCGTTTTGAGCCAACCGATATGAAGAGACTCAAGGCGAAGATTGAGGAGTGTCTGTAATACACTGCTATTATTAAACTGAAATTGTTTGTCCGGATTATAAGCTTTTTATCAATAATAACGTAATTATAATATTGGGTTTTACGGAGGCTGTATCGGAAATCTCGACGTAATTCAAAAACTGCTTGATACTATAATTATAAGGACTCTGATAAGCTGTACTGGGTTACATCCGCGGCATAAGACCTGCTTTCTTACACCGACCAGCTTGCATTTGCCATGAGAAAAGCGTATAATGAAAGCAATCCGCGTAAATGATGTGACAAATATTGGGTTGTAGTTGAAAAGCTACATTGTCACGGCAAGTTTGATAAGATTATATTAAATAATAGGAGAATTATTATGGAAGGATTCAGATACGACACGCAACTATTGATTGAAGGAACAAATCTTGACGAGGATGCTATAAACGAATATTTTGTAAACAACTTTAAAGGTGACTGCCTTTTGGCTGTAGGCGACGAAGAACTCATAAAAATTCACTTTCACACCAATGAGCCATGGGATGTTCTTAAATACTGTGCTACTTTGGGCGAAATTTTTGATATTGTTGTTGAGGATATGGATCGCCAGTCAAGAGGATTAAAGGGATAAATTATGGATAAAAAGTACGATGTGTTAAAGCTTGAAAATCAATTGTGTTTTCCGCTTTACGCTGCCGCTCGTGAGGTGGTCAAAAGATACCGTCCTTACCTTGACGAGCTGGACATCACTTATACGCAGTACATCACAATGATGGTAATCTGGGAAGAAAAGGAGATTACTGTCAAGGCACTCGGCGAAAAATTGTTTCTGGACTCAGGAACTCTGACACCCGTGCTCAAAAGTCTGGAAGCGAAAGGTTATGTTGTTAGGGAGCGAAGCTTAATCGACGAACGTTCGGTTAGCGTGAAAATCACAACAAAAGGAGAAAAGCTCAGAGATAAAGCAGTTGATATTCCTTTGAAAATTGCCGGCTGCACAAACCTCACCGCAGAAGAAGGCGTCCAGCTTTATAATATTCTTTATAAGATACTTGCATCAGATGGCAAAGAATAAAATTCAAGAATTTGTGTTTTATATTTATTGATAATTGGTTAATAACATCCTTTGATATTGCTTTTTAAATGAATGTTTGCAATATCAAGGATGTTTTACTTTTGGGGCGTTTGTATATGTAGTTTGTACTTTAGAGGTAGTGGCATCTGCTGCAAGGTCTTCGTGAAGGTCTGCGATGGGGTCGCCCTTGACCTGCATTGCGGCAGCAGTATAGGGGACACCTGATGCTGCCTGAGGGTAGATGCCTGTTGTGTGGTCTACAAAATATGCGTCAAAGCCAGCCTCTTTGATTTCATCCTCCGAAAGTCCTTTTGTAAGCTGATATACAATGGCACCGATCATCTCGAGATGCCCCAGCTCCTCGACACCGATATCTGTCAGTGTTGCCTTGAGTTCGGGCACAGGCATTGAAAAACGTTGGCTGAGATATCTTAAAGATGCGCCCAACTCTCCGTCGGGACCACCGTATTGGCTTATTATGATTTTGGCAAGTTTTGGGTTTGTCTGCTTTATTCTTACGGGATACTGCAGTCTTTTTTCGTATTGAAACATTTATTGTGCCTCCCAGGGCCAGGGGTCGTTGACCCAGGACCAGTATTCTGTGTTATTGTTTTTTCTTTTGACAGGTCCGTACTTTTCTTCGTATTCATCGCTTAGCTCTCGGGCCTTTTCTTCGTATTCCTTAAGCTTTTTCATGGTTTCTTTATCCTTTGGATGTGTGTCCAGAAAAAGTTTGAGCTCGTGGACTGCAAATTTATAGGATGATAGCTTTTTCAGAAGCATTTCTTTGCTGCTCATAACTTAAAACCTCCGCAATTCTGAGGACAAAAGGGTTTGTCCAGAGCTTTGAACATAGTACCTGCCTCAAAACCTCTGTAAACGGCATAGGTTTCGGCATTGTCGGGCTGAAAAGGTACATACGCCATAGCCTCAACGGTTTTTCTGGGCAGTGCACTGAGACCGTACATTGCAAAAATTTCTTGTTCTGTTGTTTTCATATATTTACTCCTTTCGTAATGTGCCGCCAATGCATAATATGTAAAATATAATCATTTGTTACTTGCACGAAGGTGCGGTTTGTGATAAACTACAGTAGAAGGAGTGATAACTATGTCTAAATCATCCTGTTGTGAGATGTGTGCACATTATATGTACGATGATGTTTACGATTGCTATGTCTGCGAGGTTAATCTGGACGAGGACGAAATGGAAAACTTCCTCAGAGGTTCGGATTTTGAGTGTCACTATTTTTCTGCTTACGACGAATATAAAATTGTCAGAAAACAAAACTAAGCTTTACCGTCTGCGTTGCAGGCGGTATTTTTATTTTTGTAAAATAAGAAAGCTCTACGATTAAAAATCGCAAAGCTCATAATATATCTGAATATATTTATTTTTAAAAGGTTATTTAATAATGTAAAAAAATACCGCCTCAATAAAGAGGCGGTTTAAATTATTAAAAACAAAATTACTTACATCCGCTATAAAAGTATTACGCAACCGCAATACAGGTATAGCACTGATTTCCCCAACTAAAAGCAACACCAATAGACATACACCCATAACTTGGATTAGTCAAAATGTTCCAATGCTCACTGCTATTTCTAAATTGTTCAACGATCATTTGAGCAGCTTCATCAATAGAGCAAGAATCAGAAAACGATACTCTACCTATACATTCTCCAGAACAAATGACTCCACTCTCTTTTCTCGCAGCTTTCATATCATTTTCATCATGAGCATAATTACTGATTACTTGTTCTGCTCTAATAAAAGCATAGTGTTCAAGTTCAGCAGGAGAAAACGTATCATATTCACGATAACTATTAATATAGTAAAGAACTCGTTCACATAATAAATCAACATTATCAACAGCAGGTACGTCGTAAGGACCAAGTAATTTATCAATACTCTCGCTCTCAACCTTACCACATCTATCGCAGGTTCTCTGCTTCTTACCTTCAGATTCAGTAGTAGCTTCCTTTACAGTTTCCCAAGAACCCCACTTATGGCCTAAAGCATCCACATAATCACTTTCATAACTTGCACCGCAGTGACAAGAATATAAAGAATATCCATCTTTTGTGCAAGTAGCCTTAAATGTAGTGGCAGTGTATGAATGAGTATGTCCTTCTGTGGCTTCAATCTGAGATGCTGAGTTCTCTACATTTGCATTTGTTGATGCATCGGTGCTTTCCGTCACTGCTTCACTTGCTTTTGTGAGAGCTACAGTGGTTTCGGTTGTGTTGAGGGTAGCGGTTTCTGTTACACTTGTGATATATTCGGTTGTTTCATCTTCCGCATATACAGAGCTTGATATTTCATCGTATGTAGAAGTGTTTTCTGTTTTTTCACTGCAACCGGCTATAGAGCAAAGAGCTAAAATAACAAGCCCGAGAGCAAAAACTCTTTTCATATCTGAACTCCTTTCTTGTATGAGTTATCTTTTTTAAAAATCTACATAGATATTAGCATATTTAAAAAATAAAAACAACTAAAAATATTAACAAGGCTTTTTCAGACGAAAATATATAATTATGTTTTAAATATCATATTAGCCGCTCTCTCTTAATAGATATAGTGTATAGAGTGAGAAAGAGGAATAATACACTCACTTAAACCTGAAGGAGAGATAAATATGGATTTTACGCTTACCCCAGAGCCGGTGTTTTCTGTTTCGGATGCACTGTCTTCGTCATCAGAACAACCTCTTGACCTTGATTTTACATTGCCTGATTATTGCTCGGATGTTGAAAAAATCTTCAAATGCACCGTTACTCCCGAAATATTCTCGGTAAATACGGTAGGAGGACAAATCACCATAGAGGGTGCATCTTATGTGAGGGTGCTTTACTGTTCGACTGACAAAAAGCGGCTTCGTTGTGCCGAGCAGAATGTGCCTTTTTCCATCGTCAAGAATCTCAGCACGGATTCCGATGATTTTATCGTAAATGTCACCGCCACCCAGGATTATGTCAACTGCAAGGCGGTATCTAAAAGAAGGCTTATGATTCACGGAGCTTTTACGGTACATATAAAAGTCCTTGAGAAAAAATGCGACAACCTCTATCTGCCGCCCGATACACCTGAGCTTCAGACGTCTATGTCAAAACGCAAGATAAGCGAGCTGATGTCTCTGCATAGCGAAATCGTAAGCATTAGCGAAAGCATCCCCACAGACGGCAAAAGCCAGATAAGCACAGTTCTTCGCACCGATATCAAATCAAACCTTGTGGATGTAACTGCTATCGGTAACAGACTTTTGGTAAAAGGCGAGGTAACTTTCTCCATGCTTTATGCAGGTGATGATAAGTCTGACGTGCCTTCTCAGTTTACCTATGTGTTTCCTTTTGTTCATAACATGGAATGCACAAACGCCGACACGGCAACTACCCGTGAAACCGACCTTAGCCTTATGTCCTATGATTACAAGCTTAAGTCGGATATCATCGGCGACAGTCCTGTGGTTTTGCTTGAGGCTAAATATGCGTTGACCGTAGCATGCAGAAAAGAAACTGAGGTTACGTACATAAGCGACGCTTACAGTACAACCTCAGAAACCGAGCCCGAATATTCGCCTGTTACTCTTGATGCCGAGGTTTTGCCCAAGTTTTCTTCGCTGATGTGCAAATCCTCAGTAAGCCTTGGTGATACACCCATAAGCAGGATTATTGACATATTCTGTGACAGTGTCAGTGTAAAGGCTGATGTAGGCAGTACCCTTGATTTGACGGGCAAAGCTAACTTTTGTATTTTGTGTACCGACAGTAACGACGAGCTTCAGTACATTGAGCGAAGTGTAGAGATTTCGGGCAAAGAACCCTTAAGCGGAGAATACTCTCTTTGTACTTCTGTTACTTCTATGATAAAATCCCTCAGCTTCAGACTTGGGGAAGACAATAACCTTGAGCTGAGGGCAGAGGTTTACGTCATGACTAAGCTCAAAAAGCTTGAGAATATCCGCTTTGTATCTTCTCTGAGAAACATGGGTGAGATTGAAGATGCTGATAATTGTGCGTTGACCCTATACTATGCCGATTCTCAGGAATCTGTCTGGGAAATCGCCAAAAAGTACAAGACCAACAAGGATATGCTTGTTAACGAGAATAACTTAACCGAAGATGTCCTTGAGGATAAGATGCTGCTGCTGATTCCCAAAGCTTAATAATTATTTACGGAGGCACAAAAGTGGAACATAGAAATATTTACAAAGATATCTGCGAGCGAACAGGCGGAGATATCTATATCGGCATAGTAGGTCCGGTGCGTACCGGAAAATCCACCTTTACCAAAAGATTTATGGATTCTCTCGTAATTCCCAACATCAGCGACCAATATATGAGAGAAAGAGCTCAGGATGAACTGCCCCAGTCAGCCGCAGGCAGAACCATTATGACTACCGAGCCTAAGTTTATCCCCGAAAAAGCCGCAGAAATTTCCCTTGCGGACAATATTAATTTTCGCGTGCGGCTTATTGACTGTGTAGGCTACATTGTTGACGAGGCATTGGGGTATATGGAGGACGAAGTCCCTCGGATGGTGAAAACTCCTTGGTTTGATACAGAGGTGCCCTTTGATAAGGCAGCCGAGTTTGGTACAAGAAAGGTTATCGAGGATCACAGCACCATCGGTTTGATGATAACCACAGACGGCTCGGTTACGGATATCAGCAGAGACGAGTATCTTGATGCCGAAAGACGTGTGGTAGCAGAGCTAAAAGAAATCGGCAAACCTTTTATAATTCTCCTCAACACCATAGATTCATCGGACCCTGATGTGCTTACTCTGGCAGAGAAAATGTCCGAAGAATATCAGGTACCGGTGATTCCCACATCCTGTGCAGAGCTTGACGAGGACGAAATCAAGCGGATTCTGGCTCAGCTTCTCTTTGAATTTCCCGTAAAGGAAATAAAGGTGGATTTGCCGTCATGGGTTGTGTATCTTGACATAGAGCATCCCATCCGCAAGTCTATAGTTGATGCTATCAAAGACAGTGCTCGTAATATCAGCAAGGTCAGAGAAATTAGCTCCATTGCTGATAAGCTCTCGGAAAATGAGTATGTTGAGTCCTCAAAGCTTATTAATCTGGACCTTGGAAGGGGAGAGGCAAAGCTTAAAATTTCTCTCAGAAACGAGCTTTTCTTCAAAGTCCTCACCGAAAAGACAGGTTGTGATATTCCTGACGAAAAGGCTCTGCTTATGCAGTTTTCTGAGATGAACGAAATCAAAAAGCGGTATGAGCGTATTGCAAAAGCCTATGATGAGGTTATGGAGAGCGGCTACGGCATTGTGATGCCTACTATGGAGGAGCTTACTCTTGAGGAGCCTAAAATTATACGTCAGAATGGAAAATACGGAGTCAAGCTCAAGGCTACCGCTCCGTCGGTTCATCTTATGAGGGTTGAGACAGGGGCTGAGGTTACTCCCATTGTGGGCAGTGAGCAACAGTCAGAGGAGCTTGTGAAGTTCCTTCTCAGCGAATTCGAAGAAGATCCCGTTAAAATCTGGCAGTCCGACATTTTCGGCAAATCCGTCCATGAGCTTGTCAGCGAAGGTCTTAACAACAAGCTTTATCGTATGCCGCAGGATGCAAGACGCAAGCTTTCTGAAACAGTGGAAAAGATTATAAACGACGGTTGTAACGGACTTATCTGCATTATAATTTAATATTTATAGACACTGCCTTATAATCGCTTTTGTGATGTAGGGCAGTTTTTTATTGCAAATATGCAATCTTCAAATGACTGGTAAGGTGTTATTTTAAGTCGCCTCTACGACAAAATTAAACAAATTTAATAATTTATAAACAATTTTCTAAATACTATTGAAAAATTATTTCAAAGATTATATAATGTATGGGTAAAAATATGTTATGGAGGTTGCTATGCTTCTTACAAATCTGGCAAAAACTGCCACCAACAATGAGAATGTATGGGATATTTCTCTGAATGTTCTTATTACAGGTGTTGTTGTTGTTTTTATGGTTTTGGTTCTGTTGATTGTTCTTATCAAATTGTACAGCACAATTGTTTATAAGGCACAGAATCGCTCATCCAAGACTCCTAAGGGTCAGGATGGCTCAAATAATGTTGCTAAAGCAGTTGTTAACAATGACGGAACAATGGCTGTGACTCTCGACAAGGGCCTAACTGACGAGCTTATTGCCGTTATTACTGCGGCTGCAGTCAGCGTTATGGGTAACTCTAACATCCGTGTTACAGGTATCCGTAAGAGAAGTCAGAGAAGCGAATGGTCTGATGCAGGTCTTAAGGACCATGTAAGACCCTTCAGAATGGGGGATTGGAAATGAGTGTAATCAACGGCTTTCTCGATTCATTACTTTATCTTTTCAATACCTCCGGTCTTGCTACATTACAGTGGCAGAACTACGTAATGGTTGGTGTAGCTTGTGTTCTTCTTTTCTTGGCTATCAAGAAAGAGTTCGAGCCTTTACTGCTTCTTCCCATTGCATTCGGTATGTTGCTTGTAAATCTGTTCCCCGCAATTATGGCGGCTCCTTCTACAGATATGAAGCCTTTGACCGAGTATCTGGCATCACATCCTGATGTTACAGAATCTACAATCGGTTATCCCATCACTATTCTTGATGGTGTAAAATATGTAAATTATCCAACAAATGGCGGTCTTTTCTATTATCTCTATCAGGGTGTTAAGCTTGGAATCTATCCTCCTCTTATCTTCCTTGGTATCGGCGCTATGACCGACTTTGGTCCTCTTATTGCTAACCCCAAGAGCTTTATCCTGGGTGCAGCTGCACAGGTTGGTATCTTTATCACCTTTATCGGTGCTATTGCACTTGGTATCTTTACACCTCAGCAGGCAGGTGCTATCGGTATTATCGGTGGTGCTGACGGTCCTACTGCTATCTATGTTACCACAAAGCTCGCTCCCGAGCTTTTAGGACCCATTGCCGTTGCTGCTTACTCTTATATGGCTCTGGTTCCCATTATCCAGCCTCCCATTATGAAGCTCCTCACAACAAAGAAAGAGCGTTCTGTTGTTATGAAGGTAAGCCGTCCCGTATCAAAGCTGGAGAAGATTTTGTTCCCAATAATCATCACAGTTGTTATTGCACTTCTCCTTCCCGATGCAGCTCCTCTTGTAGGTATGCTTATGCTTGGTAACCTCTTCAAGGAAAGCGGTGTTGTTGACAGAATCTTCAAGACTGCTCAGAATGAGCTTATGAATATCGTCACAATCTTCCTCGGTGTTACTGTTGGTGCTACTGCAACAGGTCAGACTTTCTTAAAGCTTCAGACTCTCGGCATTATTGCTCTCGGTCTTATAGCATTTATGATGGGCACTGCATGCGGTATCCTCTTCGGTAAACTGATGTATGTTGTTACCAAGGGTAAGGTTAACCCCCTCATCGGCTCTGCAGGTGTTTCTGCTGTTCCTATGGCGGCTCGTGTAGCTAATAAGGTTGGTCAGCAGGAGAATCCCTCTAACTTCCTTCTCATGCATGCTATGGGCCCCAATGTTGCAGGTGTAATCGGTTCTGCAGTTGCTGCAGGTGTACTTCTCAGCATTCTCGGCTGATAAATTCCCCTTTGAACTTCTATTTTATCAAGTCTAAGGAGTTGTAAAAATGAGAGATATTACTATTAACGATATTCTCAAGATGCTTCTGGCACATATTAAGCTTATTATTATTGTGTCGGTTGTTCTGGCTCTTGGTGCATATATTTATGCCGATAACTTTATCCAGAAAAGCTATTCAGCAAGCACAATGATTTGTATTAAGACAAGCGGTATTTACTATAATACCGAATTAGACGAGGATGACAGAATTTCATCCAACTCTATCGGTAGCTCAGAAAACCTGGCAGAAAACCTTTCTACAATGTTCCAGTACGCTACAGAAATCAGTGCAGTTCGTCCTGCAGGCTACTCTGTATCCATTGCTCCTGTTAACGAGACTAACTTCATGCGTATTACTGTTGTTGGTGCAGACAGCAAGGTTTGTGCCGATACTGCCAACGCAGTTCGTAACATTACTCCTACAGTTGTAGACAAGTATATCTCTGACGGTGAGGCTATACTTTTCGGTAGTCCTGCAGTTCCTTCTGCACGTCATACTTCACCTGACGCAACACGTTATGCGCTGTTCGGCTTTATCGCAGGTCTTATTATCTCGATTCTTATTTCAATTATCCTCGAGGTTATTGATACAACCATCAAGTCAAGCGATGACCTTTACAAGATGTACGACATCCCTGTATTTGCTGAAATCGTTGACTTTGATACAGAAGGCGGGGTGAAGAGAAAATGAGATTCTTAAAGAAGAAAAAGATCAACTACGTTGATAAGTCAAGAAACGTTATCAACAACGACAGTAAGTTTGCCATTGTTGAGGGATATAAAATTGCCAGAACAAACCTCGTTTTCTCACTTTCTGCTGCCGATAATAACATCGCAGTTGTAACCAGCTGGTCAAAGGGTGAAGGTAAGTCTACTGCAACATCTAACCTTGCTATTTCTTTCTCTAAGATGGGCAAGAAGGTTCTTCTTATTGACTGTGACTTGCGTCGTCCCAATGTTCATAATCTGCTTAAGCTTGACAATTCCACAGGTCTTGCAGAGGTTGTTGGTAAGTTCAAGAGCTTTGATGAGGCTGTTCATCGTGAGGTTTTGCCTTGTCTTGATGTTCTTACATCAGGCTCTATTCCTCCTAACCCCTCAGAGCTCCTTGCTTCCTCAAGCTTTGATGCACTTATTAAATCTGTAAGAGATGAGTATGAGTTTATTATCATTGACTCACCACCTCTGGGCGTTGTTACAGACACACTTCTTCTCAAGGACTATATCGGCGGTTACGTTGTTGTTGTCAGAGAGAAGGTTACTACTCATGGTGATATCGAAAAGACTATCCAGAGCATCAAGCTTGCCGACAGTAAAATCCTCGGTTTTCTCAAGGTTGGTTGTTCTGTTCATGAGAAAAAGCATTACAAAGGCTATTACGGATACTACAAATATTACTAAATATTATGAACCCGCCTTCAAAGGCGGGTTTTTTCTTATTTATTTTGCAGGATTGGTTGACAATTCTTGCAAAATCGTGTAGTATATACAAGTTATTGTATTTAAAATGAATTTTCATCTATGGAGAGTGGGCAAGATGTATTACTCAGAATATTCAAAAGAACAGCTTTTGAATGAACGCGAATGTTTAAAGGCTTCTTACAAGAAGTTCCTTGATATGGGTCTTAATCTCGATATGTCAAGAGGCAAGCCATGTTCAGACCAGCTTGATATCTCTGTTCATATGCTTGATATCGTAAACTCAGACCATGACTGCAAATCTTCCACCGGTCTTGATTGCAGAAACTATGGTCTTCTCGAGGGCCTTCCTTCCTGCCGCAAGCTTTTTGCTCAGCTTATGCAGGTTAAGCCTGATGAGGTTATGATTGGCGGTAACTCCAGTCTTAATATGATGTTTGATACTATTGCTACTTTTATGTATACTCCGGTTTGTGAGGGTGCAAAGCCCTGGCTTTTCGAGGAAAAGAGAAAGTTCCTTTGTCCCGTACCCGGCTATGACAGACACTTTGGTATCACAGAATATTTCGGGTTTGAGATGATTACTGTTCCTATGTCCGAGAACGGCCCCGATATGGACATGATTGAGTCTTTGGTTGAAGCTGACGATACAATCAAAGGTATCTGGTGTGTTCCCAAATATTCAAATCCCCAGGGTTACACATATTCTGATGAGACAGTAAAGCGTTTTGCTGCTTTAAAGCCTAAGGCAAAGGATTTCAGAATTATCTGGGACGACGCATATTGCATCCATGATATTGCTGATGAAGGTGACACTCTTATAAGCCTTATGGACGAGTGCCGCAAAACAGGCAACACAGAGCTTCCCATTATTTTCTGCTCTACTTCAAAGATTACATTCCCGGGTTCCGGTGTTGCTGCTATGGCAGCAGGCGAGAAGACTATGGAGGTAATCCGTCGTCGTTATCAGCGCCAGACAATCGGTTATGACAAGATCAATATGCTCCGTCACATGCTTTTCTTCAAAGACCTTGATGGTGTAAAAGCACACATGCAGAAGCATAAGGCTATTCTTAAGCCCAGATTTGACCTTGTTCTGAGAAAGCTTGACGCAAAACTCAAGGACAAGGGCTTTGCAAAGTGGTGCAAACCCAACGGCGGTTATTTTGTAAGCGTTGATGTTATGGAGGGCACCGCATCCAAGGTTGTAAGAATGTGTAAGAATGCAGGTCTTGTTCTTACCAATGCAGGTGCTACTTATCCTCTGGGCAAAGACCCCAAGGACAGCAACATCCGTATAGCTCCTACATTTCCTCCTGCTAATGAGCTTGACGTGGCTATGGATGTGTTCTGTGTGTGCGCAAGACTTGCTGCAGTTGAAGAACTTATTGCAAAAAACGCTTAAATCACTGAATTTATCTGAAAATTGGCTGAAATTAAGTATTAATTCTCGTATTTAATTGACTTTTTTTGTAAAAAAACTTATAATAACTCTGTTATGTCTCTGTATATAACAGAGTTATTTTTTGTACGGAGGTACATTTTATGAGAAGGATTGCAAAACCTGTTTCTGTAATCATCGCTATCCTTATCCTGGCGTTCTCTGTTGTATCACTTTTCGGCTACAGCTATTTTGAAGGTGACAACAAGACAACAGTAATCAAAGGCTTCGGTGATATTGACTGGGGTATTGACACCACAGGTGCTACTAAAGTAGTGCTTTCAACTGCTGACGAAATGTCTAAGGATGAGCTTGGTGCAAATACACAGGTTATCAAAAATCGTCTGGCAAACTTCGGTCTTAATGACTATGAAGTATATTTTAACGATGGCTCCAACGAAATCGTTGTAGTAGTTCCCAGAACCATCGACTGTGATTATTCTTCCATGGGCTTTGCAAAGCTTATTGCAGGCAAAGGCTATGTAACAGTGCGTGAAGGTATGGAGTACCTTGATTTTGGTCTTGACGAGTCAAATTCAGGTGCATTCTACACCCCCACAGGCACAACCGCTTCCACAAAGCTTCTTGACAGTGCAACCATCGAAAGCGCATCATACTTTACATACGCTCCTGATGGTGGTGAGAATTATCACTATCTTAACCTTGATTTTGACTATCAGGGCACCAATGCACTTTATACAATGACCAACTCTCTGTCAGGCAAGTATTATAATCAGACCTTGTCTGTATGGCTTGACAACCTTATGCTTGCAAGCCCCACAGTAAGCGAGGAGATTTCTGACGGTCAGCTGGGCGTAAGCTCTATGTCTATGACAGAATCTAAGGTAAAGCTTTACTCTGCAATTATCAATGCAGGAGTATTGCCTTATGATATGAGCATATCTGCTTCTGAGTATGTTGCTCCTGTAGCGGGCTATTCTGTATCTGATATTTTCCTTATCGTTGGTATTGCTGCTACACTCCTCATTACAGTTCTTATGATTTTACGCTACAGAGTATTCGGCGGTATTGCTCTTGTATCCATTGTCGGTCAGATTGCAGTGCTTGTTGCGATTATTTCCGGTTTCTGTGTTCCCGGCAGAACATTCCTTATGGATATTTCCGGTGCTTGTGCACTGGCATTGGTTGTAGTGCTTTCTGTAATTTCCGTTTCTCTTATTGCTCATACACTTAAGGAAAACCTTGACACTGGCATGGGTGTCAGAACAGCTGCTGAGGCTGCCATCAAAGCAAGCCGTAAGAATATCTTTGACATAAACATTGTGCTTATTATCGTTGCACTTATGGGTATGCTCTTCTTCGGTTCTGCAGGCCTTACAACTGCACTTTTCGGCGGCAATGCCGTAGGCGCTATCTTTAACTTCTGCTATGTATTTTTCTTCGGTGCAGTAGTTAACTTCTTTATGGGTTATCTCTTCCCGGAACTTATGCTCAGAAGTCTCATAAGCTTTAAGGCTCTCAGTAAGCCCTCATGCTACGGAGGTAAGAAAAATGACTAAGTCTTTTGATTTTGCAAAGCTTTTCAAGCTTGCTGCATTGGCAGCTGCAGGTATTACCGTTATCGGCGCTTTGTTGCTCATTATTCTCGGCAGCGGCACACATCCTGCTTTCTGCGGTGGTAATATCGGCTTTACTTTCTATCTCAAAGCATTTCTTGCTGTTTTGTTTTCATGTGCTCTTATTACACTGTATTTTGGTATCAGATTCAGAAAGAAGCACGGTTTCAAGGCAGGTCTTATAGCTTCACTTTCTGCATGTGTATCAGCTCTTACATCTTTCTTCATTTGCGTGATTTTCCGTGCTCCTCTTTGCGGTTATGTGTTTTCTGTTGTTTTACTGGCAGTATGCATATCTCTTATCTGTGCGGTTGTGCATTTTGATTTTCTCAATAACACATCACGCAAGAAGTCCAAGAAAGTTGAAGAACAGAGTGCATCAGCAAGAGGATTCAGAAGAGTACTTCTTTTCCTCTTTGTAATTCTGGTAATCTTATTTGTTGCATTCATTGCTGCATTACTTCTTGATGCAAATATGCTTACTTTTTATGCTTTTCCTGCTTGTGTTACGGTTGTATTTTCATCTATTTTTACATTCTGTGCATGTGGCAGACTCTTTAGTAAATAATTTGTCAGAATCGGGCGGTTTTACCGCCCGTTTTCTTGATATGTGAGGTGATTCCTTTGGCTCTGCTTAAGGCTTATAATCTTGCTTTGGGTTATGACGGCAAGAAAGTATTGAGTAATCTTAATTTTACTGTTGAAACAGGTGATTTTGTCAGTGTTATCGGTGAGAACGGCTCGGGCAAAACAACGCTTATCAAAGGCATACTGGGTCTGATTGGAAAGACAGAGGGCAGTATAGAATTTTCTGACGGTCTTGCTCAGAATAATATCGGATATCTTGGACAGAAGACAAACATATCCCGTGATTTCCCTGCATCTGTTGAAGAAATCGTTATGTCCGGCTTTCTTAATTCCAAGCTTTCGGGGCTTTTTTACAGCAAAGCTCAGCGTCAGGATGCTCTCAGGCTTATGGAGAGAACAGGAATTATCCATCTGAGAAAAGCATCTTTTTCTCAGCTTTCGGGCGGTCAGCAGCAACGTGTACTTTTGTGCAGAGCCTTGTGTGCTACTTCAAAGCTGATTTTATTGGATGAGCCTATTACGGGCCTTGACCCCATAGCGTCTTCTGAGTTTTATACTCTTCTGAAAGAGCTTAATAATGAGGGAGTTACCGTAATTATGGTTACTCATGATGTTACAAGTGCTATCAGATTAAGCTCTCATATCCTATACCTTGGCAAGAATACAAGCTTTTTCGGCAATACCCACGAGTATCTTCATTCTAATGTTGGCAGAGGTATACTGATTGAGGGTTGCCCCTGTGACAGTTGCAGCCATAATAAAAAAGGAGGTAGAGAAAATGCTTGAGATTTTCAGCTATTCCTTTATGGTAAATGCTTTTATTGTTGGTATTCTCATTGCGATTTGTTGTGCACTTCTGGGTGTTGTGTTGGTGCTTAAGAGATATTCAATGATTGGTGACGGTCTTTCTCATGTGGGATTTGGTGCTTTGTCTGTGGCAGCAGTGCTTAATCTCTCTACTCCGCTTTATCTTGCTTTGCCGGTAGTTATAGTTGCGGCTTATATTCTTCTGCGTATTACAGAAAAGGGAAGAGTCAACGCCGATTCGGCTATTGCTATAATTTCAAGCTCTGCGCTTGCAATCGGTGTCTTTGTTGCAAGCATAAACGGCACAAACATTGACCTTCAGCAATATATGTTCGGCAGTATACTTGCCGTAGATAAGTCTGACATTATCATTAGTGTTATTCTGACGGTGGTAGTTCTGGCGGTTTACGTTCTTTTTTACAACAAGATTTTTGCAGTTACCTTTGACGAGAGTTTTGCAAAAGCTACCGGTGTGCGTACATCGCTTTACAGTATTGCAGTTTCTGTTCTCACGGCTGTGACAGTTGTTGTGGGTATGAGAATGCTTGGTACTTTGCTTATTTCTGCTTTGATTATCTTTCCCTCACTTACTTGTATGAGAGTCTGCAAAAGATTTAAGACAGTGGTCATCTGTTCCGTCATAATTTCTGTATTATGCGTTGTGTTGGGATTGTTCACATCTTTTTATTTTGACAATATTCCCGTAGGTGCAACCATTGTTATTTATAATCTTATAGGTTTTCTGATTTTTACTGTCTTAGGTCTTATTCTGAAGCTCAAGAAAAAACATTAAAGAATATTATGCATATAGGGCAGCTCGCTTTCTTTCAAAGAGGCGAGCTGTATTTTTATTTCTTCCACGGTTTTGCTTACGCTTTCGGGGTCTTCACCTTTTGTGTGTATCGGGAGAGAGGAGAGGTTTACCGAGATATTGTCTATATAATCGTGGTAGAGATATTTGTTCAGGATTTTTCGTGTTTGTTGCCAATTTTCGTTTATCTGAAGACTAAGGTTATATGCATCCTGATATTCGCCGCTTTTGCAGAAATTTTCAATTTTTTCAAGTGTATTTACATAAGTGTCAGTGACCTCAACCGCTTTAAATTCGCAAACACAGATTAATACGGCAAAAAGCAGCATAGTTACTGCAATCACAAATCTTTTCATCATATATCCTTTCTGATGATGTGATATTCTTTCAGGCGGTTTGCGCTCATAATCATCACATCTTCAAGTCTTAAATTCTCGCCTCTCAGTATTTCATCTATCCACTGCTTGTCTACGTTACAAAGACGCATGGAGTTTTTGAGATACTCACCGTCACTTATGATAACCGCTTCTATGCCTGTATCCTGTACCGCAATACTAAGTTGTTCGCAGTTGGGAGAGCGTTTTTCGGGCTTTAGGAGAACACTGAGCTTTCCGTTGGGTTCGATAATACAAAACTGTATATCCATAATGTTGTAGGCACCTAACTGTCTGAGCTGGACACACAAATCTTCTGTTGTCATTCTCAGGGATTTAAGTGTGCGTTGACAAAGCCTTCCGTCGCTGATGATTATTTCCGGCTTGCCGCAAATAAGATTGCGGATTTTCGAGGATTTCATCATAATTACGCTTATGAAAATTTCGGCACAAATAAGTATCAGTATCGGTACAATTCCCGTAAGCAAAGGCTGAGAGGTGTTTTGGATGGGGATAGAGGCAATATCGGCAATAATAAGGGTTATCACAAGCTCTGTGGTCTGCATGTCGCTTAATTGTCGTTTGCCCATGATTCGTACAGCAAGAATAACAAACAAGTACATCAGTATAGTTCGGATAATAGAAATTAGCATTATTAAAACTCCATTATATAAATTTCTTAATATTTAAGGTGCGATAAATAATACAATGAAAATTTTATGATTTTTTGCATAATTTATGCATATTATTTCTCAAAAACACTTTATTTTTAATAGCTTTTAGGTTATAATAAAATTAACTATTTATAAGTATAAGTGTATACTTTTGGATTTAAGTATTTTTATATTGTGAGGTGCCTTATGAACACTGGATTTACCGTTACTCTTGCAAAAATCATGAAAGAAACAGGACTCAAGGAATTCTATATGCCTTCTGACCCTCAGGAGCTTCTGGTTTCTTCCATGGAAATCAACCGTCCCGGTCTTGAGCTTACAGGCTATATGGAGTATTACGATAAAGAGCGTATTCTTATTTTCGGAAATACAGAGTATTCTTATCTTGAGCAGTTTGATACTGAAAAGCAGTACGAGATTATTTCCCGCATGCTGTGTCAGAAGCCTCCTGCAATTATTATCGCCAGAAATCATCAACCTGCAGATGCTATTGTCAAAGCTGCAAAGGAGTTTGAGGTTCCTATCCTTATTTCTCCTGATGCAACATCTGCAATGTCTGCATCTCTCATTACCTTCCTTAATGCTGAGATGGCACCCAGAATTACCCGCCACGGTGTACTTGTAGAAGTATACGGCGAAGGTATTCTGCTTATTGGTGACAGCGGTGTTGGTAAGTCTGAGACTGCTATTGAGCTTATCAAACGCGGCCATCGACTTATTGCTGACGATGCAGTAGAAATCAGACGTGTATCAAATCGTACATTGGTTGGCACATCTCCCGAGAATATCCGTCACTTTATCGAGCTTCGCGGTATCGGTATCATCAACGCTCGCCGCATCTTCGGTATGGGTGCTGTTAAGCTTACAGAGAAGATTGATATGGTTATCAATATGGAACAGTGGAACACCGAAAAGGTATACGACAGAATCGGCATGGATAACCAGTATACCGAGATTATGGGTATTCAGGTTCCTATTATGACGATTCCCGTTAAGCCCGGTAGAAACCTTGCTATTATCATCGAGGTTGCTGCTATGAATAACAGACAGAAGAAAATGGGCTATAATGCTGCTCAGGAGCTTTTGCAGAGCCTTGGTATGGAAATCGGTGTCGAGGATATCCAGAGCCATAAGGTAGATACAGGTTGGGGTGAAGAATGAAAATAGTCGCTGATTTACACACTCATACAATTATGTCAGTACACGCATACTGCACAGCACTTGAAATGATAGCCGAGGCAGAGCGTATAGGACTTTATGCATTTGCTATTACTGACCACGGTGCAACTATGCAGGATTTTCCCCACCACTATTATTTTATGAATCTTCATGCAATCCCAAGAGTATTTAACGGTGTCAGAGTTATCAAGGGTGTCGAGGCAAATATATCTGATTTCGAGGGTAATCTTGATGTACCCGAAGAAGCACTGAGAAACCTTGATTTTTGCATTGCATCCATGCACATGCCTACACTTCATGGCGAGCCTGATGTTGAAAAGTGCACCAATGCATATCTTAAAATAGCAGAAAACGAAAACATCAATATGATTGCTCACTCTGGCTCACCCTACTACAAATACGACTACGAAAAGGTTATCAAGGAGTTTGCAAAAGCAGGCAAGCTTATTGAAATCAACAACTCATCAATAAAGCACAA
Source organism: Oscillospiraceae bacterium (assembly GCA_015066245.1). Classification (GTDB taxonomy): domain Bacteria; phylum Bacillota; class Clostridia; order Oscillospirales; family Acutalibacteraceae; genus Ruminococcoides. Next base: position 27,079 of record SVOS01000015.1, read on the forward strand.
GGCTGATTTTGTACCTAACTGTATTGAAATTGCAAAGCTTTGCAAAAAGCACAAGTGCCGTATTTCGGTGGATACCGATGCACATTTTATCACTCAGCTTGGTAGGGCAGATGAGGCTCTCAGGATGCTTTCTGACATTGATTTTCCTGAGTCCCTCATTGTAAATGCAAGCGTTGAGAACCTCAATGCATATCTTAAGGAGAACAATATCCCCATCACTTAATTCCTCTTTTAAGGAGAATTTATGAACAACAATCTTAAAAATAAACTTTCAGAACTTAATATAGATTTTTCAGTTGATGTTCCTATGAAAGACCACACTTCCTTCAAAATCGGAGGATGTGCTGACTATCTTATAACCGTTAAGAATACTGCTGAGCTTATCAATACCATAAAGATTTTGCGAGAAGAAAACCTTCCGTATATGCTCATAGGTAACGGCTCCAATCTCCTTGTAAGCGACAGCGGTATCAGAGGAGCAGTCATAAAACTTGACGGAGACTTCAAGAAAATCGAAGTTGACGGAAATCATATTGTGGCAGGAGCAGGAGCTTCTCTCACAAAGTTATGTCTTGACGCACTGAAAGCTGAACTTACCGGTCTTGAGTTTGGCTACGGCATACCCGGCTCTGTTGGCGGTGCCGCATATATGAATGCAGGAGCTTACGGCGGTGAGATGAAGGATGTTATAGTTTCCTGCACTCACCTTGATAAAGACCTGAATGTTGGTACCTTTACGTCTGAAGAACTTGACCTTTCATATCGCCACAGTGCATACATGAAGGATGAATACATTATTCTTTCCGTTAAGCTTGAGCTGAGAAAAGGCGATAAAGATGCTATAAAGTGCCGTATGGATGAGCTTATGAAAAAACGAATGGATAAGCAACCTCTGGAATATCCCAGTGCAGGCTCAGTTTTCAAGCGTCCCGAGGGTGCTTTTGCAGCAGCACTTATTGAGCAGTGCGGTCTCAAGGGTGTTTCTGTAGGAGGAGCTGAAGTCAGCACAAAGCACTCCGGCTTTATTATCAACAAAGGCGGTGCTACTTGTCAGGATGTTCTTGACTTGGTTAAAATTATTCAGGATAAGGTCAAGGCTGAGACAGGCTTTGAGCTTTGTCGTGAGATAATTCATATTTAAGGAGGCGACATAATGGAATTTATTATTATCACAGGTCTTTCAGGTGCAGGCAAATCCAACGCACTTCATGCACTTGAGGATATCGGTTACTATTGCGTGGACAATATTCCGCCTATGTTGCTTTCAACACTTTACACTCTCTGTGAAACCTCCAACGATACCCGTATGCAGAAGGTAGCCGTTGTTGTTGATATCAGGGGTGGAGAGGTTTTTGACAGTCTCTTCGACCAGCTCAAAACCTTCAAAGAAGAAGGCAAGAGGTACAAAATCCTCTTTCTGGATGCAAAAAGCGATATCCTCCTTATCAGATACAAAGAAACCCGCAGAAAGCACCCTCTTGCTGATGGTATCAATGTTTCCACTGATGATGCGGTTAAGCTTGAGCGAGAGCTTCTGAAGCCCGTAAAGGCTCATGCAGACTTTGTTATTGATACATCGTACATGGCAATAAAGCAGCTCAAAGAGCGAGTAACCACCTTGTTTTCTGAGAATGCAGGGGACAGCCTCATCGTTACCTGCATGTCCTTTGGTTTCAAATATGGTATTCCTCTTGAGGCAGACCTTCTCTTTGATGTAAGGTGTCTCCCTAATCCTTACTATGTAAAAGAGCTAAAACAACTTACAGGTCTTGATGAAGCAGTAAGAGAATATGTTCTTAAATTTGACGAAACCCAGAAATATATTGAAAAGCTTTTAGCTCTTTTGGATTATTCTGTACCTCTTTACAGAGCAGAGGGCAAAAGCGAGCTTGTTATTGCAGTAGGTTGTACCGGCGGTAAACACCGCTCGGTAACCCTTGCAAGACTTTTAAACAGCCATTTTATTGAAAATGGTCAGAAATCCACAATCCACCACAGAGATATCTGGAAGGCATAACACCAAATGGAGGAAATGTAAATGTCCTTTGCAGCAGACGTAAAAAAAGAGCTTGCAAAAGCCGATATATCAGTAAAATCCCGCAGAATAGCAGAGTGTTACGGACTTTTGCTTTACTCCAGATGTTTTACCACGGATGCTATCAAGCTTAAGACCGAGGCTATGTCTGTGGCGGAGCGTTTTTCTCAGCACATGAGTGATATGTTTGGTGCCATTGTTGAGAAAAAGTCAACCCTCAAAGCCAACAAAGATGATATAAATCTGCATAGCATCAAGGTGCTTTTAAGCTCAGATGCCAATAAGATTTTTACATATTTCGGTCATACCCCCGATACACCGACACTTCGTGTCAATCGTGCCAATATAGAGGACGATATGTGCACTGCTGCGTTTTTAAGAGGTGTTTTTCTCTCCTGCGGCTCCGTAAACGACCCCCAGAAGAACTATCATCTTGAGTTCTGTGTGCCTTTCAAAAATTTGTCCTTGGACCTTTGCAACATTCTTTGTGAGATTTCAGAATGTAGTCTTTCTCCACGTACAATGGTGAGAAACGGCTCATATATCGTGTATTTCAAAGACAGCGAGCAGATAACTGACCTGCTTACATATCTGGGAGCCCCAAATGCTGCTATGGATATCATGAATGCAAAGGCATATAAACAAATGCGTAACGTTACAAACAGACGTATAAATTCAGAGCTTGCCAATATCTCTAAAACTGCAAAGGCGGGCGCTAAGATTTTAAATGCTATTGATGCAATCGATGCTACAGAGGGACTTGGTTCTCTGCCTGATAACCTGAGGGTGGTGGCAGAGCTTAAAAGAGAAAATCCCGAGCTTTCTCTGGCGGCATTGGGTGAGCTTCTTAACCCGCCCATTAGCCGTAGCGGTGTTAATCACCGACTTAACAAGATAATGGAAATAGCAGAAGATATAAAGAAGGAGTAAACAATGAGCAACCTTAATGTTAACGAAAAGTTTGAAGGTATGAGCTATGAGGACGGACTCAAAAAGCTTACATCCCTTATTTCACAGATGGAAAGCGGCAAACTCACCTTTGATGAGATGCTCAGCTCCTACAAAGAGGCTTTTGAATATTACGATTTTCTTTGTGAATATCTTAAAATGACAGGTGAGAAAATCAAAAAGCTTAACGAGGAGCTCTCAAGCATTTCACCTGCAACGGGGGTATAAAAATGCTTAAAAATTCTGCTGAGCTTTTAGAGCTTGTTAATTCTACCCTCAATAATTTATGTAGCGGCAGAGATGAGTATATGGTACTTACGGAGTCTATGAAATACTCTCTTGAAGCGGGCGGTAAGCGTGTTCGACCTTTGCTTTGTATGGCGTTTGCCTCACTTTGCGGATTAAGTGCCGAGAAGGCTTTGTATCCTGCCTGTGCTGTTGAGTGTATACACACTTATTCGCTTATACATGACGATTTGCCCTGTATGGATGACGACGAGATGCGTCGCGGAAAGCCCTCTAATCACATTGTATTTGGCGAAGATACCGCATTGCTTGCAGGTGATGCTTTGCAAAGCCTTGCGTTTGAGGCACTTTCAACGGATGAAAATATCAGAAATATCGGTGCTGATGCCGCCATAAGATGCGTCAATACACTTTCAATTTTAAGCGGTGCCAAAGGTATGGTTGGTGGTCAGGTCATAGACCTTGCGTTGGAAAAATGCGATGGTGATGTGGACACAGTCAGATTGATGCACTCTCTCAAGACTGCTGCCCTTATAAAGTCCGCCTGCGTTATGGGGTGTGTCGCCGCTGGTGCAGACGAAGAAAAAATCAACGCTGCATCTGAATATGCTGAGTGCATCGGACTTCAATTTCAGATCGTTGACGATATTCTTGATGTTACTTCCACAACCGACGTGTTGGGTAAACCCGTTAATTCAGATTCGGAAAACAACAAAACCAATATGGTTTCTCTTTTAGGCATTGAAGAATGCCGTCAGATAGCTCGAAGTCTTACCGATAAAGCCAAGTCCTCTCTCAACGCTTTTGAGGGAGATACAAAAGGCCTTGAGGATTTTGCCGAGAGCTTGTTAAATAGAAATAAATGAGTGATTTTATGGAAAATAATGCTTTTATCTACCTTGATAAAATTGAAAAGTCTCAGGATATCAAAAAGCTCAGCATTGATGAGCTGAAGGCTCTCTGTGAAGAAATCCGTAGCGCCATTATCGGCACTGTTGCCGAAAACGGTGGACATCTTGCCTCTAATTTAGGTGTTGTAGAGCTTACCGTTGCTATGCATTATGTTTTTGATATGCCCGAAGACAGTCTGGTTTTTGATGTTGGCCACCAGTGCTATACTCATAAACTACTCACAGGCAGAAAAGAGCGTATTTCTACCATAAGACGTAAGGATGGTCTCTCGGGTTTCCCAAGAAGAGACGAAAGTGAGTATGATGCCTTTGGTGCAGGCCATAGCAGCACCTCGATTTCTGCGGCATACGGTATCGCTAAGGCTAAAGCTTTAAAAGGCGATTTAAGCCACACAATTGCTCTTATCGGTGACGGCTCATTTACGGGTGGTCTTGCCTTTGAGGGTATTAACAACGCAGGAAGATTCAAAAAGAATTTTATTGTTGTCCTTAATGACAACAAAATGTCAATTTCCAAAAATGTAGGTGCTTTTGCAAGATATCTTACGGGTATCCGCATAAGCCCCTGGTATATTAATGCAAAATCAGGTCTTGAGCGTTTTCTCAACAAGGTTCCTCTTGTGGGCAAGCCTTTGGTAAATCTTCTTACAAAGCTTAAGAATAATTTTAAGAAAAAGGCAATCAAAAGCAATAACTTGTTTGAAAATTTCGGCTTCTTCTATTACGGCCCTGTGGACGGACATGACCTCGAGGAGCTTATTAATACATTCAGAGCTGCCAAAAAGGTAACCAAGCCTGTTCTTATTCATGCAGTTACCGTAAAGGGTAAAGGCTATGGCTTTGCCGAGAAAGACCCCAAGAACTATCACGGAATCGGCAAATTTGATGTTGACTCAGGCGAGCCTTTGTCTCACTCAACATCCTATAGCGATATTTTCGGCAAGTGCCTTTGTCATCTTGCAAATCAGAAAAATTCCATCTGTGCTATTACCGCTGCCATGACGATGGGTACAGGTCTTACTGAGTTTTCACATAAATTCAAGGACAGATTTTTTGATGTCGGTATCGCTGAGGAGCATGCCGTAACCTTTGGTGCAGGACTTGCAAGTCAGGGTATGATTCCTGTGTTTGCGGTTTACTCAACCTTCCTTCAGCGAGCCTATGACCAGCTTATTCACGATGTTTCTTTGCAAAAACTTCATTTTGTTCTGGGCATCGACAGAGCAGGTATAGTAGGCGAGGATGGAGAAACCCATCAGGGTGTATTTGACGTATCTATGCTTAACTCCATTCCTAATACCACTTGCTACTCGCCTTGCTATTTTGATGAGCTGGCAAGCTGTATGGAGCAAGGTATCATCCGAGACAAAAACCTTGTTGCAATCAGGTATCCCAGAGGTGTTGAGCCTTATCGTCCCGATGATTTTGATGAGCTTGATATAAACTTTTCACTTTACGGCAACAAAAATGCAAGTCGACTTATTGTTACTTACGGCAGACTTTTTGCTGATGCTTTGATTGCAAAACGTGAGCTTTCAAAAATCGGCATCGAGGTATGTATCCTCAAACTTTGCAGAATCAAACCCATTGATCCCGAGGCAGTTAAGGCGGCAAGCGGCTTTAAAAAAGTACATTTCTTTGAGGAGGGGATGCTGGCAGGCGGCATAGGTGAGACTTTCGGCTATCTTCTTGAAGAAGCGGGATTTATCGGAAAATATGGCATTACTGCCATTAATGACAGCTTTGTACCTCATGCCTCTGTCAAAGAATCCATGACAAAATTAAAACTTAATTCCCTGGGAATTTACGATATTATGAGAAGGTAATTATGAAAAAACGACTTGATGTATTGGTTTTTGAAAAAGGATATGCCGACAGCCGCGAGCGTGCAAAGGCGATTATTATGTCAGGCAATGTTTATGTAAACAATCAGAAGGCTGACAAACCCGGAACTCAGTATGACGAGGATGCTCCCCTTGAGGTACGCTCCTCGGGACTTAAATATGTAAGCCGTGGCGGACTTAAGCTTGAGAAGGCTATGACATCCTTTGACCTTGACTTGAAGGGTGCTACATCTCTTGACATTGGTGCATCAACCGGTGGCTTTACCGACTGTATGCTTCAGAATGGTGCTAAAAAGGTGTATTCTGTTGACGTTGGATACGGTCAGCTTGCCTGGAAACTCAGAACTGACGAGAGAGTTGTCAATATGGAGCGTACAAACTTCAGAAATGTTACCAAAGAGGATATCTCTGAGGACATTGACTTTTTCTCTGTTGATGTGTCTTTTATCTCCCTGAGGATCATTCTGCCGGTTGCTCGTACACTTCTGAGCAAAGAGGGCAGAGGCGTCTGCCTTATTAAGCCTCAGTTTGAGGCAGGCAGAGAAAAAGTAGGCAAAAAGGGCGTTGTCCGCGACAAAAAGGTACACGCTGAGGTTATCGAGTCCATCGTTTCCTTCACTCTTTCTGCAGGTTTTGATGTTCTTGGGCTTGATTTTTCTCCCGTTAAGGGCCCTGAGGGTAACATTGAGTATCTTATGTATGTTAAAATCAGCGACAATCCTACAAATTACAGCAAAATTTCCGCTGTGGAGCTTTCCGATTTATCTCATAACGAGCTTGATAAGTAAGGTGATATTATGACAATAGCATTGATTGTCAATTTTGATAAAACGGAGCATTTGAAACTGCTAAGAAAATCGCCGAATATCTTATGTCATTGAATGCAGAGGTACTTTTTCTTAAAAGCAGGCTCTCAGACGCATTTAAAGATGTGTGTGTCTTTGATGACAGAAACGAAATGGTTAAGAAAAGTGACGTTGTGCTCACTATCGGTGGTGACGGCACCATTATGCACAGCGCTAAATATGCCGCAATGTACTCAAAGCCTATTCTTGGCATAAATTTGGGCAGACTCGGCTATGTTGCAGAGCTTGAGCCTGACGAGATTTATATGCTTCAAAGCCTTGTAAATGGCGAGTATGATATCCAGAACCGCTCTGTGCTTTCGGTAAATATCATTGATTCAAGGGGCGAAGCCTCAAATTACATAGCAATCAATGACGCTGTTATCTCCCGAGGTTCTCTCTCAAGAATCATTGACCTGCAGGTTTCTATTGACGGTGCCGATGTTTCGTCATACAGAGCTGACGGTTTGCTTGTGGCAACCCCCACAGGCTCTACCGCTTATGCTTTATCTGCAGGCGGTCCCGTGATTTCTCCCGACCTTAAGTGTATAGAACTTGTGCCTATATGTCCTCATTCACTTTCTGCCAGAAGTGTGATTCTCTCGGAAAAATCCGTCATAAGAATCAAGGCGTCCTCTCCCGATGATGAGAGTTACCTGACTATTGACGGCAGAATTTCTCAGCAGATTTATGAGGATGATATTGTAGAAATCAAAAACTCTGAGCTGACACTTGATATGATTGTCATTAAAAAAAGAAATTTCTATAAATTAGCCAGCGAAAAATTAAACGAGGTGAACTGAAATGAAGGTTAACAGACACCAGAAAATCCGCGAACTTATCAAGGCATATCCCATAAATACCCAGGAAGAATTACTGGAAAAGCTCAGTGCAGAGGGTTACTCTGTTACTCAGTCAACTGTATCAAGAGACATCAAGTCCTTAAGACTTCAAAAATCCTTGTCCGTTGACGGAAAGTACCGCTATATCGCCCCTGAGGTTCAGAGTGATAAAAAAGCAGGCTTTGAGGGCATACTCTCGGGCTCTGTTATTTCTGCTGAGGTGGCACTTAATATAGTGGTTGTCAAAACTTATGCAGGTATGGCTTCTGCTGCGTGTGCGGCGATTGATTCTATGCATTTTAACGGTGTTGTAGGCTCACTTGCCGGTGATGACACTATATTTATCGCTTGTACCAACAACACTACCGCTGAAGAATTTGTAGAAGCCCTAAATAAATTATTATAATCAGGTATATTTATGCTTTCAGAACTTTACATTGAGAATATTGCAGTTATCGAAAAATCAAATATAAGCTTTTCAAAAGGTCTTAATGTGCTTACGGGTGAAACCGGTGCAGGTAAAAGTATTGTTATCGATTCTATTGGTGCAGTGCTGGGTTTTCGAACATCCCGCGAGCTTGTGCGTACAGGTGCCGATAAGGCGGTAGTCAGTGCACTTTTTACCAATATCGGTAAACGTGCCGAGAAAGCCCTTGAAAATATAGGTGTAAGCTATGATTCAGAGCTTTTAATCCAGCGAGAAATCACTCTTTCGGGCAAGAATAATTGCCGAATAAACGGCAGTGTAGCCACCGTGTCTATGCTGAGGGACCTTGGCAGACACCTGATTAACATTCACGGCCAGCACGAAAGCTATGAGCTTATGTCGCCAGACCTTCACATAAGGTATATTGATACTTTGGGTGCTCACAAAGACCTTCTTGAAAGGTACAAAGAAGCTTTTGAACATTTAAGGTCAATAGAATCTCAGCTCAAAAAACGCAGAAATGACGAGCAGGAACGGGAAAGAAGAATTGATATACTTCGTTTTCAGATTGATGAGCTGAGCTCCTCTGATATTTCTGTAGGTGAGTATGATTCTCTGATGTCTGAGCGTACAACTCTCATGAATCTTGAGAAGATTCGTGATGGTATTTCTAAGGCACTATATAAATTAGGCTCTGATTCGGCAGATTTCGCGTCTGCAATAACTCTTGCTGATGAGGCGTCATCAGATTTGTCAACTGCAGCAAGATATAACCAGAGTGCAGAGAGCCTTTCTGAGCGTCTTAGTGATCTGACATACGAGCTCAGGGATATCTATGCCGAGTGTGAAGATATAATAAGTGAGCTTGATGCTGATCCTCAGCGTCTTGATTACGTTGAAAACCGCATAGATTTACTTAATAATCTTTTCAAAAAATACGGCTCTTCCGAAGAAGAGCTTATAGAATACATGGAAAATGCCGAGAAGGAGCTTGAAGCCCTTCTTAACTACGAGGAACACTTCGAAAAGTTAAGTGCAGAGTATAATGTAGCACTTGATAATGCTAAGGCTTTAGCCAAAGAGCTTTCCGAAAAGCGAAAGACAGTGTCGGATAAATTCTGCAAAGCAGTGTCCGAAGAAATGAGCTTTCTTGATATGCCCAAGGCTACTTTGGCAGTTGAGATTACGCCTTGCGAGCTTTATGATAACGGTGCAGAGACCATAGAGTTTCTGGTGTCTACCAATGTTGGCGAACCGCCAAAACCCGTTGCAAAAATCGCTTCGGGCGGTGAGCTTTCACGAATGATGCTTGCTATCAAAACCGTTCTCTCAAAGGCAGACCCCACAGATACCCTTATTTTTGACGAAGTTGACTCGGGTGTTTCGGGTTCCGCTGCTGAGCGAATCGGTATCAAGCTGAAAGAAGCAAGCAAGGATTCTCAGGTGCTTTGTGTTACTCATCTTCCTCAAATTGCCGCTCAGGCAGATAATCACTATAAAATCACAAAACGCAGTGACTCAAGCCGCACATTTACCTCGGTTGATATTCTTGATGAGCAGGGAAGAATCGAGGAGCTGGCCCGTATTATGGGTGGTGTGGATGTTTCTGACACTGCAAGAGATTATGCTAAAGATTTGCTAAAGAAATTCAGATAAAATTTTGCGGAGGCAAAAATGAAAGTTTGGTCAGTTGCAAAACTTAATAAAGAAAGAGCATTGGCTATAAGCGAGATGTTTTCAATCCCTATGGTATGTGCTGCACTTTTAGATGTAAGAGGTATCAATACCCCTGATGCGGTTGAGGCTTTTTTAAGCGACGAGCTTAATTTTGACGATCCATTTGATACCAAGGACATGGATAAAGCCGTCAGCCGTATTACAAGTGCTATTGAAAATGGTGAGAAAATCTGTATCTACGGTGATTATGATGCAGATGGAGTAACTTCTACTACTCTTCTTTTCCAGTATCTAGAGACAGCAGGTGCAAACGTCAGCTTTTATATTCCTTCTCGTGCTGACGAAGGCTACGGTCTTAATATTGACGCTATAAAAACGCTTTCTGAGCAAGGAAACCAGCTTCTTATTACCGTTGACAACGGTGTCTCCGCTTATGACGAGATAGAGCTTGCCAATTCTCTCGGTATGGATGTTGTTGTAACCGACCACCATACAGTCCCGGATAGACTTCCAAACGCCGTAGCCGTAGTCAATCCCCACCGAAAGGACTGCTCCAGTGCTTTTAAGGAGCTTTCCGGTGTTGGAGTTGTGTTTAAACTTGTTATGGCTCTTGAGGGTGAATATGCCGATATCGAAATGATAGCAGACGAGTATTCTGATATTGCGGCTATCGGTACAGTAGGCGATATTGTAAGTCTTACGGGTGAAAATCGCACTATTGTAAAACACGGGCTTAAGCATATCAATAACTCAGAGAGAGTCGGTCTTTCGGCTCTTTTAAAAGCAAGCAACTGTAGCGAAAAAGAGCTCACCTCTACTGATCTTTCCTTTTCCGTTGTACCCAGAATCAATGCAGGCGGCAGATTGGGACTTTCACAAAAGTCCGTTGAGCTTTTACTGACGGACGATGAAGAATACGCTCTTGCTTTGGCATCGAATTTGTCTGAGGATAATTCTATGCGTCAGAAAATAGAGCAGGATATCTTAAAAGAAATTGACATTATTATTTCAAAAGATCCGGATATATTAAGACTTCCTATAATTATCATTGAAGGCGAAAACTGGCACCAGGGTGTTATCGGCATTATAGCCGCCAAAATCAAAGGCAACTTTGGTAAAGCCTGCATCATTATTTCAAAAGAAGGCGATACCGCACGTGCCTCGGGTAGAAGTATTGAGGGCTTTGCTCTTAATGACGCGCTTTTTGCATGCAGCGAGTATCTTACGCATTTTGGCGGCCACAAAATGGCAGTTGGATTTTCGTTGGATTGCAATAAAATCGAAGATTTTAAAAAGGCGATATTTAAGTATTATGATTCCCTCGATACACTGTATTTACCAACGGTAAATATTGATTTCAAGCTTAATCCTGCTCTGCTGAGCCTGGAGCTTGTAGAGTCTTTATCTATGCTTGAGCCTTACGGTGCAGGCAATCCTTCGCCGTTGTTTGGTCTTTATAATATGGAGATTACAGATTTAAAGCCCTTGTCAAACGGCAAACATCAGCGTATTTCGGTGAGGAGAGGTTCGGCTCAGCATACGATAATGTGTTTTGGTATGCCTTCAGAGTATTTTCCGTATAAAGTCGGAGATACAGTTGACCTTGCAGTAGCTCTGGATAAAAACTATTATAAAGGCAACACATATCTTTCTATTATTGCTAGAGAAATCAAGTATTCTGATTTTGATACAGAAAAAGAGCTTAAGCTTTTACGCCTTTATGACAGGTTTATTTTAGGGAGGGATTTTCCTCAGAAATATCGTCAGCATCTGCATCTTTTATTGCCTGAACGCAGTGATTTTGCAGTTGTTTACAGATTCCTCCATAGTTATGGAGAACTTGATATGTCCCTCGAGACACTTTGCTACAAAATCGGCAATATATACTCAGGCAAGCTGAGAATTATTCTTGACGCTATGAAAGAGCTTGCTCTGATTAATTTTATTGAGGGACCTAAATCCTTTAAAATTACCGTTCTTGATGTTGACAAAAAAGTAGATATCAATGACGCACCTATAATTAAAAGACTCAGGGAGGTGCTTTAATGTCTAATCTGACAACAGCCCATTACAGAGATTATCATGAGCTTGTAGAACTTCTCAAGGCAAGCGGAAACACCTATGACCTTGAAAGAATTGATAAAGCTTATAACTATGCAAAGGATGCCCACGGCGATCAGCGTCGTGTTTCGGGTATACCGTATATTCTTCATCCGACATCTGTTGCCTGCATCCTTGTGGGACTTGGCATGGACACAGACTCCATTATCGCTGCACTTCTTCATGATGTGGTGGAAGATACCGACAAAACTCTTGTCGAGGTGACCAACGAGTTTGGCAGCGATATTGCTTTGCTTATTGACGGACTTACAAAAATCTCAAAAATTGCTTTTACAAACCGCGAAGAGCAGCAGGCAGAAAGCCTCAGAAAGATGCTCATTGCCATGAGCAATGATATCAGGGTTATCATAATCAAGCTTGCTGACAGAGTTCACAATATGCGTACCATCGACTGTATGCATGAGCAGAAACGCAGAGATAAAGCAAGAGAGAATATGGAAGTGTATGCACCCATTGCTCACAGACTTGGTATGAAAGCTGTCAAAGAAGAGCTTGAGGACTTGTCGCTGAGATATCTTGACCCCGTAGGATACGAGGAAATCGAGAACGAACTTTTGCTTACTGCAAAGGACAGAGAGGCTTTTATCTCTGACCTTAAGGATGAGATTATCGAGCGTAGTAAAAGTGCGATTTCTGACCTTTATATCAGCGGCAGAGTCAAGAGTATCAACAGTATCTATCACAAAACATATACCCAGGGCAAGACGATTGATCAGATTTATGATATTTTTGCAGTCAGAATTATTGTAGATACAGTAACTGATTGCTACAATGTTCTGGGAATTATCCATGATATCTACAAGCCTATTCCTAATCGCTTCAAGGACTATATTTCTACCCCTAAGGCTAATATGTATCAGTCTTTGCATACTACCGTTATCAGCCACAGAGGTATTCCTTTTGAGGTACAGATACGCACATGGGATATGCACCATACCGCTGAGTATGGTATCGCTGCACACTGGAAATATAAAGCGGGTGTATCCGATAAGGGCGGTAAATCCCAGTCTCTTGAAGACAGACTTACATGGATCAGAAAAATGCTTGAGACACAGAGTGAGTCTATGGATTCTACCGACCTTGTTTCAAGTATCAAAACCGACCTTAACCCCAATGAGGTGTTTGTGTTTACACCCAAAGGCGATGTAATCACTTTGCCGCAGGGCTCTACGGTTATTGATATGGCTTACGCAATTCACTCTGCAGTTGGTAACCGAATGGTTGGTGCCAAAGTTGACAGACGTATTGTGCCCATTGATTATCAGATAAAAACAGGCGAAATCGTAGAGATTCTTACTCAGAAAGAAACTCAGGGCCCCAAGCGTGACTGGCTCAAAATCGTTAAAACTTCCGAAGCCAGAGCAAAAATCCGCTCTTGGTTCAAGAAAGAAAAACGTGAAGAAAACATCATCGAAGGTAAGGCGGAATTTGAGCGAGAGCTTAAGAAAATGGGCATCCAGCTTAAAGATAAGGATGTTTTCGAGTTTTTATCCAAGATTAACCTGAAAATAGAAATCAAGGATGTGGATGACTTCTACGCAGCCATCGGTTACGGTGGTATCCAACTCTGGAAAATCAGCCAGCGTATCCGTGATGTATATCAGAAGTATTACGTTAAGGCAGCTGATGAAGTTCAGATTACCCTCAGCGAGCCGCCCAAAAAGACAAAAGTAGGCTCTGGCGTATGTGTTGAGGGGCTTGATGATGTGCTGACAAAATTCTCACGCTGCTGCAATCCTTTGCCCGGTGACGATATTATCGGCTTTGTTACAAGAGGCTACGGTGTATCTATCCATAAGCGTGATTGCACCAATGTGCCGGAGGATATATCTGCCTGTGAACACCCCGAAAGATGGGTGAATGCTTACTGGCTCTCCAGTGTCAAGGAAAACTTCCAGAGCTCGCTAAGAATCATGGGCAACGACCGAGCAGGTCTTCTTGCAGATGTCAGCTCTCAGCTTTCTGCTATGCATATTATGATTCGTGCTCTTGATTGCAGAGAGCTTCCCGACAATAAAGCTATTATCAATGTTACCCTCGATGTTTCGGGACTTGACCACCTTAAGTCTGTTATGGCAAGACTTGGAACTATTAACGGCATAATTTCAATTACCAGGGAATGATTTAATGAAAGCAGTTTTACAACGTGTTAGCAGTGCAAGTGTTGAGGTAGATGGAGCACTTGTCTCATCAGTGTCAAAAGGTTTTCTGGTGCTTTTGGGCGTAGAAAATACCGACAACGAGAAGGATGCACTTGCACTTGCCAAGAAGATTTCGGGTCTTCGTGTATTTACCGATAATAACGATAAAATGAACCTTTCTCTTGCCGATGTTGGTGGAGAGGTTCTTGTAGTGTCAAATTTCACCTTGTGTGCTGATTGCCGCAAGGGCAGACGTCCTAATTTTGAGAAAGCAGCAAGGGGAGAGCAGGCAAATTCTCTCTATGAGCTTTTCTGTGATACCTTGCTTTCTTTAGGCGTGAAAAATGTGGAGAAGGGTATATTCGGAGCCGATATGAAGGTTGAGCTTCTGAATGACGGTCCGGTTACCATAATAATTGATTCATCGGAGCTTGCAAAATGATTAAAGTAGAGACATTTCCCGTAGGCTATATTGCCACAAACTGTTATATTGTTACCGATACTGCCACAGGTCGCAATGCGGTTGTAGACCCCGGCTACAAAAGCGAGGACCTCATAAATCGCATCAAGGAGCTTGGTGTTGATACTTTTGACTATATTTTTCTGACTCACGGTCATTTTGATCATATCTGGTATGCAGGTGATATTCAGAACTTAACTGATGCGAAGATAGTTATTTCTACTCTTGATGCACCTTTTCTTTCTGACAATGTACTTAATTTGTCGGCAAATTTCGGAGTACGCAGTTTTCCCGAAATTGAGGCGGACATCACCCTCAAGGATGGTGACACCTTAAAGCTTGGCGAAACCGAGTTCACTTTTCTTTGCACATCAGGCCATACTCAGGGCAGCGGATGCTATATTTCCTTTGCTGACAATGTAGTTTTTTCGGGTGATACGCTTTTCCGCCAGTCTATGGGTAGAACCGACTTTATAACCGGTGACAGTTTAGAGATGATGAATTCCCTTAAACGAATTACAAGACTTCAGGGGGATTTTGTGGTTTATCCCGGTCATGGAGAAGCCACAAGCCTTGATTATGAACGTAAAAATAATCCTTATGTGAGTGAATGATGAAACTATATATTTTAAAACATAACTTTGCTTACGAGCTTGAGAATCTGACAAGAGCGTTCTTTCCTAACGAAAAAATCTGCACTATCAACATTTCTGAGGAATTGTGCGAACCATATATTTATACTTTGGTGTTAAGTAACCGGATTACTGTAAAGGTGGCTGTCGACGGTAAGTATAAAGAGCATTCAATGGATGTCACAGCAGATGATGACATAGAGCTTATGCTTGCTACCATGCTTTACAAGTGCCTTACAGAAATTTGCGGCAGAACCTTGCCCTGGGGACTTCTGACAGGAGTAAGGCCCATAAAGCTTTTGCGAAGACTCAAGGATGCTGACGGAAGCAATAAAGCAGAGGAGTATTTTAAGAATACTCTCCTTGTCAGCGACGAGAAGCTGAGCCTTGCAAAAACAACCGAGGCTAACGAAAGAAAGATTCTTGAACTTTCTCAGAAAGACTCTTTCAGTCTTTATGTTTCAATTCCTTTCTGTCCCACAAGATGCAACTATTGCTCCTTTGTTTCTCAGTCTGTTGAAAAAGCCAAAAAGCTTATAAAGCCTTATGTAGACATACTTTTGGAAGAAATTAAAGAAACTGCAAAAATTGCAAAAGACCTTAAGCTGAGACTTGAGACTGTCTATATCGGCGGCGGTACTCCTACCACTCTTGAGGCTGATGACTTGTATCTCATAGTAAAAACTATCCACGAGCATTTTGATTTGTCAAATCTCCGAGAGTTTACAGTAGAAGCAGGCAGACCTGACACCATCACCGAGGCGAAGCTCAGGGCTATAGGCTTATATTCTGACAGACTCAGCATAAATCCTCAGACTCTTAACGATTCTGTGCTTGAGATTATAGGCAGACGCCACAGCACCGAGGAGTTTTACAATGCCTTTAATCTTGCCAGAAAGTTAGGTTTCAGGCACATAAATACTGACCTTATTGCAGGTCTTCAGGGTGATACAGTAAAATCCTTTGAGAATACCATAAACGGTATTACAGAGCTTTCGCCCGAAAGCGTGACTATTCACACTCTTTCAATGAAACGAAGCTCTTTTATTACCGCAGAAAATAAGCTTATTACTGAGGATGACAGTGCCGATGTGTCAAGGATGCTTTCTTACGGCTACGATAAATTATCTCTCAGTGGCCTGAGACCCTATTATCTTTATAGACAAAGCAAGATGGTTGGCAATCTTGAGAACACAGGCTGGGCAAAAGAAGGCTTTGATGGTCTTTATAATGTCTATATTATGGACGAAACCCACACAATCCTTGCTTGCGGAGCAGGTGCGGTTACCAAGCTTAAAGCTTTTGACAGTGAACATTTAGAGCGTATATTTAACTTTAAATATCCATATGAATATATTGACAGATACAGTGAGCTTTCAAGTAGAAAGCAGGGAATATACGATTTTTATAATAAGTATTTCTGACGGAGGATATTATGGGCGTAATTGATGACGTAACCAAAGGTGCAAAGACTTGTGCCGACAAAGTGAAAATCAAAGCCGATGCTGCTGCTAAAATCTCAAAGCTCAAAATTGAGGAGAGCAGACTTCAGTGTGATATTTCCAAAGCCCTCAAGCTTCTTGGTGCTAAGGTTTACAAATCCTATTGCAATCAAGAGGAGTTTGAGCCCGATTCTGAAGTTTCTGAAATCAAAGAGATGTACTCAAATCTTAAGGATATAAGAGCTCAGATTGCATATCTGAGGAACGCTGAGTTCAATTTTTCAAAAACTTTAAAGTCCGATAAAGGGGAATAATAAAGATATCCTGATTGACGGAGTTTCTTTATGTCAAACCCTCAGCAAAAACTTAATAATTCAAACACACGCACCTTTTTTAAGGGAGCTTTTGTGCTTACTATAGGTATGATTTTTGTGAAAGTCTGCGGACTTCTGCAAAAAATTCTGCTTACAAATCTCTACAGCACCTTGGGCAAAGGTTTCGGAGAATTTGGCTCAGGGCTTATTTCTAACGCCTATGAGCTATATGTTCCTTTGTATACTCTTGCTACTCTTGGACTTCCCATTGCGGTATCAAGGATGGTGTCTCTTTATTACGCTAAAGGCAGATATAAAGATGTCCGGGGAATATACAAGCTTGTTTTGCCGATTTTTTTGCTGACAGGTGCGGTGTGTACTGTGTTGATGATTATCGGCAGCTTTGTGTATGTGAGATATATTGACTCACCATATTCAACGCTGTCGATTATTATTTTGTCGCCGACTGTGTTTCTCGGGTGCCTTATTTCTCTGTACAGAGGCTATTTTGAGGGGCTCAGAAATATGACACCTACAGCTTTGTCGGAGATAATTGAGGCAGTGGCAAAAATTGCAATAGGCGTTTTACTGTCATATATTGTGATTAATGTGGGTGTTTCTGAGTATACTCAAAAAGGAACAGTTTTTTCTCTCAGCTTTTCTGACAAAGATGAGGCAATGCGTACACTGGTGTCTTTTTCTGTAGGTGCTTCTGTTCTTGGTATTACAGTCGGATGCCTGCTATCTTTTTTGTATCTTAGAGTGCGATTCGCCGTAAAAAAAGGAGATATACCTCTAAAACTCATTGAAAGTTCTCCGGATCCAATCAGCAAAAGAAGTATGTTTTCGTCTGTTGTGGGTTGTGCGCTTCCTGTAGGAGTCGGTGCATTGGTGTTGAGTTTTGCTAATTCTGCCGATGGTGCAATTATAAACCGAATTCTAAAGAATATGGTTGAAACAAATCCTGAGGGAATATTTCTTCGTTATCCCGCACTTGAAAGCGAAATTTTCGACTCAAAAACCGCTCATACTTGTATCTGGGGATATTATGGAGCATGTCTTACTGTGCTATCAATCATTATCTCTTTTTCTCAGGTTTTTGGCACTGCCGCTCTGCCTAATGTAACCAACGCTTTTGCCAAAGGCGACAAAAAAGCACTGTCCTCATCTGTCACCACAGTTATAAGGCTTTCTTGCGTGTTTTCTCTGCCTTGTGCCGTTGGACTTTGTGTACTTTCAAAGCCTGTCCTTAGGCTTATATTCTTCGCAAATCCAAATATTGCAGAGTATGGCACAGAAGTTCTGCAGATTTTATCTCTTGCATCGGTATTTATCGGTATCTGTACACCCGTATCGTCAATGTTGCAGGGGATAGGTAAGTCAAAAACAACGATGCTCATCTATGTTATCGGAACAACCTTCAAGGTTTTTTTATCTTATTTCTTTGCCAGAAATATTGATATTAATATAGCAGGTACCGCCATAGGCTCTCTGTTGTCAAATATGTTTATGTGTGTAATCTCCATGTATTGCCTTCTTAAATCTGCCCGTATCAGTATTGATTTCAAGCGACTTTTTCTCAAACCCGTTGCAGCAAGTATAGTTTGCGGTGTTTCTGCCTATGTATTATTCTATCTTCTTAGTATAAATCTGATTGTTTCTGTTGTGATATCAGCTATAATTTATATCTTTGTTTTGTTGATGTTGCATACTTTTTCAAAGGATGAAATAAATTTGCTCTTAAATAGTAAAAAAATTGTAATAATACTTGAAAAACTGCATCTTTTAGGGTAAAATATACGATTAGTAAAGGTTACTGAGGCGTTTATCG
>SVOS01000004.1 GCA_015066245.1 Oscillospiraceae bacterium
AATGGACATCTCAGCTGAAAGCGAAAGACCTTTCTCCATGGAAACTGAGGCTCAAATGGGCGGGGATTGGAGCGATATTGCCCTCGGTGGTATTCGCCTTATTGGTGATATTTCTGAGATAGGTCAGACAGATGAAACCGAGTCTAAGCCTAAGTCTGTAAGGGAAAGAAAGCACAGACGCAAGAAACATCAGAGTAACGATGACCACAATGATGATGGCGGTATGCAGATGGGTATGTAATTTGTCTGGATATTCTCAAAACTTTGTGGTATTGTGTGTGCTTGAAAAGGAGATGATAACGAATGTCAGTAAGAAGAATCAAGACAAACGGTAATATACATCAGCGTAAAGACACAGGTGATTACATAGGTGTTGTCTGGTATGTTGATGATGACGGCAAGGACAAGCGAAAGAGTTTCTCGGCAAAGACCAAGTCTGAAGTACAGCAGAAGATTACAAACTACATAGCCGAGTTCAATCAGTCGGTGGAAGAAAGTGATGAATCAAGGAAGAAACTTAAAGACAGTATGCAAAGTTGGCTTGAGGTTTTCAAGTTTCCTTCGGTAGAGAGAACCACCTACGACAGACTTGAAAGTACCGCAAGAATTCATGTGTACCCTGCTCTTGGGGACAAGATTGTCAGCACTATAAAGGCAGCTGACATAAAAAAGCTTCTAAATGATAAGATGAATGACGGTTACGCTTACAGTACAGTTAAGAAAATTCATGGAATCGTAGGGGAATATTTCAAGTTCCTAATCGAGCAAGAGTACATCGAAAAGAATCCTATGCGTAGTGTGCCGATGATAAAGAAGCCGAACTTCATGGCAGCTCAGGGCAAAGAGAATCTCCCCACCTGTGACACAGTAGTTGTGTTCACAGATGAGGAGATACAAAAGTTCAAAGAAGAATGTGTCAGGACTTGGGGAACAGGCAAGAGGATGTATCAGCAGTCAGCGGCATACATACTTATGCTTAACACAGGCTTGAGGACAGGTGAATTACTCGGACTTCTGAACAGTGACATCGACCTTGAGAACAGAGTTCTGCACATCAATCAAGCTGTGAAAGAGGTTCAGAAACGAGATGGTGTAGAGTTTGAGTCAGGCAGAGAGATAGAGGTTGGAAAACCTAAGACTGCTACGAGCAAGAGAACAGTGCCTCTTAACAACACCGCTGTTGAAGCCATAAAGGAGCTGAGAGCTGAGTTTTACTTCGGTAAGGACACACCTCTGGTCTGCGACAGTAAGGGCAACTACACAAAACCAAGCAACCTTAGAAAGAGGTATTACCGAATACTTGAAGCGGCTGGCATTGAACAAAAGGGACTTCATAGTCTCAGACACACATTTGCAACCAACCTTGTGAATGGCGTAAAACAACCTGACGGTACAATAAAGTGCCTCACCCCAAGACAAGCAGGTGACCTTCTCGGACACAGCAGCTCACAGATAACGGAAATGTATTATGTGAAAAGAGATAACTCAAGGCTTGTGGGTATAACGGATAGCTTTGAGATATAAGGAAACACCCCTTATGCATTAAGTTTACAGAACAAACTGAGGAAGAACATTGCATAGTAACAATTAGAGTCGTTTTAACGAGAATTATAGCGGCTTTATGGTATGGAAAGAAAACAAAACGCATTCGCTGATTTTTCAGCGAATGCGTTTGCTCTTAGACTATGGGCTACAAAAAAGATATTATCGTTAGCTTTGTGTATAAATGTGAATTCTCATGTTTTAGGCTTATCTTTCTGTTGGCTTTCTTGAACACAAGTTTAAATTATCAAACCTACTCGGATCAATAGTGCAGTTATTCGTTATTACCTTTTAACTTTTTTTGACCTGCACAATATGGACAACTATTTCCCCTTTGCCTATTGTATATCAGTGCTTCCCATTCATGTCCATTGTTACACTTCCACCATACTTTTTTATGGCTACCGGGGGTTACATCTGCAGGTGTTAATCCGTTATTTTTTTTATAATTCCATTCTTTTGCCAAGGTTGGATTGACTGTTTGTAAATCATTATAGCCTTTCAAAACTCTTTTGCCTGTGCAATATGGGCATCCGCGCCCACTGTTTCTATCAGCTATCGATGCTTGCCACTCGTGACCTTGGCTACACTTCCACCATACTTTTAAGTGACTATTAGGAGTTACTTCCATAGGGGTTAGTCTGTTGTTTTTTTCATAATTCCACTCTTTAGCCAAAGTTGGATTAACTGTTTGCAAATCGTTATAGCCACTTAACACTTTTTTACCAACACAATAGGGACATCCATTTCCATTATTTCTTTCTTTTATTGTCGCTTGCCACTCGTGACCCTTGCTACATTTCCACCATACTTTTTTATGGCTGTTTGCTGCAAAATGTTCTGGTTTTAAATTACCGTTCTTTTCGCAATTCCACTCTTTCGCTATATCAGGATTAGCAAATAATAGAGAATTTTCTTTTTCTGTATATTCTCTCAGGTTTTCTATAGCAATAGCATCTCTTATTAAGTCGACATCTACGATAGTTTCGATGATTTCGCTTAAAAGAAGCTTGAGTGTTTTTGAGAGATCTTCTTGATTTCTTTGAACAACATAATCTATAGAACTATCATTTAGTATCGGTAGGCCTTCTCTTATTCGATATAGTTTAATTCCATCTTTTACACAGTTGTAGTTTTTTCTCAAATCTTGTTTCGTTTTGTTTTTGTGCCAAAGATATCCATCATATTCAATGGCTATTTTTTTTGATGGAATATAAACATCTAATTCGTATCCTCTTTCATTATACGAATGTATAGTTTCTAAACCATATTTTTTAAGATAGAAAACTATAGCATATTCGGGGAAAGAAGTGTTTCGCTCGGAATTACAAATAGGGCATCCATTTCCTCTGTTTCTACTGCCTATTATCGCTTGCCACTCGTGCCCTTTGTTACAAACCCACCATACTTTTTTATCACTGTTTGGCATTACATCCATAGGTGTTAATCCGTTGTTTTTTTCATAATTCCATTCTTTTGCTAAAGTGGGATTGACTGTTTGTAAATCATTTTGACCTTTAATAGCTAATCTGCCCGAGCAATACGGACATCCAATTCCGTTGCTTCTACTATTTATGGTTGCTTGCCACTCATGTCCTTCGCAACATTTCCACCATGCTTTTTTATCACTGTTTGGCATTACATCCATAGGTGTTAATCCGTTGTTTTTTTCATAATTCCATTCTTTTGCTAAAGTTGGATTAACCGTTTGCAAATCATTTACACCCTTAATAACACTTCGACCTGAACAACATGGGCATCCACGACCTCTGTTTCTGCTACTTATTGTCGCTTGCCACTCGTGCCCTTTGTTACACTTCCACCATACTTTTTTATGGCTACTGGGGGTTACATCTGCAGGTGTTAATCCGTTGTTTCTTTTATAATTCCATTCTTTTGCTAAAGTTGGATTAACCGTTTGTAAATCATTATAGCCTCTTAATGCTTTTTTATTAGCACAGTAGGGACAGCCACTACCTTTAACTCTATATACAATTTGTGTCTCGTATGAATGTCCTTTTTCGCAAATCCACCAAACTTTTGTATGACATCCTTGCGTCAAAGTCTGTGGATCAATCCCTAAAGCGGTGTTTTTTTCTTGGTCCCACTCTGCCATGAGTTGAGTATTTTCTGATATATAATGTTTTTCTGACATAGTTTTACTCAACTCCTCCTAATCTAATTCAATATGCTTTATATTGTAATCAACATAGTGTTGCATTTCAGGTAATTGGAGATACTCTCTTTTATCGGTTTCTAAATCTCTAAGAACCATTTTTTTGTCATATGAAATATAAATTGCATATAAGTGCTTTTCAGATATATCAATGCTTATAGCCAATTCAAGGTAAATCTTTTTAAGAAGGTCACATGCACCTATTAGTGGAAAATTTTCAAAATCAAAAACAATTGGATAAGGGATGAAGAATATTACATTTTCATCCAATTTTGTTTTGCCGATATTGTCTCTCATTTTTTTGAATAGATTTAATTCTCTAATAGGCTTTTTTTGATCTCCTAAAAAGCAGTGCTGGAATTCCAACGCTTCACGGTGCAATTCAGCTGTTAATGCACTAACATCACCTTTTCGACTACCAATTATTTTTCCTTGTCGTTTGTTAATGGGAATTTTGGCATCGAATTTCTCTCCAGTGACAGCATCGACAAAATCACACTCACCGTGAGCTTGGCTATCTTGATGAATATAGTGACTGGGAAAAATGGTTTTAGATGCATTCATTAAATCTAAAACAATTCTCTCATAATTACCTGATTTGATCAGGTTCTTAATGTCGTTGTGGGTTGTGGAGTGAATGCTATAATAATTCTTAAGTAAATCCATTTAATTTATCACTTCATAGAAAATAGTATTAAATAAATTATATCATATTTTTGTGTTTCTTTCAATTGTTACATAAAAGCTGTTTTATTCAAATTCATTCCCATGCTAAACTCCTGCTGCGAATGGGTATATGGGGAATAGGATGTGCTTATGTTTAAATATACAGGCACAGATATATATAAAACCGAACAGAAACAATGAAAGCCGTTTTAACAAGTGTTAAAGCGGCTTTTGTGTGCAAAACAAAAGGAGTACATCGTGTGATGTACTCCTAAGCTTTGGCAGGGGCAGAAGGACTTGAACCCTCGGCACGCGGTTTTGGAGCAAATCGAGGTTACACAAACCACGTGTCGGACTTTGCCGAGTGTTGAGCCTTAGTTGCAAGTTTGGCATTGGCTGTGTTTAGCGATATACTGCTATTAAACTGCTAATTGCTGATTTTTCAGAACTTTTTCGATGCTTTTGGGCTGGTCAGGGAAAGCTTTCACTTCCTCGGATACATCGCCTTCAGCATCTGAATGTTACCTTACATGAAACAGAAATGCAAGTCATCCAATACTGAAACCATCGACAGATTTAGTCCCTAAAACAGATAAAATATCGTTCACCAAATGGTAAAGGGTTTTACCATCTGATGATAAGGAAATATATAAAGCAAAAATAATAAAATAAGTTAAAAGCCTCGGATTTGAAATTTATGAGGGTATGTATGCCAAAATTGTTGCCTTTGTGTGCTTTTGTGAGAGTCTGGATGATGGTAGCATCGGTTAAAAGATTTGTGTTCGTTTGTGTGCCCTTTTATTCGGAAGATTATTGCTGCTCAGGAGATGATGTTCGGAGTTTCTGTCAAACAGCAAGGGGAGTGCCATTTGGTGTCAGGGAGTAAATAAGAATAATTAAACAATACTCATTTTGTTGTTATTGCAGTTTCATTGTTAGGTAATGATTGATTATATTTTATTGTTGTTTTCTTTCCGGTCATTTGAGCTGATATATGAACCGAGCCTTTTAGTATGTAAAAAAGTGTATATGAATAATGCTTCAATCGGCTTTGTCTGCCCAAGTTTCGCCCTGTGTGCGATTTGTTTCTGAAAGTGGGGGACAGATACGAATGATACATTAAAACCAACACAGGGGATTTGTGGACAAAACTGACAGTAGGGGCTGCTGTGTGGTGACAAGGGGTAGTCCGTCTCTTAGGAAGGAGTAAACAAGGGTAATAAAACAATACGAAGTGTTGTTTTATTACCCGACAGAGAAGAACAGTATATGTGTACTTATATACATCAGGTTACTATGTTCTTAAGGTCAAGTTCTGATACGCATAAACAAAGAGAAAAGGCTTCGTGTTGTAGCTGTGATGTCGGGTGCAGGCGGTTACCTAAAAATGAAACCTCGTCCGTCCTACTCTGCTGGGAAAGAATATGTGCTGTTGTTGACTGTGTTTTGCCCTGTGTGCGATTTGTTTATGAAAGTGGGGAACAGATACGAATGATACATTAAAAGCGACACAGGAGATTTGTGAGGGGTTGTGGAGATTTAGGCTTTGGTGTGATATAATTAGATTGACAAGCTTGAATTAATCTTATAGAAATCAACAGATTTCAAATGTTGTGTTGTTCAATTTCTTCTTTTTGAGCAGTAAAATATTACTGTAAAATCAAGAAGGAGGTTCTTAATATGAACACAGACAAAATTTTAGCAGAATCCATCGCAAAGGACTATGCACCCAAAGAGGACTCAAAAATTGTTGCCCTCAAAAAACTGGACAACCGTGCAAAGCTCCCTGCCACTATTTTCACTTACTCTTGGGGGATTGTATTTGCACTTGTTTTCGGTACAGGAATGTCCTTGGCTATGCAAGTTATCGGAAACAGCATGGTGCTGGGTATCGTTGTGGGTATCATTGGACTTATTGGTTGCGGTGTGAATTATCCGATTTATAAGAAATTGCTTGAAAAGGGCAAGGCGAAATATGCCTATGAAATCGTGCAACTCGCTCGTGAAATCGCAGACAAATAATCAAAACATGCAAGGAGTGGTAATATGAATAAATCCGAAAGTAAATATTTTAATACTGCCACAAAAATGGACCTTGCATTGATTTCTCTACTCAAAAAGAAACCGTTTGAATACATTACTGTCAGTGAGATTTGCGAAACGGCAGGGGTGAATCGCTCCACTTTTTACTTGCATTATGAAACCATCGGCGATTTGCTAAACGAAACAACACGATACTTGTTAGATAGTTTTTTGTCATATTTTTCAAACGACACACAGTCAGTAGCGCTCAATCTTAAGGATTGTGAACTTAATGAATTGATGTTTATTTGCGATAAGTATCTAACACCATATCTCACCTATATCAAAGACTACAAAGAAGTATTTACGGTTGCATTGGCACAAAATAAAATTTTGGGATTTGAAGATGTATATAAACGAATGTTTGAAAACATATTCAATCCGATTCTCGAGAGATTTCACTATCCATCCGACATTAGACAATATGTGATGATGTACTATCTAAACGGTATCAATGCCATAATTGTTGAATGGTTAAAAAATGGGTGTGATAAGTCAACCGATGAAATATCTAAAATAATCGCTGTCTGTATTTACGGGAAAGATAATGCGAATGGATAGGACACTGAAGCTCGCACTTGTCAGTTTGTTATTCAATATGGTGTATAGTGCCTATCATATTATTTTTGGCATAACAACACGCTCGTGGTGGTTTTTTACAATCGGTATTTACTATGCAATATTGAGTATTGTTCGCTTTGTAGTTCTTAGGTACAAAGTAGGGAAACACTTTGTCATTCGGTTTACCGGCATAATGTTGATGGTGTTATCCCTATCGCTCGTTGGAACAGTAATCCTTGCTTTTGTAAAAGATAGAGGTACCGAATTTCATTTGATTATTATGCTTGCGGTTGCGGTATATGCTTTTACCAAAATCACACTTGCAACAATAAAATGGATAAAGGCACGAAAAAGCAAATCGGTAAAATTGATAACATTACGAAATATATCCTTTGCCGATGCATTTGTTTCTATATTTTCTTTACAAAGGTCAATGCTTGTATCCTTTGAGGGTATGTCGGAAATAGAAATCCGTATTATGAATGTCGCAACTGGTTCTGCGGTGTGTGTCATCGTTTTTCTGCTTGGATTAAATCTCGTGAAACAAAACAGAATAATAAAGAGAAAACGGTAGCGATAAATTCTAATTGGTAGAACAGAAAAGTTAATAAAAACATAGTAAATGCAACATTGCAGAGATAGTCACTTGCAATGTTGCATTGTTCTTTTTGTGGGGTAAAAAATATCTGGACTTGTGAAAGTTTGTGTGCTATGTGTTTGTACTGAGAAAGGCGGTGCAAACTGTGACGATACTTGAAGATTTATGGTACGGAAATGTAAGACCAACCGAGAGGTCAATAGTCAGAGGGAGTAAGCTTGATAACCTGATGAATCTCCTCTGTCAGAATGAAGATGATCTGATGAGTGGTCTTACTGATAAGCAAAAAGAAACCTTTGAGAAGTTCAAGGACTGTCAATCGGAGATTACAGATTACCTTGAAACTGAAGCATTTACCCAAGGCTTTACCATAGCAGTTAAGCTTATGGTTGAGGTTATGAAAACAATGGAGATACCGGAGGTGTAGATATGAAAAAGAGAATACAGATAGCAATGATACTTGCAGCTATGATATGTATAAGCATAAGCGGTTGTAGTGAAAGAACAGTAATACCAAAAAGCACATCAGTAACAGAACCTATAGTAAAAACATCAGTGACATCAGTAACATCAGTGACATCAGTAACATCAGTGACAACAGAAGCTTCTGCAACTGAAGTTACTGAAAAATTTACAATACCCTCAACCACGGTTGAAACTACCGAATCGGTTACAGAGGTTGTAGCAGTGACAACGCTCACTGCTCCCCAAACAGAAACACCGAAGGTTAATGAAGAACCGACTGAATACTACGAACCAATTGAAACTACAGTAAAAGAATTAACAGACGATACTAAACTTACACATGCAGAGTTCTGCAATGCTGAAAATATGAACCGAGTGGCTTCAGGACTTGTAGATTACTATATTGCAAAAGGAATGAAATATGACAGCAGCATATCTACAAGCAACAGCGGTTGGATGTATGTGTATCAGGGTGGGATAGATAAAACTGCAGTAAGGTCATACAATGAACACTGGGAGAGAATCGTAATCGGTATGGATGAACAGCTTGAAGCATTCATGACAATGTACCCCGAAGCAAAGTATACAGACCTGTCCTTTAACTGCTACGAGGAACTACAACCGGATGGAGAATATGACATCTACTTCTGCTATAAATAATCTGAAAAATAATTTTGTAAAACATTTGACAAAACATCTGTTCGATGTTAAAATAGCCTTGTAAAACTGAATACGATGATTGAATGTATGATGGTGAGAGCAGAGATGAGTTTGAGATGAATGGGCTAAGACAGGCTGTCACCGTAAGGAGTGTGTGAAAATACTCCTTGCGGTTTTTTTATTTGAAAAAGGGACAAGATTATTAAAAATTCTACAAGTTACCCGTGATAGAATTTGTAGAGAAATTAGAAGGAAGGTGTTTTTATGAAAAAACAAATTGAAAGAACAGAGGGTTTCTTTAAACTCCCAAATGATGTTTTCAGAATCAAGCTGGACCCGTATGCTTTCAAGGTGTATGCATACCTGGTTTCGTGTGCAGGGTCTAAAGGTGAGTGCTGGCCAAGCATACCCACAATGAGTGAACAACTTGGTATTGCAAAAGCTACTGTACAGAGCAGACTCAAGGAACTTGAGGAGAGAGGTTTTATTGAAATTGAAAACAAGTCAGGACTGAGCAAAAACGGAAAGCCTCGGACATTTAATAATCATTACATAGTCCATGACTTTGATGTCCCCTTCGGTGCAGCTATCAACAGACACAAGGCAGATGAAACTTTGAAGGAGCTTACAGACTTCGATTAGTAGGCATAAAATCTATCCCTTCAGGGATAGGCAAGCATATTGTTTGTATATACGCCGACCCTTAAAGGGCCGTCGATACAAACGCTTGTCGGGGCAAACCCCGAACCCCAAATCGGTAATTTTAGGCAAGAATTTGATGTCCGATTTTTTTGCAGGAATAAGCGATGGCGTCATTAGTCGCCTTTTCGCGGTTCACATCGGGTGGCAAAGCCCACCGTTGAGCCATTCTTAGAGATTTTATTCAGTATGTCGTAAGACGTCAATTTTATATGCAATTATGACCTTTGGCGTCTTTATTATACGCAAACCCCATTGTAAAGCCATTTGTTGCGGGTTTGGGAGTATAACATCTGGCGCCAAGGGGCTTTTTCAACCATTTTGAGCGGTAATTTATGCATTTGAGAATTATCTGGATATTCTCAAAACTTTGTGGTAGTGTTGTGTGCTAAGAAAGGACAGTGATAACGAATGTCAGTAAGGAAAATAAATTCAAGCAACATACATCAGCGTAAAGACACAGGGGATTACATTGGTGTGGTGCGATATGTAGATGATGATGGAGAAATCAAGAGAAAAAGTTTCTCGTCTAAAACGAAGTCAGAGGCACAGCAGAAGATTACAAATTACATAATGGAATTCAATAAAACTATTGAAGAAAGCGATGAGTCAAGAAAGAAACTTAAAGACAGTATGCAAAGCTGGCTTGGGGTTTTCAAGTTTCCATCTGTAGAGAGAACTACCTACGACAGACTTGAAAGCACAGCAAGAATCCATGTGTACCCTGCTCTTGGGGACAAGGTAGTCAGCACCATAAAGGCAGCTGATATCAAGAAGCTTCTCAATGATAAGATGAATGACGGTTACGCTTACAGTACAGTTAAGAAAATTCATGGAATCATAGGCGAGTATTTCAAGTTCCTAATCGAGCAAGAGTACATCGAGAAGAATCCAATGCGTAGTGTGCCTATGATAAAGAAGCAAAACTTTATGGCGGCTCAGGGCAAAGATAATCTCCCCACCTGTGACACAGTAGTGGTGTTCACAGATGAGGAGATAGCAAAGTTCAAAGAGGAATGTGTCAGGACTTGGGGAACAGGCAAGAGGATGTATCAGCAGTCAGCGGCATATATACTTATGCTTAACACAGGCTTGAGGACAGGAGAACTGCTCGGACTTCTGAACAGTGACATCGACTTGGAGAACAGAGTTCTGCACATTAACCAAGCTGTGAAAGAGGTACAGAAAAGAGATGGTGTGGAGTTTGAATCAGGCAGAGAGATAGAGGTTGGAAAACCTAAGACGGCTACAAGCAAAAGGACAGTCCCACTTAACAACACTGCTGTTGAGGCAATAAAAGAGCTCAGAGCCGAGTTTTACTTCGGAGAGGACACACCCCTTGTCTGCGACAGTAAAGGTAACTACACGAAACCAAGCAACCTCAGAAAGAGGTATTACCGAATACTTGAAGCGGCAGGCATTGAACAAAAGGGGCTTCACAGTCTCAGACATACATTTGCAACCAACCTTGTGAATGGTGTCAAGCAACCTGATGGCACAATCAAATGCCTAACACCAAGACAAGCTGGTGACCTCCTCGGTCACAGTACCTCACAGATAACGGAAATGTACTATGTGAAAAGAGATAACTCAAGGCTTATAGGTATAACTGATAACTTTGAATTCTGAGTAAAGAGAAACACAGGCGTAAAGATCTAATATTGTTAGCGACATTTTATGTAAAACAAGAAAAATAACCAAAAGGCAGCATAGGCTATATAGCTATGCTGCCTTTTACATTCATAATGATACAAAAAAGATACAACATCTGTTATAATAAAAACAGAGGTGAATGGTGTGAATAGAATTTTAGTTGTTGATGATGAGCAATCTATTGCTGATATGGTTAAACTGTGTTTGAGCAAAAACGGATATATTTGCGAAGCTGTGTATGATGGAATGACGGCAACCGAGAAAATTGAAAGTAGCAGATATGATTTGATATTGCTTGATATTATGCTTCCTGATATTGATGGATATGATTTGATTGAATATATAAAACAGTTTGATATACCCGTTATTTTTGTTACTGCCAAAACAACTGTGCCTGACAGAGTGAAAGGATTAAAACTCGGTGCAGAGGATTATATTTCAAAACCTTTTGATTTGGAAGAGTTATTAGCACGAATAACTACTGTACTCAGGAGATTTCATAAATCTGAAAACATCATTGAAGTAGGCAAAATCAAAATTGATACACTGGAACGAACTGTTCGGTTAAATGGTAATATCGTGAATTTAACTGTCAAGGAATATGCTTTGTTGTTGCTTTTGATAAGAAACAATAATATCGCCCTATACCGAGAAACGATTTTTGAGCAGGTGTGGCAGGAACCTTATTACGGAAATACTCGTACAATAGACCTTCATATTCAACGCTTAAAGAAAAAACTTGATTTAGGCGATGCCGTTGAAACGATATATAAGGTAGGATATAAATTCAGAGCGGAGAAATTAAAATGAAATTATCATTCAAGTTCTTTTGCATAGCATATATTGTCGTGCTTTTATCAACAGGGATAGGTGGGGCATATATCATACAAAATATTAATGATACGCTCTGGAATACACAGGTTGAGCGAGTAAATGCTGCAGTAAGCTATGCGGCAGATAGTTTTATGGCATTTACAGATGTTTCATATAATGAAATATCTGGCTCTCAAAAAAACGATGCTATACGACAAATAAAAAACACAATGGATAACTCTGTAAGCGATATTGAAATATATACATCGGATGAAGTAAATTCCCAATATACCGAAATGGAAGACAACGAATGTATCGCTACATTTGTTAAAAAAGAAACTCGACTCTTGATGGAATCGGTTTGCAAATTGAATATCGGTTCTAATGAATACTATCTGTTTGTATACTCCGATTTTACAGACATTCAGAATCAGAGAGATATGTTTTGGAGCAGGTATGGTATTGTTGTTATTTGTGTATCTGCGATAAGCGGTTTGCTTTTGTTTGTATTGACAAAGAGAATCACCAAACCTCTCAATGAGCTGACAAAGGTAGCAGATGAAATTGCGCTTGGCAATTACGGGAAGAGAGTAGAGGTAAAAAGTTCCGACTATGAAATAGCTGTCTTATCGGAAAGCGTCAATTCTATGTCTTCAGCCATTGAGCAAAAAATAAAGGAAATACAAGAGGAATTAGAAAAGCGAAATATATTTGTTGCAGATTTTACCCATGAAATGAAAACCCCGATGACAGCTATCATTGGATATGCTCAAATACTGCAATCCTATGATCTTGATGAAACGGAAAAAGATGAGGCAGCAAAAGCAATATGGAGTGAAGCAAAACGACTTGAAAGGTTGTCTTTACAGCTACTCGAACTTTATGTGTATCAAAATGAAAATGTTGAAATGGAAAGTCTTGATCTATTTGAGGTGGGAGAACAATTAAGTGCTACCCTCAAATTTCTTTCCGAAAAATATGAGGTTAACTATACCATTGATTTTGAGAAAGTAACTGTATCTGCCAATAGTGTACTATTTTTATCCTTGCTTTACAATTTAGCCGATAACGCTTTTAAAGCCTCCGATCCGCAAACAAGCATAAAAATTTATAGCAAAACAACTCCTACTGCTGTACAAATATATGTTGAAGATAAAGGCAGAGGTATTGCAAAGGAAAATATTAAATTTTTAACCGAACCGTTTTACCGTGAGGATAAATCTCGTTCAAGAAAATTTGGTGGTGCAGGTCTTGGATTATCCTTGTGCAAAGAGATTGCGACACTCCACGGTACGGAGCTTTCTTTTGAAAGTGAAAAAGGTAATGGCACTACCGTTTCCTTTACCTTAAAAAAAGGCGGTGAAGAAGATGAATAAAGTAAAGAAAATAAGTGTATTTTTATTATTGTTAATTATGACTGTTTGTATTGTATTCTTACCGCAGCTTATGAATGAGCAAAATGAAGAAAGATTACTGAATAAAAAGATTCACTGGGATTACAATATGCGAAACACCACGAAAATAACAAGTAATCAGGTCGCTGAACTTTATTATAATCGTGAGACAGGTATTGGTGTTTACAATGATGCATCTTTAGATATAGGAAACTATGAACCATCCTTGATACAAGAAAAGTCATTTGAATTATTTGAAACAGTTTTTGAAAACAATGAGCCTATTTATGAACACATAAAAATGATGATTACAAATGGAACACTGCATTATTCTCAAAGTAGCACCTTAATCAAGTTAGATAATCAACCTATTGCACTTAATTTTATAGATGTGGTTATAACATCGAGTGATGGTACTTTTGAGTTTGTCTATGAAGAAAAAACAAAAACACTAATATCTCTTTCTTGTGTTTCTTTATCTTATTATCTGAATTATGAACAGGAAGATACATCGCTTATAGATTCGTTAGAGTTAGCGGTAAAAAACTATTATGAGAATCAATTACAATTAGGAACAAATGAATATTATTGCTCAAATGAATTGGTAGATAAAGATGCTATGAAAGAATATTATACAGAGTTTGGAATTTTACAGTGTCCAATTGATGTAAAAGAAAAATAAGGATGATTACAGAATATACAATTTAGATACAGATTGATACAATTTACGATACAAGCCTCCCGTATGATTTGGTTATAGATCATACGGGAGGCTTAATTTATGGAAAAATTACGATTCCATATCAAAGCATAAGATTAAACCTCAAGATATTAATTGCAAAAAGAAAGGTAAGGTATGTTATGAGAATTTATATTAAAAAAATAATTAGCGTATGTATGTTGGTTGTATTGGTGTCTGCTATGATGACAGGATGTTTCCCTACAACAGAAAATAAACAAAACTCTAATTCTTCCTTATCGGGAGATAACTCATCAGGAGCAAATAATGAAAATGATGTAAGCGAATTTCCAACTTACATTGAGGATAGGGATGTTGAGAAGCTTACAATTAAAGCCAATGTAAATATTCCTGCTAATTTTGACATTAATCAAAAAGTGTCAATAGTTTCGGCAAAACCAGCGACTTGGGACAGAGAAAACATTGTTTCAGGATTGTCAAATGGACGTCAGATTGTAGATGAAATTTCAGGAGAAAATTCCGGACCAGATGACATTTTTTATTCTTACACTTTTGATGACAATTCCAATTTAGTCTTTTCCTTGGGAAATGTATCTTATTACACAGAAATGGAAGCTGAATATCAATACACTTATTATTTCGATAATTATGAAAACTTCAAAGACGAAGATACGCTTAAGAAGATGTTCAGTGATAAAAATATAGATGGAATTGAAAAAAGTGATGCTGTAAACAATGCAAATCAAGTTATATCCTTGCTTGAGATTGATGATATTCTTGGAGAGCCACAAATCTATTCAATGGATGCAGCTTCTGTAAACTTCCTTCAAGACGAGTATGACGCAAGAGATAAATATGGTGAAAAAGTCAGTAAATGGAGTGATGAACAAGAAGCATATCTTTTGATATATCCGGTTCTTTATCAAAATATTCCTTCGTTATGTATAAATGCTACCGGTGAAAATGAGTCAATATCATCATCAAAGGTCTATTTTATTTACGGTAAAAATGGGTTGATTACATTTAATGTATCCGGCGTTTTTGATGTAAAAAGCACGGTTCAAGAGTCATATACCTATTCTCCGTTAGATGCTATTCAAAGCGTTAAAGAATCTTTTGAAAATATCATTATGGATACAGAGATTGAAATTTCACTGATTAAGCTTGCTTATATAACAAGATATGATTTTGAAAATATCACAGAGTGGAGAATTGAGCCGGTTTGGTTTATCGATGGGAAATATATAAATTCAACATCTGATAGAGTAGATGGAAAAGATAATTTAGTAGACCAAGATTATACCACAATAATTAGTGCTGTAAGTGGCGAAACTATCCCTTTGGTTTCCATTGGAGGGTAATGGTTTTATGAAGAGTTTGTTTATATCAAGCCTAAAAAGGGCTTTTGTGTCAAAGTGGTATATCGCTTCAATTATCGCCACAGTAATAATGTGTTATATCAGTTCTCGTGAATACATCGGTGATGGTACAAACTCAGTTTATATCATTGATTTGATGATTCATTTGGGAATGTTCAAAAAAGTAATGGTTTTCTTTGCGGCTATTCCTTTTGTCACAGTCTATTGTCAAGATTGTAATTCGGGTTATATAAAATCGCTTATTGTGCGTAGCGGCGAAAGAAATTATGCTTGGTCAAATGTAATTGTATGTGCACTTTCTGGATTTACTGCGGTCTTTGTGGGAATTGTTGCTTACTTCGGTATTGTTTCGTTTTTCTGTTCCCCACAAGCATACGAAACCGCAGGTGTTTATAGCGATATAGCGTTAAACAGTCCTATTTTGTATGTGTTGCTAATTGTCAGTGTATTTTCTTTATACGCCACAATGTGGACAATCGTAGGACTAACCTTATCATCGGTTCTACCAGATAACTATATTGCACTGGGTTCGCCATTGATTTTTGGTTATCTTTTAGAAGAAATAACACTTGGTTTACCACCGTATTTAAATTTATACAATCTGAGTCATAGTTTTGCCGTGTTTGATAAATCACCTCTGTTGAATTGCTTTTATACAATAAGCGTATTTATTTTAATAATGGCAATATCAGGATGTGTTTTTTCACATTTTGTAAAAAGGAGGAGTAGAAATGAAATGGTTTAAATCTATTTTTTCCATAGTATTACAAAATTTTAGAAAATGGAAATACGACTGTCGTATATGGATAGCTCTATTCATTGTGTTAATTTTCATTCATTCTCTTACAAAAGGGCTTTCTGATATTTGCGATTACACAGGTGTAAAATCATCGCCGTGGATATTTCCATTTTTATATATGCAATATTATAACAAAATGCTGTTTTTCTTCCCATTGATTCTGATTTTTAGCAATGCTCCGTTTATTGATAAAAATCAGCTCTATGTACTAATTAGATCAGGTAGAAATAAATGGTGCATTGGTCAAATGCTTTATATTGTCGTTGCATCTGCTTTGTACTTTGCTTTTGTTATGATGTTTTCGATTGTACTAAATTTAGACTGTGTAGAGTTCACGGATGAATGGGGTAAATTGTTGAATACACTTGCCAATACAACTATGGGGACTAAGTTTCAGTTAGGATTCAGTCCTGAAAGAGATGTTATTAATATGTTCTCTCCGAGTAGTGCGATGTGGTTTACCTTTTTGCATTCTTGGATTTCCGGAGTGATACTTGGTTTTGTAATATTTCTGTTCAATATGAAAATAAAAGGTAGCGGAACTTTTTTGGCATCATTTTTGCTTGTATTTAGTGCTGTGGCAGCAAAACAAACCTCATTAGCGAAACTGTCTCCGGTGTCTTGGAGCACCTTGAATTATATACAATTAAAACCTAATGATGGACTACCAGGCTATGGATATATAACTGCGTTCTATATGATTATGCTGTTAGTGTTGTTTGTAATAATTCTGTACTCTTCAAAAAGATACAACTTTGATAAAGAATTAAAAAGATAATGGAGGTGGCATTATTATGTGCGTTGCAATAAAAATTGAAAATGTCAATAAATCATTTGGAGAAACAGTTGTTCTTTCAAATGTAAATATTGAGTTCGAGAAAGGTAAAGTTCACGGACTGATAGGTAGAAATGGTAGTGGTAAAACTATGCTGATGAAATGTATTTGTGGTTTTGTCCCACTATCATCCGGACAGATTATGATAAATGGAAAAGCATTAAAGAAAGATTTTGATATGCCGAAAGACATTGGCGTTATTATTGAAACCCCCGGTTTTTTACCATCGTATAACGCATATAAAAATTTAAAATTTTTAGCAGATATACAAGGGAAAATCTCAAAGCAAGAAATCTATGATGCAATAAGCAGAGTAGGTCTTGACCCTAAAAGTAAAAAGCACGTTGGAAAATATTCGCTGGGTATGCGTCAGCGTCTTGGTCTTGCACAGGCTATAATGGAAGACCCTGATATTCTTATCCTTGACGAGCCTATGAATGGTTTGGATAAAGATGGCGTTGCAGATATGCGAAATTATTTACTCGACTTAAAAGCAAGTGGCAAAACAATTTTGATAGCTTCACACTCTGCGGAAGATATTGATGTTTTATGCGATACAGTTCACGAGATGGATAAAGGTGTGCTTACTACCATAAGGTCACCTAAATAATAATACTTTTTTACAATTTAGATAGAGATTGATATTGAGTCCGAAAGTGTTGTTGGCTATAAAAAGGATATTATTAAAAAGAGTTTCGCTGAACACGGTAATTTAGTAATATTTATGTACGAACAAAATGTCGTTCCCCTGCTAAACTCCTGCTACGGATGTGTATACAAGCAGTAGGTAGTGCTTATGATTAAATATATAGGCATAGCAACAAATAAAACCGAATAGAAACAATGAAAGCCGTTTTAACGAGAGTTAAAGCGGCTTTTGGCATAAAAGAAACAGGACACCACGAAATGTGATGTCCTGTGTTTTGGCAGGGGCAGAAGGACTTGAACCCTCGGCACGCGGTTTTGGAGACCGCTGCTCTACCAACTGAGCTATACCCCTATATGTAAATTATCGGAACAAGAGATATTTTAGCACGAAGGGGAGGGAATGTCAAGAGTTTTGTTGCAAGAGCGGAAAAAATTTGTATTTGTCAGTGATTGTTACTTAACGGAAAATGATTTATATGATTCTTTGAGGAGCTTCTTGAGCTCTTGGGAAGCGGTGGTGGCTTTTTTCCATGAAAAAGCAGCCGTGTGTTTTTCGTATCCTTTAAGATAAGATTCTGCAAAGCAGTCAAATTCTTCTTCGGTAAGGGGTTTGCCGTCTATATCTTTGAAGTTTTTTGTGCGTGTGGAATTATCGGGGGTTTGGGCGATGCTTTCGCAGATCGCTATAGGCTCAAAGTTGATGGTGAAGTTTTTGAATGTAAGGAGTCCTAAAGTATGGGCGCTGTGATCACCTGAAGCACGGGTTGTATCAAAGAATGAATAAACCCGTTCTCCTGTTTCGGGATTTATAAAGCAATCTGTGCTGCTGACGATTATATCGGGAGCAGCTTTCGGATTGAAATTTTTTTGTGCTGAGACAAGGGTGGTGAAATTAGCAGATACCTCTGCCCAGATTGACGTTGTGGAGATTCCCGAACCTTGCTTTACGGCACAGATGATTTCGAGTCTGCCGTTGTTGTTCAAATCGGTAACGCAAAAGGAGGGTGTGGTGTTCAGAGAACTTATAGCATAAAACGGCGAGAGCCAAAGAGATGTGTTGTCAGCTATTAATTGAAGCTGAGCATCAATAGTCTTTAATTCTTCGATGCTTTTTGCAGGAGCAACAGAAAACTCTCCGTAGGATTCGGTTAACAAAGAAATAAGCTCGGCTTCGGAAGCATCATAAGATTTTTCATCGCTGTTATAGGTGTCCTGCCACTTTAAAGAGACAGTGTGTTTTTCGAAGTTTTTATAATGTTTTTCGGGATATTCCCAAAAATCTTCGGAGGAGATTTCTTCTCCTTGTACGGATTCGATTTTTGTATCGACTGTATATCCATCGCTATTATCAGCGATTTCGTATCTGTTTTCCCAACTGGCGATGACCTTCTCGTAGATGGTTGAGTTGTCGAAAGTTAAATCTACAGTGAATTTTGCGTTGTATGAGTAGCCGTTACGGATGTGGTCTACGAAAATATAGTGAGGCTGAGAGCTTTCGGGGTCGATGAAACAATCAAGGGAATTGGTGATAATATCGGCTTTGACTTTGTTATAGGATTCGTCATTTAAATACCCGCAGACATCAAGAGACAGAAAATCCTCGCTTACCTCATAAACAGAAGTAAATGAGGAAAGTCCTGTACCGATACAAGCAGAAACAACAACCTCGAGACGATTGTTCCTATCAAGGTCGGTTACGCAGAATTTGTATCTGTCGGTGTAATATTCTGGTGTGGGCTTCCAGATATCATAACTTTCGGCTATAAGTTTTATCTGGGCTTCGGATGTGTTGGATGAAGGTTTTGATTCTTTGGTTTTACAAGCAGATAATGGTACACAAATCAAAAGCACCGATAAGATTAAAGACGTTATTTTTTTCATATATATCACTCCCCGAGATTATTATCCTGCAAAGAATACAGGAAGTAAATATGGAATAATAGACGAACTTCAGAGCAGGAATTTGTATACAAATACTATCGGAGTAAACTGAGGGCGAAAATCGGGTTTTTGATTGTCTTGGCTTGCCTTCGGGTTGACAAAGGTGAGGTTTGCAGATATAGTTATTATAGAAAATTCAAGGAGGTATATTATGAGGTTTATATCCTGGAATGTTAACGGATTGAGAGCTTGTGTGACTAAGGGCTTTGAGGATATTTTTAAGAATTTTGATGCTGATGCATTTTGTCTGCAGGAGACAAAACTGCAGGAAGGACAGATTGACTTTGACCCCGAAGGGTATTTCGGATACTGGAATTATGCAGAGAAAAAGGGCTACTCGGGCACTGCGATTTTTACAAAGCAGGAGCCTTTGAGCGTGGCTTACGGAATAGGTGTTGAGGAGCATGACCACGAGGGCAGGGTTATAACGCTTGAGTTTGACTCGTATTACCTTATAACCGTTTATACTCCAAACTCTCAGGACGGCTTAAAGAGACTTGACTACCGTATGAAGTGGGAGGCTGACTTCTTTAGTTATCTTAAGGGACTTGAAGAAAAGAAGCCTGTGATTTTCTGCGGTGACCTTAATGTGGCACACAAAGAAATCGACCTTAAAAACCCCAAGACCAACCGCAAAAATGCTGGCTTTACAGATGAAGAAAGAGCCTGCATGAGCAATTTGTTGGATAATGGATTTACAGATACATTCCGACTTAAGTATCCTGAATTGACTGATGCTTACTCTTGGTGGAGCTATCGCTTTAACGCAAGAGCCAAGAACGCAGGCTGGCGTATTGACTATTTTATCGTAAGCGAGTGCCTTGATGATAAGATTGTTGATGCAAAGATTCACCCCGATATTTTCGGCTCTGACCACTGTCCCGTAGAGCTTGAGATTGAGCTTTAATATGTATAAAAAAGGCTGTCGCATATATTGCGACAGCCTTTGGTGTTTTGTTGCCTATTCATATATTTTTATCCCTTTTGAAGATAAATAGACTCTTTCTCTGTAGGTGTAATTTTGGTTTGCGAGGAACTGTGTATAGGTGTAAGAATTTAGCTCTTCGTAGCAGCCTTCTTCCAGCAAAACAAACTGTATTCTTCCATATAACTTGTGCTCTATCAGGGTGTTTGCTACTCGGTTCTGCAGTTCGATAATCTGTTCTTCGGTGCAGGTGGCACCATCCACCATCAATGTAAGGTTGAAGCTAATATTTCCGTCAAATTCACTGTAGTCTGTAGGAATTTCTTCTAAATCAACTCGTCCGATTGTATCAATGAACAGGTATATTTTTGAGCCGTTGTTGATAGGTTCGAAAAGCTCTTTTAAATACAAGATAAAATCGTTGTGTACAGCTTTGGTCATATAATTGTCCTCAAAGCCGTCCTCGGTTCTTGTTATGGTGAAAACAAGGTGACTTTTGCCTTTTGGATATGCGTACATGTGCTCTTCTTCGAGGGGGCCTTTGGCAACATATCCTTCATAGCAGAAGGTATCGTTATACTTTTCGTCGGCGTACTGGAGCATTTCTTCCATAGCGACGATTGCTTTTTTTTGGGTGTAGGTCAGCTCGTCATAATCTGTAGGTAAATCTGTTTTTCTTAAGATTTTTTTCTGACGTTCATTGAGAACAACGGTTTCTTTGTCGGGCTTTGTGGTATCAAACTTGTCGGATATTCTTATGGTGCAGCCCGAAAGCATAATTAACAGAGCAATGAGAATTGTAGTTACCGCAAAAGTATGATTCTTCTTCATCCTAATCACCTGAAACTGTTTGTTTTTCATTTTAATTATATAGGATGATTTTTGATATTTCAAGATGTTAGGCTGAAGGTTGTGTGTTTTGGTAACGAAATTTAACTAAAAACCACCGACCGTTTTAAGTGCAGTCGGTGGTTTTGTGTTAAGATTAAACTTTGTATTTGTTTTTGTATTCCTCGTAATAGGTGTTGAAGAGCATGCTCTTGTGTTCCTTAAGTGTGCTTAAGTATGCATGAGCCTCAAACTCGTCCATATCAAGCTCGATAAGAGCAACAGCGATGTTGGAGCAGTGGTCTGCAATTCGCTCGCAGTTTGTTATGTAGTCAGAGAATACAAAGCCGTGAGTCAGTGTACAGTTACCGTTCTGAACACGGTTGATATGACGGAGCTTAAGCTCGTCGCAAAGCATATCGATTGTTTCCTCCAAAGGCTCTACTCTGTGAGCAAGGTCGTTGTCGTTGTTGATAAATGCTTTGACAGAGATAGCCACAATCTCAGAAACTGCTGCAGAAAGCTGCTTGAGCTCTGACTGAGCTGCATGAGAGAAGGAAATCTGCTTTTCGTTGATTTCTTTTGCTGCATCGGCAATTGTCAGAGCATGGTCGGAGATTCTTTCAAAATCACCGATTGTATGCAGGAACTTTGAAACCTCGCGGCTCTGAGCTTTGTTAAGCTCTTTACCAGTGATTTTTACAAGGTAAGTACCAAGCTTGTCCTCGTACTTATCAATTTCGCCTTCGTCATCCTCAACCTTTGCGTAGCCTTCTTCGGTGTAATTGTCCATAAGTGCGAAAGCTTCAATAAGATTCTGATGAGACTGCTCAGCCATAGAGCAAAGAACCGCACGGCTCTGTTCAATTGCAAGACCGGGATGAGTAAGGAATCTTTCCTCAAGTCTGTCGAGCTCGCCGGCTTTTTTGTCGGTTTTCTTCTCTCGTATGAGAGCGCACACAAGCTTGTCAAACTGTTTAACAAAGGGAAGGAGAATAAGTGTTGCGGCCACATTGAAAACAGTGTTTATCATAGCAATGCTGAAAGCGTCTGCAGGCATATCCATAAATGTGAAATGTACAAATTCGTTAATGCCCCAGAAAATTGGAGTAAGAATAATTGCACCGATGGAGTTGAAGATAAGATAGATGATAGATGCACGCTTGCCGTTTGTTGTAGCACCGATAGCAGAGAGAAGAACAGGCATAGAGGCACCGATACACATACCGATGATAAGATAAATTGCAGCGTCGTTGTTAACTGCACCTGTAATTGCAAGAGACTGAAGAATACCTATAGATGCCGATGCACTCTGTAAAATCGCAGTGATTACAGTACCTATAAGTATGCCGAAGAAGGGATTTGACATTGTTGTCATAAGCTCTTCGAACATGGGGTTGCCCTCTAAGAATCCCATTGCCTTGCTCATCATTTTCATACCGCTCATAAGCACTGCAAAGCCAAGCATAATGGAGCCTGTATGTTTAAAGGTGTTCTTTTTTGCGAACATCATAAAGAGTGTACCGATAAGGGCAAAAACTGCAGAGATAAATGTGGTGGATAAGAACTGTGTCCAGTCAAATCCTGCGGATGAGCTGTCGCCGCCAACAGCAGAAAGGCTTAAAATCCAACCTGTTGCAGTAGTACCAATGTTGGCACCCATGATAATGCCGATAGCCTGAGCAATGTTCATCATACCTGAGTTAACAAAGCCGACTACCATACATGATGTGGCAGAGGAGGACTGAATAACCGCAGTAACGCCTGTGCCCAACAAAACGCCTCTTGTGGGGGTTGAGGAAAGCTTCCACAAAACGGTCTCAAGCTTGCTGCCTGCTACCTTTTTAAGACCGTCGCCCATGGCATTCATACCGAACAGGAACATTGCAAGTCCCGTGATCAGCTCGAATATAAACGAAATACTCATAAGTTAAAAGCACATCCTTTAATGTCTTTTTGTTTTACATCGAATTTACTATATCAAATAAATGTTAAATTTCAACACAGAAATGTTAAATCTATGTAAAATTTAAGTTTTTTTCGAGAACAAGTCAAAAACAGACAAAAACCAGATTATGTGGTCGCTTTTTGCAGTTATCTTTTGGAAGAACGCTTTTTGCGGATTGACTTTGATATATCAGACACCACAATAGAACCTGCTCGATAAATAAGGTCTGCAAAGTACGAAACGATAAATGCCACGGTAACCGCAAGGAGAATGCAGGGTACGAAATACTTGAGTCTGTCTTCCATAACGGGAACCATCTTGTTGAGGTGTTTTACGTAGAACCACTGGTCAAGCATCCAGCTTGCAAGGTAAGCTCCAAAGGAAAGGTCAGAAAGCTTTGCCAGGAATTTACAGAGGAGCTTGGGCATGGACTTGAAATTGATGGAATTGAGGAAAATAAACAAAGCGATACCCATAAAGTATATACCCCAGGAGTTGTAGTTTGTCCAGGCGTACATGCTGGGTTTGTTGAGGTAGCTTCTTAAAACGGTGTATGTGCCGAAGATTGCCCATGTGCCTAAGAAAATAAGGAAAGAGAAAATGGGCTTTAATTTGAAATCGGCTTTGTTTTTGGCAAGGTAAGCACCAGTAAAGTAGTAAGCAAGAGGATAAACTCCTGTCCACCAGTTGGGGAAGATGCTCCAGTAGTTGTCAGATGCGGCTGACATTACGTTTTCAGCATCAAACTCATAGTAGTTAAAGATTGATGGAGCAATCATAAGAATAAACATTGTGATAACAAGGATACGTTCCTGCTTTTTGCTTTTCAGGTTGTTCCATATCATATTGAGGAAAGGAATTAGCAGGAAAAGTCCCAGATACATCTCTACATACCAAGAATAATGTGTGAAAGAGGTGTAGTTGTGGATGTATTCCTTGAGTGTGTAGGGTTTGATGATACCTTCGGGTACGAGCCATGCGTTTATGTAAATAAGGTCAATGGTCATTATAATAAGGTAAGGTACCACAAACTTGAATATTTTAAGATAATACTTGAGGTTTGGCTCAAACCTTTTTCCTGCCTGCAGATAACCTGTCAGAATCATAAACAACGGAATACACAGAAGTGCAAGAGTTCTCATATATGTCATGATGTACATCTCTGTGTTATCTACAGTCTGAGAATAAAAACCATTGTGCAAGAAAAAGTGCACACATGGTACAAACACAAAGGCGATTATTCGTATGATATCCAGATTTACATTTCTCTTTGGCGGTACTACCGCTGTGGGAGGTGTGTTTTTGTTTTTCTTACCCATAATTTACTCCTTGTTTTTTCTGAATATTTTACTTGCCAGTTTACTGCTTCCTATATAAATGAGGTCAGCAACAAAAGAAATGGCAAATGAAACTATAATTACCAAAAGTACCACAATCGGCAATCCCAACACCTGATATTTGTAGGGGAGGATTTCGTTATATATTGGATAGATAATCCGATCCGGGATAATGGATGCCATATATGCTCCAAAGCAAAGGTCCGAAAGCCTTGCAGATACCTTTCGTACAGGTGTAGGCACGTTTTTGAAGTTTAAAGATGCAATAAACATAAAAAAGAATACTGCAGGAATATAGAGAGTGATGCTGTTCCAATAAAGCCAACCTTTGATTGCGGGAGCTGTACCGTAGTCTCTTAAGAGATGGTAGGCGTTTGTTACAGCAAAGCTTAGTATGAATAAAAGGAAGTAGTGAACAGATTTAAGTTTGAAGCCATCCTTGTGCTTGCTTAAAAATGCTCCCGTAAAATAATAGGTGATAGGATAGATATTTTCCCACCAAACGGGAATAAATGCCAATGCAGGCTTATCTGACCTTAAAAAGTTTGCAGAACCTACAGAAAAACTGTTTACAAAGGAAGGAAGCAAAGTAAGGCTTACAAGGATGCAAAGAAAGATCACTTCGTGGCTTGTTTTCTTAAAGCAGCTCCACATCATGTTAAGGAAAGGAATCAGCAGAAACAGACCTATATACATCTCCACATACCAGGAATAATTCTTAAATGTAGTGAAGGTTGCCACTGCTTTTCCCATAGAATATGAGTTTTTGAAGTAGAGAATATCAACCAATATAAAAAATATGGTGATGATAATGTAAGGAACAAGAAATTTTGTGATTTTAAGAAAATATTTCTTTGAAATTGTGAATTGTTTGTTGCCCTGAAGATAACCTGTCAGGAGTATAAACAGAGGAAGTCCCAGTAAAAACAAGTTCCTTATGAAGTAAAATATTATCATCACGGTGCCTTCTGTATTCTGATTATAAAAGAAGGTGTGCAGGAAAAAATGTACGCCCGGAATAAAAGCAAGTGCTATAATTCTGAGCAAATCAAGGTTAAAGTTTCTGTTTTGCAGTTGAGTGGTTTTCATAGCAATCACCTTAAAAGAGTACTCTGATGGTGGTACCTATGTTAACTTTGCTTTCGACAAAAAGAGACGCGTTGTGGAACATT
The DNA here is from genome assembly GCA_015066245.1 of Oscillospiraceae bacterium. Taxonomy (GTDB): domain Bacteria; phylum Bacillota; class Clostridia; order Oscillospirales; family Acutalibacteraceae; genus Ruminococcoides. Next base: position 25,822 of record SVOS01000004.1, read on the forward strand.
GCACCATGTTTTACGATGGAAAGCCCCAGACCTGTACCGCCGATATCTTTGGAGTGGCTTTTGTCAACTCTGTAGAATCGTTCAAAGATATGGTCAAGGTCTTCTTGGGGGATTCCGATGCCTGTGTCCTTGACACTGAGCTCAATGCCGTCCAGACACTGCTTGACGCTGACTGTGACTTTTCCGCCGTCCTTGTTATACTTGATGGCGTTTTTCACAAGATTGTGGATGATTTCCTCAACGATGATCTCGGCTCCGCTGATTTCTACATCATCTCCACGAAGCTCGATAGCTACGTTGTGCTTTTCGGCAAGGCTTTCCAGACCTGCGATAACGGCTTTACACAGATTCATCAGATTTATTTTTTCGATTTTTACATGAATATCTTTCTCGTCAAACTGGCTCAGCTTGATGATATCTCCCACAAGGTTAATCATACGCTGGCTTTCGTCATAGATTTTTCCTGCAAATCGTTTGATGTTGTCGCCCTCAACCATACCGTCTCTGATAAGCTCGGCATAACCCGAAACAGATGTAAGGGGTGTTTTCAGCTCATGGGATACATTAGCTGTAAACTGCTGACGGATTTTTTCCTGGGAGTCATGATTGGATGTAATAGCCTGAAAACGTTTTTCCATATCTTTGTTCTGGGTTTCAAGCCTCTGACAAAGGGGTGCAAATTCTTTGGGGAGTTTTGACTTTTCAGGTGTGTCAAAATCAATGGCGTTTATGGGTGCGCTGATTTTCTTGCTGAGGCTTATGGCAGCTATAATAGAAATACCCGCAAATAATAAAGCCAGAATTACAAAAACCGGTAAAGACCACAGAAAAGAGTTTGCCCATGGGTCGGAGCTGAAGTTAGAGAAAATAATTCCGAATCCCGCAGCAAGACCTGCAAACAACGCAAAGAGGGATATTGAAAGTATAGTAAAAAATAATTGCTTTTTCATATTAATCACCAATCTTGTATCCTATACCGCGTATTGTGCTGATGGTTTCTCCTGCTTCGCCCAGCTTTTGTCTTAATGTCCTGATGTGAACATCTACGGTGCGGCTTTCTCCGTCAAAAGAATAGCCCCATACCTTGTTAAGAATCTGGTCTCGGCTGAGGACAATGCCTTTGTTCTCCAGAAGATAGCAAAGCATGTCAAATTCCTTGAGTGTAAGCAGAACGTTTTCGTCGTTAACTTTTACTATGTGCTTTTTGGGATACACATAAAGAGGTCCGATGTGATATTCTGAAGATGTGGTGTCACGCTCTACACGTCTTAGTACCGCCTTAACTCTTGCTACCAGCTCCATCATACCGAAGGGCTTGGGAACATAGTCATCAGCACCTAAATCGAAACCTCTGACTTTGTCATATTCGTCTGCTTTTGCAGTAAGGATAATAACAGGTATTGATGCGGTGTCGGGGTTTGAACGGAGTTTTTTTAAGATGCTCAGACCGTCTTCCTCGGGAAGCATTATGTCGAGCAGCACCAGTGTGGGCGTTTTTTCTTTTAATTCTTTCCAGAAATCCGATGGTTTTGAAAATCCCGTAGCTGCAAAACCTGTTGAGTTAAGGGTATATACCACAAGCTCTCTTATATTGCTGTCATCTTCCACAAAGTATATCATTACAGTTCCTCCCTTATTAAAGGAAATTATACATAATTATCATAACACAGGTATCGCGAAAAATAAAGAAAAATATATTAGTCTGAAAATTGCAAAAGGATTTTCTGTATTTTTGTTGATTTTCGCCTTTGAAAGTTTTTCTTCGAAAGAATATAATATGTATATAGAAAGCATTGGGGTGAGACTTTTGAAAATTGCTGAAAAATATACTCATAATATCGGTGATACGGTGGTTTACCGCAAGCGGGGAACATACAGAGTAACAGATATCAAAGAGCAGAAAATTGCAGGAATTAAAAAGGAGTATTATATATTGACCTCGGTATATGATTCCAATTCCAGCGTTTATGTGCCTGTGGATTCACAGAACCTTACGTCTATGATGGAGTCGGTTCTTACTAAAGAAGAAATTGATACAATTATCAGGAGCAGCGAAAACAACAGAATGACCTGGATTGAAAATACGGCAGAGCGGGCTGAATATTTGGATGAAGTTATCCATAGCGGTGACCTTTCGCAGGTGTTGTCGCTGCTTATGATGTTTATTTTGCGAAAAGAGTCTTCGGACAAAAAGCCCATACGCACATTTGCGAGGGATGAAAAAGCCTTTGCAGCTGCACAGAAAGCAGTTTTAGAAGCGTTTGCGTATCCTCTGGGGCTTAAAAAGGATGAAGTTATGCCTTATATATACGAAACTATCAGCAAAAAATAAAACTTAATTTACATATCCAAAAATCGTCTTTACTAAGGTAGAGGCGATTTTTTGTGTTGTTTTGCACAAAATTATTTATACTGCTTGCTTAATTTTTATAATTATGCTAATATAAATTCGGCATATTATTATGGCGATTTTTATTTATGAAAGGATTGAAATCTATGAGTAAGAAGAAACTTTCGTCTCGTCTTCTCAGCCTGATTCTTTGCTTGTTGTTACTGGTTACAGCAATTCCTTTTGCAGGAATTGTGTCAGTATCTGCAAAGAATACGGGTCTGGACGTTTACCTTGTAGGCGGTATGACCGGCTGGGGTAGTCTGGAGGAGTTCAAGTTTGTAGAAGAAGGAAACGGAATATACTCTTATGTATGGGATATGACAGGCGGAGTATATGAATGTAAGATCTTCACAGGAAACTGGGGAACTTCTATCGGTGCGGATGATAACGATGATAATAACATTATCTTTGACGTTGACACAGATACAGTTATGAAAATTACAGCTAATGTCAACAACCGCAGCTATACAGCAGTAAAAATGGACACAAAGTCTGATTTTACTCTTGGCACCTCTGCTACAACAATCGAGGCAGAAAAATATTCGTACGCTTTAGGTGCAGTCAAAGTGCTTAGTGATTCTAAGGCTTCTGCACAGAAGTATGTAGGTGATTTTGACAAGGGCGATGCTCTTAATTTTGGTGTAACCGTTAGCGAAAAAGCACCTGTAACATACAGATTTGAGATTAATGTAGCATCTGAAACAGAAGCAGGTGATCTTGCATTTACAGTAAGATCTACAAACGAAGATGGAGTATTTGAAAAAATAGTAGGCAAAGATGTATATACTGCAAGCTTTGCTAAAACCGGCGGATGGCAGTCATACAAAACATTAGTGTTAACTGCCACATTAAATCCCGGATACAACCGAATTACTCTTGAAAACTTAGGCGGAACATATAACGTTGATAAGATTGTTGCAACTGCAGTAAAGGATTTTACAGATACAGTTGCTAAGGGCGAAACATCTCTTGACTTCTCAGGATATGATTCTGCTTCTGATACAGCTCTTGTAAAAGACGGCAAGGTAACAGACCTTGACCTCAATGAGTGTGTTTCTGTAATCGTTAAGCCCGAGCAGGATGGTGTTTACACAGTTTCTCTTGATGAAACTGCTGCAAAGAACGGCAATCTTGCTGTTTTTACAAGGGATTACAAGAATTTCGCAGTGATTACAGAGGAAGATCCCACTGCAGAATTTGTTATTGACGGCTTGACAGAAATTTTCGTTGTTTCTTACGAAGATGATGCAGCTGTAAGCAAAATCAACTTCTCCTATATCGAAAATGTTGAGCAGATGGGATACGTATTCTATGAAGATGGCTATGCAGGTATCCGTTTTGCTAACACATTTGCAGTTGATGAAATCATAATCAACGCCTATGACGAAGTAAAAGCCGGCAAGCTTTATTTCAGCGATGGTACATACGTTGATGTTGATGCAATTTCCGGCAGAGGCGAGAAGGTTGTTAAGCTCAGCACACCTAAAAACGTTACATGGATTAAGTATGAATCCGACACAGTTGAGTGCGACCTTAAGGTTAAGGGCGTTAAGGATAGCAAGTCTGCTACCGATATCGCACTTCAGGGCTATGTAAGCTCTCCCTACGGCTGGATTCCTACTGTGGACGCTGCATACACAGACCTTACTGCAACAGAAGGCAAGGTAGGCTTCGGCTTTGACAACGAAGTTACCGTTGATAAGGTTGTATTCGTAGGTCTTGCAGGTGTTGAGGCTGTACCAAATCCCACAGAGCCTTCTGAACCTGCAACAACTGTACCCGAAACCGACCCCGCAACTTCTACAGAAGCTACAACCGTTCCCACAACATCCGGTGTAGTTGATGTTAAGCAGTATCTCTTAGGTGATGCTGACCAGAACGAAAAAGTAAATATTAAGGATGCTACCATTATCCAGAAGCATGTTGCAAAGATTGTTGAGCTTACAGGCGATGCAATTATCTGTGCAGATACAACTGCTGACGATAAGGTAAACATCAAGGATGCAACTGCAATCCAGAAGTATGTTGCTATGATAGACATTCCTTATCCCATTGGCGAAATGATTACATTAAGCGATGGCGAGGAGGTTCAGCTTGTTGCAGTAGGTGCTGATGTTCCTGCTGAGAAGACAGAGACAGCTCCTCTCAAGGCTACTCTTACAACTGCTGATAACAAAAAGACAGAGCTTACAGGTAAAGTAGTCGGCAACGATGTTGTATTTGAAGACATCAATGCATACTCCTTCGGTTTCTTCTTTGATTTTGGTCAGCAGATTGATGTAAATGCAATCCAGGTTTACGGCGATGCTACATACAACGGTGGCAGCGTTAATGTAAGCGACGCACAGGATTATTCACTCTTTGTAAACGGTCTTACAGAGAATGACTCCCGTGTAATTGCAAATACAGGTAACTATATTCTTACTACTGAAACCGGCAGTGACCGTGAGTGGACATTTAACCTTGATGCTGAGTCATATGGTTATGATTATCCCTCTTTCTATGCACCCAATACTCCTCTTGCAGAGGTAGCATACAATCTTACAATGAAGGAAATATACAATAGTATCCGTGATACAGATGACGGCGACGTGTTCTATACAGGTACCGGTTGGGCAAAGGTATGGACCCGTGATACTGCTATGTCAATGCAGTATATTCTTTCATGGTTGTTCCCCGAGATTTCTACAAACTGTGCTTATGCAAAGGTTGTAGGTACTGATGGTAACCTTACATTTGAAGAAGATACAGGTACAGGTGGTTCTTACCCCGTATCTACAGACAGAATTATCATGATGCTTGCTGTTTGGGAGACATATCTTGCAGACGGCAACACAGAAAATCTTGAGTATTTCTACGAAGTAGCTTCCAACACAATTATGCAGGACTACGAAGTAGTTTACGACAAAGAAGCAGGCCTCTTCAGAGGTGAAACCTGCGGTCTTGACCACCGTGACAAGACATACGGTGACTGGACAGGCGAAGACGATGAAAACGGTATCGTAACAATTGCTGAAGGTAAGGCAGCAAACACAAACATTATTTTCTGTCAGGTAATGAAGATTCTTGCTGATACTGCTGAGATTCTCGGTAAGGATGAGGCAGAAGCAAAGGCATGGGATGACCTTGCTGCAGATCTTGAGAAGGCAATCTCCGACAGACTCTGGCACGATGAATTAGGCACATACACATCCTGGGAGTATCCGGACTGGATGGGTTCACCTATCGCTTACAAGCAGGACGTTCTGGCAGATGGTTATGCAGTATGGTACAACATCGGCGGTCAGGAAAAGGCTGACTCCATTATGGAGAATCATACTCTCGTACCCTTTGGTGCAAACACAGTTTATCCCAACAAGAACGCACAGCGTTGGACAGACTACAAGTACCACGACAGTGGTGTATGGCCCGGATGGGAAGCAATTCTCATGATTGGTGCCGTAAATAACGAAAACGAGAACAACCTCCTTGCTGAGGAAATCTGGAACTCTTGTATCCGTGGTGCAGTGTCCTGCCTTACAAACTACGAGGTTATTGATTACGAATCCGGCCGTGGCTTACATTCAACAAACCAGCTCTGGTCTGTTGCAGCTACAATGGCAGGTTACTACAGAGTTCTTTACGGTATGGAATATACAACAGAGGGTATCACATTTGACCCCTATGTTCCTCAGTGGATGGAAGGTCCCTTCTATGTAGAAGACTACAAGTACAGAGATGCTACATTAAGTCTTGAGCTTCACGGCAAGGGCGACACAGTAGAGTCCATCTATGTTAACGATGAAAAGGTTGATAACGACTATGTATTACCCACAGATGCAAAGGGCGACTACACAATCGTAATCAATGTAAAGGACAGCGGTGCTGAGGATGTTGTTAACCTCAAGGCTGAGAATACTACAAAGGCTCCTACAGCTCCCAACGCAACACTTACAGGCACAACACTCAGATGGAATGCTGTTAAGAACTGCACATACAAGGTATGGACAGGCTCTGAGTACAAGGATGTTACAACTACATCTTACACAATTGATGACACAACTTACGGTGTATACTCCGTAGTAGCAGTAGACAAGACCACAGGTCTCTGGTCTGAGCTTTCCAAGCCTATTGCATACAGTCCCGCAGGCTCTAACATCACAAAGTATGTTGGTGATACTAAAAACACTGCTACATTTACAGTAGATATCCCCGTAGATGGCGTATATCAGCTCTCATCAATTCATACAAATCAGGGCGATCCCACTGCCGGTATCACTGCAGCTATCCGTTCCGTATATATTGACGGCGAGGATGTTGGTACACTTGTATTCCCTGCAATGAGTTTCGGCCACCAGCTCAGCTCTCACTTAAGACTTACTCTTAAGGCAGGTACTCATGAGGTTACTGTTAAGTATGCTACAGAGAACTGGTACGACAGAAACATGTCAAATGCACATGGTCAGAAGGATAACAACGTTACCTTCCACATGTTCCAGTTTGCACTTATAGATGGTGATTTCAGCCAGATTGAGCCTCCCGCAAAGAAGACAATTTACTTCTCCAACAACAAGAACTGGAACGAAGTAAAGATCCACTATTGGGGTGGCAGCGAAGGCACATCATGGCCCGGTGTATCTATGGAATATGTAGAGACAAACAAGAACGGCGAGAAGGTTTACAAGTGCGAGCTTGATCCTTCTGTTCCCAATGTTCTTTTCCATAACGGCAGCGGCCAGCAGACCGTTGATATTACAACAGGTGTTGAAGACGGTAAGGGCTTCTACCTCCTTGACGAAAAGGACGGCGAAGGTAAGTTTAAGGTTGGCGTATATAATTACGGCGATTGATTAAGGATTTTTTATAAATAACAAAGCCGCCTGTGGTAAAACACAGGCGGCTTTTTTGCGGCTACTCATTGACAAATCAAGTCTTTTACTGTAAAATTTAATCCCTATATAAATAAGATTACAGGAGGGACAAAAATGCGTATTCCAAAGCGTTTTCTAAGTCTCGTTGTTTCTATATTGCTGATTTTTGCCGCAGTTTTTACCGTAAATGCTCAGGGTAAAACATATTATATTGAGGAGCTGGGGCTTTCTCTTGAGATTCCCTCTTATATGACCGCCACAACAAGGGCAACCAACCCCAATATGACCGAAGGTACATATCTTGAGGTGGCAAGTGCTGCTCCTGACCTTGATATAAGAGTCCATATGATAAAAAATGCAAAAACCGAAGAGTTCTTCAACCTTTCGCTTTTGTCAAGCTCGGCTCTTGATGAATATAAAGAAAGCCTGCTTTCAAATTCCCAGTTCAGCGATTGCACAGAGGGCACCTACGGCGGTGTTCTGTTTCTTGATTTTACCACCTATGGCGAAGAGGGAAATGTGTCTGTTTACGGCAGACAGAGTGTTACCATTGTAAATGGTATGAGCATCACTATTGCCTCTACCTCTGACGGTGATGCACTTACATCCGAGGAGCTTGAAATTATCAGAGATGTGGTTTCAAGCATTAAATTTGATGAGATTCTCAGCAACACTCCCGGAGTTACTTTCTGGCAGGTGTTTATTCCAATTCTGATAGTAATATTGGTGCTTGTGCTGGGGTTCTTTGTATTCTCTTACTTCATGGCAAAGAAAAGCAAAGAGGAAAAGAAACGCCGCAGAAAAGAGCAGGAAAGAAAAGCTGACTACGACGTTTTGAAACGTGCGGAGAAAAAATTGAATGTTTCTCAGAATTCCGAGGGTCTGGGCGGTTACAAGACAAGTGATGCTTTCTTTGAGGATGCTTTTAGCGAACAAGGCAATAATAACGCTGACGCAAACAGCTCTGCCTCCCAGAAACAGGCTCCTGCTGCAAGCAATGTTGTTAAAGAAAGTAAGCAGGCAGTGAAAAGCACAGGCTATTTCTTCAAGAATCTCAAGCGTGAGCTTTCAAAATCCAAGAAAAACAGCAAAAAATCAAAGAAAGCTAAAAAACCTCAGGACAGAAAACCTCGTGATTACGATGTTTTTAACGATTAATGCAGAATTTTTATCAAAAGCTGCCCCAAATTTTGCGGGCAGCTTTGCTTTTTTCTTGACTTATGAGTTTCAAAGTAATATAATTGCTTATATTGGGTTAATATTTTAACAATTAACCTAATAAGTATGTTTTATAAATATTTTTTACATATTTAATCTTGCACGAAAGGGAGTTTTAGAAATGGCAAGAGTTTATAATTTTTCTGCAGGTCCTTCTGTACTGCCTGAGGCAGTTCTTAAGAAGGCAGCTGACGAGATGATGGATTATCAGGGCAGCGGTCAGTCCGTAATGGAGATGTCCCACCGCTCCAAGGTATATGATGCTATCATCAAAGAGGCAGAGGCACTTTTAAGAGAAGTAATGAATATCCCCGACAATTACAAGGTTCTTTTCCTTCAGGGCGGTGCTTCTTCTCAGTTTGCAATGATTCCTTTAAATCTTATGAACAAGTCCGGCAAGGCTGACTATGTTATTACAGGTCAGTGGGCTAAGAAAGCTTACAAAGAAGGCTCTCGCTACGGCTCTGCAAATGTTGTAGCTTCTTCTGAGGATAAGACTTTCTCCTATATTCCCAAGCTTGACAAGTCTACATTCACACCTGATGCAGACTACTTCCATATTTGTATGAACAATACTATCTACGGTACTGTTTATCATGAGCTTCCCGATACAGGCAACGTTCCCCTTGTTGCTGACATTTCTTCCTGCATCCTTTCCGAGCCTATTGATGTTTCTAAGTTCGGCATGCTTTACGCAGGTGCTCAGAAGAACATGGCTCCCGCCGGTCTTACAGTTGTAATCATCCGCGAGGACCTTATCGGCAACGCTCAGGAGATTACTCCCACAATGTTCAACTACTCTACACACGCTGACAACGATTCTATGTTCAACACTCCTCCTTGCTACACAATCTATATTGCAAAGCTTGTTCTTGAGTGGATCAAGAATGAAATCGGTGGTCTTGAGAAGATGAAGGAGCTTAACGAGAAGAAGGCTGCTATCCTTTATGATTTCCTCGACAACTCTAAGCTCTTTAAGGGCACAGTAACCCCCGAAGACCGTTCTCTTATGAACGTTCCCTTTGTTACAGGCGATGCAGACTTAGATGCAGAGTTCGTTAAGGTTTGCACAGAAAACGGCATCGTTAACATCAAGGGTCACCGCTCTGTTGGTGGTATGCGTGCTTCTATCTACAACGCTATGCCTATCGAGGGTGTTGAGAAGTTAGTTGCTGTTATGAAGGAGTTCGAAGAAAGCCATGTTTAATATTCTTACACTTAACAAAATCGCTGCTATCGGTACAGACAGACTTGGTGCAAACTACACTATTTCTGATGCTTGTGACACACCCGACGCAGTTTTAGTCCGCAGTGCTTCCATGCACGATATGACTATGCCTGAGAGCCTTCTTGCAATTGCAAGAGCAGGTGCAGGCACAAACAACATCCCCGTTGACAAGTGTGCTGAGGAAGGTATTGTAGTATTCAATACTCCCGGTGCAAATGCAAACGCTGTTAAAGAGCTTGTTATCGCAGGTCTTTTCCTCGCATCCCGTGACGTTATCGGCGGTATCGAGTGGGCAAAGACTCTCAAGGGTAACGGTGCAGAAGTTGGCAAAATGGTAGAGAAGGGCAAGAGCCAGTTTGTTGGTCCCGAAATTATGGGCAAGAAGCTTGGTGTTATCGGCCTTGGTGCTATCGGTATCTTGGTTGCTAATGCTGCTAAGTCCCTTGGTATGGAAGTATACGGCTACGATCCCTATATTTCTGTTGACGCAGCTTGGAAGCTTAAGAACAGCATCAATCATGCAAACTCTGTTGAGGAGATTTACAAGGAGTGTGACTACATCACAATCCACGTTCCTCTCAATGCTTCTACTAAAGAAACAATCAATAAAGATACAATCGCTATGATGAAAGATGGCGTTAGAATTCTTAACTACTCCAGAGATGGCCTTGTTAACTCAGCTGATATGCTTGAGGCTCTTAAGAGCGGCAAGGTTGCAAAGTACGTAACAGACTTTGCTACAGATGACCTTCTTTGCGAAACAAATGTAGTTGCTATGCCTCACCTTGGTGCTTCTACTCCTGAGAGTGAAGATAACTGTGCAGTTATGGCTGCTGACCAGGTTAAGGATTATCTTGAGAACGGTAACATCAAGAACTCCGTTAACTTCCCTGCAGTATCCATGGCAAGAAGTGCAGACACAAGAATCTGTGTTCTCCACCGCAACAAGCCTAACGTTATCGCTACTGTTACAGGTGCTATTGCAGCAACAGGTGCAAATGTTGATAACATGGAGAGCAAGAGCCGTGGTGACTTCGGTTACATGATTATCGATGTAACAGGCCCTGCTGCGGAGGCTGCAAAGGCTACAGAGAACCTTGAGGATGTTATCAAGGTTAGAGTTATCGAGTAATTACCGTTAGCTACGGTGGGCAATTCCGACCGCTAGCCACGGTGGGCAATTCCGCCTTTGTAAAACTCAGATATAATTTAAACCCCGCTTAACGGCGGGGTTTTGTTGTGTTAATAAAAAATGAATTATGAATATTGAATAATGGATAATTTCGGTAGCCGAAACGGCTCCACTACAGATAGATGTTCAGATAAAACAAGACCAACCCGCCGTTAATGTAAGGTTACCTCAATAAATAATCTTTCCAAAGGCGAACTGCCCTGCGGGTGGCTTACCCGCAAATAAAAACCGCTGAGGACTTAGAAATCCTCAGCGGTAATTTTCATTGTATTAGCGGTAAATTATGCTTTACCAACGGAACCGAAGAGCTCCATCTTCTCCTTAACAGTAGCCTTGATAGCCTCAAAGCCGGGAGCGAGAAGCTTTCTGGGGTCGAAGCCCTTGCCCTGAAGGTCCTTGCCTGCCTCAACATACTCTCTTGTTGCAGCAGCAAAAGCAAGCTGGCACTCTGTATTAACGTTGATTTTGGAAACGCCAAGGTCAATAGCCTTCTTGATCATATCCTCGGGGATACCTGTACCACCGTGAAGAACTAAGGGCATATCGCCTGTCTTAGCAGAAATAGCCTCAAGAGTATCGAAAGAAAGACCTGCCCAGTTCTCGGGATATTTGCCGTGGATGTTACCGATACCTGCAGCAAGCATTGTAACGCCGAGGTCAGCAATCATTTTGCACTCGTCGGGATCTGCACACTCGCCGGCACCAACAACGCCATCTTCCTCGCCGCCGATGGAACCAACCTCAGCCTCTAAGGAAAGACCCTTTTCCTCACAGATTGCAACTAATTCCTTAGTTTTTGCAATATTTTCCTCGATAGCATAGTGAGAGCCGTCGAACATTACAGATGAGAAACCTGCAGCGATGCAAGCCTTAGCACCATCATAAGAACCGTGGTCGAGGTGGAGAGCAACGGGAACAGTGATGTTAAGTTCACTCAGCATACCATTAACCATACCAACGATGGTTGTGTAACCGCACATGTACTTGCCTGCACCCTCAGATACACCGAGGATAACGGGGGAGTTAAGCTCCTGAGCAGTTAAAAGGATAGCCTTTGTCCACTCAAGGTTGTTGATGTTGAACTGGCCTACTGCATAGTGGCCTGCCTTTGCCTTTGTAAGCATTTCTTTTGCATTAACTAATGGCATAATTGTAAGCTCCTTTACATATAAGTATTTTGTGCTTTCGTTAATCTTTGCACATACACACACATTATACACTATGTTTTGAAAAATATAAAGAGTTTTTTAGAAAAAAAGAAAAGTTTTAAAAAACTATTGACAAATTATCTTGTTTTTGCTATTCTTTACTACATTAAAGGCTGTGACGAAGAAGTCAGGTTAAGCTTTTTTTCAGAGAGCAACCGTTTGGTGTGAGGTTGCACTAAGTTTTTCCATTTGATTATCCCTTCCGAGCCGGAGTCCGAAAAGGCTTTGCTGCCTTAGTAGACGCTCCCGTGAATGTCGCGTTAAGACAGAGGGTTTGTTTGAACCTGTAAGCGGTGTAGGGCAATAGTCCTCGCAATTTGAGTGGTACCGCGGCTTAGAAAGTTATTTCAGTCGTCTCAAAGTTTTTGCTTTGAGACGACTTTTTTATTTTACTTTAATTTATTCAGTAAAGGAGAGGATCCAAAATGTCACAGAATTTAATGATTGATGAAAGAATAAAAGAGGTGGCAAACCGAATTAAAAGTGTTCGTGAGGATTTAGGCTTTACAGTTGAGCAAATGGCTAAGAAAACAAGCACAACTCCTGAAGAGTACAGACTTCTGGAGTCAGGTGCAAGCGATTTCAGCTTTACATTTATATACAAGTTTGCAAATGCCTGCTCTCTTGATATTACAGATATTATGGAGGGTACCAGCCCTCTGCTGACACAGTACACAGTTGTAAGAAAAGGTGAGGGTATGCCCTTTGCAAGACGCGAAGGCTTCAGATACTACAATCTGGCACCTGCTTTCAAAAATAAGCTTGCTGAGCCTTTCCATGTTGTAATCCCTTATTCTGAGCAGATTCAGAACGAGCCCATGCATCTTTCTACTCATACAGGCCACGAAATTGATATTGTTATCAAGGGCAGTATGAAAATTCAGGTTGGCGACAGATGTGAGATCCTGCATGAAGGCGATAGCATTTATTACGATAGTTCAATTCCCCATGACGAGCGTGCAATCGGCGGAAGCGATTGCGAGATTTATGCTATTGTTATTAATCCCGATACAAACGGTATGGCGAATTACGAAGAAAAGGTAATTGCTGCCACAACTACAAATACAGACCTTGCAAAGCTTGAGAACCCTGTTTATGAGAAATTTATCACCACAGAGACTGACGAAAACGGTGTGCTTTCCGGTATCAGCTTTAAGAATCAGGATAAATTCAACTTTGCATTTGATGTTATCGACGGACTTGCTGAGAAATGCCCCGATAAGACTGCTATGGTACACCTTACAAACACAAAGCAGGAGAGAGTATTTACATACAGAGATATGATGGAATACTCCAATATGACTGCTAACTACTTTGAGTCCTTGGGTATCAAAAAGGGCGACAGAGTAATGCTTGTACTTAAGCGTCATTATCAGTTCTGGTTCTCTATCCTTGCTTTGCACAAAATCGGTGCTATTGCAATTCCTGCTACCAACCTTCTTAAAGAGCACGACTTTGAGTATCGCTTCAATGCAGCAGGTGTAAAGGCTATTGTCTGTACTGCAGACGGTGAAACTGCAGACGAGGCAGACAAGGCAGCAGTCAATAGCCCCACACTTACAGTTAAAGTAAGCGTAAACGGCAAGCGTGAAGGCTGGCACTCTTTTGAGGAAGAGTTTGAGAAATTCTCCACAAGATATAAGAGAACAGAGGAGTCTCCCTGCGGCAATGACCCTCTTATCATGTTCTTTACATCAGGTACCACAGGTAACCCCAAGATTGCAGAGCATAATCACATGTATCCTCTGGGTCACTTTATCACTGCCAAGTATTGGCACAATGTAGATCCCAACGGTATGCACTTTACAATTTCAGACACAGGCTGGGGTAAAGCTCTTTGGGGCAAGCTCTATGGCCAGTGGCTCTGCGAAACAGCGGTGTTTACTTATGACTTTGATCGTTTTGATGCTGATGATATTCTGCCCTTGTTCAAAAAGTACGGCATCACAACCTTCTGCGCACCTCCTACAATGTATCGTTTCTTTATCCGTCAGGATTTATCAAAGTACGATTTAAGCTCTGTTAAATATGCAACCGTTGCAGGTGAGGCATTAAACCCCGAGGTTTATCACCAGTTCTTAAAGGCAACAGGCATCAGCCTTATGGAAGGCTACGGCCAGACCGAAACAACCCTTACAATCGGTAACTTTGTTGGTACTGAGGTTAAGGTTGGCTCTATGGGCAAGCCCAGTCCTCTTTATGATATCCAGATTCTTGACAAAGAAGGCAATCCCTGCAAAGCAGGTGATATCGGTGAAATCTGCGTAAAGACAGACAAGGATACACCCTGCGGTCTCTTTATGGGATATTATCTTGATGATGACCTTACCAAGAAAGTATGGCACGACGGATATTATCACACAGGCGATACTGCTTGGATGGACACAGACGGAAACTTCTGGTTTGTTGGTAGAGTTGACGATGTTATCAAGTCATCGGGCTATCGTATCGGACCCTTTGAGATTGAGTCTGTTATCATGGAGCTTCCTTATGTTCTTGAGTGTGCAGTTACTGCTGCACCCGACGAAATCCGTGGTCAGGTAGTTAAGGCTACTATTATTCTGACTCAGGGCACAGTAGAAAGCGATGCACTGAAAAAGGAAATTCAGGAGTATGTTAAGAAGCGCACAGCTCCTTACAAGTATCCCAGAATTGTTAACTTTGTTGATTCTCTTCCCAAGACAATCAGTGGCAAAATCATCCGTGCAAAGATAAAATAAAAGTTTTATCAACGGTGGTTTGTGAAAAGTTAATACTAATCCAGATAAGGCAAAGCCCTCCGATTTCTCGGAGGGCTTTGTATGTTATTGAAAATTTATTAAGTCACTTAAGCTCGACGATTGTAACGCCTGCCTCGCCTTCGCCGAATGTACCCAGACGGAAAGACTTGACTGCTTTGTGATGACGGAGAAAATTCTGGATTTCTCGTCTGAGCACGCCTGTGCCTTTGCCGTGGATAATTGTAAGTCGCTCGGTATGGCGTAAAATAGCAGTATCAATGGCACTGTCCACCGCCATAACCGCCTCGTCAGCAGTCTGACCGCGAACGTCAATTTCGCTTATTCCTCGGGTATCAAGGGTAGAGCTGATGTTTTTGGTAATAGATTTGCCGCCGATTTTAACCTTTTCGTCTTTCATGAGCCTCAGGTTAGAAATCTTGACTCTGGTTTTGATAACGCCTGCCTGCACCATTACCTGAGTATCACCCTCTTTAGGAGTTTCCAGCAATGTTGCCTTTTTGTCAATATCATAGATAAGTACAGTGTCGCCTTTTTTAAGGGGTCGGGGGAGAGTATAGCCGTCATTCTTTGTCTTTGCAACAGGGTCGGCTTCGTCTTCCATTTTACGCATAGCCTGCTTGAGCTTTGCTTTGTCATCGGCTGAAAGCTCGGCTTTCTTTCTGAAACTTTCAATTTCTGCCAGAAGTGCATCAGCCTGAGCTCTTGTGCGGCTTAAAATAAGCTGTGCCTCGTGTTTAGCACGCTGGATTTCAGAGTCAGCCTGCTTGCGTACACGCTGAAGCTCAATCTCGGCTTTCTGCTTGTCAGAGTCCGCCTTCTGAGATTTTTCTTTGGCGAAGTCCAGCTCTCGCTGCAGCTCCTGACGGCGGTCTTCGAGACTCTCAACCGCTGCCTCAAAACGTCTGCTTTCGCTTGATACAAGCTCTCTTGCCTTATCAACCAAAGTTTTTTCCATACCCAGTCGCTCTGAAATAGCAAAGGCGTTACTTTTGCCGGGGATACCTATAAGGAGCTTGTATGTAGGTCTTAGTGTAGCCACATCAAACTCACAACATCCGTTTTCTACTCTGTCAGTTCTCAGGGCGTATTCTTTAAGCTCGGCATAGTGGGTTGTGGATGCGATTTTTGCACCCTTGCCTCTCAGCTCATCAAGAATAGCAACAGCCAGAGCCGCACCCTCAACAGGGTCAGTGCCTGCACCCAACTCGTCAATAAGCACAAGGCTGCGGTTGTCGGCAACCTTTAAAATAGAAACAATATTTGTCATGTGTGCAGAAAAAGTGGAGAGAGACTGCTCGATGCTTTGCTCATCACCAATATCCACAAGGACTTTTTCGAAGGTGGAGATTTCGCTACCGTCCTCTACGGGTATCATAAGTCCGCACATTGCCATCAATGTAAAAAGACCTAAGGTTTTAAGAGAAACCGTCTTACCGCCTGTGTTGGGACCTGTAATAACAAGAGTGTCAAAATCCTTGCCCAGCGTAATATCGGTGGGGACAACGGATTTGGAATTAATCAGGGGATGACGTGCGGATTTGAGGTTTATAAAACCCTTGTTGTTGATTTTGGGAACAGATGCCTTCATTTTGTAGCCTAAGTTTGCTTTGGCAAAGATAAGGTTAAGCTCTACCAGAGCATTGTAGCTTTCGCTTATGGTATCGGCATATGCACCTGCTTCTGAGGACAACTCAAAGAGGATTCTCTCAATCTCAGCTTCTTCTTTTGATTCTAACACTCGTATGTCGTTATTGGCCTGTACGACCCCCATAGGCTCAACAAATACAGTTGCACCGGATGATGAAGTGTCATGAACAAGTCCGGGGATAGCCGAGCGGCACTCAGCTTTGACCGGCACTACAAATCTGCCGCTTCGCTGAGTAATGATGCTGTCCTGCAGATATTTCTGATAGGAAGCTGAACGGATGATTTTATCTAAAGTTTCTCTTGCTTTTGATGCTGCCTGACGTTTTTTGCGTCGGATATCGTAAAGTGCAGGAGAGGCATTGTCAGCAATTTCTTCTTCGCTTAAAATTGCCGTTGTGATTTTTTCTTCAAGATATTTGTTGGGAGAAAGCATGTCAAAAAGCAGGTTGAGAGATGTCTCTACCTGTGCGGATTTACTTCTCCATTCCTTTACACTTCGTACAATTCTCAGAGTTTCAGCAACTCTGAGAAGCTCTGTAGTGCTCATTACACCGCCTGCTTCACCGCGTCTTAAGGCACTCATGGGATTTTTGATACCGCCGAAAGAGGGCGTACCGAACCTACCCGAAAGAATAAAGGCATCTTCGGTTTGTTTTATCTGCTCCTGAACCTCAAAAAGTCCCAAAGAGGGAGTAATCTCAAGGGCCTTTTCTCGAGCATCTTCGCAGGATGTAAGGTCAGCAAGCTGATTTAAAATTTTATCAAGCTCTAAGGCTTTGTAGTGTTTGTTTATTGTATTCATAGTTTTAACTGCTTATGGTTTTGTAAAACTGCAAGGTGCTGAAGTTTCTGTCGACCTTGCGGCTTAGATATTCTTCTGTTATGCTGCTTAGCTTTTTAAGTGATTCATCGGAAAGAGAAAAGGAAAAAAGCTTTTTATCTTCGGCAAAAACCAAGTGTCTCAGTGCCATTGTAAGACCTGAGCTGATTCTGACACTTTGAGGAACCGGGGACTTTTCAAAGCAATCTTTGCACAAAAGCTGACCGCTTAAGAGAAAATACATCTCGTCCTTTTCATACTCACCGCATTTAGGACACATCAGCAAATCCGGCATATATCCCGAAATGGATGCAAGCCTCATCTCTACCGCAGATTTAATCAAAAGCTCAGACATATCTCCCTTTGAGAGGAGATAAAGAGCATTAAGAATAAGCCTCAGATGCTCCTCTGCTTCTTGCTCCCAAGGGGCAACCACCGCGGCAATCTCGCAGAAATATTCGGCTAAGGATAGCTTTGTAAGGTCGGTTTTCAGGTCTGAAAACATATTGATAAGCTGAGCGTTTTCTACGTTATAGTAATCTTGCTTTCCCTTGTAAAGCGTAAGCTCTGAGTAGCACAAAAGCCCCGTGGATGCGGAGTTTCGGTTCTTTATATTCTTTCCTCCTCGGACAAAAGCCCTGATTACACCAAGATTTCTCGTGAGGATACTCACCAGTCTGTCCTGCTCACCTATATTCTGTTGTTTGATTATAAGTCCGTCTGTCTTTATCTTCTTTGTCTGCATCTGTTTTTATATGTGGAGAAGGTGCATCAATAAGGGATTTGAAGTTCAGATAGTCCTGAATTTTTCCTGTTGACGCAAAAATCTCCCAAGCTTTATTTTTGTCCATATACCATCACCGATATTAGTATACCTTAAAGGTGGGGATGATATAGAGGGGATTTTGTTGTTGGATTTAATTTCCTTGATTCTTTATTCAAAATCTTTTTCGGAGAATCCGAAGGTGCGCATGATTCCTTCTCTGTTTCGCCAATCCTCGCGTACTTTTACCCATGTTTGGAGGTTAACCTTACAGTCGAAGAAACGCTCCATATCCTCGCGAGCGGTGGTGCTGACTTTTTTGAGCATTTTTCCGCCTTTGCCGATGATAATCCCCTTGTGGCTTTCTCTTTCGCAGTAAATTGTGGCGTCAATGTCAAGCATGCCGCCCACTCGCTGCTTCATTCTTTCTACCACAACTGCGGTGCCGTGGGGGATTTCTTTGTCAAGATTTCTCAGGAGCTTTTCTCTTATCATTTCAGAAGCTAAAACTCGCTCGCTCTGGTCTGTAAGAGTGTCATCCTCAAAGAAATGGCCGCCTTCCTGTGTAAGCTTCTTTAGCTCCTCGATTAAAGCAGGCACACCATCGCCGGTTCTGGCGCTGATAGGTACGATTGCTTCAAAGTCAAACATGGAGCTGTAAGTGAGGATAAGGTGCATGAGCTCCTCTTTCTGTTTGATGAGGTCGGTTTTGTTGATAGCAAGAATTGCAGGTATGCCCATAGCGATTATACGCTCAACAAGCATCTTTTCTGTATCGTCAGGTTCTCTGCCTGCTTCAACCACCAGAAGGCAGGCGTCAGCAGAAGAAACAGATTCTTTAACTGAACGTACCATGTAGTTGCCCAAAGATGTTTTAGGCTTGTGCATACCGGGTGTGTCGGTGAAAACAAGCTGATGCTCGCCTTCGGTAAGCACTCCCATAATACGTGTACGGGTTGTCTGGGGCTTGTCGGATACGATAGCAATCTTTTGACCCAACATGCGATTTAAAAGCGAGGATTTGCCGGCGTTTGGTCTGCCAACAATAGATATAAAAGCGGATTTATCCTGAAAATTCATAAATTTTCCTCTCATTAGTTTATAATTTTATCGTCACACCCAATAAAAGATGTGACGACCCGGAATAACTGTTATTTTTTTGTTTTTCTGCCTGCAAAAATAAGGAAAACAAGAGATAAAACTCCAAGAATTCCTATGGGCAGAAAATATATGGGATTGGCAGAAAGTTTTATAAAAGCGAAATAAAGCCTGCCTGTGAATATGAAAAGACACAAGGCAACTCCTGCGGCGAAAATTGCAAGAATCAGCACTGCACCTGCGGCGATATCCTTGATTTTGCCTATAAGGGGATTGTGCTCTGTACTGTAAAGGTCACAGAGGTTTTCGATTGCAGTGTTAATAAGCTCTGCCGAAAATACACATCCTATGGTTATAAGGAGTATCGCCCACTGGGAGAGGTTCATTTCGCTTATGTAAGCAAATAAAAGCACAAAGACAGCCGCAACAAGGTGAAATCTCATGTGACTTTCTGCTTTGAAAGCAGAGAATATTCCTTTGAATGCGTCTTTGAAGCTTTTAAGCTGGTGTTTCATAATTATTCCTCGTCAACTATGTAGCTTGAGGATGCAGGCAAGCCTAAAAGCTCCATAACATGTTCTTCTTTTTCGCGCATACGGATACGCTCCAAGTTGTCCTCGTGGTCATAGCCTAAAAGATGAAGCACACTGTGGCATGTAAGATAACCTACCTCACGCTGCAGGGAGTGGCCGTAAATATTAGCCTGCTCAACGGCTCTTTCCATAGAAATAACAACATCACCCAGAAGCTGTGCACCTGTTTCGGGGTCGATGTCATATTTGCCGTCTTCACCGCAAAGACCGAAAGAAAGCACATCTGTTTCGATATCTTTGTTTCTGTATTGTGCGTTAAGCTCTTTAATCTGTGCGTTGTTTACGAAGGATACGCTGATTTCAGCAGGACCTTCGAAATTTTCTGTTTTAAGTGTAGCAGTGCAGCAACGTCTCACAAGCATTCTGAGCCCTGTGGGAATCTGTACATCTTTCTGTCTGTTGGTAATAACAACTGTAATCTTATCTTTTGCCATCTTTATCTCTTCCTTCCTCTAATTTTGCATAAGCTTTGATGATATCCTGAACAAGTCTGTGTCTTACAACGTCTTTTTCCGAGAATCTGCAGCTTGCGATATCATCTATATTTTTTAATACCTTAATACATTCTTTAAGTCCTGACCTTGCACCGTTCGGCAGGTCAATCTGAGTGATGTCACCTGTAATAACCATCTTGGAGTTAAAGCCGAGTCGGGTCAAAAACATTTTCATCTGTTCTGTGGTGGTGTTCTGAGCTTCGTCAAGAATGATGAAGCTGTCATCTAAGGTTCTGCCTCGCATATATGCAAGTGGAGCAACCTCGATATTGCCTCTTTCAACGTACTTTTGGTAGGTTTCGGCACCCAACATATCGAAAAGTGCATCGTAAAGGGGCCTCAGGTACGGGTCTACCTTGCTTTGCAAATCACCCGGTAAAAATCCCAGTTTTTCGCCTGCTTCAACGGCAGGACGGGTGAGGATAATACGGTTGATTTCCTTTGCTCTGAAAGCGGTAACCGCCATTGCCACCGCCAGATAAGTTTTACCTGTGCCGGCAGGGCCAACACCGATGGTGATGGTGTTGTTTTTGATGAGGTTACAGTAGTTTCGCTGGCCCATGGTCTTGGGCTTTATAGGCTTGCCTTTTGATGTTATGCAGATACAGTCTCCTGCCAAAGATTCAATTTTTTCGCTGCTTCCCTCATTTACAAGAGAGATGCAGTATCTTATGTTTTGCTCTGAAAGAGTTTCACCTCTGTTAATAAGGGTGAGAAGACTCTCGATAACCTTAGCTGCTTTGTATACTCCTTCGGTTTCGCCTTTGATTTTGAACTCGCCGTCAAGGGTGATAACCGAGACACTGTATTCTTTTTCTATGATGCGGATGTTTTCGTCAAAACTTCCGAAAAGAGCAGCAACCTGCTCCATTCTGTCGATATTAACTATTTGTTCCGTAAGCCATATCTCCAATACAATAATATTAGATTTTAGTATAACACAAAATGTGGAAAAAATCATCGAAAAAATTGAAGATTGTGCAACTTATGATAATTTTTGTAAAGTTTGACAATTATCTTAAGTCAAATTCATCATATAAGTAAAATTTGTTGCCGTAAAAATCAGAATTTATCGGGATTTTTTAAAAAATTCCTTGACATAACAGGCCCATAAGGTTATAATTGCAAAGGTGTAAAGAAAAAAACTTTACAGCACGAGGTATACGACATGGAAAAGAGCATCGAGATATCACTGCTTTACGACTTTTACGGTGAGCTTTTAAGCGAAAAAAAGCGAGAGGCAGCAAGTCTTTATTTTAACGAGGATTTGTCCCTTTCTGAAATTGCCGCACACATGGGCATCACAAGACAAGGGGTAAGTGACCTTATCAGACGCAGTGAGTCAGAGCTCTATGAATTTGAGAATAAGTTGGGTCTTTACTCACGATTTGAGGCAATTAACGCCTCGGCTGCAAAAATCAAGGAATATGCCTTGGAGATTGCAGAGAATAGTGAAACCCCCTTTAAAGAATTGGCTTTGAAGATTACAGACGAAGCCGAAAAAATCGAGAAGTTGGAGGCATAGTATGGCATTTGAAAGCTTGTCCGAGAAAATCGGTTCGGTCTTTAAAAGACTCAAAAACAAAGGTAAGCTTACTGAAAGTGACGTTAAAGCCGCTATGCGAGAGGTGCGACTTGCACTTTTGGAGGCTGACGTAAACTACAAGGTAGCCAAGGATTTTACAAATAAAATTACCGAGCGTGCAGTTGGTGCCGACGTTATGGAGAGTCTTACTCCTGCACAGATGGTAATCAAAATAGTTAACGAGGAGCTTAAGGCTCTTATGGGTGGCGAGAGTGCTAAGATTAACTTCGCATCCAAACCTCCCACAGTTATTATGATGTGCGGTTTACAGGGTTCAGGTAAAACTACCCACTCCGGTAAGCTCGCCAAGCTCCTTAAGAATAAAAACCACAGACCCTTGCTTGTTGCTTGTGATATTTACAGACCTGCTGCTATTGAGCAGCTTAAGGTTGTGGGCAGAAATGCTGATGTTCCCGTGTTTGAAATGGGTACAGAAAAACCTGTAAAAATTGCAAGAGAAGCTATCAGACACGCAAGAGATTACGGCAACGACATTGTTATTCTTGATACAGCAGGCCGACTTCATATTGATGATGAGCTTATGGCTGAGCTTGAGGATGTAAAGGCTGAGGTTAACCCCTCCGAAATCCTTCTTGTTATCGACTCTATGACAGGTCAGGATGCAGTAAATGTTGCTGAAACCTTTAATTCCCGTCTTGAGATTACCGGTGTAATCCTTACAAAGCTGGACGGTGACACCCGAGGCGGTGCGGCACTTTCAGTCAAGGCTGTTACAGGCAAGCCCATCAAGTTTGCCGGTACAGGTGAAAAGCTTGGTGATATCGAGCCCTTCCACCCCGACAGAATGGCAAGCCGAATTCTTGGTATGGGTGATATGCTTACTCTTATTGAAGAAGCAGAGGCAAAGCTTGACCAGAAAAAGGCAGAGGAACTTGCCGAGAAGATGATGACCAACAAGATGGACTTCAACGACCTTCTCGACCAGTTTGACCAGCTTCAGAAAATGGGTCCCATCAAAGGTATTCTTTCTAAGCTTCCGGGTGTTAACGCATCAAAGCTTGACGAAATGAATATTGATGAACGTCAGATTGACTATTGCAGAGCTATTATTCTTTCAATGACAAAGGAAGAAAGAGCAAAGCCCGGTCTTATGAATCCTTCCAGAAAACGCAGAATTGCCGCAGGTTCAGGCAGAAGCGTTGAGGAAGTCAACCGCCTTATTAAGCAGCTTGAGCAGATGCAGAAAATGATGCGTCAGTTCAACTCAAAGGGCAAAAAAGGGAAGCGCAGAATGCCTAACTTCGGCGGTATGGGCGGCGGCTTCCCCGGTATGTAATTTACGTTTTATATTGCCAAACGGCTTATAAATATATTTTTATATTTTTATTTTATAGGAGGAAAAAACCATGGTAAAAATCAGACTTCGCAGAATGGGTGCTAAGAAGAACCCCTTCTACCGTATTGTTGTAGCAGATTCCAGATATCCCAGAGACGGTCGTTTCATCGAGGAAATCGGTACTTACAATCCCCTCACAGATCCCGCACAGGTAACTGTTAACGAGGAAGCTGCTAAGAAGTGGATTGCTCAGGGTGCACAGCCCACAGATAAGGTGAAGGCTATCTTCAAGAAGAACGGCATTATCTGATAAGAGGTTACTGACTGATGAAAGACTTGCTCACTATTCTTGCTAAAGGTCTTGTAGAAGCACCTGATGCAGTTAATGTTACTGCTGACGAGGCTTTGGAAGACGGTACAGTTGTATATCATATCCATGTTGCAGAAGATGACATGGGAAGAATCATAGGTAAGCAGGGCAGAATTGCTAAGGCAATCCGTACTGTTGCCAGAAGTGCAGCTATCCGCAAGAACGAAAAGATTCAGGTTGAAATCGACTGATTTATAAACTGAATACGTCAATTTAAGCGTCTTGAAAACCCCTTTGTAAAGGGGCTTTCAGGGCGCTTTGTTGACATTTTGGGGCATTTTTTATATAATTACAAAGGCGAGGTGTTTTTATGACTTCATCAAAAAGGATTTTTTGTATTATTTTTAGTTTAGTCTTTGTGATTTCTGCAATGATTACAGTGAGCGCTGAGGACACTACTCAGACATCAGGTGATTTCAGCTACACTGTGCTTGATGATGGCACTGTTGGTATCACTGGTTACAACGGCAATGATACAGATGTTGTGATTCCTTCAGAAATTGACGGAAAGACAGTGTCAAGCATCGGAAACGAGATTTTCTGGTATCATGAGGAGCTTACCTCTG
This sequence comes from Oscillospiraceae bacterium, assembly GCA_015066245.1. Classification (GTDB taxonomy): domain Bacteria; phylum Bacillota; class Clostridia; order Oscillospirales; family Acutalibacteraceae; genus Ruminococcoides. The sequence goes on from SVOS01000004.1 coordinate 49,884, forward strand.
TGGTGCTTCCTGAAAATCTGGAGCATTTGGGCGAGAGGGTTTTTTCTTATTGCTCGTCTCTTACCGAGATTACTCTGCCCGAAACCTTAAGCGAAATCGGCGATGCTTGTTTCTTGAGCTGTTCAAAGCTCAGCAAAATTAACGTCCCTGCAGGTCTTGCTTATGTAGGTGCTTTTGCCTTTGAGGGGACTGCATGGATTACTCAGTTTGACGGATGCAGTTCGGTTATTCTGGGTGGCAGGATTTTTTACCAGTATCTTGCGGATGAAAGCAGCGTTGTGATTCCTGATGGTATTATCTGCATCAGCGGTAACGCCTTTGAGAATAAAAGCCTGAGCTATGTGGGTATTCCCGATAGTGTTGCGTTTATCGGTGACTATGCTTTTTATAACTGTAAGAATCTTAAAGAAATCAGACTGCCTTCAAGCATTTATTACTTAGGAGACTATAGTCTGGGACTTCTTGCAGGTACTGAAGATTTTGTGGAAGTAAAAGATTTTGTTATTTATGCCGAAAGCGGCACTCTTGGCGCTGAATATGCATCTTACTATGATATTACACTTAAGGACTTGAAAGAGTTTACAGAGCCTGCACAACTGCCTGAGGCAGAGGTGTGTGTACCTACAGGAGAAATCCGCGAAGCAGACAAGCCTGCCGTTAAATCTGCAGGCCTTAATTCGGGCGATGTGGTTACAATTGTGCTTATTATTGCAGGTTGTGTAATCATAATCGGCGGTGTCGCGGTGGCTTCATATTATTACGAGAAAAAACGAAAAAAGCTCAGAAAAGAGAAAAATCAAAATTTTAAGAAAAAGAAGAAATAATTATGCTTAAACAGTATCTGGAAATCGGAAAAATCGTAGGCACTCACGGAGTTCGCGGAGAGCTGAGAGTTGAGTGCTGGTGCGACAGCCCTCAGTTTATGGCGAATTTTAAAACTTTATATTTCAATGAGGGCTTGGATAAAATCCAAGTCCAGAGCCGTCCTCATAAAAATATCGCACTTGTTAAAATCAAAGGCGTTGACACAGTTGAGCAAGCTGACCTTTTAAGAGGCAGAGTGCTCTATGTAAACCGTAAGGATATAAAACTCCCCAAGGGAACCAACTTTATCCAGGATATTATTGGTCTTGAGGTTGTTGACGTTGACACAAAGGTGGTTTACGGCAAGGTAACAGAGGTTATCAAAACAGGCGCCAATGATGTGTATGAGGTTAAGGATGAAAACGCAAAGGCATACTACATCCCTGTTATCAAGGATGTGGTGGTTGAGACTAACCCTAAAAAGGGCGTGGTTCTTATTAAGCCCATGAAAGGTATATTTGACGATGAGGATTGATATAATTACTCTTTTCCCCGAAATGTGCGAAGCTGTCCTTAGCGAAAGCATTATCGGCAGAGCCAGACAAAGCGGTGCGGTGGAGATTAATTGCCACCAGCTTAGAAATTACGCTTTTGATAAGCACAGACGGGTGGATGATGCTCCTTATGGCGGTGGCAAGGGTATGCTTATGATGGCGGAGCCCATTGCACTGTGCTTTGAAGATATATGCAAAATGCAGGGCAAACGCCCTCACTTTATTTTTATGTCGCCTCAGGGCAAAACTCTCACCCAGACAAGGCTCAAGGAGCTTTCAGAGCTTGATTCTGTCTGTGTGCTTTGCGGTCACTACGAGGGTGTGGACCAAAGGCTTATTGACGAGTTTGTTGATGAGCAGATTTCTATCGGAGATTATGTGCTTACAGGCGGCGAGTTGCCGGCACTTGTGTTTACTGACTCTTTGTGCAGAATGCTTAAGGGTGTACTTTCTGACGAAGAATGCTTTGAAAGAGAGAGCCACTATAACGGACTTTTAGAGTATCCGCAATATACAAGACCTGCAAATTGGCGAGGTCGCGAAGTGCCCGAAATCCTTTTGAGCGGACATCACGCAAATATCGAAAAGTGGAAAGATGAAAAGTCTCTGGAGAACACTTTGAAGAACCGTCCCGAGATGTTTTTTGAGGACGAAGAATAGTATATTTTCCCCTTAATAGTGCTCTACGCGGTGCGACTTGTTGACATTGAACTTTTGCTGTTGTTAATTTGCACAAGAAACACCCCCTCTGAATATTTCTTGTAGTATATCAAAACAAAATTGAGTATATTGTGTTGACCTTAAGAAAAAATGTGGATATAATAACAAAAAATGAATGATTTTAGTATCGTGGTTCGCTTTAGAGTCACTTACCAAAACAAGATAAGAGAGGGTAACATCAATGTACTGTAAAGATGTTTTAGTTCAGAACAAAGCAGGTCTTCATGCTCGTCCCGCAACTTTCTTTATTCAGAAGGCTAACGAGTACAAATCTACAATTTGGGTTGAAAAAGAAGAGAGAAGAGTTAACGCAAAGAGCCTTCTCGGTGTGTTGTCACTTGGTATTCTCGGTGGCACTACAATTAAGATTTTTGCTGACGGTCCCGACGAGTCACAGGCTGTTGAAGGTCTTGTATCTCTTGTAGAGTCCGGTTTTGCAGAGTAATCTAAATAGCGTATAAAAGAGGGCGGACATATATCCGCCCTTATTTTTATTTGATAAATACCGTGGTATAATAGAAAAAGGCGGTGATACTGTGAGCGAAAGACTAAAAGAACTCAGGGCAAAGGCTATGGCGCTGCCTTTGGAGCCCGGCGTCTATATTATGAAAAACAAAGACGGCGATATTATTTATATCGGTAAAGCCAAAAAGCTCAAAAACCGTGTAAGTTCTTATTTCGGCTCTCAGAATAATCACACCGATAAAGTCCGCCGGATGGTTTCTCAGGTGGAAAATTTTGAGTATATTATAACTGATAGTGAGTTTGAGGCACTTATTCTTGAGTGTAGTCTTATAAAGCAGAATAAACCAAAATACAACATTCTCTTAAAGGATGACAAGGGGTTCAGCTTTGTAAAGATTACAGGAGATAAGTGGAAAAAAATCACCTATGCTCTGCAAAAGGATGACGACAACGCCGAGTATATAGGCCCGTACACCAACGGCTTTTATGTAAAGCAGGCGGTAGAGCAGGCTAATCTTATTTTTAAATTGCCTACCTGTACCAGACGTTTTCCCGAGGATTTTGGCAAAGCAAGGCCATGCCTGAATTATCACATAAAGCGTTGCTCGGCACCCTGCACAGGTAAAGTTAAATTTTCTGATTATAACGAGAGTTTTTTGCAGGCTCTTGATTTCTTAAAGGGCACAGGCTCTCAGAGTATAAAAAAGCTTACGGAAGAAATGTACAAAGCTTCCGAAAATATGGAGTTTGAAAAAGCGGCTCAGCTCAGAGACCGCATAAATGCTATCAAAAAGCTTGCTGACAAGCAAAAGGTTATAGAGACCAAGGTCAAAAATCAGGATGTAATTGCTCTCTTTTCTGATGGCTGCAAAGCCTGCTTTGAGGTTTTTCGTTTTGACGAAGGAAAGCTTAAGTATCGCGAGGATTATTTTGTAGATCCTCCCGATGAGGATGCAAAAGCCAGAGCAGAGTTTATCATGAGCTTTTACAGTACCAAAACCGATATTCCCAGGTTTGTTACGGTTGACGGTGATGTAGAGGATCAAGAGCTTATTGAAAGATATCTTTCTGAGAAAAAAGGCAAAAGAGTGTATATTGCCATTCCTCAGCGCGGCCAGCAGAAATCTCTGGTGGATATGACACGTCAGAATGCTGCGGAGAGAGTGGCAAAAACCCGTGGTGCTGTGCTGGGCAGAGAGTTAAGTGTGCTTGAGGAGCTTAAAGAGCTTCTTGGGCTTGATATCTTGCCTGCATATATTGAATCCTACGACATTTCAAACACCGCAGGCGATGAGAATGTTGCAGGTATGATAGTTTACGAAAACGGCAGACCTAATAAGAGTGCATACAAAAGATTTAAGATAAAAGGATTTTCGGGTCAGGATGACTACGGCTCTATGGCTGAAGTGCTGACAAGAAGATTTGAAGAATATATTAAGCTCAAAGACAGCAGTGAGGAAGGTTTTGCCAGACTTCCCGACTTGATACTTCTTGACGGTGGTGTTGGTCAGGTTAGTGCAGTAAGACCGATACTTGAGAAGTTTGGACTTCCTATACCGCTTTTCGGCATGGTAAAGGATGACAAACACCGCACCCGTGCAATAGTCAATGAGCAGGGCGAAATTGCCATTAATATGAACCGCAGGCTCTTTACATTTATAAGCTCTATGCAGGACGAGGTTCATCGCTTTGCCATAGGATATCACCGCACAAGACGCAAAAAGAGCCAGCTTGGGGTTTCACTTACTGAAATCAAAGGCATAGGAACAGAACGTGCAAAAGCACTTTTGAAGCATTTCAGAACAGTTTCAAATATAAAAAATGCTGAGCTTGAGGAGCTTAAAGCGGCTCCCAAGATGAACGACAGTGCCGCACTCAGCGTGTATTGGCACTTCAGAAGAAAAGAAAGTGAGGGAGAAGAATGAGAGTAATTACAGGTTCGGCCCGCGGAAGAAAGCTCCAGACCTTAGAAGGCAGAGACGTAAGACCTACTACCGACAAGGTCAAAGAGTCTGTTTTCTCTATTATCCAGTTTCAGATTCAGGGCAGAGTTTTCGTAGACCTTTTTGCAGGCTCGGGACAAATGGGCATAGAAGCTCTGAGCCGAGGTGCTGAAAAAGCATATCTTGTAGACCAGAGCCTTAAGGCAATCAGGGTTATTGAGCAGAACGTCAAGACCTGTGGCTTTGAGGATAATGCTCATATCTGCCGCCAGGATGCAGCAGGTTTTCTTATGTCAGCAAGAGAGAATTTTGACGTAGTATATGTAGACCCTCCCTTTGAGAAAGGTATCATCGACGAGGTGCTGCCGATGCTGAGCTCTAAGATGAATAAAGGCGGAGTAATTCTCTGCGAAAGTGCAGATAATGAGGTTTTGCCCGAGGAGGCAGGGGATTTTGTGCTTGACAGAACTTATCGCTATGGTAAAATAAAGGTAAGTCTTTACAGACACAAGGAGATGGTTTAAGATGAAAACCGTAATTTGTCCCGGTAGTTTTGACCCTGTTACAAAAGGTCACATGGATATCATCGAGCGTGCCTCAAAGCTTTTTGACAAGGTTGTGGTGGCGGTGCTTAATAATGCTACCAAGCATCCTTGCTTTACTATTGACGAGCGTATTGAGCTTCTGAAAGAAACTACAGGCCACCTCAACAATGTAGAGATTGCTACCTTTGACGGACTTCTGGTGGATTTTGCAAAGCTTAAAGGTGCATCTGCTGTGGTAAAGGGCCTCAGGGCTGTTACCGACTTTGAGTATGAGTTCCAGATGTCTATGATAAATAAGAAGCTTTGCCCAGAGGTTGAGACTATATTCCTTAACACAAGTCAGGAATATATGTACTTAAGTTCAAGTGTTGTAAAGCAGATAGCACGTGCAGGTGGCGACATAAGTTTGTTTGTTCCCGAGGAAATTCGCGATAAAATAGTTGACAGACTTATAAATATATGAAATAATGTACTATAGGTTATAAGGTTATTAAAGATAAAGGAGAATAGTTATGAGAGTAGAAGAACTTCTTAACGAAATTCAGGATATGATGAACGAGGCAAAGTCAGTGCCCCTTACAGGAGGTAAGGCACTTGTTGACACCGAGAAGGTTCTCGATATCCTTGATGAGATTCAGGATACACTTCCTTCTGAGGTAAGACAGGCAAAGAATATCGTATCCGACAGAGGTCAGATCATCGCTGAGGCTAAGAAAGAGGCTGAGGAGATTATCCGTGCTGCTGAGGAGAGAAAGAGACAGCTTGTTAACCAGAACGAGATTGTAAAAGAGGCTCATGCTCAGGCTAATGAGATTATCAACGATGCAAAGGCTAAGACTTCCGATATGAGAAGAGCAGCTGCAGAATTCGTTGAGGAAATCATGAAGAAGACAGACGAGTCTATCACTGCTCAGCTTACAGAGCTCAGAAAGACAAGACAGAACATAAAGATGACTCAGAAGGTTTCAAACGGCAATATGTAATCTTTTTGAAATTTTCTTCTGGAGAATTATCGTTCGAACGTATATTCCAAAAACATAGGCACAATCACGGTTTTGACTGTGGTTGTGTCTTTTTTTGTCTATTATGCGTCAAATTGATGGCCGAAATTAGGTAAAAAAGCCGTAATATTTTTCTTGCAATTTTGATACCAATGCATTATAATAATTGTAAAGTGTCATTAGGTGGCAAATAGTAGTCACTAAATGTCATTTTTAGAGCGATTTTTACGGTAAGGAGGCGACAATGATGTTCACGGGTATGTCTTTCCCAAATTTAGATACCAAGGGCAGAGTTGTTTTGCCTCAGAAATTCCGCGATCAGCTTGGCGAAACATTTTTTATCACCGCCGGCTTTGATAAAGATTTTCCTTGTTTACAGATTATGTCGTCTGAGCAGTTTGAGCATCTTCTTGCTCAGATTCGCGAGCTTCCTGCCAGCAAGGCTTTGCATCTTCAGTATTCGATTATTGCTCCTTCTGAGGAAGTAAGCGTCAACGCACAGGGCAGACTTCAGATTCCCCAGTCCTTGAGAGAAAGTGCTAACCTTACAAAAGAGGTGGCGATTCTGGGTATGGACAAGCGTATTGAAATCTGGGATAAGGCTACTTACGATGCATTTATGAAAAAGCAGAGAGAAGAATCCTATCTTGATGCTCTGGAGCTCTTAAGATTATGATGAATTTCAATCACATCTCGGTAATGCTCTGCGAAACTGTTGATATGCTTGATGTAAAGCCCGATGGCGTTTATGTTGACGGCACGGCAGGCGGTGGCGGTCATTCGGCAGAGATACTGAGAAGACTTTCGGATAAAGGCAGACTTTATTCTATAGACCGTGACCCCGATGCCATAAAAACCGTAACCGAAAGGTTTAAGAGTGATAAAAGAAGCAGGGTGCTTCACGGAGAATTTGCAAATATGAAAGAGCTCCTTCTTAAAGAAGGCGTCACCAAAGTAGACGGTGTTGTGCTGGATTTGGGAGTTTCTTCTCATCAGCTTGATACTGCAGAACGAGGTTTTTCCTTTCATGAGGATGCTCCCCTTGATATGAGAATGAGCCAGCAGGGCACAACGGCAGCAGACCTTGTAAACACACTGGACTTTAAGGAGCTTTGCAGAATCCTCTCAGCCTATGGCGAAGAAAAGTACGCTCCGTCAATCGCTAAAGCTATCATAAGAGAGCGTCAGATTAAGCCTATTGAAACCACACTGGAGCTTGCAGAGATTGTCAAGGCAAATGTTCCTCAGAAGGTAAGGCGTGACGGACATCCCGCAAGAAAAACCTTTCAGGCAATAAGAATTGCGGTAAATGATGAATTCGGTCAGCTCGAGAGAGGTCTTGCATCAGCTTTTGAGATGCTGAATGTAGGAGGAAGGCTCTCCATAATTACCTTCCATTCCATAGAGGATAGAATAGTTAAGCAGGCGATGGCATCCTGGTGCGTGGGTTGTACCTGCCCCAAGGATTTTCCCGTTTGCGTGTGTGGCAACAAGCCCAAAGCAAAGCTTATCAACAAGAAGCCTCTTGAGGCAACATCAGAAGAACTTGAGGACAATAAGCGTAGCCGAAGCGCAAAGCTGAGGGCATGCGAAAAGCTTATTGATTAGTATAGATAATTTATAAGGAGTTAAGACTATGGCTTACAGTGCATACTTTAATGCCGACAGAGATTATGATCTCAGCCTTTTTGAGTCAGAGGGCAATGCCGCAAGAAAGAAAAAAGCGGCTCCCAAAAAGATGCCCCCACAGGCTCAGCGTGTAAAAAAGAATAATGTCATAGAGCTTAATGTTCCTGAGTTCGACAAGTCCGAGCGCCGTCGTCACAATATCGGTTCAATATTGCTGGGCTTTGTTTGTGCGGCTATTATTACATTTTGTGTCGGAACAATTATTATGGGACAGGTTGAGCTTACCGAGCTTAATCAGGAGATTGCCCAGGCACAGGTGCTTCTTGAGGAATCAAAAAGCGAATACACACAAATTCAGGCTAAGATGGAAGCATCATTTTCTACTGCTGCAATTGAGAAGTTCGCTCGCGAAGAGCTGGGCATGAGCAAGGCCACAAGCCAGCAGATAGAATATATCAGTCTTTCAGATGGAGACATGGCTGAGGTATATATCGAGAAGGAGTCTAACATTTTTACTGAGATTGGCGACTTTTTCGGTTCACTTTGGTCATAACATACTCCGCGATTTAATATGTATGTTGTGAGGATGAGAGTTAAGATTTTTGTCTTGACTCTTTTTCTGCTATTCTAAGACAGTGATTTTTTTGGTATAAATCACCGTTTTTTGTAAAATTTCTAAGGAAAGGAGCTCTGTTATGGCACAGGGAGCAAATCAGAAATTCACAAAAAGAGCTACGCGGCTGCTGGCGCTGATACTGATTATCGGCTTTGGTGCGGCTATAGTAAGACTTGGATTTTTACAGCTTGTGCAGTCGGCGGATTTGCAGAAACGAGCCGTTGACCAGCAGCTTTCAGATACAGAGCTTTCTGCAAAACGAGGCACAATTTACGACACAAACGGCAAGATACTTGCAGCTTCTGCATCGGTGTGGAAGGTGGTTCTTGCACCGATATATTTTGAGGATGACGAGGAAAGACGTATAGTTGCGTCGGGACTTGCAAGAATCCTTGAGGTTGATGAGGAAACCGTTTTCAAAAAAGCCCAGCAGGAAAGCTATTATGTTGAGGTTAAACGTCAGATAGAGAGCGACACCCGAGAAAAAGTTCTCAAATTTATGGATGAGCTTGCGGATGTTCACGAGATTTACAACACAGTTTATCTTTTGGATGACTACAAGAGATACTACCCCTATGGTTCGCTCGCCTCAAGTGTAATCGGCTTTACGGGTGCTGATGAGCAGGGCCTTGCGGGACTTGAGTATCAGTATGACGAGGTGCTGACAGGTTCTCCCGGCAGACTTGTAACAGCGGTAGACTCTTTGGGTACTGCAATGCCCTTTGAGTACAGTCAGAATATCCCTGCAGGAGACGGCAACAACCTGGTGCTCACCATTGACGAGACAATCCAGTCCATTGCAGAAAAATATATGCTTCAGGGCATTGAAAACAATGCAGTATTCAACCGCGGTGTGTGCATAATAATGGATGTAAACACCGGTGCAGTCAGAGCTATGGCAAGCGTTGGCGGTTTTGACCCCAACGACCCCTTTACTTTAAGTGCAGAAAAAGAAGCCGAGATAAGTAAGCTCCCCGAAAAGGACAGAGAAAACGCCCGATATGAGGCACTTTCTCACATGTGGCGAAACAAAGCAGTCAGCGATACTTATTATCCCGGTTCGGTATTCAAAATGTGTACTGCTGCTATGGCACTGGAAGAAGGTCTTGTTACCGAAAATTCTACTTTCTATTGCAACGGTGCGTATACGGTTGCGGATGTTACTCTTGGTTGTCATGTTCAGACCTACGGTGGCAGCCACGGCACCCAGAACCTCAGAGAGTCTATCAAAAACTCCTGCAACCCTGCTTTGATGCAGATTGGTGAGCTTATCGGTATCAGCAAATTCAATCAGTATTACGATGCTTTCGGCTTTTCCGAGAGAACAGGCATTGACTTGCCCGGTGAAGCCGAGGATATTTACTTTGACAGAGATACAATGGGTGAGGTTCATCTTGCAACCGCATCCTTCGGTCAGAACTTTGCTATTACTCCCATTCAGATGGCAACTGCCGTAGCCTCAATCGCTAACGGCGGATATCTGGTTCAGCCTCATATGGTTGAGCAGATTTTAGACAGTGACGGCAATGTCATCAGCACCACCAGCACAGAAGTTAAGCGTCAGGTGCTTTCAAGCGAAACCGCAGCTACTATCTGTGATATTCTTGAAGAAAATGCAGTTTCGGGCTCAGGTAAAAACGGTTATGTAGCAGGTTACCGAGTAGCAGGTAAAACAGGTACCTCCGAAAAGAAGGTCGACCTTAACGAAGACGGCGTACAGGACTATATTTCGTCTTTCTGCGGATTTGCTCCTGCAGAAAAGGCAGAGGTTGTGTGCCTTGTGTTCTTTGATACACCTACAGGCGCCGCATATTACGGAAGCCAGGTAGCTGCTCCTGTTTTTGCACAGATAATGTCAGAGGTTCTGCCCTATATGGAAGTAGCAACCCAGTATACAGAAGAAGAGCTTGCAAATCTTGACACAACCACCGACACCTATATCGGTATGACTGTTGACGATGCAGTATCAGCCGCAGAAGAAGGCGGATTTACCACATGGGTTAAGGGCGATGGTGACAAGATTATCGGCCAGATGCCCGAAGCAGGAACAATGATTCCTCAGGGCGGTAATGTGGTGCTTTATACCGACGAGGAAAGTACCCGCGATACCACAACGGTACCTAAATTTACAGGCTACAGTGTAAACGATGTTTACTACTTTGCATCTTATTACAATCTGAATGTAAGCATCAGCGGTATGTCAAGTGCTGACGCCTCTGTGGCTTATTCTCAGAGTATTCCCGAAGGTACTGAGGTTGCACCCGGTACGGTAGTTACCGTATCCTTCAGTGCAGGTGGAGGCACAGACTAAAATTACGGAGATATTATGGAAAATAAGGTTTATTTTTTAGATGAAGATAAAGACATTAAACTTGCCGAAAAGCTTTGCACTCTTTGTTCATCGGGGCTTGATCTGCCCAAAAACGCATTTGTGTTGAAAAGAGGAGGTACGGCTTTCAGTGACGGCAAATTTGATGCCGTAGCTGTTGAGCTGGGCTTTGAGGATAAAGCTCAGGTAGGAGAAAAAGTCATCACCTATTCTGTTGGTCAGAGCAATGCTGATATCTGTGCTCTGAATTTTCAGAAGAGAGAGGTAAGCCGCAGCCTGGAGCTTTTGTGCGGCAGTTTTATGGGCAGGGTTAATATTCCGCTTAAGTCAGAGTATACTGAGGTTTCTGTGCTTTACTGTGCCGCAGGCCTTTTTGCGGCAGGCATTGAGATGAGGGATGTACTCAGATTAATCAATGAGAAGATAAGCTGAAAGGAAAGGGTAGATTAAATGGACGTTCGTTTTGATTTTTTGTGGGCTTTAGGAGCCGCAGTAATAGCTTTTGCTTTATCGGCAATTTTCGGAAGAGTGCTTATTCCATATCTTCATAAGCTTAAATTCGGACAGACAATTCTTGAGATTGGTCCCAAATGGCATCAGAAAAAGCAGGGTACACCCACAATGGGCGGTATTATGTTTATTATCGGTATTGCAGTTGCAACAATCGGTGTTCTGACTGTGCACATGTTTGTAAGCGGTGACCCCTTTGCATTTGCTCGCAATGCAGGTACCTTCATTGGTCTTGGTATGGCAATCTGCTACGGCATAGTCGGCTTTATTGATGACTACATCAAGGTTGTCAAAAAGCGTAATCTTGGTCTTTCTGCATCTCAGAAACTTGTTCTCCAGTTTGGTGTGGCAGCTCTTTATCTTGCTGCTATGGCACTTCTGGGCGGAGCTGACACAAAGACAATTATTCCTTTTGTCGGACACGTTGAGCTTGGATTTTTCTACTACATAATTTCTGCAATCGTAATAGTTGGCGTAGTAAATGCAGTTAATCTTAATGATGGTGTTGACGGTCTTTGCGGCTCTATTACATTCTTTGTTGCAGTGTTTGCAATGCTTATGGCAAGCGTAATGGGCTCAAAGGGTATGATTATTGAGAGTGCTGCCGTAGCAGGCGGTATGCTTGGATTCCTTTTGTGGAATTTCCACCCTGCAAAGGTATTTATGGGCGATACAGGCTCCCTGTTCCTTGGTGGTATGGTATGTGCCATTGTATTTACACTGGATGTTCCTATCCTTATTATTCCCATGGGTATTGTATATCTTGCAGAGATGTTCTCTGTTATGCTTCAGGTAAGCTACTTCAAGCTTACAAAAGGCAAGAGACTTTTCAAAATGGCTCCTATTCATCATCATTTCGAGATGTGTGGCTGGAGCGAGGTAAAGGTAGTTTGCGTGTTCAGCATGGTTACAGCTGCATTCTCACTTGGTGCATTTTTACTCACATACTTTGGTGTAAGAGGATTCTGATTTTAAACTTATTCTTTTGAGAGGAGGGATAGTATGAGCGAAAGAAGAGCTGCCAAAAGAGGTACTTCACAGAGAAATTCCGAAAGAAGACGTCCTCAGCCTGCAACCGCACGCAGAGTAACCGTGCCCGAAAGTGCACAGTCACCTCAGAAAAGACGGGATGACAACACAAAAAGAGCATCAAAAGCTAAGAAACTCAAGCTTTTCGGTGTAGGACTAGGTCTGGATATGCCCTTTTGCCTTTTGGTATTGGTGCTTCTTACCATTGGTATTATAATGATGTTCTCAGCAAGCTATCCCATTGCCTACAGTACATACGGCGACAGTTTTTACTTTTTAAAAAGACAGATTCTGTTTGCAGTAATCGGAATAGTCTGTATGATAGGCTTTTCCTTCTTTAATTATCGTATTTTCTATCGCTTTGCAAAGATTATTCTTGCGATATCATATATAGTTTTGTTGTTGGTGCTTATACTTCCTGCATCCAACGGTGTCCGCAGGTGGATTGGTGTCGGCTCTTTTACCATTCAGGCATCTGAAATTACAAAGTTCTGTATCATCGTATTCTTTGCTTATTGGGGTACCAAATACTTCGATAAAATGAGATATATGAAATACAGCTTTATTCCCGGCATTATTGTTTTCGGTTCTACGGGTATTCTTCTGATTCTTGAACCTCACTTCTCCTGTACGGTTATTGTATTTTTGCTGGTGCTTATAATGCTCTATATCTCGGGCATGGAAGGCAAATACTTTGTGTTTATTGGTGTGCTTGTAGGATTGGGACTGCTCTTTATGTGGGTGACAGGACTTCTGGGCTATGCCATGGACCGAATGGATGGTTGGGGCAAGGCTCTGGACTATACCACCAGCGAAATGTGGCAGACTACATGGCAGACCAGAAACTCGCTCTATGCAATCGGCTCAGGCGGACTTACGGGACTTGGTCTTGGTCAGTCAAGACAGAAATATCTCTATCTTCCCGAACCTCAGAACGACTTTATTTTTGCTATTGTTTGTGAGGAGCTGGGCCTTATCGGTGCAATTCTTATTCTTGTACTTTTCGGCCTTCTTGTATGGCGTGGAATCACAATGTCCAGAAAAGCATCGGATATGTTTGGCAAACTTCTTGGTATCGGTCTTACCGCTCAGGTAGGTTTGCAGGTTATACTTAATATTTTCGTTATTACAGACTGGCTTCCCAATACGGGTATCAGCTTGCCCTTCTTCAGCTACGGAGGCAGCTCGCTTATTATGCTGCTTTCTCAGATGGGAGTAATTTTGTCGGTGTCCCGTACAGCGAAAATAGAGAAAAGGTGATTGAATGAGAGTTTTACTTGCAGGCGGCGGTACCGCAGGTCATATAAACCCTGCTTTAGCCATTGCAAAAACCATAAAAGAAAAAGACAAGACCGCAGAGATTCTCTTTGTGGGTAACAAAGGCGGCCTTGAGCAAAGACTTGTGAAAAACGCAGGCTTTGATATAAAGTCAATTTCCATAAGCGGATTTAAACGCAGTTTTTCCCCAAAGGCTTTGATTCATAATGCCAGAACTGCCATGAGAGCGGTGTCGGCATCATCTGCATCTTCAAAGATAATCAAAGATTTTAAGCCCGATATCTGTATCGGCACAGGAGGCTATGTTTCGGGTCCTGTTATGCGTGCGGCACAGAAGCTTAAGATTCCCGTAATCGTTCATGAGCAGAATGCTTTTCCGGGTGTTACAACCAAAATGCTTTCTAAAAAGGCAGAATATGTAATGCTTGCAGTAGACGAGGCGAGAAAGCACTTTGACGGAAATGTTAACTTTGTGCTTACAGGCAATCCCATACGCCCCGAGGTGCTTCGTGCTGATGAAAAAGAGGCAAAGGCAAAGCTTAACAAGAACTCAAAGCCCCTGGTGCTTTCCTTTGGCGGAAGTCTTGGTGCAAGAAAAATAAACGAAGGTGTCGCAGACCTAATTTCACGTTCGGGTAAAGATGGCAGATACAATCACATCCATGCTTATGGACAGTATGGCAAGTGGTTTCCCGATTTGCTCAGAGAAAAGGGTGCAGACCCCGATAAATGCGACAATCTTGATATAAGAGAATATATTGACAATATGGCAGAGTGTATGGCTGCGGCTGATGTTGTTATCTGCCGCTGCGGTGCAATTACTCTCAGCGAGGTTCAGGCAATGGGCAAGCCTTCTGTGCTTATTCCATCACCCAATGTTGCCGAGAATCATCAGTATCATAACGCAATGGCTCTGGTTAACAACAATGCCGCCATTGTAATCGAAGAAAAAGACCTTACCGACAAGAGCATAACAGAAGCTGTAGATAAACTTTTGTCGGATAAGAATGCACTGAAGAAATATTCGGAAAATGCCAGAAATATGGCGATAACAGATGCCAACGAGCGTATCTGGAACGTTATTTTAAAAGTGCTTAAGAAGTAACAATGTAAAGCCTTCGGCATAGGATATATAGAAAATCCACATATATCTTTGCCAGAAGGAGTGTACTCGGTGTCAAGATTATTAATAGAGGGTGGCAGAACCTTAAGAGGCGAAGTTAAAGTTCAGGGTTCAAAAAACAGTGCTTTGCCTATACTTGCGGCAAGCATTCTGTCAAAAGGTGAAAATGTTTTTTACAACTGTCCTTTATTATCTGATATTGATACCTCGGTAAAAATACTCAGATACCTTGGTGCCAAAGTCAATCGTCACGGACATACGCTGACGGTGGATGCCTTTGATTTAAGCCGCGACGATATCCCTGCTGATATGATGCGACAGATGAGGTCGTCCATAATATTTGCAGGTGCTTTGTTAGGCTCCAAAGGTAAAGCAAGGCTTACCTTTCCCGGCGGCTGCGAAATCGGTCCACGTCCCATTGATTTGCATCTTTCCTCACTTCGAAGAATGGGTGCATTGATAAAAGAGCGACACGGTCAGCTGATTTTTGAGGCACCAAAGGGGCTTAAAGGTGCAGAGATTGCTCTGTCGTTTCCTTCTGTGGGTGCTACCGAAAACATAATGATTGCCGCTAGCCGTGCAAAAGGCACAACCGTCATTACAAATGCCGCCAGAGAGCCCGAGGTCATTGACCTTGCGGACTATCTCAACAAGTGCGGTGCCTGTGTGTATGGTGCAGGTGATGGCACAGTGGTGATTGACGGCAAAGAAAGCCTGAGTGCAACCGCCCATTCAATCATGGCAGACAGAATCGTAGCGGCCACCCTTATGTCGGCTGCTGCAATTACAGGCTCTGAGATTGTGCTTGAGTCTGTTGTAAAGAGCCATCTGGATGCAATCATTCCTTGCTTTAAGCAGGCAGGATGCGAATTTGAGTTCAGCGGCAGCAAAATGAAGATATCAGCTCCCGAAAAAGTCAGGTCTTTAGGGCTTTTACGCACTTCGCCCTTTCCGGGATTTCCTACGGATGCCCAGGCACCGCTTATGGCAGTGGCAAGTGTGGCAGATGGGATAACGGTATTTTCCGAGAACATATTTGAAAACAGATACAAACACGTAGGCGAGTTTATCCGTTTGGGTGCTGACATAAAGGTAGAAGGCAAGGTTGCGGTTGTAGAAGGGGTAAAAAAGCTTTACAGTGCACCCTTGTGTGCGAAAGATTTGCGAGGTTCTGCAGCTTTGGTTGTGGCAGGACTTGCGGCAGAAGGTACTACCGAAATTGATACCACAGAGTATCTGGAGCGAGGTTACGAAGACCTTGATGTAGTGCTTAAAAATTTAGGTGCATCAGTAAGTAAAATATAAAGAATTCTAAAGAAGGCGGTGATAGTCATGGATGATAAAACAACAAAAATTCCTTCTCTCAAGGACTTTGATAATTCTCACAAATCTCAGTCGAACAGAAGAAAACAAAACAAAGCCCCACAAGGCTTTTCGAAAAAAATCAAGGGCGATACTCATCGTGTTGAGCTGAGAAAAGACAAATCATCCGAAATTCATCCCGCAGACGATACAAAAACATACAAATCAAAGAAAAGCTCGGGTTTTTCTGCGTCAACTCAAAAAATAGACAGCAGAAAAATCCGTCAGCAGGACGTTGATTCTGATATTAATAACCAGCGATACGATTTAAACAGATTCAGCTCTGATTCATCTCAGAAGCTTCATCAGACAAGAGTAGCCGGCAGACGTCCTCAAGGGGCTGAAAACAGACGAAATCCCGAGAGACGAGTGGAAGGTAATAAAATAAGATATGACTCAAAGCGTCCACAGTCCTCAAAGACTCCCGAAAGAAGACAAGCTGCTCCTGCTTCGGATATCAGACGCCCGAGAGCAAATCCTCAGAGCAATGTTCGCAGAAAAAAACGCAAAAAGCCGATGTCGCCTTTTGTGCGTAAGCTCAGGCGTATTCTGGTTTATGTGGGAATCGCTCTGGGCATAATAGTTGTCGGAATAATTCTTTCTATGACAGTGCTTTTTAAAACCGAAAAAATCGTTGTTAACATTCCCGACAATTTCTATTCGGCTGAGGATATAATTTCTGCAAGCGGACTTCATTATCAGGATAATATCTTTACATCGGCAAAGGGACAAGCTTCCAAGAATCTTATGGAAAAATTCCCGTATATAAAAACCGCTGATGTTTATGCGGTAATGCCCGACACAATCAACATCGACATAACTCTATGTACCCAGTCTTACGCAGTAAGAACCGAGTCTCTTACCTATATAGCCAGCGAAGACAGCAAGGTCCTTGAGGTAACGGCAACCGCCGACGAGGTTTCGGTGCCTCTTATAGAGGGTGTCAGTGTCAAAGAAGGCAAAACAGGCACAAAGCTTAAGTTTGAGTCGGAGTTTGTAGAGTCATCTCTCAGCGAAATTTTCAGCTTTGCAAAGTCAAAGGGGTACAAAGATATTACTGCGGTTGATATAAAAACCAACGTAACCCATTCAGGTACAAAAACCATAGAAATCCGATATGTATACGATGAGCGAATAGTGGTTTATCTGGGACTTCCCGAAAACCTCAGCTACAAAATGCAGACGGCGCATACGATTATCGAGGACAAGCTGGATGTCAACGGAGCCGTGCTGACGGGCGAGCTGGATGTATCCCAGTGCTTTGATACAATGAAATCATATTTTAATCAGTATAGTCTCATTCCCGATGTAGTGGTTACCGAGCCTTCAACAGGTGCTACCGAAGCTACCACAGAAGCCGATGACCAATGGTACGAGGAAGACTGGGTAGAGGACGAGTGGTACGACGACGGCTCGGAAGAAAACGGAGAAGAATACTACGAAGACGCCTACGAGTATTAATTTTAAACTTTGCTCCTAAATTAAAGGGGGCAGGGAAGTGCTGATTAGTCTAATTTTACTGATTTTAATAAAATTTGTAAAAAATATGTTGAAATTCAATCTGTTTTATGTTAGCATATTAGATGGTAAATCATAATGTATAGGTATGATTTTATTTAGATAGCGTATTCACACATTCACATATTTAAGGAGGATATATAAAATGGCATTTGAGTTAGAGAGAGAGAATACAGATTATTTGCCCGTTATTAAAGTTATTGGTGTCGGCGGTGGCGGCGGTAACGCTATCAACCGCATGGTTAAGATGGAAGTTCGCAACGTTGAGTTCATCGCAGTTAATACAGATGAGCACGTTTTAAGATTCTCAAAGGCTTCTCAGAAGATTCAGATTGGTGAGAAGATCACTCGCGGCAAGGGCGCAGGCTCTCTCCCCGAAGTTGGCCAGAAGGCTGCTGAGGAGAGCAAGGACGAAATCACTGCAATCCTTAAGGATACAGACATGGTATTCGTTACCGCAGGTATGGGCGGCGGCACAGGTACAGGTGCAGCTCCCGTTGTTGCTAAGATTGCTAAGGAAATGGGCATCCTCACTGTTGGTGTTGTTACAAAGCCCTTTGCTTTCGAAGGTAAAAAGCGTATGGCTCAGGCTGAGCAGGGTATCGAGCAGCTTGCAGCAAGCGTTGACTCCTTAATCGTTGTTCCCAACGAAAGACTTAAGTATGTTTCTGACCAGAGCATCACTTTGCAGAACGCATTCCTTATTGCTGACGATGTTCTCCGTCAGGGCGTTCAGAGTATCTCTGACCTTATCGTTGTTCCCGGTCTTGTTAACCTTGACTTTGCTGACGTTACTGCTATCATGAAGGATGCAGGCTATGCTCACATGGGTATCGGTAAAGCTACAGGTAAGGACAAGGCTATGGTTGCTGCTGATGCTGCTATCTCCAGCCCCTTACTTGAAACTTCTATCGACGGCGCAGAGGGTGTTATCATCAACATCACTGCTTCTCCCGATGTATCTCTTGATGATATCGACATCGCTTCCACAATGATTTCCGAGAAGGCTTCCGACAGTGCAAACATCATCTGGGGTGCTGTTATCGACGAGGATATGAAGGACGAAATCAGCGTTACTGTTGTTGCAACAGGCTTCAATTCTGATCCCAAGGCTTCAACTCCCTCCAAGGGCCTTTCCAAGAAGGAAGAGGTAGAGGCTAAGGCTGTTGCAGTTGAGGATGACGACGACAATTTTTATGACATTATGTCTATCTTCAACAAGTAATTAATAGCAAGTTAATTGAGCTCTCCCTATTATCGGGGAGAGCTTTTTATTTTCGACAAAGTTTGGCAAAATACCAAATATCCATTGACAATAACAGGTCTGTTTACTATACTAAATATGATTATGTTTATCGAGGTGTAATATGAAAATTACCGTTATCGGTGCAGGAAATATCGGCACCCAGTTCGCTTCCTCTTTTGCATCCAAAGGCAATGAGGTAACAGTTCTGGCATCAAAACCTGAAAGAATCAGTGATGTTTTATATACAGTGGATGAAAACGATAATGTTACCGTAGAAGGCAAGCTTGCATTAGTTACAGATGATGTCGAGAAGGCAGTAAAGGATGCAGAGTATATTTTTGTTACTTATCCTGCTTTTATGCTGAAGGATATTGCAGACAAGATGTATGATTATGTAAACAAAGGTACCAAAATCGGTGTTATTCCCGGTACCGGCGGTGCTGAATTTGCATTTAAACGACTTATTGAGGAAAAGGGCGTTGTGCTTTTCGGTCTTCAGCGTGTACCTGCCGTTGCAAGGCTCAAAGAATACGGAAAGACTGTTTGTGTTTCGGGCTACAGAAATTGTCTCAAGCTTGCAGGAATTCCTAAAAGCAGCTTAAGAGGCGTTGCAGATTTGCTTACAGAAACTTTTTCTATTGCCTGCGATATTCTTCCCAACTATCTTAGCGTAACTATGACACCCTCAAACCCGATTTTGCACACCACCAGACTCAGAACAGAGTTTGCAGATTATAAAGAAGGTGTTGTGTATCCCAAGAATATCCTTTTCTATGAGGAATGGGCTGACGAATCTTCAAACCTTCTCTTTGCATGTGATGACGAGCATCAGACAATCTGCTCGAAGCTCACAGAGCTTGACCTTACCGAGGTCCGCTCTCTCAAGGAGCATTATGAAAGTGATACCCCACAGAAGCTCACTGCAAAAATCCGCAGCATCAAGAGTTTGCAGGGTTTAGGCTCACCTATGAAAGAGGTTGAGGGCGGTTTTATACCAGATTTTTCATCACGATATTTTACCGCAGATTTTCCTTACGGACTTTCTATCCTTGAGCAGATTGCTCATCTTGCAGGAGTGGAGGTTCCCAATATGACCGAAACTATAAACTGGTACAAAGAAATCTCAGGCGATAAAACCGAGTTTAACCTTTCTGTTTTCGGTATAGAGTCCCTCGAAGATTTGTATAAGTTTTACAATAGATAAAATTAAGCCGACAAGGATCAGAGTACCCTTGTCGGCCTTTTTTAGAGGAAATTTAGATTTATTCTTCGATTTGTTTACCTAAAAATGCGGCTGCTGACTGAGCAAGCTTAAGCTCTGTATCTGTAATGCTTGCACCGTTTTCGGGCTTCAGAAATATCACTGCCCCCGTAACATCGCCTGACGCAATAATGGGGCAGAGTACTGCTGCCGCGTTATTGATGCCCTCAACCGGCTGCAGCCCTGTTGAGTCCTTTGCCGAGGAATATGTGCGACGGTTTTCCATATAGCTCTCTACCACTGTGGATACCCTGCGCTCCAGAAACTCTCTTTTAGAAATTCCCGCAGCCGCGATAATGTGGTCTCTGTCAGATATGAGCACCGGCAGCCCCCCCACACGGCTCAGTACTTCCGCATACTGTGACGCAAAGCTACTAAGCTCACCAATCGGCGAGTATTTCTTGAAAATAACCTCTCCGTCAGTAGCAGTAAAGATTTCCAAAGGGTCTCCTTCACGGATTCGAAGGGTTCTTCTTATCTCTTTCGGAATAACAACCCTGCCAAGGTCGTCAATTCTTCTTACAATTCCTGTTGCTTTCATATATACAAAATCTCCTTTAATTTCAAATAGTGATGTTAGTATTTGTAAAATGAGGGGATTTATACTTGTAATTATTTATCTTCGTCATCCAAATCTTCTTCGTCAAAAAAGCCTAAGTCTTCTTCGTCAAACTTGTATTATAAACCTCGTTATGATATAGTGATTTTAACAGGAGGCGAAATCGAATGAGATATGAGAGTTTTCAACAATTAATCGATACTATGGACTCGGTGGGATATGACTATAAAAAAGAGATATTGGAAATTGAAAAAAAGAAACAAGCTTTCTTAAGTGAGTCTGTTGGAGGTTTGGGATTGACAGAGCACATACGAACTATGGTTTATGCACAACTATCCAACAATCGTCCGTGGGAGCCTATTGTTGCTAATATAGATAAGATTGATGAGATCTTTGGTGGTTTTGATTTGGACTTTATTAATAATACAGAGCCCCATATTTTTGTTGAAGAAATACGTAAAATACGGTGTGGGAACAGACAAATAAAACGGCAAATGTTCTGTTTAAGAGACAATATTAAAACTTTACAAAGAATTGCTCTTGATCATGGTAGCATTGATAATTACTACCATAACGAAAATCTTGGAGTTGTTATTAAAAACCTTAGTGATTCCAGTGGTAAATATAAACTGAAATATCTTGGTGTTCCGCTGGTGTGCGAATATCTGAAAGGATTAGGTATTGAAGTAGTAAAACCTGATACCTTGCTTTGCAGGATTTTGGGACGACTCGGGTATTCATCAAAGATTCCCGCATCGCATTGGGAAGCAATAGAAATTTGCCGACAAATCGGAGATGAGTACCACATATCTCAGACTATGGTTGATACTGTTTTGTGGCAATATTGTGCCGCAGGTAAATTTGAGGTTTGTGTTGCAAAACCAAAATGTGAGTTATGTAAGGTTACTTGTTGTAAATACAATAAAGGTGGTTTATAAGAGACAGATATGATTTTTTAATCTTTCTAAATGTTACACTTGACACCATAATCTACCAGATAACAAAACCGGCGGAGTGAATATTCACTCCGCCGGTTTGTCTTTATTGTGAACACTTGTTAATCATCAATCCAATCGTTTTGATCACTTGAAATACAAGTAAGGTTAGATGCAGCTGCGATTCTGTTGACTGCGCTCTCAACACAGGTTAAGATTACATCCTCATAGTGCGTCAGCATGGAGTACTCCAGACAATGATTGGCGTCCTCAAAAGAATAGCCTCTGGGTACATTACGAAGAACAATCTGTACCTGCGAATAATTACCTACAGTGCAAATAGTTACAAAAAGAGAGCACAAGCCTCTTTCAGACAGAAAAAGCACTTTTCCGTCGGTCTCCATCTTTTTAAATCTGTAACGACAATTTACTATAGCAGCTTGACTATCGATGTTGTTGTATGCTAGCTCTTTTATGATTTCACGATAAATAATTTCCGGAGATACATTAAAACGCATGTATTTTAGTGTTGATATGTTTGTAAAATAGCCTCGTTTTGTTAATCTGGGTCTCATTGCCATCGCTCCAATCCTTTTTGTTTAATACTATCATAAGTATTCTTACAAATCAATGGGTATTTGATATAAGAACACATGATTACAGTGCACGTTTGTAAAAAAAAGTTAGATTGCCATATTGTATGAAATGTTGGTTTTACCTGAGTTGACAGTGGGTGTGTAAAGTTGTATAATTTCTTATGTGTATATGCTAAAAACTGTAAATACGCTTGATTAGGAAGTTGTGGTGTTTGGATGGCTTTTTTTATAACTTTTTTACGTGCACTGTCGTCGATAATTATTACTAATTCGCATTATATCGGCGTATATCCTACTGATATTATTGCAAATGGCGGCCTTTTAGGTAATGTTTTGTTTTTTGCAATTTCTGGGTATTGTCTTGCAAATGTCAGTCTTCCGTTTGGAAAATGGTATGCAAAAAGATTTTTGCGTGTTTATCCTGCCGTTATTATTCTATCTGTTTTTTATGTCTTAATAGGAAAAATTAATGTTTCTGGCTTTTATGATTTTATAGACACTTTTATCTATCCAACTAAATTCCATTTTATATCATCTATTTTAGTTTTGTATATTCCGTTTTATTTTGTGATGAAAATAGAGCCGCTAAAATCTCGAATACCGGTTGTTATTGCGGTGATTTTTTCTATCCAGATGTTAGTATATATATTGTTTTATGATAAAACTACATATCATATTGATAGTGTTTATGAGTATATGGTTAAGTTTTTATATTTTATAGCAATGCTGATGGGGGCTTATGTTAGAGTTAATGATATAAAATTTAGAAGTAAAAGTAGAATAATTAATGCTGTTTTGATTTTGCCCTTAGGTGCAGCATATTTTGCGAGTAAAATGTTTTTTGTCAAATTTTCTAATAACACAACTGTTTCGCAATTTCAAATAATTAATCAGATTATTCTATTGGCATTAGTTTATTATATTTTTGTCTTTACTGCGGGCATGGACAAAAAATTAGAAAAGTTACCTGGAACGATAAAGTCCATTATTAATTTTATAGGTTCGATGACACTTGAAATATATATGGTACAAGATGTGTTGGTACCGCAATGCAATATTGGGGCATTTCCTATTAATTGGATCTTTATTACACTTGCAATTGCTATCGCATCTTTTGCTTTACATCTTGTCTCGGATAAAGTGATCTCAAAGATATCTAGAATTGTTAGGATGTAATTTACTTAATTGTTTGTTAAGGGAAAGGAGGAAAAAATGACTGTTTGTTTGATTATGTTTGCATATGTAGGCGTTTTTGGTTACTTAATTCAATATTATCATAATAATGGTAAAAACCCAAAATACGATAGCAAAATATCATTATTTGGAGCTGTTTTGGTGTTTGCTTTACCAGTGTTTTTTATTGGAATGCGTACTGATTTTGGTGACACTCACGCTTACATTACTGATTATAATGAGTTAAGTTTGGACTTTTCACAAATTTGGGAAAACAGACAGGATACCAAAGGTATCGGTTTTGATATATATATGTATATAATCAAGCGATATATTTCCTCTGATTATAATGTGTTTCTCATGATTACTGCCTGTATTCAAGCTATAGGTCTTGTAAAACTGTATTATAAATACTCAATAAACTATACATATAGTGTTCTGTTGTTCTTTCTTTCTATGTCTTTTACAAATATGATGAACGGAATGAGACAGTTCTTAGCAGCATCAATTATATTTTTGTTTGTTGATTATTTATTTAAAAAGAAAGCATTGGCGTTCATTTTTATTGCTCTTATTGCTTTTTCTATACATGCTTCTGCCATAGTGTGGATTCCTATTTTCTTTGTAGTACAAGGAAAGCCTTGGAATATTAAAATGATTTTTTCAATGTTGTTGGTTGTTGTTGCTATTTTTACACTGGATACATTTACGGATATATTGTCCGATTCATTAGAAGGCACGAATTATGAAGGGTATACAAATCAGTTTGCGAAAGACGATGGAGCTAGCTTTATTCATACAATTATAGCAGCAATCCCCGCTTTGTTGGCGCTATGGAAACGAAAGGATATAGAAGCTAAAGGAAGCAATATCGTGTTTATTTTGATCAATTGTTCTATTGCTGCAACGATGATTAATTTGTTAGCTAATTTTACGAGCGGAATATTGATTGGTAGAATTCCAAGCTATTTTACTCCGTTTGGTTATGTCTTGTTGCCATGGTTGTTTGAGAATGTAATGGAGGATAAAGATAAGCGGTTAGTTAGAAGCTTGTGTTTGATTTTTTATTTGTTATATGCGTTATATTATATGTATTCGCAAGGAACTTTTTACATGAGCGAAAAGCTCGGAATAAGTAATTACTGATATCTAAAAAATCCCCTGTCTCAAGGAAATATTCGCTGTGAGACGGGGATTTTTTATGTTGTGCGTAAGTAATGAATACTATCAATATGAAGTTGAATTAACAAGCGTAATGCTGTTCTGGGGTTCCTTTATTAGTTGACATTAGTATGCTTATATAGTAAAATATATAAGGAATAATATAAAATATTGTGTATATTTGTCGGGTATTGACAGTTTTAGATTGGTTATTATTAATTTGATGATGACTGATTATTTTGTTTTTTTATTGTAGTGTTTTGTACATTGTCTTTACGATGTTAATGTATCATAATTAATGTGTTTTGGAATTACAGAGGTATATATGATTAAAGTATTATTTTTAATTCATGATTTAGGACAAGGTGGAGCCGAGAAAGTGATGGTTAATCTTGTTAATAATATGGATAGTACGAAATATGATATTACTGTAATGACACTTTTTGGTGGAGGCGTTAACGAACAGTTTTTATTGCCACACATCAAACGTTGCTCAGTGTTTAAAAAAGCTTTTCCGGCTAACAGCAAGATAATGAAACTTTTTACTCCTACTTTTTTACATAAGTTTTGTATAAAAGAACATTACGATGTTGAAATTTCGTATTTGGAAGGACCTTCTGCAAGGATTATTAGTGGTTGTCCTAATAAAGATACTAAATTAGTTTCTTGGATTCACTGTACTATGCGATCTGAAGATGATGTAGCTAATGGTTTCAGAAGTTACAAAGAAGCTAATTTGTGTTACAACAAATTCGATTTTACAGCCTTTGTTTCGCAAGGTGTAAGAGATGCATTTACTAAATTTAGTGAATATCGCGGTAAAACACGAGTTTTATATAATACCATTGAATCAGATGTAATCGTTAGCAAATCAAAAGAAAAAGTTGATAATTTAGATTCTGATGTTACAAAGATTGTTGCTACAGGAACATTAAAACAAGTAAAAGGATTTGACAGACTGCTTAGAATTGCAAAAAAACTCAAAGAAGACCATATAAGATTTCATCTATATATTTTAGGAAGAGGCCCTATGCAAAACGAGTTGGCAGAATATATTACGAGCAATAATCTTGACGATTTTGTTTCTTTATTAGGTTATGATACAAATCCATACAAGTATGTGTCAAAGTGTGATTTGTTTGTTTGTTCAAGTTATTCAGAGGGGTTTTCTACTGCTGCTACTGAAGCTCTAATTGTAGGAACACCTGTTATTACAACAGAAGTATCCGGCATGAAGGAAATGCTTGGTGAGAATAACGAGTACGGAATCGTTACAGAGAATAGTGAAGAAGCTCTTTACAAAAGTATAAAGAGACTTCTTACTACTCCAAATATGTTAGAAGATTACGCAAAACGAGCAAAAGAACGTAGTTGTTATTTTAGCAAAGATATAACAACCCGTGAGGTTGAGAAAAGTATTAGTGAATTGATAGGGGATATATGATGACGGTTTTACAGGTTTGTGCATTTGCAGCACCCACAGCTGGTAATTTTATTCCGGCTTTATTAAAATTAGAAAATAGACTCAAAGAGAACAATGTCAATACCATTTATGCTTTTCCTGAACGAGCCAAAGATAAAGATTGGTGTATTAAAATTCAGCAGTATGCGAAAGTTTATTTTTTACCTGAGGCTAATGCAAGAATTAAATATGAGACATATAAAATATTTAAAAGAATATACAAAGAAAATAAAATCGATATAGTACACTCTCATTTTGAATTGTATGATATTCCTTCAACAATGATGGCTCCTAAAGGTGTCAAAATTTTCTGGCATTTGCATGATGCTATAAAAGAGTTGTATGAAAAAGCAGACAGAAAACACCGTATTCTTTATAAGTTGCAATATGGTTTTTGTGGAAAAAAAGCCAGAATGTTGACAGTGTCACAAAAGCATGCTGATTTTGTGATTGATTTAGGTTTTTCAGCTAAAAGTGTGCATTATATTCCTAACGGTATTGATTTAGACCGAATAGAAAAGAATGGGTTAGCAACATCGCAAAAAGACTTTTTAATGTTTGGCTGGGAAGTGTATAGAAAAGGAGTAGACATTTTAGTCGAAGCAGCTAAAGAAATAGAAGTACCATTTAAAGTTATGTTGGTAGGACATGATGTGTGTAAAGCATATTTGAATGAAGTTTCTGCACCTGATTCAATAGTTTATACAGAACCGGTAAAAAACATAAATGAATTGTATAGCAAAAGTTATGCATTTCTTCACATCAGTAGAGCAGAGGGTCTTTCTTATGCATTACTTGAAGCAATTTATTATGGATTGCCTATTATTTGCAGCGATATACCTGAAAATATGTTTGCAAAAGAATTCAAAAACGTTTTCTGGATGAAAACAGGTGATTATCATAGCTTGAAATCAGTAATTCTTGAGTTATTGAATAATCGGAATGTAGTTAAAGCTCAAGATGTTGAGTATAATCGTTCAATAATTGAAAAAATGTATTCTATGGATGTATGGGTGGATAATATTTTGAGCTATTATTTTCCAAACTGATTTATGGTGTAGAAAGTTTTGAGGTTATCGAAAATGAAGATTTCTGTTATAGTGCCGGTATATAATAGTGAAAAGTATTTGTCTGACTGTATAGAGAGTATAGTTACACAAACATATAGTAATCTTGAGATAATTCTGATAGACGATGGGTCAACTGATAGTAGTCCGTATATTTGCGATGAATTTGCAAAGAGGGATGACCGCATAGTGGTTATTCATCAACAAAATGCGGGTGTATCTAACGCAAGAAATAAAGGTCTTGATATTGCTACCGGAGAAATCGTTACTTTTGTTGATAGCGACGATACTATTGATAGTGATATGTATGATTTTTTACTCAATTTAATGATTGAAAATGATGCTGATATTACTCATTGCGGCTACAAACATATATACGCAGATAGCATTAAGCTTGTAAATGATACTAAAAAGATATATAAACATAATAGCATAGAGGCGTTAAGATGTTTAATTGGTGGATTTTTGTTTGGCGGTAGCCTTTGCAATAAACTGATAAAAAAAGATGTTGTTGGACAGGTTCGACTTGCAAATGATGTAAAGATAAATGAGGATGTGCTATTTTGTTTTGAAGTGTTTATGAATTCAAATGTGATTGTTTTTGCTGATTATCCTAAATATAACTATCTTTCAAATGAGTCATCGACAACTGAAATAAAAAAACAAGAGAAAGCATATGCAGACAGATGTTTTGTTAACAAAATTATGTTTGAACGCATGGCTGGCACAGAATTATGGAATGCTGCCGGTAGTAGATACATAAGTTCACTTTTGGCGTATTATCGGTTTTGTAATAGCTATAACAAGAAAAAAGCGAAAGAAATAAAATCGACAATATTAACTGTTTTTGAGCAGGTTGATTGCAAAAGCAAGAGTTTAGTGATTTCTGTTAAATTGTTGAAATTTAATGCATTAGCTTATCGAGTTGTTTATTCTATTTACAACAAATTCAGAAAACCGGATTGGGATATACCTCTATCAAATTAAGGTGTTTGCACTAATACTATCTAAAAAAGGTGAGCAAATGAAAATATTAGAGCCGAAAATAAGCGTAATTGTGCCAGTTTATAAAGTTGAAGATTATCTGGACAGATGTGTCAACAGTATTGTTAATCAAACATATCAAAATCTTGAGATAATACTTGTAGACGATGGTTCTCCTGATAAATGCCCTGAGATGTGTGATGTATGGGCTCAAAAAGACGATAGAATAAAGGTTATTCATAAAACAAACGGCGGTGTATCAGAAGCACGAAATGTCGGGTTAAGTAATGCAAACGGAGAATATATTTCATTTGTTGATAGTGATGATTGGATAGATAACTTTTTTTATGAACGCCTTGTTTCAAAATTGAATAGTAGCGGGTGCGATATTGTCGCATGTAGATATCTTAAGGTTGCTTCTAAAGAAGAATCTTGTATTGATTCTAATGATTCTTATAATACCAGAATTATTGATAACTATGAAGCTATGAAAGATGTGATATCCGGTGACATAGTCTGGCAAGTTATTGTTAATAAAATATATAAAAAAGAATTGATTAGCAATATACTATTTGAAGTAGGAAAACGACACGAAGATGATATGTGGACATATCAGGTTGTCGGATTATCTCATAATATTGCCATTGTTGATTATGTAGGATACTTTTATTATCAAAGAAAAGACAGCTTTATGTGTGATAGATATAATCTTAAAAGGTTGGATGCATTAGAGGCAAAAACGCTAAGACAACAATATATAGAGGAATATTATCCTGATTTATCAATTCCGGCAAAAGCAGATTTATTGGGCTGTTGTATGTTTGCGTGTCAATCCGTGATTAGATTCATGGAAAGCGAAGAGAAGCAGAAGGCAAAACAGGTTATTATAGAATGCGTTAAAAAATATAGTCTTACTAAACAAGAATTGGCATTGTTCTCAGGAAAAAAACGATTTTGGCTTAATTTTGCTTGTAAGAATTTTTTTATGTGTTGTAGAATTAGAAATTTGTTACGAATAGGTTTTTGAATATGGAGAGCAAAAAGATGTATAAATACAAAATTACGGTTTTTACACCTACATATAATAGAGCATACATAATCGGTAATTTGTATGAATCTTTAAAAAAGCAGACTTTTACGGATTTTGAGTGGGTAGTTGTAGATGATGGCTCTAACGACAATACTGAACAACTTTTTGATGAGTGGCTTAATATTGATACAAAGTTTAGCATTAGGTATTATAAAAAACAGAATGGTGGTAAACATACTGCCATCAATAAAGGGTTGGAATTGGCTGAAGGAAAACTATTTTTAACAGTAGATTCTGACGATTACTTAACAAATGATGCGTTAGAAAAAATAGTTCAATGGGAAAATGAGTTGCATGATGATAAATATTGTGGCGTGTCTGGAAACTTGGGAGTATCGACAGGTGAAACTCCTAATACCATTTTTAAAGGTGAGTATGTAGATTGTACTGCACTTGATAGATATGGTATTATTGATGGCGAAAGGGCTTTTGCTTTTTACACAGATATTCATCGCAAGTATTTGTATCCTGTGTTTGAAAACGAAAAATTTATGACAGAAGCAGTCACATGGAATCGTATGGCAAATGATGGATATAAAATGAGGTTTTTTAGCGATGTGATATGTATATATGAATACCAAAACGACGGATTAACAAAGACGGGTAGTTCAGTGTTTATAAACAATCCCAAAGGCTATGGTCTGTGGTTAAAAGAAAAATCTAAATTCATGAAAGATTCGTTAATTAAAAGACTTAAGATGTACTATACATTTACTTTTGACTTGGCAAAATATTATGATTCGAAAACTATTGCAGATTGCATAGGTGCACCGAGTCTGTTGATAAAGCTATTTACGTGTATATATAAATTGAAATATAGAAAAAGCGATAATAAGGTGAGATAATGTTTACTTTTTATGCACATACAGGAAGCGAAAATCACGGATGTGAAGCTATTGTTAGAGCTTCTGCAAAATTGCTGGGAAATGAAATCACTCTTTTTTCAGTTAACCCTGAACAAGATATTTTCTATGGTGCAGATAAGGCTATTACTGGTGTTATTAGAGATGAAAATGTTGGTTTTGGAAAATTTACATATCCGGGTATTGTATCCAGAATTCAAACTAAGCTGACAGGATCTATTAATAAAAGCGTTTATTATCAAAAGAAAAAGATGTTTGATTCTGTAAAAAAGAATGATGTTGCTTTTTCTATAGGTGGTGACAATTATTGCTATCCGGGAACGGAGTATTTGGCGGCTCAGAATTGCGGTTTTCATAAGAAGGGAGCAAAAACAGTTTTATGGGGATGCAGTGTAGAACCTGAACTGTTGGAAGATAAAAACATAGCAAAAGATATAGCTTCGTATGATTTGATAACTGTAAGAGAGAGTATTTCATATAATGCTTTGAAGAAAGTGAACAAAAATACTGTGATGGTGTCTGATCCTGCTTTTGTTTTGGATAAAGTAGAATTGCCTTTGCCGAAGGGATGGAAAGTTGGAGATACTATTGGTATTAATGTGAGTCCTTTGGTAATGGATAGTTCTAAAAACTCATCTATGGTATATGATGCGTTTGTAAAGCTTATTAAATATATTGTTGAAAATACAGACTCTAATATTGCGTTAATACCCCATGTTGTTTGGAAAAGCAACGATGACAGAGTTGTATTGAATAAGCTTTATGATGAGTTCAAGTGTACTGAAAGAGTTTTTATGATTGAAGACCATAACTGTATGGAGCTAAAGGGATATATTTCGCGTTGTCGTTTCTTTATCGGTGCAAGGACTCATGCTACTATTGCAGCATATTCAACTTGTGTTCCTACTTTGGTTTTAGGTTACTCAGTTAAGTCAATAGGTATTGCTACAGATATTTTTGGCGCATCGGATAATTATGTACTTCCTGTTCAGTTAATGGATAATTCAGATCAGCTTGTGGATTCATTTAAATGGATTTTGAATCACGAGCAAGAAATGAAAGGCCATTTGAAAAAGATGATGCCGAACTATATTAGGAAGGCATACATAGGAAAAGAAGCAGTGGATAAGCTTGTTAATGGAGGTAAGTGAGTTGCCTAAGAATCAGTTAAGATCAGGTGTGTGGTTATCGTATATTAATTTAGCATTAGGAACAATAATTCCTTTCTTTTATACACCTGTAATGCTGGATATGTTGGGTCAGGCGGAATACGGCTTGTATTCTTTGGCTCATTCAGCAGTTGCATATCTGTCATTGTTAAGCTTCGGCTTTGGTAGTACTATTGTCAGATATATTTCTAAGTATCGAGCAGAAGGTGATAAAAAATCAGAAGAAAAGGCGTTTGGTTTCTTTTTATTACTGTATTGCGGATTAGCATTGTTGGTTTTGGCTGGTGGCACGGTTATTGCATTTAACACAGGTGCGATTTTTGAGCAAGGGCTTACCGGTAGCGAGATCGGAAGAATGAAAATGCTGGTTATGTTAATGACATTTAATTCTGCACTTTCTTTTCCTTTGAGCGTTTTTTCTTCTATGGTAACAGCACATGAGAAATATATTTTCAGAAAATGTGTTGATATGATTGCTACTGTTGCGGCGCCTATTGCAAATTTGGTAGCTTTATATTTAGGGTATGGTTCTGTAGGAATGACGCTTGCAGCAACTGTTATTCAGTTTTTAATGCTTCCCCTAAATGTCATTTATTGTTTCAAAAAACTTAATATCAAACCGAAATTTTCCATATTGCCAAAAGGATTAATTAAAGAAATGCTGGGGTTTTCGGTATTTGTATTTATAGCCTCAATTGTTGATATGCTTTTCTGGGCTACGGATAAAGTGATTTTGGGTATGTTAGCCAGCAGTGTAGCGGTAGCAGTATATAATGTTGGTGCTACATTCAATAATATGGTCATTAATTTATCAACCTCTATTTCTGGTGTTTTGACTCCTAAAGTAACTGGTATGGTTGTAAAAGATGCTTCAAAAGATGAACTTACAGAGCTGTTTGTTCGTGTTGGAAGACTGCAATTTATTATTGTTGCTTTAGTTGCATCGGGATACGTTTCTTTTGGACAGGCTTTTATTCGTCTGTGGGCAGGAGCTGATTATTCTGAGGCATATTGGGTTGCTTTGCTTACGATGTTGCCTTTGTGTATCCCATTGATACAGAACACGGGATTATCTATAATTACAGCCCAAAACAAGCATAGATTTCGATCACTTGTATATTTGGTAATTGCTGTTGCTAATGTGGTGTCTACATATCTTGTTGTGCCATATTTAGGAATTATAGGTGCAGCGCTTTGTTCTTGTGTGTCTTATATGATAGGACAAGGTTTTATTATGAACATTTACTATTATAAAGTTACAGGAATAAATATACCTTTGTTTTGGGGCAATATATTAAAAATGTCTGTGATTCCTGTACTAATGACTGGTTTATGTATGGTGCTTAACAGGTTCTTGTATATTGATAATTGGTTCGTATTTTTAGGTTGTGTAGTAGCATTTACAGTTATTTATGCTGTACTTATGTATTTGTTAGCAATGAATAATTACGAAAAAGATATTTTCAGAAAACCTGTTTTGAAAGTTGTAAGCAAACTGAAAAGAAAAAAAGCATCAGATTGATACTATTATTTTGGTGATTGTATGAAAGTGTTGATTGATGAACTGAAATGTACAGGATGTAGTGCTTGTTTTAATGTGTGTCCTCAGAAATGTATAAATATGTTGCAAAATGAGGAAGGTTTTTTTTATCCGACGATAGACAGCACAAATTGCATTGACTGTGGAGCCTGCAAGTCTGTTTGTCCTGTTTTACGGGATGATTTTGCAGATGCTTTTAATTCCCCTGTTGCTGTTGCGGCTTACAATAATAATCGTTCTGTTATTGAAAATAGTTCATCCGGCGGTATTTTTACAGCTTTGTCGGAGTATGTTATTTCAAATGGCGGAGTTGTTTATGGGGCGGCATTTACTGATGATTTCAATGTTTCACATATAAGAGTTGACAGTATCGGCGACATAGCGTTGCTTAAGGGTTCTAAGTATCTGCAGAGTTTCTTGGGTGATGCACTATTGCAGGTTAAAAGTGATTTAAAATCGGGTTTGAAAGTATTGTTTTCAGGAACACCTTGCCAAATTGCTGGGTTAAGAAGCTTCTTGAAGAAACCTTATGATAATCTGATTTGCGTTGATATTATTTGCCATAGTGTTCCGTCTTCGTTAGTATGGCAATATTACTTGAAAAATGCCGAGAGTGTTATAGGTGCTGAAATACAACAAGTAAATTTTAGAGATAAACGGGACAATTGGCAACAGTATTGCATGAGTATAAAATCATCTTCAGGTGAATATGTACGAAAATTGGATGAAAATGCATATATGAAAGCATTTCTTACGGGATTGAGTACACGTCCGTCTTGTTATTCTTGTAAATTTAAAGGACAAAACAGAGGAAGCGATATAACTATAGGTGATTTTTGGGGTTGTAGTGATGTTTGTCCGGAGTTTGTCAATGACAGAGGAACATCTTTAGTGCTATTGCAAACAGAAAAAGGAAAAATTATTTTTGATTGCGTAAAAAATAATCTTAATACTCTAATGGTTGATCATGAACAAGCACTTGCCCATAATCCGGCATATTATGTTGCGGCTAAACCCCATAGAAATAGAGCGGAATTTTTCAGTGGCCTGGCCTCGGAGTCCTTTGACGCTTTGGTAGAGAGGCTGACACTTCCAACTGCTGAAGAAATAGCGAAGCTAAAGAAGAATAATCGACCTGTTAAGAGAATTCTTAGAAAAATCAAAAGAGTGTTGCATAAGTTTATTAAAGCATAAAGACGAAAAACGGGAGGACAGTTATGTCTGTATTTAAAGATAAAATTTTACTTATTACGGGTGGAACGGGTTCATTTGGTAATGCGGTGTTGAATCGCTTTCTGGATACCGATATTAAAGAAATCCGTGTGTTTTCCAGAGATGAGAAGAAGCAGGACGATATGCGTCATGAATTTCAGGCTAAGATGCCTGAGATTGCTGAGAAGATTAAGTTTTTTATCGGTGACGTAAGAGATCTGGCTTCTGTCAAGAATGCGATGTATGGCGTTGATTACATCTTCCATGCTGCAGCACTCAAGCAGGTTCCTTCTTGCGAGTTCTTCCCAATAGAAGCTGTAAAAACCAATGTAATCGGTACCGATAATGTGCTCACTGCGGCTATAGAGTGCGGTGTCAGCAAGGTTATCTGTCTTTCTACAGACAAGGCAGCTTATCCTGTAAATGCTATGGGTACATCCAAAGCTATGATGGAAAAGGTAGTTGTGGCCAAGTCCAGAACGGTTGCACCCGAAAAAACTACTATCTGCTGCACACGCTACGGTAATGTTATGTGTTCCCGCGGTTCGGTTATTCCTCTGTGGATTGAGCAGATTAAAGCAGGTAAACCCATTACCATTACAGAGCCCAATATGACAAGATTTATTATGTCTCTTGAAGAGGCAGTTGACCTTGTTCTTTTTGCGTTTGAAAATGGTCAGTCAGGTGACATTTTGGTTCAGAAGGCTCCTGCCTGCACAATCGAAGTGCTTGCCAAGGCTGTGGCTGAGCTTTTCGGCCCCGAAACCGAAATAAAGAACATCGGTATCCGTCATGGTGAAAAAATGTACGAAACTCTTCTTACAAATGAGGAGTGCGTAAATGCTGAGGATATGGGCGATTTCTACCGCGTTCCTTGCGATAAGCGTGACCTTAACTATGATAAATTCTTTACCTCGGGTAACAAGGAAAGAGTTCACCTTTCTGAATTTAACTCCAATAACACAGAGCTTCTTGATGTAGAAGGCGTTATAGAAAAGCTTCTTTCTTTAAGCTATATCCGCGAAGAACTTGAGGCAATGAAAGGTTGAGAGGTATGAATATACTGGTTACCGGTGCCAAAGGTTTTGTGGGCAAAAACTTAGCCGAGGCGCTGAAAAATATCAAAGATGGCAAAGACAGAACTCGTCCCGAGATTCAAATTGATGAGATTTATCTTTATGACATAGATTCTCCGGCAGATGAGCTGGAGCGTGCTTGTGAGAAAGCGGATTTTGTTTTTAATCTTGCAGGCGTAAACAGACCCGTAAACAACGAGGAGTTTTATGAAGGCAATTTTGGCTTTGCGTCTACATTGCTCAATACTTTGAAAAAATACAACAACAGTTGTCCTGTAATGCTTTCAAGCTCAATTCAAGCTACTCTCTTGGGCAGATATGCAGGCTCTGATTACGGCAAAAGCAAAAAAGCAGGAGAGGACTTGTTTTTTGCTTATGGCACTGAAGTTGGTGCCAAAGTGCTTGTTTATCGTTTTCCAAATGTTTTCGGCAAGTGGTGCAGACCTAACTACAACAGTGCAGTGGCAACTTTCTGCAACAATATTGCAAATGATTTGCCTATTCAGGTTAATGACAGAAGCACACTGCTTGAGCTTGTGTATGTTGATGACATAGTAACTGAGATGCTTGATGCTTTGGAGGGCAAAGAGCATCACTGTGAGTTTGATGGTGTTGACACAGTGCTTGATGAGAGCGGAAAATTCTGTGCAGTGCCTGTTACCCATAAGGTTACCTTAGGTGAGATTGTGGATTTGCTTGAGTCTTTCAAAGCTCAGCCCGTTTCACTTATGATGCCCGAGATACCCGATAACTCTTTCTCAAAGAAACTGTATTCTACATATCTTTCTTATTTGCCAAAAGAAAAAGTCAGCTTTCCGCTTAAGATGAATGTTGACGATAGAGGAAGCTTTACCGAACTTTTGAAGACTGAGAAGTGTGGTCAGTTTTCTGTAAATATTTCAAAACCCGGTATTACAAAAGGCCAGCATTGGCATCACAGCAAGTGGGAATTTTTTATAGTTGTTTCAGGCAAAGGCTTAATTCAGATGCGTAAAATTGGTAGTGATGAGGTGCTGGATTTTTATGTAAGCGGTGATAAAATTGAGGCAGTGCACATGCTTCCCGGTTACACTCACAACATTATTAATCTTAGTGAAACAGAAAATTTAGTAACTGTTATGTGGGCTAATGAAAGCTTTGACCCCAATCACCCCGATACATTTTTTGAGCCTGTATAAAAGAGGTTTTTGTTATGAACAGAGATTTTTCCAATGTAAAATTTAAGAATAACGGCAAGCTCAAGCTGCTGATTATTGTTGGTACTCGTCCTGAGATAATAAGGCTTTCTGCAGTAATTAAGAAGTGCAGACGTTATTTCGATTGCATTCTTGCACATACAGGTCAGAATTATGACTATAACCTCAACGGTGTTTTCTTCAAGGATTTAAAGCTTGATGCTCCTGAGGTTTATATGGATGCGGTTGGCGAGGATTTAGGCGAGACTGTAGGTAATATTATCTCAGCTTCTTATAAGCTTATGGCAGATATCGAGCCCGATGCTTTGCTGATTTTAGGCGATACAAACTCCTGCCTTTCTGCAATTTCTGCTAAACGACTTCATATCCCTATCTTCCACATGGAAGCAGGTAACCGTTGCAAGGACGAGTGTCTTCCTGAGGAGACCAACAGAAGAATTGTCGACATTATTTCCGATGTTAACCTTGCGTATTCGGAGCATGCAAGAAAATACCTCCATGAGTGCGGTTTGCCTAAAGAAAGAGTATATGTAACAGGCTCACCTATGGCAGAGGTGCTCAGCGAAAACTTTGAGGATATACTCAGCAGTGATATTCTCTCAAAGCTTAACCTTGAAAAAGGCAAGTACATTCTTCTTTCTGCTCACAGAGAGGAGAATATTGATACGGATAAAAACTTTAATTCTCTTTTTACTGCAATCAATAAAATCGCAGAGAAGTATGATATGCCTATTCTTTATTCCTGCCATCCCAGAAGCAAAAAGAAGCTGGAGAAAACCGGCTTTAAGCTTAATGAAAAGGTAATCAGCCATGAGCCGTTGGGTTTTCATGACTATAACTGCTTGCAGATGAATGCGTTTGCGGTAATTTCCGATAGCGGTACCTTGCCTGAGGAAAGCTCCTTCTTTACATCAAAGGGCAATTCTTTCCCGGCGGTTTGTATCCGTACATCAACGGAGCGTCCCGAGGCCCTGGATAAGGCTTGCTTTGTGCTTGCAGGCATTGACGAACAGAGCCTTTTGCAGGCGGTTGATACTGCAGTAGAAATGAACAAAAACGCCGATTTCGGTATTCCTGTTCCGGATTATGTTGAGGAAAATGTTTCTACCAAGGTTGTTAAGCTTATCCAGAGCTACACCGGCGTAGTAAACAAAATGGTCTGGAGAAAATACTAATATAAAGCGCCCTATGACAAATGTTTTTTGTCATAGGGCGTAATTGTTGCAGATATATTGGTTATTTATATGTACTGCGGTGAATAGCTTTATACACAAATCCGGGTATTAGTCCTTTTGCAATAGGGGTGAGGTTGGTGATGTAAGTATATAATGGTAACTTTAGCATTTTGGTTGCGATGTTGTGTGCGTGAGTTTCATTAAGCCGTGATTTAAAGCTTCTTCTACCTTGTGCGTTTCTGTCGTCTCTCATTTGATACAAACACTCTTGTATATTATAACCTTTGTAACCTTTTGCGTACATTTTAGTCCATAGATGATAATCTTCAACACGCAAAAGTTTTTTATCAACAGTGTAACCATCAACGGCCAAGTATGCGTCTTTTCTAACCATACATGGAGCATGAATAAATGGGGTAGATTTAATGAAACTATATTTTGTGGGGGTTGGATTTGCATGAGTTTCTCCCCATACACCATTTTCATCAAAGAATTTCATGTTTGAGCTTACGATAGCAAATTCCTTATTATTATCTAAAATCTCTACTTCTTTTTGAAAACGCTCAGGTGAGCATAAATCGTCTCCGTCCATGCGAGCAATATATTCACCTTTTGCTTCAAATAAGCACTTGTTAAGAGTATAATTAAGCCCCATGTTCTGTTCGTTTTTTAGCAACCGGAATTTTCCAGGAAAATTGTCTACAAATTTTTGTGCTATTGAAACGGTATTATCGTTAGAACCATCGTCACACATAATGACTTCCCAGTTTGTATAGGTTTGGTTAACTATGCAGTTAAGTGCATCTTCGAGATATTCTTCGCAGTTATAGATGCCCATAATTACGCTAATCAGTTTGCTCATAAAATCAACCCCAATTAATTCTAGAAGTATTTTATCATATTTACCTATACTTTTCAATGCCAATGGAACAGTAATCCGCTGATATTTATAATCAGCGGATATAATTTGCTCATTTTACTTGTTTGTTCTGTCGGCAAGGTAATCGAGGCTGACATTATAAAAGTCAGCAATTTTGATGGCAATTTCAAGGGGCAGGTCGCGTTTGCCTTGTTCGTAGTTTGTATAGGTGGTTTTGTGCATCCCAAGCTTTTCCACAAGCTGAGTCTGAGTGAGGTCGTGGTCTTCGCGAAGGTCTCTGAGTCTGCGGTAATAGGGCATATCGGCACCTCGTCAATAATATACTTTATTATTGACATAATACAACGAATGATGTATACTTTTACTGAAAATACAACAAACGTTGTACAGATGTGAGGGGATGTCATTGAAAACAAAAACTGGCTATATGACAGGTGTAATGAGCTTGATAGCAGGATTTATATTTATGGTTCTTGCTTATCAAAACTTAAATTTAGAGTTTTCTTTGTATGTATATGTGAATATAATACTTTGGGTGTCGGCATGTTTTTTAGTGTTCGGTGTTTTAGCAATTGTATTTAATTCTTTAATATATATTAAAAGGTCAGAAATATCTTTGGTTTCTCCGGGATGCAGAGGTTTAAATATAGCTTCGTTCGTACTTGATATTGTAAGCTTTATATTTATGATAACTGGTACGATTGTGCTTTTGCTATACATAAATGCTTCCGCAAATGGATATGAGATATTTGGTGCATTTGCTGCTACGGGGGTTATATCGATAGGATGTTTTTTTGTTTGGACGGGAGTTGAATGTGCGTTTGCCAAAACCAAAATAGAAATTTTAATTCTAATATTTTATAGTGTAAAAGTTCAAATGAGTAAGAGATAGAAAAACTGCTCCCGACTATTCGGGAGCAGTTTGGTATTTTATATAGCGTATTTAGCGGCGTATTCTTTGTGTTTGGATTCAAACTGGGGATTGCCGTGTTTTGTGCGGTTGTAGTATTCGTGAATATCCATTCTGTCGTGGCTCATTTCGATAATACAACCTGCGATATTTGAGCAATGGTCGCTTACTCTCTCTAAGTTAGTGATAATGTCTGCCCATACAAAGCCTGCTTCAATAGAGCATTCGCCCTTCTGCATTCTGAGAATATGGTTTGCTCTGAGCTGAACCTTAAGTGTATCAATAACCTCTTCAAGAGGCTCAATGCTTGTAGCAGCATCAAGATTTGTGTTTACAAAAGCGTCTAACGTGAGGTCAAGAATTTCGCTTACTGCACCTGTGATTGCCTTGATTTCATTCTTTGCAGGCTCTGTAAGCTTGATATCTTTGGTCTTGATTTCATCGGCAGAGCGGAGAATGTTAACTGCATGATCAGAGATTCTCTCTAAATCGCCAATAACAAATAGGAGCTTGTTTGCCTCGTGAGAGTCAGCATCGCTCATAGGATAAGTCGAAAGCTTTACAAGATAAGAGCCGATGACATCTTCGTAGTGGTCCGCAGCAGTTTCGTCTGTTTTAACTTGCTCGGCAATTTCGTCGTCAAATTTATCAAGCAAAGTTAATGATGACTTAAGAGCGTTCATTGAAACATCAGCCATCTGCGAAGCTACAACATGGCATTGGTTGATAGCGATTGCAGGAGTCTCCATGAGACGCTCATCAAGCTCAACCTTCTTTTCTTTGTTGTTGCTGCCTTTGGGCTCACGAACGATAGCATAAGAAATCTTTTCGAGTAAGCCTGACATGGGGAGCATAATAGCAGTACAGATGATGTTGAATGCAGAGTGGCAGATAGCAATAGAAAGCTCATTGGCATCGCCTGAGAGTACCTCGATATTTACTATTGCGGTAACTACACAGTACACAGCTAGAAGGATGGTTGTACCAATTACATTAAATGCCAGATGTACGATAGAAGCACGTCTTGCGTTTCTGTTTGTACCAACTGAGGAGATAAGAGCAGTTACACAAGTACCGATGTTCTGACCCATAATAATGGGGATTGAAGCACCGATTGTAACTGCACCGGTGGAAGAAAGTGCCTGTAAGATACCAACAGATGCAGAAGATGACTGGATAATACCTGTAAGCACCGCACCGGCA
Source organism: Oscillospiraceae bacterium (assembly GCA_015066245.1). GTDB lineage: Bacteria > Bacillota > Clostridia > Oscillospirales > Acutalibacteraceae > Ruminococcoides. The sequence goes on from SVOS01000004.1 coordinate 90,068, forward strand.
AGCACACCGAGAACAGGATTCTGGAACATAATCATAAAGTTCTGGAATTCGGGGATTTCCTTAAGAACTTCAACTGCACCGGACATTGCGTCCATACCGAACATAAGTGTTGCAAAGCCTAAGAGGATAGAGCCGATATCCTTGTGCTTGTTCTTTTTGGAGAGCATTGTAAGACCAATACCGATAAGAGCAAGAATTGGTGTAAAGGAAGTAGGTTTTAATATCTGCATATACCATACATTGCCCTCAACACCTGCAAGGGACAGAATCCAGGCAGTAACGGTTGTACCAACGTTGGCACCCATAATTACGTTGATTGCCTGCTTTAAGGTCATAATGCCTGAGTTTACAAAGCCTACAACCATAACTGTGGTTGCAGAGGAGGACTGGATAACACTTGTTACGCCCAGACCTGTAAGAAAGCCTGCAACTTTACCGCTTGTGAGTTTTGTGAGAAGTGACTTAAGGCTGGAGCCTGCGGATTTTTCGAGGCCGTCACCCATAATGTTCATACCGAATAAGAACAGACAAAGTCCGCCAATAAGCGGTAGGACATTATTAAAGAAATCAAAAGTTGGAGTTTCCATAAATACACATCCTAAATATTATTATTTGTTTTTTTCGTGCATTTATTACTTTATTAACATTTCGTAAAATCTAAAAGCAGATTTTTGTAAAATCTATGTTAAACTGTTATCTACGGTGGCAATTTGCGGATTAGCCACCCGTTGGAAAGGTTATGTGTTGAGAAAACCGCCATTAACGGCGAGTTATATTTGTATCAATATATTCAAAAATAAAAACGAGAGGTGTTAAGCCTCTCGTTGCGTTCTTTATATACTATCTTTTCTTTTCGTACCATTTCTGAAGTTTTGACATTTCTTCTTCGGTTATTTCGTGGATTTCAGCTTCGATAGTTTCCTCAAGCTGAATACGGATGTGATTTACCTGCAAGGAAAAAGCCGCCATAAACAAAAGATATCCAAAGCACATCAGAGCGGCAGGGACAAAGTGCACAAGCCCAAGTCCGCCTGTTACAGCTCCAACAACAGCAGTTACAACCTGCATGAATAAAGCAAAGCCTAAAATTGCGATAAAAACAACAACAGAAGATTTTAGTGGCTCGTATTTGGTGCTGACTTTAGTGGTTTCGTTATTGTTTTCTGATACCGAAACACTTAATACGGGAATAAAACTGTTTTTGACCCACTTGCTTTCACACAGGGGATAGAGAGTGTATGAATCGTCTTCTTCCTGAAGCTGATATTTAAAAGAAGGTACATAAAAATCATTGTTCTTAAGCCTTTCAACAACTTCATTTTTGCTGAGCTTTGTTTCGTAGTCGGTTTTGTGTTTAGAAAATATGGTCATAAAGTCACCTCTTTGATTATTTTATCAAGTCATACTTTAAATTGCAATAGCAAAGCGAAGTTTGCTAAAAATACAGATTTTATGACGCAGTAATCATATCCATATTTTAGGGTGACATTATTTCTTATATTATCTGTCATTAAGTTTATGGCGTTTCGTTGAAAAATACAGCTTTTTGTGATATAGTAATCATATACTGATTTTAAGGTGATGTTATGAACGAAAAATTACTTAAATTTATAGAGATTTCGCCCACGGCTTATCATGCGGTGGAGAATGTAAAATCCGAGCTCAAAGAAAACGGCTTTTATGAGCTTTGCGAGGGTAAGACCTGGGATATCGAAAAGGGCAAATGCTATTTTGTAAGCAGAAACAACTCATCTCTCATTGCCTTTAAGGTGCCTGAGAGTGATTTCAGCGGTTTTATGATAGCTGCATCTCACTCGGACAGCCCAGCTTTTAAGATTAAAGAAAATCCCGATGTCAAAGATAAATTCTACGCTCGCTTAAGCGTTGAGAAATACGGCGGTATGATAGACTCAACCTGGCTTGACCGTCCTCTTTCCGTTGCAGGCAGAGTGCTTCTTAAAAACGGACAAGGAGTCAGCACAAAGCTTGTGGATTTTAAAAATCCCATGGCACTTATCCCCAATGTTGCAATACATCTTAACCGCAAAGCCAACGAGGGAGTAAGCCTTAACGCGGCTGTGGATTTGCTTCCTGTTTTGAATACTGCAAAAGAAGACAGCATGGACTTTCTCAGCAGGGTAGCAGATGAGCTTGACGTTAATAAAGAGGATATTTTGTCAACTGACTTGTACCTTTATAATTGCGAAAAGGGATATGAATGGGGAGATTTTGTGTCCTCTCCCAGACTTGATGATTTGCAGTGCGTTTTTGCATCTCTTAAAGCATTTGAAAATGCTGAGACATCCGAAAGCATGCCTGTGATTGCGATTTTTGACAACGAAGAAGTAGGCAGCTCCACAAAGCAAGGTGCAGACTCTACCTTTATGAGCTTTGTGCTTAAAAAGCTGAGCTTTGCGTTGGGGCTTGACGAGGCTCATTTTGCTGACAAGGTTGCAAACAGTATGATGCTTTCCTGCGATAATGCCCACGGTGTACATCCGAATCATAGCGAGATGACCGACAGTAATCATCAGTGCATTCTTAATGATGGTGTGGTTATCAAGTACAACGCAAACCAGTCCTATTGCACAGACGGTATGTCGGCGGCAATCCTCAAGAGAATCTGCGAAAAATCCTCGGTGCCTTCTCAGGCTTATACAAATCGTGCAGATATCCGTGGCGGCTCAACTTTGGGAAATATTGCAAACACTCAGCTTTCTATGCTCAGCGCAGACATTGGTCTGGCACAGTTTGCAATGCACTCAAGCTTTGAGACTGCAGGCAGCAAGGATACAGAATATATGGTAAGGCTTCTGGAGAGCTTTTTCTCATCTTCTATCTGTCTTAAAGCAGACGGCGAATACGAGATTTTATGAAATACGAAAATGTAGTCAAGGGGATTTTTAAAAGCCGACCAAACCGCTTTATTGCCAAAGTAGAAATTGACGGCAAAGAGGAAACTGTCCATGTAAAAAACACAGGCAGATGTCGTGAGCTGCTACAGAGTGATGTGACAGTATATCTGGAAAAATCATCAAATCCCAACCGCAAAACCGCCTATGACCTGATTGCTGTGGAAAAAATACGGGAGAATAAGAATAATTTGCTTGTGAATATGGATTCTCAGGTGCCCAATGTAATAGCTTACAACTGGCTGAAAGGTGAGAACCCGCTTTTCTCGGAAAATGCAAAAATCAGGCGAGAGGTAACCTTTGGGGATTCAAGATTTGATTTGTATGTAGAGGACGATGAGCTCAAGGCCTTTGTGGAAGTTAAGGGAGTTACCCTTGAGTTTGACGGCTACGCGCTTTTTCCCGATGCTCCAACTGAGCGTGGAGTCAAACACATCAAGGAGCTTGTAAAAGCTAAAGAAGCAGGTTATGAGGCATATATACTGTTTGTGATTCAGATGAAAGAAGTTCACTCTTTCAGCCCTCACAAAGAGATGCATCCCGATTTTGCCGAGGCTTTGCTTGATGCATATAATAAGGGTGTAAAGGTACTTGGCATGGACTGTGTGGTTACACCCGACAGTATAAGTATTGATAAAGAGGTAGCAGTGATATTATAATATTACTGCTACTTTTCACATATTAATATATCATTTATTGTTTTAAGTTTATAAGATTGACAAAAGTTTGACAAATGCTTTTTTTATCATTGACAAATGCCGTATAAATGGTATATTTAAGTGTGGATTTTTATATTTTTTGGAGGCCGTGTTATGGAAAGAATACCTGAGATTTTTGGTTGTATGGTGTTTAATAATGATGCTATGCAGAAGTACCTGCCCGAGGATGTTTTTAAATCTCTGGAGCGTACAATTCAGAATGGCGAACCTTTGGACCGCTCGGTTGCTAATGGTGTTGCAAGCGGTATGAAGGAATGGGCAATAGAGAAGGGATGTACCCACTATACTCACTGGTTTCAGCCTATGACAGGTATCACCGCCGAAAAGCACGACTCGTTTATGACGATTGATGGTGAAGGCAAGGTTATTATGGAGCTTTCGGGCTCCGAACTGATAAAAGGTGAAAGCGATGCATCGTCTTTCCCAAATGGAGGTATCCGTGCAACTTTTGAAGCCCGCGGTTACACAGCGTGGGACCCCACTTCTTATGCTTTTATTATGGGAAAAACCCTTTATATCCCAACAGTTTTCTGCTCGTACACAGGCGAGGTTCTTGACAAGAAAACCCCTCTTTTGCGTTCTATTGAGAGAATCAGCACAGAGGCCCTGAGACTTCTCAAGGCTCTCGGCAGAGAGGATGTAAGCCATGTTTCTACAACTGTAGGTGCAGAGCAGGAATACTTCCTTATTGACAAAGAAATGTATTTAGAGCGTCGAGACCTGATGTACACAGGCCGCACACTTTTCGGTGCACGTCCTCCAAAAGGTCAGGAGCTGGGCGACCACTATTTCGGTGCTATTAAACCCAGAGTTGCCGAGTTTATGAAAGAGCTTGATTTAGAGCTCTGGAAGCTTGGTATTTATGCAAAAACCGAGCATAACGAGGTGGCTCCCTGCCAGCACGAGCTTGCTCCCGTATTTACTACTACAAACCTGGCTACAGACCATAACCAGCTTACAATGGAGGTTATGAAAAATGTAGCTCAGCGCCATGGCTTTGTTTGTTTACTTCACGAAAAGCCCTTTGAGGGTGTAAGCGGCTCAGGTAAGCACAACAACTGGTCACTTACCACCAATACAGGCGAAAATCTTCTCAAACCCGGCAAAAAGCCTTATGAGAACAAGCAGTTTCTGCTTTTCCTTTGTGCCGCACTTAAAGGTGTTCATCTTTATCAGGATTTGCTGAGAATTTCTGTAGCTACTGCAAGTAACGACCACCGTCTTGGCGGACACGAAGCTCCTCCCGCAATAATCTCCGTATTTATCGGTGAGGACCTTGAGGGGGTTCTTCATGCGATTGAAAGCGGTGAAGAATATGTTAACGCTCACAGAGTAAGAATGGGTATGGGCGTAGATGTTCTGCCTGATTTTAAAAAGGATACCACAGACCGCAACCGTACCTCTCCTTTTGCTTTTACAGGTAATAAATTTGAATTCAGAAGTCTTGGTTCTTCTCTCAATATTGCTTGTCCCAATATTATGATCAACACTATCGTTGCTGATCAGCTTGCAGAGTTTTCTGAGATCATCGAAAACTCCGAGGACAAAGAAAAGGCTATCAACGATATCATCAGCGATGTTTACCGTAACCATAAGGATATTATCTTTAACGGTAACAATTATGCTGAGGAGTGGATTGCTGAGGCAGAGCGCAGAGGTCTTATGAACCTTAAGTCTATGCCCGATGCAATGGCACATTACGGTGACAAGAAGAATGTTGAGCTTTTCGAGCGTAATAAGATTTTCACAGAGCTTGAGGTTCAGGCAAGACGTGATATTCAGCTTGAGAATTATTCCAAGATTATTCACATCGAAGCCCTTACAATGGTTGATATGGCTAAGAAGGATATTTTCCCTGCTGTAAGCCACTTTATCGGTGACATCAGCCGTAATGTGCTGAGAAAACGTCAGATCAACGCCGGTATTCCTGCAAAGGCAGAGATGAAGGTTATCGAAAGACTTTCTGCTTTGCTTGACAGCTTTGCCGATTTCACAGATGAGCTTGAATTTTGTGTAAAAGAAATCGAAGGCAAAAAGACAGATGCTTTGACAGAAGCTTATCATTATTGCAACAAGGTGCTTGTTGCTATGGAAAAACTCAGAGCCGTGGCTGACGAAATGGAGCAGCTTACTTCTTACGATTACTGGCCTTATCCATCTTACGGCAGACTTATGTTTACAATGTAAAAATATAGGGTGTCTCTTTTGAGACACCCGTTTTTTATGCTAAAAAAGCAGACTCGAAACTGAGTCTGCTTTAATGCTTATTATTTCTTTTTCTTCTTGCTCTTTTTGTCCATATCATCAATGGATTTGTTAACACCGTGCTTGATTGGCTTCCAGTCGGATTTGCCGAAGGTCATAGCCCAGATGGTTACGGGGATGAATGTGAAAATGAAAAGAGGGAAGGTGAAGCTGTATAAAATCTTTTTAAAGCCGCTGCATTTGATGTTTTTCCACTCTGTTATCGTGGTGATTAAACCTACGAGATAAAGCATGAAGTAGCATGTACCGATAAGCTGAGCCAAAGAAATTACAATGCCTAAGATATCGCCTCTTGCTGCAATTACAGAGATAATGAATGAAGCTATGTTGATGAATGTGCTGGTCATGGAAAGCACATAAGCAGGCATAAGGTTCATTGCCATATCATAGCAGGAGAAACCGTTTGTGCCGAAAATACCCTTTATGATTCTTTTGCCGTAATACTTGAAAACCTGCATATATCCTTTAACCCAGCGGATTCGCTGATTCCAGGATACTGAGAATTTTTCGGGCTGCTCATCATAAAAGTGAGCAGTGGGACAGTAGCCGATTTTGTAGCCTTTGATAATTGTGTCAATAGAAAACTCAATGTCCTCTGTAAGAAGATAATAGTGCCAGCCGTTGTTCTCTTTGATGATGTCTTTGCTGATAAGAAAACCTGTGCCGGAAACCGCACAGCTGGAGCCGAGCTGAAGTCTTGCATTGGAGAGGTATCTTGCCTCACGCAAAAACCACAGTGCATAACCTGCGGAAATCCAGTTTGTTTCGTAATTTTTAGAATTTCTGTAGCTGGTTACTACCTTGAAACCTGCGCTAAAGGCTTTGTTCATTTCTTTGATATATCGCTTGTCCATCAGGTTGTCAGCGTCAAAGATGAAATAACCGTCATAGTAGTCCTGACCGCTGGTCTCAAAAATTCGCTTGAAAAGGAAGTTAAGTGCGTAGCCTTTACCTACCTTTTCTTTGTTGAATCTTTCGAAAACGATAGCGCCTGCCTTCTGTGCTACAGCAGCAGTCTGGTCGGTGCAGTTATCTGCACATACATAGACATCTATAAGCTCTTGGGGATAATGCTGATTTTTGATGCTTTCGATAAGGTTGCCGATGACGGATTCTTCGTTTCTGCCGCAAATCATAACGGCGAATCGATGGTCTTTTTCGGCTTTTTTGAATCTGTAGGGCTTTTTGAAAAGAGATACTACTATATAGAAAAACTGATATGAATAACATATCACGAATAAAATGCACACTAAGTAATTAAGAAAACTTACAACGTCTTGCATAACATTTCTCCTTTTAAATTCAAAGTGCCCTCTGCATTTTGCAAGAGCGCATACATAACCAGTCTAATATGCACATTATATACCAAAATACAGATTTGGGCAAGAAGTTTGAGACTTTTTCTATATATAAGTAGTTTATTGAGTTGTTTTGTCAGCCTTTTTGGTCAAAAGACCTAAATTATCGTAATTATATCCCATTTGTTACAAATTGTGGTGGGATTTTCACACAACCGTCACATAAGCTCGTTAATACTTTAGAAATAATTTATATTTCGTTGATAACATAAGGTTAATTGGTAGATGTTAATATAGAAAGTGCGTCTGTTTTGTTGATTGTTAACAAATGATAGCCAATATATGTGGAATATGAAGAAAATAATATCGAAAGATGACGGCTTTTTTGGTCTATAAACCAAAACTTGTTACAAAATATTGACTGGTGTTCACAATTTGTTAAAATAGTATTGTAAAAAAGTATTTTAATTTCTGTTTAAAGGAGTTTTTAATTATGAGACCTATTAAAATTGTTACAGATTCATGTTCAGATCTTTGCAAAGAGTTACGCGATAAGCACGGCATCGAGTATGTTAAGATGAATACCGTGCATAATGAGAAGGAGACACCTGCTTCTCTTGATTGGGAGTATTTCTCAGCAAAAGAGCTTTATGACCTTATGAGAAACGGTGAGCGTATCACCACAACTCAGGTTCCTGCAGCAGAGTTTACAGAGAAATTCACAAAGCTTACTGATGAAGGCTTCGATGTTATTTATATTTCCTGCTCCGGTGCACTCTCCGGTTCTGTAAACACAGGTAAGATTGTTGCAAAGGATATTATGGCTAAAAATCCCGAGGCAAAGATTGCTTGCATCGACCCCCTTATGGCTTGCATTGGCGAGGGTATGATTGCTGTAAAGGCAGCAGAGCTTGCTGAGGATGGCAAGAGCTTTGATGAGGTTGTTGCATATATCGAAGAGAACAAGCTCAGAATGAATCAGTTCTGTACAGTTAACACACTTGATTACTTAAAGCGTGCAGGCAGAGTTAAGGCTTCTTCTGCATTCTTTGGTAACCTTTTCGGTGTTAAGCCTGTTATTATTTCTGACGCAAAGGGTCAGAACACTGCTATTAAGAAGGTTAAGGGCAGACTTGCTTCTATGGACGAGATTGTAAATCTTCTTAATGATGCAATGCAGGGCGAGGAAGACCGCAGAGTATTTGTAGGCCACGCTGATTGTCCTCAGGAAGAAGTAGACTACCTTGCAAACAAGGTTAAAGAAGTAATAAAGGATGCAGAGGTTACAGTAGGTTACATCGGTCCCGTTATTGGTGCTTCTGTTGGTCCCGGTGCTGTAGTTGTATATGGCTGGGGCAAAAAGGTTGAGCTCGAAGGCTAATTATAATTCATTGATTTAAAGGTTAACCAGGAGGATATATATGGGTACTCAAAACCTGACAGGCGAGATGTTTGCACAGATGGTGCAGAATGGTGCCGCAAACTTAAGAAATAACGCACAGACTGTTAATGATCTTAACGTATTTCCCATTCCCGATGGCGATACAGGCGACAATATGTGCCGTACCATTGAGGGTGGTGCATCTGTAGCTGCAACTGACAGCAGCCAGCCTGTGTCTGAGGTTTGCTCTAAGGTTGCCGAGGGTATGCTTCTTTCTGCAAGAGGTAACTCAGGTGTTATTCTTTCTCAGTTCTTTGAGGGTATCAACCTTGGTATGAAGAATGTTGAGACTGCTGATGTCAAGGCGGTTGCTGAGGCTTTCAGAGCAGGCGTAAAGCAGGCTTATTCTTCTGTTATTACACCTACCGAGGGTACAATCCTTACAGTTATGAGAGAGGCAACTGATGTTGCTGCCTCTAAAATTACAGACAAAAGCACTCTTGAGGAGTTCTTCAAAATATATATCAAAGAGATGTACCTTTCTCTTGACCGTACTCCCGAGCTTCTCCCTGTTTTGAAAGAAGCAGGCGTTATCGATAGCGGTGGTGCAGGTTTCTCCTTTATTATTGAAGGCATGTACAAGGCTTTGAAGGGCGAGGAGATTACCTCTGACAAGATGATGACTTCTGTATCTGCTGAAGTTATTACAGGTCACTTTGATGAAAACAGCGAAATGGAGTTTGGTTATTGCACGGAGGCTCTTGTTCAGCTCAGAAGTGAGAAAACTGACATTGATGCCTTTACTGTAGATCCTCTTATTGAGTATCTCGAGTCAATCGGCGGTGATTCCATCGTTGCTTTTAAAACAGGCTCTAAGGTAAAGCTTCATGTGCATACATTTACTCCTGATAAGGTAATTGCATATTGCCTTACATTTGGTGAGTTTATTACAGTTAAGATTGAGAACATGTCAATCCAGCACAGCGAGACAACTATTGAAAACAGATTTGAGCGAAAAGAAGTTATCAGTAACGAGCGTAAAGAATTTGGTGTTGTGGCAGTTGCCGGCGGTGACGGACTTAAAGAGATGTTTACATCTTTAGGTGCAGATGCTATTGTAGACGGTCAGCAAACCATGAATCCCTCCTCTGAGGACTTTATCAAGGCTTTTGACGCTGTTAACGCTGATACAATTTTCGTTCTTCCCAACAATTCAAACATCGTGATGGCTGCAAAGCAGGCTGGTGAGCTTTATAAAGACTCTGAGGTTATCGTGGTTGAAAGCACAACAATTGCTGAGGGCTATGCTGCTCTTACAATGCTTGATTTATCAAGTGGCGATAAGGATGTAATCGTTGACGAGCTTAAGATGGCAATAGATGGTGTTACAACAGGTCTTGTAACTTATGCAGTAAGAGATACAAACCAGGATGGTTTTGAAATCAAGAAAGACGATTGGCTGGGCTTTAGCGCAAAGACAATTCTTTCTGTAGAAAAAGACAAGGTAAGTGCTGCAACCGCACTTCTTGACTCTATTGATAAATCGGGTAAAGAGGTTATTATTGCTATTGCCGGTAAGGATGCAACAGCCGAGGACCTTCAGGCTGTTCATGAGTATGCTTCAAAGAATTATCCTTTGATGGAGTTCTTCGAGGTTGACGGCGGACAAGATATATACAGCTTTATTTTTGCAGTTGAATAAGAGGTTGTTGTTATGTACGAGTGGTTGATATTTTTAGTATGTGCTGTAATTGCCTATCTGTTGGGCAGCTTGAATGGCGGAATACTGGTAACACAGCTTCTTAATAATTCCGACATCAGAGAATCAGGCTCAGGCAACGCAGGTTTTACAAATGTAAAACGAGTGTACGGAGCAAAAAGTGCGGCTATTGTTTGTGCTGTAGATGTTATGAAAACCATTATCGCCTGCGGTGTTGGTGGTTTTGTAACAGCTCAGTTTACCTCATGGTCTTACGAAGCGGGTGCTTTGCTTTGCGGACTTTTCACTCAGCTTGGTCATATTTTTCCTATTTATTATGGCTTTAAAGGCGGTAAGGGATTTATTTGTGGTATGGCAACGGTGCTTATGGCAGATCCCCTGATCCTTTTAATTGCATTTGCAGTTCTTACAGTATTTACACTTTCGACGAAGTTTGTGTCTTTAGGTTCTCTTTGTGCTACACTAAGCTATGCAATAATGTTTGTTGTTTTCTATAATCACGATATAGCAGCGTATTGCTTGGCTTGCGGATTGGCTTTGGTTGTGTTTATTGCCCACAGAGAGAATATTAAGAGACTTTTTGCAGGCACAGAACGTAAAACATATTTTTTTGGCAAAGGTAAAAAAGAAAAAGAGGAATCAAAGTGAGTAGAAAAACTTACTTAGCAGGCGCAGATATCGGTTCTACAACAGTTAAGCTTGTTGTTCTTGATGAGGACAACAAGCTGGTGTTCGGACGATATATGCGCCATTTTGCTAACATCAGAGATACATTTAAAAATTTACTCTCAGAGGCTAAGGAAACTTTGGGAGATATCAGGATTAAACTCAAGGTAACAGGAAGCGGCAGCCTTAATCTTTCAAAGCTTATGGGCATAGGCTTTGTGCAGGAGGTAGTTGCTGAAGCCGAAGCCGTTAAAAGACTGGCACCTCAGACCGATGTTGCCATTGAGCTTGGCGGCGAGGATGCCAAGATTATTTATTTTACAGGCGGTCTTGAAGAACGAATGAACGGTGTCTGTGCAGGAGGTACAGGCTCTTTTATTGACCAGATGGCGGCTCTTTTGCAGACAGACGCAAAGGGACTGAATGAATACGCAAAGAATTATAGTCAGATTTATCCCATTGCGGCTCGTTGTGGTGTTTTTGCAAAGAGTGACATCCAGCCCCTTATTAATGACGGTGCTACAAAAGAGGATTTGTCAGCTTCTATTTTCCAGGCAGTAGTAAATCAGACTATCTCAGGTCTTGCCTGCGGTAAACCCATAAGAGGTACCGTGGCATTTTTGGGCGGTCCTTTACATTTTCTTACTGAGCTTAAGGCGGCATTTATAAGAACTCTTAATCTTACAGAGAAAACTACCGTAGACCCCGAAAATTCCCATTTGTTCCCTGCTATTGGTACTGCCTTCTGTGCCGAAGACAGTCAAGAAGACAACATTTCTCAGATCATTAGTAATCTTGAAAATGCAGGGGAGATGAGCTTTGAGCTTAAGCGTCTTGAGCCTCTGTTTGAAAACGAGGCTGAGTACAATGAGTTTGCAAGCCGTCACGAAAAAAACAGAGTTAAGCGCCGCGATATAAAGACATACAATGGCGGATGCTATTTAGGTATAGATGCAGGTTCAACAACTACAAAGCTTGCACTTATTTCCGAAGACGGAGAGCTTTTGTGGGACTTTTACTCAAGCAACAACACATCTCCAATAAATACAGCAAAAAAAGCTCTGGGTGAGCTTGCTAAGATTATACCGGAGAGTGCGGTTATCAAGGGTGCCTGCTCTACAGGCTACGGCGAAACTCTGCTTAAGTCAGCTTTAAGACTGGATTTCGGAGAAGTTGAGACAATTGCTCATTATACTGCCGCAAGGTTTTTTGACAAAGATGTAGAGTGCATGCTTGATATCGGCGGTCAGGATATGAAATTTATCAAAATAAAGAATGCATCTGTTGACAGTGTGCTTCTTAACGAAGCTTGTTCTTCGGGTTGTGGTTCTTTTCTTGAAAATTTCGCTGTTTCTATGGGTAAAACTGCTCAGGAATTTTCAAAAGAGGCACTTTTTGCCGAGCATCCTCTTGATTTGGGAACAAGATGCACAGTGTTTATGAACTCCAATGTTAAGCAGGCTCAGAAAGAGGGTGCAACACTTTCTGATATATCTGCAGGTCTTGCTTACAGTGTTGTTAAGAATGCTTTGTTTAAGGTTATCAAGCTTTCAAGTGCCAATGACTTAGGTCAGCACATTATGGTTCAGGGCGGTACCTTCTGCTCTGAGGCTGTGCTGAGAGCTTTTGAAAAGCTTACGGGCAAAAATGCAATCTGTCCTGATATTTCGGGACTTATGGGTGCTTTTGGTGCGGCTCTTATTGCAAAAGAGAGAAGTATTGGTGAGAGCAGCATCATAAGTTTCGAAGAAATCGAAAATCTTACATATAATACCACCGCTATCCGCTGCGGAAAATGTACCAATAACTGTATGCTTACCATAAATACCTTCAGGGGAAAAGAACGCCACATTTCGGGCAACCGTTGTGAGCGTCCTTTAGGCGGAGAAAAAGCCGCTCAGAAGGGCTTTGATATGGTCGAGTATAAAAAGGAGAGAATTTTTGCTCTTGAACCTCTCAGTGCTGATGAAGCACCCAGAGGCGAAATCGGTATGCCCAGAGTCCTTAATATCTATGAAAACTATCCTTTCTGGGCAAGACTCTTTAAGGAGCTTGGCTTCTCTCTTAAGCTTTCTCCCTATTCAAGCCGCGAGATTTATGAGCTGGGTATGGAGTCTATTCCATCGGAAAGCCTTTGCTATCCTGCAAAGCTTGCTCATGGTCATATCGAATGGCTTATCAAAAACGGCTGTGACAGAATTTTCTATCCCAGTGTGTATTTTGAGCGTCCCGAGGAGGGTGCAAAGAATAAGTATAATTGTCCCATCGTTATCGGCACTCCCGAAAACATCAACAATAATGTTGAGAATATCACATCGGGAAAAATTAAGTTTATTCATCCTTTTGTAGCTTTTTCTGACGAAAAAACTCTCACAGACAGAGTGTGTAAGGTGTTCTCAGAGGAGTTTGGAATAAAATCATCCGAAACCAGAAAAGCCTGCAAAAAAGCATGGCAGGAGCTGATGGATACAAAGGCTGATATCCGCAAAAAGGGTGCCGAAATTATAGAAAAAACCGAAAAAGAAAATGGCAAAATGATAGTTATCGCAGGCAGACCCTATCACTGCGACCCTGAGATAAATCATGGTATTCCCCAGATGGTTTCTTCCTATGGATTTAATGTGCTTACTGAGGACAGTGTGCCTGAGAGTGTCAAAGTAGAGAGACCACTGAGAGTAACAGACCAGTGGAGCTATCACTCAAGACTTTACAGAGCGGCTGAGTTTGTCCGCAACAGAGATGATGCTGAGCTTTTGCAGCTTAACTCCTTCGGTTGCGGACTTGATGCGGTTACTACCGACCAGGTGGCAGAGATTTTAGAGGCAAGCGGAAAGCTTTATACTGTGCTTAAAATTGATGAGGTAAATAATTTAGGTGCTGCAAGAATTCGTATCCGTTCTCTCATGGCGGCTATTAAGGAGCGAGACAAGAATAACATTAAGCACAAGGATGTATCCACAGCCTATAATCGTGCAATTTTCACCGAGAAAATGCGTGAGGACAGATATACTATCATTGCTCCTCAGATGGCTCCCATGCATTTTGAGCTTGTTCAGGCTACTTTCAATGCGTACGGCTATAATTTCGTTATTCTCGATAACGACAACCGCAGTGCCGTTGATATGGGCCTTAAATGCGTTAATAACGATGCTTGTTATCCTTCGCTTATTATGGTTGGTCAGTTGCTTTCTGCTGTTAAAAGCGGCAAGTATAACACCGATAAGCTTGCAATTCTGATGACTCAGACCGGTGGTTGTTGCAGAGCTACCAACTACATAAGCTTTATTCGCAGAGCTTTAGAGCGAGAGGGATATGGTCATATTCCCGTTATTTCCCTTAACTTAAGCAAGCTTGAGTCAAACCCCGGATTTAAGCTTACTGTACCTATGATGGTCAGAGGCGGTGCAGGGTTAGTATACGGCGATATTATTATGAAGTGCCTTTACCGTACACGTCCCTATGAAAAAGAAAAGGGCAGTGCCGAAAGATTAAAGAGAAAATGGCTTGATGAATGTGCAAAGCAAATTCAGAAAAAGCATTTCTCTGTCAGCAAATATATCCGTACATGCAAAGAAATTATCAGAGACTTTGACAATCTTCCTTTAACCGACGAGGTTAAGCCCAGAGTAGGTATTGTAGGTGAGATCTTGGTTAAATATATGCCTCTTGCCAACGGTAATCTGGTTGAAAGACTTGAGGAAGAAGGTGCCGAGGCAGTTGTACCGGATTTTCTTGATTTCTTTATCTACAGCGGTTACGGCAGAACCTTCCGTCACAAGAACTTAGGCGGAAAATTGGGCTCCAGAATCGGCGGCCAGGCTTTAGGCAAGATGCTTAACTTCGTAAGAATTCCTGCCAACAAAGCTCTTAAAAAGAGCAAGCGTTTTACGCCATCTACACCTATGAAGGAGCTTGCAAAAACCGCAAGCAGATTTATCTCCATAGGCAATCAGTACGGCGAGGGATGGTTCCTGACGGCTGAAATGGTGCATTTTATTGAAAATGGTGTGCCTAATATTGTTTGCATCCAGCCTTTTGGATGTTTACCTAACCATATTGTGGGCAAGGGTGTGCTTAAGGCAGTACGCAGTGCTTTGCCTGAGGCTAATATCGCAACTGTTGATTATGACCCCGGTGCCAGCGAAGTTAACCAGCTTAACAGAATCAAGCTGATGCTTACAGAGGCAAAAAACAAAATCAAAGACACAAAATAAAAAATCCCCACCGACTTAAAAATCGGTGGGGATAAGTGTTTTATCAGAACTGCTGTGAATTGTAATCAGCCTGATTTGCCTTGATTCTTTCGAATGTTTCGCGGTTTTTCTTCATAAATACAAAGTTGATGATTATGAAGATAAGTGCGATGGAATTAAAGAATGCGGCAAGAACGATTGTGCCGACAGAACTTGCATGCTTAACGCCGTCTGTGCAGTCTGTGTAAAGCTTGTCGCGGTACTTCGTGAGTTTGTTTTTCAGAACTAAGTTAACGATGCCAATGGGCAGGAACAATACACCGTAAACGATGAATACAATGCCAACAGCAAGTACAATAGCGATAGCAGCTTCGTCACTCATATTGTCAGAGTAGTAATCGTAGTCAAAGTCGTCCTCATAGAAATGATAGAAGTAATCCTCATATTCGTTGATGTAATCGTTGTAGGTGTCATTAGCTGCAATCTCACCGATAGTACTTGCACCGGCAATTGTCATAATAATACCTGCAACAAGCATAATGGCAGCAATAACAATGTAAACAATGCCGCCGATTTTGAAGCAGAGTCTTTCGTGCTTAAGTCCTGTTGAAAGTCTGTCAAGACAAGCCTGCTCTCTTGCAGGGTCAGCTACGGGAGCCTGAGTGTACTGAGGTGCAGACTGTGTGTAGGGATTCTCAGTTGTCTGAGTTGTCTGAGCCTCATGGTTCTGTGCGTTAGTGGGATTTGCGGCGTTTCCGCACTGGTTACAGAACATATCTGTATCCTGCATCTGATGACCGCATTTTGTACAGTATTTCATAATACTTCCTCCAAATAATAATATTTTATCAGTGTCCGGTCCTGAATTTGATATGTATTCCGTGGACTGTACCACTGTACTAATACAATAATACAATTTGTCGCAAATGTTAATACTTATTTGCTAATTCGTTATTTATAGCAAATAAAATGGCGAAAAATCATCTTTTTTTGTTCTTGTGTTCGATTTTGTATCCGTATATAGAATAAGTAACCGTCATAGTGAGCCATAATGCAGAAACTATAACTACAGGCCACAGACCGATGCCGAACATAACTCCTAAAGTGGAAATCATCCATGCAATAAGGCAAGCGTAGTTCATGATCTTGTATGTGCGATAGCCTGTTTCATAGAGCATCAGCTTCTGGGCTTCGTCCATGCTCTGCTCCCATTCTTTCTGGAAGTTCACTGCAAGTGCTTCGCCTTTTTTCTCGGGATTGATTTTTTTGATAAGCTGTACGCAGGCTCTCTGCATAATGGTGTTGTAAAAGATAGTTGCAAAAAATATTACAAAAACGGCAATTGTCAAGGGAAGAAGCAACAAGAAGGTATCGGCATTCATAATATAGAACATTGTATAGGCGTATACTGCAAAAAGAGAATAAACCAGAATAAGACCGATTGTGAGTATAGAAACTATAATATCAAGCTTGCTTTCAACCTTTTCTATGTATTCGTCGTCCTCACCGTCCCACATGGTAAAAGCCTTGCGGCATTTGCAGTAATTAGCTATGGAGAATATAACCGCAAAAGCAAAAACGGCAATAATAAGTATGGGAGTTGCATAAGTAAGTGCGGATTTGATAAAGCTTTTGATAGCAGTCAGGTCTAAGGATTCTATCTCTCCAGACATAAAGCCCATGAAAAATCCTGCTGTTCCGCCTACTATGAAAAGCAGAATCAGTATGATTACTGCTTTCAGAGTCTTTTTCTTTTCGTTGGTTTGGTTGTTAGTTTTCATTTTCATCATCCTCCGTATAAACAAAAATATCTTCCACTGTTACACCACACACTTTTGCTATCTTTAGTGCAAGTGTAACCGATGGGGAGTAATCCCCACGCTCAATCTGGCTTATGGTCTGACGGGATGTTCCTACCAAAGCTCCCATCTCTGCCTGATTAACTCCAAGAGCTGAGCGATACTCCTTAAGCTTGTTGTTAAGGGGCATATTTTTCTCTCCTTCCAAATTTGAGAATGACAAGTATTCTTGTCAATGGGTATTATACGGATGACAAGGAAACTTGTCAATAGGTTTTTGAAAAATTCGTTTAACAAGTGTAAATTGCGGTAAAATATTCCTGTTTTTTGACAAATTAACGATAGGATAAATAGTATAAAACCGCCCATAAAACACCAAAACCCCGCCGTTAATGAAACGACGGGGTTGATATGCTGTTATCCAAAGGCGGAATTGCCCTCCCGTGGCTAACGGGCGGAATTGCCCTCCCGTGGCTAACGGGCGGTTTATGCTCTGATTCTGAAAGTATCGGGAGCTTTTTTGTATACAAGCAGGCAAGCTGCAAGACAGTAAACAATAGAAAAGCCCAGCACCGCTACACCAAAGTAAAGGGTAGGAAGTTCGATGTTCATAAACATATAGCAAAGCATATAAGTAGCACCCATAACGATAGAATATGTGCCGCTTTTAATCTCTGTACTGTTGTTGTAAGGCTGTAACAGATAGTAAATTGTGAGATTATGCACAGAGAAGAAGATGCTCATTGCCATAGGAGTTAAGAGCAGGAGCAGATAATTAAGAGGAGTGTCTGTGCCGCCTGATGTAAATAACAAGGACGAAAGTCCTACACCGATAATTGTACCGGGAAGCAAATTCATTTTTACAATGCCTCTTAAACGAATTGTGAAAAGCTTAAGTATATTACGCGGCTTTTTGTAAACCGAATATGTGAGAAGACTGTGATCACAGTTGATGAAAAGTGCCTGAGTATAACTCATACCGCGGTTAATGGCATACATTATAAACAGGAAGTAGGGCAGAGAAGTAAGGAGAATGCCGTTTAGCTCTGTTCCAAGCTCAGGCACATAAATAACTGCAAAATTTGCAACTGCAAAAAGTGTAAAAGCAACTGCGGAAATAATTACAACAGGTTTCCACAGGATTTTTCTGTGACGTTTGATAAACAGCTCGTTGAGATATTCAAATCCGTTTTTACTGCTTTTGATGCTTGTGTCCGCACTGATGGTTTTGACAGTGTTTTCTCTCAGGTTTTTCTGAGGATTAGCTCTGACAATCTCAGCGTTTGTAAGTGTCTGGCGGCTTACCTCTCGATATTGATTAAACTTAAATACTTTTAAAAATCCAAATATGCCGAGGACAACTCCTGCTGCCATAATGACGCCTGTTGCGAAATAGGGAAGCGTGAAGTTAACCAAGGGAAGAACCGTAGCCAGCAGTGCACAAAGGATAACATACAGGAGAGTAAGCTTGCCGAAGGGATTGGTACCGTCCACGGTGTTACCTTTTTCAAAGGAGTGAAGCAGATATCCAACTACTGCGGTTTTGATGCATACGGTGAAAATCACCGAAAGAATTGGGAGCCACCAAGGAATGCCAGCGGCAAAGTGTAGAACGGCAAAGGCACCGGAATAACAAATAACAAGCTTTATGATTTCATAAAAGTAATTTACAAGATTGTATTTCTTTGCATCAACGTTCAGAAGCATAATGGCATAATACTTGGTTCTGTGGGTAGATAGCATATAGGTGTTGCTCATGGTGCCAATGAAAGTGCCGAATAAAAACAAATGTAAAAATATTTCGCCAAAGCTTGCAGTGTGGTTGCTCTCGCCAATAAAGAAGGTTGCACCAACCAGACATCCGAAGTAAAGCGCCTTGCCGAAAATTGCGGAGATAACCTCCCACATATATGCCATAATATGACCGGCAATTTTAAATCCGATCATTCGATAAAGTGCGTCGGGCAGAATTTTTCTGAGAATAGGAATCTGTTTTATGGCATAAAGTATGGAGTTTACTCTGTAGGTGTTCTTAAGCGAAAAGGATATTCTCAGAGTCTGTCTCATTCGTAATCCTCCCTAAGAGCGGCAATGATTTTCTCCTTGAATTCAGAACTTCCTAAATTTTCTTTATCAACAATTTCCAGTTCTCCATTGTGGAGCAGAACAATTTCGTCGCATAAGTCTAGAGCAAGATCCATAATGTGTGTAGAGAAAATGATGATTCTGTCCTTTTTAACAGATTTAAGAAGTTCTTTCATTTCCTCAGCCACAACAACATCAAGGGATGTCAGAGGTTCGTCCAGAAGCAGAATGTTTGGCTCAGCTATTATATTGATAAGCATCTGCATCTTATTTTTCATACCGTGAGAGTAGTCCTTAAGAAGCTTGTCGCGGTCTTCTTTTGCGATGCTCATAAATTCAAAGTATTCGTCAATGTTTTTGATGTCTTTAAGGTTTTTCTTGTGAATATCAAGGAAAAATTTGAGAAACTCTCTGCCTGTCAGAAACTCGGGCACTGTAGGAGTCGAGAGGACATAACCGATATCATCTGCAACAAGGCCTCGTGTCTGAGAGCCTTCGTCAATAAAAACATTGCCGCTGTCATAACGCATGTCTTTGTTAAGACAATTAAACAGAGTGGTTTTACCTGCACCGTTTCTGCCTAAAAGGCCGTATATTTTACCGCTTTCAAAGTTGAAAGTTACGTCTTTAAGTACTTGCTTTTTATTGAAGCTTTTTGATAAACCTTCGATTCTGAAATTCATAATTAGTTACCTTTCTGTTTTAGGTCTTATAATGTATCCGT
Source organism: Oscillospiraceae bacterium (assembly GCA_015066245.1). Lineage (GTDB taxonomy): Bacteria > Bacillota > Clostridia > Oscillospirales > Acutalibacteraceae > Ruminococcoides. The sequence goes on from SVOS01000004.1 coordinate 109,830, forward strand.
TTTCGTATATACCTTTGAATTCACAATTAGTATGAGTATAAAACTAACTGCGTCAACACCATAATACAGTGAGGGATACTTGTCAAGTTATTTTGAATTTTGGATAAAGAAAAGGAATAAAGTTATTATAATTTTGCGTACAAGAATTAATTATATTTAGGTGAGTAAGCAGGACGGAGATTTGAATAATTTTCTCACCCTCTCAGTGTTCGAGTCCCTGTATTATCTTAAGACAAAACAAAAAGCACCTTCTTGCGAAGATGCTTTCTGTTTTATGGTGGGCCAACAGGGACTCGAACCCCGGACCAACCGGTTATGAGCCGGTTGCTCTAACCAACTGAGCTATTGGCCCTTGTTTAAGGACAAAAGTAATTATATCAATCTAAAGAGCATTTGTCAATAAATTTTATTGTCGAAAATGTTTTTTCGTTCTTGTCTATCATAGCATTTTATGTTACACTAAAAGCATATTTATTATCGGAGGTAATATTATGGCAGAAATTAAAGCATTTAAAGGTATGAGATTCGATACTTCTAAAGCAGGAGAGATAGATAAGCTTTGTTGTCCTCCTTATGATATAATCAGCGAAGAAGAACGCCTTGCGTTTATTGCTGAGAATGAGCATAATATCATTCGTCTTGAGCTTCCAAAGGGCGAAAATCCATATTCTGATGCTGCCTCCATTCTTAAAGATTGGGAGGAAAAGGGTATTTTGACCCGCGAGGATGCTCCTGCTATATATGTATATGAAGAAGAGTTTACGGCCTACGGTAAATCTGGTGCGGTAAAAGGTATTATCGTAAGGCTTAAGGTAGAGGAGTTTGAAAAGGGTATTGTGCTTCCTCATGAGTTTACTCTTTCAAAGGCTAAAGAGGACAGACTCAACCTTATGAAAGCTACAAACTGCAACTTCAGCCAGATTTATGGCCTTTATATGGATGAGGAGCATACTTCTCTTAAAACTATTGATAAGGTGTCTGAGGGTCCACCTGATATGGAGTTTACCGACAAGGGCTCAGTTACTCACAGACTCTGGATAGTTAAGGACGAGGAAGTTATCGCAAAGCTTGTGTCTGATTTCAAAGAGCGTAAGATTTATATTGCCGATGGTCATCATCGTTATGAAACAGCGCTGAATTATAGAAATTACTGCAGAGAAAACGGTATTTCAAAAGAGGGCGATGCTCAAGATTTTCAGATGATTTATCTTGTGGATATGGAGCATCCCGGACTTGTGGTTTTCCCCACACACAGACTTGTACGCGATTTGCCTGAGTTCGACTCTGATGAAGTTTTGTGCAAGTGCTCAAAGTATTTTGATATTGAAGCATTTACCGCTACCGATAATATGGAGACAGAGCTTGAGGCTGAAGATAAAGCCGGCAAAAAAGCTTTTGGCTTTTATGTTGGCGATGGCGAGTGGTATAAGCTTACTCTCAAGGATATTTCAGTTATGGATGAGCTTTTGCCGGAGCTCAGTGCAGTATCACGCACTTTGGACGTAACAGTCCTCCACACACTGGTGCTGGAAAAAATCTTCGGTATCGACAAGGCAAACATGGCGGCTCAGATTAACCTTACATATACAAAGTTCTTTGAAGAAGCCATAAGCTTTGTGGATGAGGGCAAAGCACAGTGCTCCTTTGTACTCAACCCCACCAAGGTTAAAGAAATCCGCGATGTTGCATCCAAGGGTGAAAAAATGCCCCAGAAATCCACATACTTCTACCCCAAGATGATTACAGGGCTTGTGATGAACAAGCTTGAGGACTGATATATACTATATAATAGAAAAGCTCCCTTTGCTTTTGCGGCAAAGGGAGCATTTTTGCTATTATTTTGTTTTTCTTAAGGGCTTGAGTTTTTCATCTTTGAAATCCAGAAAACTCATAAGCAAAGCACCGACAACAGTAGTGATTACAAGCTCGGGTAGCATATAGGAGCCGTTATATGTCAGAGAATAAATCACAACAGGCCATATTCCGTCAGCATAGTCTGCCCAAACGGTGATACCTGTAAGGAAATGACATAAGAATCTCAGCACACAAGCGACGATTACACCTAAAGAAAAACCTATAGCCTGATTATTGAGCTTTCTGAAAAGTCCTCCGAATCCCAGTACACCGAAGGCAACCGCATAGTCAAAAAGTATAATGCAAATCGCTGCCCAAGCGTTGGTTGCATAGGATAGAGCACTCATACCAAGCATCATCTGGATAAGTCCGTAAACTGAGCCTACGAGAAATCCCCATTTCATACCATAGCGGTACGCAATAATAAGAATAGGCAGCATAGAAAAAACAGTAACACTTCCTCCTGCAGGCCATGGTGCAAAAGCAATGAGACTTAACGCTGTGGCAAGTGCCAGCATAATCGCACTTTCGGCAATCATAAAAATTCGTTTCTTTTTTGTTCGGTTCAAAAAACCACCTCATTTTAAAAAGTTAAAACAAAACAGAAGATGAAAAAACAGCACTGCATACCGGTCTGCAGTGCTGTACTTTTACAGTGAATCTACTCCCTACGCCGGCATTATCCGTATCAGGTTATAGGGTCAGAGAAGCACAAGAATTCTCTATCTCAGCCGACTTGCCGCCAGCACCCCTGCTTTGTTATATTTTATTGTAAATTCAAAAAAACTGTTTGTCAATAGTTTATTTAGAATAGATAGAAACCGAATCCTCTCCGTCAAATTCTTCAAGATGTACGGCTATAACCTCTTCTAAGGAAGTAGGGATGTTTTTGCCTACAAAGTTTGCACGGATGGGAAGCTCTGAGTGACCTCGGTCAATAAAAGCCGCCAGCTGAATCCTTGAGGGCCTGCCCAGACTCATAACAGCATCCAGTGCGGCTCTTGCTGTGCGTGCGGTAAAAATAACGTCATCAACCAGAACTACAGTTTTGTCTTCAACGTTAAAATCTATCTTTGTGTCACAAAGGGTAGGGGAGTCAAGCTTTTGTCTGTCGTCTCTGTGAAGCGTTATATCAAGAGCACCAACCAAAGGACGTTTGCCTTCAATTCGCTCAATAATTTCGCTGAGCCTTTGAGCTAACGGTACGCCACGAGTACGTATGCCGATAAGCACAACGTTTTCGATTCCGCCGTTTTTTTCAACAATCTGGTGTGCCATTCGGGTGAGGATACGGCTGATGTCAGTAGCTTCTAATATTTTTGCCTTGAATTTCATATATAATCACCATAAGCAAAAGTTGAATTTATATTGTACATATTTTACCATAAATACCTTTTTTAGTCAACGAAAAAGCAATAACCTTAATATTGACAATAATCTCCATTTTGATTACAATATTAAAGTATAGTGTTAAAAAGGAGAGTATCTATGAAAAACACAGAAAAATCTATGGAAAAAATCGTTGCTCTTTGTAAGGGCAGAGGCTTTGTGTACCCCGGTTCTGAAATTTACGGTGGTCTTGCCAATACATGGGACTACGGCCCCTTAGGTGCAGAGCTTAAGAATAACATCAAGAAAGCATGGCTTAAGAAGTTTGTTCAGGAGAACAAGTATAACGTAGGTCTTGACTCTGCAATTCTTATGAATCCCCAGACATGGGTAGCATCAGGTCACCTCGGCGGTTTCTCTGATCCTCTTATGGACTGTAAGGAGTGTAAGACTCGTCACAGAGCCGACAACCTTATTGAAGATTTTGACGGTACAAACGTTACAGGTTGGGACAACAACCAGATGTCTGATTACATCAAGGAGCACAACGTACCTTGCCCTAACTGCGGCAAGTCTAACTTTACTGATATCCGCCAGTTCAACCTTATGTTCAAAACATTCCAGGGTGTTACAGAGGACAGCAAGTCTGAAATTTATCTCCGTCCCGAAACTGCTCAGGGTATTTTCGTAAACTTTGCCAACATCCAGCGTACAAGCCGCAAGAAGGTTCCCTTCGGTGTTGCTCAGATTGGTAAGTCTTTCCGTAATGAGATTACTCCCGGTAACTTTATTTTCCGTGTTCGTGAGTTCGAGCAGATGGAGCTTGAGTTCTTCTGCAAGCCCGGCACAGATTTAGAGTGGTTTGAGTACTGGCGTGGCTTCTGCCGTGACTTCCTCTATTCTTTAGGCATCAAAGAGGAGAATCTTAGACTTCGTGACCATTCTCCCGAGGAGCTTTGCTTCTACTCCAAGGCTACAACAGACTTCGAGTACTTGTTCCCCTTCGGCTGGGGTGAGCTCTGGGGTGTTGCTGACAGAACAGACTATGACCTTACTCAGCACCAGAACACAAGCGGTAAGTCCCTTGAATATTTCGACCCCACAGACAACTCCCGTTACATTCCTTATGTTATCGAGCCTTCTCTGGGTGTTGAGCGTCTTTTCCTTACAATCGTAACCGAAGGTTATGACGAGGAAGTTATTGACGAGAAGGATACAAGAGTTGTTATGCGTTTCCATCCTGCCCTTGCTCCTTTCAAGGCTGCAGTGCTTCCTCTTTCCAAGAAGCTTTCAGAGCAGGCAGAGGCAGTTGCTGATGAGCTTTCAAAGCACTTTATGGTTGACTTTGATGATGCAGGCTCTATCGGTAAGCGTTACCGCCGTCAGGATGAGATCGGTACACCTTTCTCAATCTGCTACGACTTCGATTCTCTTGAGGACAACTGTGTTACAGTTCGTGACCGTGACACAATGGAGCAGGTAAGAATGCCTATCTCTGAGCTTGTTAACTACATCAACGATAAGCTCCAGTTTTAATTGACATAATTCATACCCTCTCTTAGGTTTAAGGGAGGGTATATTTGTCCCTCCATTAAAACATATTATATGAATACAAATCCGCCGTTGATCTCTGGTGCTTTATATATGAACATTTCCAAAGGCGGAATTGCCCACCGTGGCTAACGGTTTTATGCAAAATGTAAGCTAACCTAAGGGTTAAAGGCGAAAATTGTCACATAAAGGTCAAAAATGACAATTTTGTAAAAAAAGGTGTTGACTGGTTGACATTTATGTGGTACAATGTCTTTACCTCATAAAAGGGGCTTATTTTTTTGTGCCTTTTTTGAGGGAGGCCGGATTATTCCGAAAAAACACGGGAGGTGCCGTTAATGAGAGTAAAAATTGTTCTTGCATGTACAGAGTGCAAACAGCGTAACTACAACACAATGAAGAACAAAAAGAATGATCCTGACAGACTCGAGATGAACAAGTACTGCCGCTTCTGCAGAAAGCATACTGTTCACAAGGAAACTAAGTAATCACGGGGGATACAGTCATGGCAGAAAAGAAGAAAAACATTTTTCAGAAAATCGCCAAGTATTTTCGTGAGTGCGTAGGCGAGATGAAAAAGATCTCTTGGCCCACACTGTCTCAGACCACCAAAAACTTTCTTATAGTTCTTGTGGTTGTTATTGTAATTGGTGCTCTTATCTATGGTCTTGACCAGGGACTTTATTTTGTTCTCGGCAAGATTATGGGTGTTGTTCCCAAGTAATTACAACCAAGGCTTATTTTGAAAGGACGGGTGAACTGTGTCCGGTGAGGCAAAGTGGTATGTAATTCATACCTACTCAGGTTACGAAAACAAAGTAGCGTCCAACTTGATGACTACTGCTGAGAACCGTGGCATGCAGGACATGATTCTGGAAGTCAAGGTTCCCACCGAGACAGTTACCGAGATTAAGGACGACAAAACCAAAGAGGTAGAGAGAAAGCTCTATCCCGGTTATGTTTTCGTCAAGATGATCTACACTGATGAAACCTGGTATATCGTACGCAATGTACGTGGTTGCACAGGCTTTGTCGGACCCTCCTCAAAGCCCATTCCTCTTACAGAGGCTGAGGTTTACAGGATGGGTGTGGAAACCCGCGTTGTTGAGGTTTCTTATGAAGTCGGCGATTCAGTTCGTATTATCGATGGTCCTTTGGAGGACTTTATCGGTACTGTAGAAGAACTCAATACCGACAAAAATTACGTTCGCGTTATTGTTTCAATGTTCGGACGTGAGACCCCGGTAGAGCTTGAGCTTAATCAGGCAGAACCGGTTTTAGACTAAGGAATTTAGCGAACAGCTTTTTTCAGAGAGGAAGCAAAAGCTTCCTTGTGGGAGGAAATCAAAATCTTTAAAGGTTTCCGCCATTAACCACGAATTTTGGAGGTGCAAACACAATGGCTCAGAAGGTAGTAGGCTTTATTAAGCTTCAGATTCCTGCCGGCAAAGCTACCCCGGCTCCGCCTGTTGGTCCTGCTCTTGGTCAGCACGGCGTTAACATCGTTGCGTTTACAAAGGAATTTAACGAACGCACAAAGAATGACATCGGAATGCTCATTCCTGTTGTAATTACTGTTTATGCAGACAGATCTTTCTCTTTCATCACAAAGACTCCCCCTGCAGCAGTACTCATCAAGAAGGCTTGCGGTATTGATAAGGCTTCTGGTGTTCCCAACAAGAATAAGGTTGCAAAGATTTCAAGCGAGCAGATTAAGAAAATCGCTGAGACAAAAATGCCCGACTTAAACGCTGCTTCTCTTGAGGCTGCTATGAGCATGATTGCTGGTACAGCACGCAGCATGGGCGTAACTGTTGAAGACTAATAGCTCGTTATTATCCGGGTGGGAGGATTATCCGCTTAACCACCTAACAATGGAGGAAAAATCTTTATGAAACACGGTAAGAAATACGTTGATAGCGCTAAGCTTATCGACAGATCAAAACTTTATGATACAAACGAAGCACTTGACCTTTGTGTAAAGGCTGCATCTGCTAAGTTTGACGAGACAGTTGAGCTTCACGTAAAGCTCGGCGTTGACTCCCGTCATGCTGACCAGCAGGTTAGAGGTGCTATCGTTCTTCCTAACGGCACAGGTAAAGACGTTAAGGTTCTTGCTATCTGCAAGGGCGACAACGAGAAACTTGCTCAGGAAGCAGGCGCTGACTTCGTTGGTGCTGAGGACATGACAGCTAAGATTCAGAACGAGGGTTGGATGGACTTCGACGTTCTTATTACAACTCCCGACTGCATGGGTCTTGTTGGTCGTCTTGGTAAAATCCTCGGTCCCCGTGGTCTTATGCCTAACCCCAAGGCTGGTACAGTTACACCTGACATCGCTAAGGCTATCAAAGAAGCTAAGGCTGGTAAGATCGAGTACCGTCTTGACAAGACAAACATCATTCACTGTCCCATCGGTAAGGTTTCCTTCGGTGCAGAGAAGCTCCAGACTAACCTCGAGACTCTCATGGATGCTATCGTTAAGGCTAAGCCTGCTGCTGCAAAGGGTCAGTACATCAAGTCCTGCGTTGTAACTTCTACAATGGGTCCCAGCGTTAAGCTCAACCCCAATAAGTTCACAGCTGCTACACAGGCAAACTAAGTTATTTAGAGCCTTGCTCTGAATATATAAATCGCTGTTCTAAAGACAGCAGGTTTCCGATATTCGGATATAATGGATTTATCCGCCTGCCGAGGAAGAAGCTATTACAACATCCTTACGGATATATTTTGTAATTTCAAGCCTCTTTCTCATGAAAGAGGCTTTTCTCTTATGAACTGCGTTATCAATTTAACGGAGGTGAAATTAGTTGCCAAGTCAGAAAATATTAGAACAGAAGCAGCAGCTCGTTGCTGATGTTACTGAAAGAGTTAAGAATTCTGTTACAGGTCTTCTCGTTTCATACGAGGGTATCAACGTAGCAGACGACACAAAGCTCAGAAAAGATCTTCGTGAGGCTGGCGTTAAGTACACTGTTGTTAAGAACACTCTCTTAGAGCGTGCTTTCGAAAACACAGGTCTTGCAGAGCTCAATGTTCACTTAGCAGGTACTACTGCACTTGCTACAAGTGATGAAGATTACGCAGCAGCCGCTAGAATTCTCTGCGGTTTCGCTGATAAGAGCAAGACTTTTGAGGTTAAGGGCGGTTACCTCGACGGTGAGGTTATCGGCATGGATAAGATCGATGCTCTCGCAAAGTTACCCTCAAGAGATATCCTTCTCGCAAACGTTCTCGGTGCATTCCAGGCACCCGTTGCAAGCTTTGCACGTGCTATTCAGGCTATCGTTGACAAAGGTGGCGTAGAGAACTGCGCAAAGGCTGAAGAGGCTGCTCCCGCTGAGGAAGCTCCCGCTGCTGAGGCTGCAGCAGAATAATTTGCAGTCAAAATTAATTAAAAAATAACTTATAATTATATTGGAGGTTTACTAAAATGTCTGAGAAGATTACTTCTATCATTGAAACACTTAAGGGCCTCACAGTTCTCGAGCTTTCTGAGCTCGTTCACGCTGTTGAGGAAGAGTTCGGCGTATCCGCTGCTGCTGCTGTTGCAGTTGCAGGTCCTGCAGTTGCTGCTGCAGCTGAGGAAGAGAAGACAGAGTTTGACGTAGTTCTTAAGTCTGCTGGTGCTAACAAGATCGCTGTTATCAAGGCAGTTCGTGAGGCTACAGGTCTCGGTCTTAAAGAGGCTAAGGAAGTTGTTGACAACGCTCCCAAGACTCTCAAAGAGGCTATTTCTAAGGATGACGCTGAGGCTCTCAAGGCTAAGCTCACAGAGGCTGGCGCTGAGGTTGAGATTAAGTAATTTAATTTTACTTAAAGTTTCAGAAAACAAAGGACAATCCGCAAGGATTGTCCTTTTTTCGTTTATTTGCCAGTTTAATATTTTCAAATAGGGAAAAACTATTATTGAGGTGAATAAAATGGCAAATAAAGCACAGAATTTAAGCGATAAAAGTGTAAAAAAGTCCCCAACAAAGCGAAATAAGCCGGCGGATCAGAGTATAGTTAATGTTGTAAAGCACGAGTGCTGCCCCGGCAAGGCTACAAAACCTTGTGACGTAGTTAACAGCACAAGCGCATATACAAAACTTGCAAAAAATGCCACAAGGTTTGATATTAAATAAGAAGAAAGCCACTCCATAAGGAGTGGCTGTTTTATTAGTTGTTATTGGCTGATTTTCTACCTATTATTGTAATAATAAAATTGGCAATTGCAAGAATAGCAAGAATAATCGGTGCTATTGTAAGTGATGCTTCACTTTGAATAAAAGTGAAAATAAAGGATGCAATACAAGTAATTACGGCAAAAACAGATGTAAGTATTGAAAAAATAGGCTTAGAATGATTTTTCTTTATTATATACAAAAGTATTGTAGGTATAGTAAAGCATGAATATAGCCACATAAGAAGATATATTATTGAAAAACCGACTAAGTCTGTCAGGTTATATTGCATTTGTGTGAACCAATACGGCATTGAGTAAGTCTGACCGTACAGCGATAACCAAGGGGTAAAATGTATACAAAGCATTAATGACAATACAATTATTGATAATATATTATAGATTGTTAGTTTGTATGTTTTCATAGTTTTACCTCCAGTGAATAATTTATATATTCCAGATGGCTAAACCCGTGGCGTTTGTAAAGCTGTTGAGCTTTGAGGTTTTCGGGCTCAGTCTCCAGACGATATCGTTTTGCAGGAATATTATCTTTTACATATTCGATAAACTCTGAGCCTAAGCCTTTGTTGCGATAATCTTCTTTTACGTAGATTTCTTCAATCCAGATTACAATGCCGCCTGCTTCTTGAGAAAAAGTCTTTGCAATAAGTCCGTAGCCTGCAATTTTTTCGTCACAATCAAAAATAAAGCCCTCAGTGAAAGCTGAGCCTTTCATAAGCTCGTCGAAGGTGATTTCAAAGTGGCATTTCGGCACAGGTGAGAACACGGCAGGGGATGAATAGAAATCCTCGGCCATTTTTATGTATTCGGTTTTGTCATCGTGTAATATTTTTCTGATCATTTTATCACCATTTATATAATATCATAAATAAATAAAATATCAAGGCAAAAGAAAACTGCACAGACCGAAGTCTGTGCAGTTGAATTTTAATTAATTAAGGATTAATACTTGTTACGCTCAACGTATGTTGTGTGTAAGAGCTCGTGTGCCTTGTGACCACCGGGCTCGCCGAGATACTCTGCATAAACCTTCTTGATGAGGGGAGAGTCGTGAGACTTTCTCTTGGGAAGGTTTGCGTCCTCGTTGTAGAGAACCTTTGCACGCTCTGCCTTGATGTCGATGAAGTTACGAACAGAAGCGGGCTGGATGGGCTGACCGCCGCCGTTTACGCAACCGCCGGGACAGCACATAATCTCAACAAACTGATAGTCTGCTTTGCCTGCACGGATATCATCGAGAATCTTGGAAGCATTCTCAAGACCGGAAGCAACTGCAACCTTAACGGGCATACCTGCAACCTCATAAGCTGCATACTTGATGCCCTCTGTACCACGAACGTCTGTGTAGTCGATTTCCTTAAGGTCTTCGCCTGTGAGAACATCAGCAACAGTTCTGAGAGCAGCTTCCATAACACCACCTGTAGCACCGAAGATAACTGCAGCACCTGTGAAGTCGCCCATTGCGGGATCGTACTGCTCGTCGGGAAGGTTTGTGAACTGTAAGCCTGTCTTCTTAATCATATCAGCAAGCTCTCTTGTTGTGATAACGATATCAACGTCCTGCATACCGTCGCGACCCTCGTTGTTTCTCTTATGCTCGAACTTCTTAGCAGTACAGGGCATTACGGAAACGCTAACGATCTTCTTGGGATCGATGCCTTCCTTCTCAGCAAAGTAGGACTTGATCATAGCACCTGTCATCTGCTGAGGAGACTTACATGTGGAGAGGTTGGGGAGAAGGTCAGGATAGTAATGCTCGCAGAACTTAACCCAACCGGGTGAGCAGGAAGTAATCATAGGAAGAACGCCGCCGTTCTTAACTCTGTCGATGAACTCTGTGCCTTCCTCCATAATTGTAAGGTCTGCACCGAAGTTTGTATCGAATACCTTGTCAAAGCCGAGACGTCTTAAAGCAGCAACCATCTTGCCCTCTACGTTTGTACCGATAGGCATACCGAAATCTTCGCCAAGAGCAGCTCTTACTGCGGGAGCAGTCTGAACAACTACATACTTGTCGGGATCAGCAAGTGCCTCGAATACCTTGTCTGTCTCATCCTTAACAATGAGAGCACCTGTGGGACATACTACTGTACACTGACCGCAGGATACGCAAGCTACATCTGCTAAATCCTGGTCAAATGCGCAACCAACAACTGTATCAAAACCACGGTTGTTTGCACCGATAACACCAACGTGCTGCTCTTTACATGCTGCGATACAGCGTCTGCAAAGGATACACTTGTTGTTGTTACGAACGAGGTGAGCTGTTGTTGTGTCAATGGGAAGAACGGGGTTCTCGCCTGCAAATCTGTCCTCGCAGTCAACACCGAACTCTTTGCACATTGTCTGGAGCTCACAGTTATTGCTTCTCTCGCAGGAGAGACACTTCTTATCGTGGTTGGAAAGGATAAGCTGAAGAGTTGTCTTTCTTGCTTCCATAACCTTGGGAGAGTTAGTGATAATCTCTGTACCCTCACGCTCAATGGGGAATACGCAAGCAGCAACGAGAGAACGAGCACCTACAACCTCACATACGCACATACGGCAAGCACCGATTTCGTTCATATCACGGAGGTAGCAGAGTGTGGGAATTTTAATACCGAACTGATGGCATGCATCAAGAATTGTTGTATTCTTCTCAACAGAGAAAGGCATACCGTTAATTTTAATGTTAATCATTTCCATTGTAATTTATCTCCTTTCTCTTAGTCTTTGTAAATTGCACCGGGCTTACAGAAGCCGATACAAGCACCGCACTTAACGCACTTCTTAGTATCGATTTCGTAAGAAGCGAGCTTGTGGCCGGGAGCAATATAATCAGTCTTGGTGATTGCGTCAGCAGGACAGTTCTTTGCACATCTGCCGCAACCGATACAAGTATCCTTGTTGATAACATAGGAGAGAAGGTCCTTACATACGCCTGCGGGACACTTCTTGTCTACGCAGTGAGCAACATACTCTTCGCGGAAGAACTTAAGTGTAGAGATAACAGGGTTGGGAGCTGTCTGGCCGAGACCGCAGAGAGAGTTCTCTTTGATGTAGTAGCAGAGCTTCTCCATCTCGTCAACCAGCTCAAGAGTACCGTTGCCGGATGTGATCTGGTCAAGCATCTCGAGAAGTCTCTTTGTACCGATACGGCAGGGTGTACACTTACCGCAGGACTCGTCAACTGTGAACTCAAGGAAGAACTTAGCCATATCAACCATACAAGTGTCTTCGTCCATAACGATAAGACCACCGGAACCCATCATACAGCCGATAGCTGTGAGGTTATCGTAGTCAACTTCTGTATCAATAAGGCTTGCAGGGATACAACCGCCGGAAGGACCGCCGGACTGTGCAGCCTTGAACTTTTTGCCGTTGGGGATACCGCCACCGATATCATAGATGATCTCGCGCAGTGTTGTACCCATGGGGATTTCAACAAGACCTGTGTTGTGAATCTTACCGCCGAGAGCAAATACCTTAGTACCCTTGGATCTTTCTGTACCCATGGACTTGAACCAGTCAGCACCCTTGAGGATAATCTGGGGAACGTTTGCGAATGTCTCAACGTTGTTCTCAACTGTGGGCTTGCCGTAAAGACCCTTTACTGCAGGATAGGGAGGACGAGGACGGGGCTCACCACGGTTACCTTCGATAGATGTCATAAGAGCTGTTTCCTCACCACATACGAAAGCACCTGCACCAAGACGGATGTCAAGGTCAAAGTCAAAGCCTGAGCCGAAGATATCCTTACCTAAAAGACCCATTTCCTTAGCCTGATTAATAGCAATTCTTAAACGGTTAACAGCGATGGGGTACTCAGCACGAACGTAAACAAAACCCTGAGTAGCACCGATAGCGTAACCTGCAATAGCCATAGCTTCGATAAGAGCATGGGGGTCGCCCTCTAAGATAGAACGGTCCATGAATGCACCGGGGTCACCTTCGTCAGCGTTACATACAACATATTTCTGGTCTGCCTGGTTGGGAGCAGTAAGAGCCCACTTTCTACCTGTGGGGAAGCCGCCGCCGCCACGGCCACGGAGACCTGAATCAGAAATTACATCGATAACTTCCTGAGGAGTCATTTCTGTAAGAACTTTACCGAGAGCAGCATAACCGTCCATAGCAATGTACTCGTTAATGTCCTCGGGATCGATAACACCGCAGTTACGAAGAACTACACGGTTCTGAGTTTTATAGAATGCAGTGTCGTTAAGAGAAAGATTTGCAACGTCAACATCAGTTGCTTCTTCGCCTGTGTCGCTGTATACGAGACGCTCAACAACACGACCCTTTAAGAGATGCTCAGAAACGATTTCTTCAACATCTTCGGGTTTAACCATGCTGTAGAATGTGCCGTCAGGATGTACGATAACAACAGGACCAAGGGCACAAAGACCGAAACAACCGGTCTGTACAAGCTTAACTTCGTCAGTAAGACCGTACTTTTCAAGAGAAGCTACGAACTGCTCGTTGATTTTCTGGCTACCTGAAGAAGTACAACCTGTACCGCCACAAATAAGAACATGTGCACGAATCATAATGTTATACCTCCGTATTATGCTTTGTTAGCAAGTGTAAACTCAGCTACTACCTTGCCGCCTTTAATATGCTCCTCAACAACTCTCTTAGCTTTTTCAGGAGTCATCTGAACATAAGTAACCTTTTCTTTGCCTGCTTCCATAATCTCTACAACAGGCTCATACTGACAGATGCCGATGCAACCTGTCTGGGAAACTGTAACCTTGCTTGCTAAGCCTTCGTTTGCGATTGCTTCAACAAAAGTGCTGAGAACGGGACGAGCACCTGCTGCGATACCGCAAGTAGCCATACCTACAACTACTCTCATTTCGCCGCTGCCGTCACGGAGAGCGACTTTGTTCTGCATTTTCTCCTTAATTGCCTGGAGTTCTGCTAATGATTTCATATCATTTGTTTCCTTTCTAAATATATTTATTATTTTAACGCCTCATATTGTTCTCTGAGATATTCCTCTATCCAGAGGATGACCTCAAAAGTATCTAAGGGAACATCTGAAAGTTCTGCCCTTAACTCTCTTGTGTCAACACTTACCTCGCCATTTGGCAAAGTGTGCCTGAACAGAAAGTCTGCGTCGGGACTTCCCTGAATCAGAGTTGTGATTGATGCAGGTACATCCCCTAAGGGAGTAAAATCGATGTGGTTTTTATTGAATATTGCTGTGACCTTTGTACCGTGATTATCGGGATATTCCGAAATATGCTTTGACTCTATATGGAAGCTTCCATCTGTCATTTCAGCCGCAAGCTTCAGAAGAGGGATACCCATACCTACAGGACGTGTCGTGCGGGTGGTGGTGAAGGGGTCGGTAACAGTGGCTACCATATCTGCCTTCATACCTGAGCCGTCATCAATAATCTGAAGCGTCAGGGTGGAGTCTGTCTCATCCAGAAGAATCTGTGTGAGACTTGCTCCTGCTTTTACAGAGTTTTTGGAAATATCCAGTATGTTAAGTGAAAGTTCCTTCATAATTACCTCAGAAACTCAAAAATTTTACGCCTTACAAGGTCGGAGCTGTAGGGCTCGTCATCTATAAGAAAAAAACTGTTTTCATCTCGCATGTTCCACAGGTAATGGGCATCGCTGCATACAACGCACTTTCTGTCGCCTAAGGGATAGGTGCTTCTGAGCTCCGATTCTTTCTTTGCATCATTAAGCTCAAAAACCTTAAAGCCTTTGATGTCCGGGAAAGTACCCAGTGTGGCTATGATTCCGTTTGCCTGCCTATCAATGTGGGCAGGATAACAGATAGCGTTGTATTTCTCGGCAAGTTTTGGACAGTCGTCAACCGAAATCATGGTGGCGTTTGAGAGAAGATACTTCTCAGTGGCGATAACCTCGTCATTTCCGTTCATTATCATCTGTTCGCCGTATACATCCACACGATTTTCGATGAGAATACGTTTGTCCTGTATGTCTTTATCAAACTCAAGGGCAGTTTCTAAATCCTCAAAAAGAAAGATAACGTGGATATCTTCCATGGTTGTAAGCTCCATACCCGCTATGGGTATTATGCCGTGGCGTTTTGCCGCCTCAAAAAATCCGGGACAGTTGCGGGTAGTGTTATGGTCTGTAAGTGCCACAACATTGAGACCGCAAAGTGTTGCCATGCCTGCGATATTGTTCGGCGTAGAATCGTCATCACCGCAAGGTGAGAGACATGAGTGTACGTGCAGGTCGTAGTAATACTTGTTCATAATTAAAGTATCTGAGAAAGCTTGAGTGCTGTAACATAAGCAGGATAAACTGTGCTTATAACATTGATACCCTTTGCCTCGGCAGTTGCTCTTACATTTTCGTCAAGGTCAACGCCCTCGGCAAGAACGATACATGCTGTGTCAGTCAGGGTTGCAACGGCAATAGTGTTGATGTTGGACATAATTGTAATCCATGCATCACCGCTTTTTGCTTTGCCCATAACCCAACTGAGCAGGTCGCCAATGTATACACCTTCGATTTCTCTGTCGGGTTCGGGAAGAACAACCTCCCTGAATCCTTCGAGGTTGCAAAGGTCAATTACAGTCATTGCTCTCATCCTTTAAACTAAGTAGATTCAAAAGCTCATTGCGATGTGAGATTATGCAGTCGTTGACATCTGCATTTCCTCTTATAACATCTTCTGCAAAGGCTCTGCAGTTAGGGGCGCCGCAGGAGCCGCAGTCAATACCGGGTAAGGTTGCTCTGAGTTTCTGGATTTCAGAAAGCATACGCATTGATTCGCTTCTGCTTTCGGAAAGTCTGGAAATCGGATAATACGTGGGGAGTTCCTCAAACATATAATCGTTGGGGATTTCCTTTTCCTCATCCTTTGTCAGAAAATTCTGAGAAACGGGCAGGTATCTTCTGAGGGTTTGCAATTTAGCTTTTGCAATAAAAGGATTCTGCATAGTAAGCACACCGCCAACACAGCCGCCTGTGCAGGCATTAAGCTCGATAAACTCAAGCTCAGGTATGTTACCGTTTTCGATCTGGTCTAATACTCGGTTGACGTTTTCTATGCCGTCAGCAGCCAGGTAAGCATCGTTAAATAACGCAGTAGCCTCGCCGCCTGATGAAGCCCAACCGATACCTATCATACCGGAGTGCAGAATTGTTTTGATGTTATCGTTTCTGCTCATTGCATTAATGAGCTGAAAGTAAATATCACTGATTGATACCACACAGTCAACCCTACTCTTGTACTGTCCGAAGCCGTTTTTGACGTAGCTGGCTTTGGCAGGACAAGGAGATATAAAGCAAACGCCTATTTCCTCATCCTTAAGTTCGGGATGCTCTTTTTTGGCTTTATTTCTTGCAAGATTTGCCGCAATTTCCATAGGTGGAAGCATGGGCATGATGTTGTCTGCAAGAGAAGGGTATCTGAGTCCGATAAGACGAATAACTACTGGACAGGCTGAGCTGATTACGGGTTTCTGGAGGTTTGCCTTTTTAAGATAGATTCTTGTGTAAGCAGAAACAAGTTCTGCTGCCGTAGAAACCTCAAAAACATCATCAAAGCCGATATTTAAAAGTCCGTTTAAGATGTAGTCAACATCGTCCATATTTTCAAACTGGCCGTAAAGGGTAGGGGCGGGAAGAGCAATTTTGTATTTGAAATTGTCCATCTCGCTGAGCTTTGAAAGCTTTGCCTTTTTTGCCTTTTTGGGGCATACCCTTATACACTCGCCACAGTCGATACAACGACCTTCGTTAATTACGGCATGACCGTCTTTAATTCGGATTGCTTCTGTGGGGCAATGCCTTAAACATGTGGTACAACCGATGCATTTACTTACGTCTAAAAAAACTGAATGTTCATACTTGTTCATTAAACGCACCTCTTATACAACGGTAAATCAGATGTTTACTTTCATAGTAATGATAGTGCCTTTTCCGACTTCAGATTCGATATTCATATAGTCGGTGTATCTTTTCATGTTAGGAAGTCCCATACCGGCACCGAAACCGAGAGAGCGTATGGCATCGGGAGCGGTTGAAAAACCTTCCTGCATAGCCTGCTCTATGTTGGGGATACCGGGGCCATGGTCGGTGAGCACGATAATAACCTGGTCTTCCGTTACATTGACGTCAGCTTCGCCACCGCCTGCGTGGATAACCATATTGATTTCGCCTTCGTACATAGCTATGGAAACTCGTCTGATAGTGTCGGGGGAAATTCCCAGCTGCCTTAAACTTTTCTTTATCTGGACGGAAGCTTGTCCCGCCGATGTAAAGTCATCCCCGTCAACATCAAAGTGGAATGTAAGTACATCACTCATGATTTAAGCTTATTACCTACAAGTCCATTTGTGTAAAGGATTCCGCAGGCGTCGTACATACGCTTTTTTGAGCTTAAAAGTACAATGCCGCTTTCCTTTGCAAGTTCAATCATCTCAGGAGTTGGCAGCTTCGAACGCACCAAAACAATGCATACCATGTCCATCATTTCGGCGGTTCTGATAACCTGAGAATTAACAAGTCCTGTAAGCAGAACAGCCTGGTCTTTTACAAAAGCCAGAACGTCGCTCATCATATCACTGCCGCAGGCAGAGTAGACGTGATTTCCTAAAGATTCTTCGCCGCAAACAACGTCTGCCTCCAGAAGCTCTTTTATCATACTGATTTTCATACAGAACGTCCTCAAA
The DNA here is from genome assembly GCA_015066245.1 of Oscillospiraceae bacterium. Taxonomy (GTDB): domain Bacteria; phylum Bacillota; class Clostridia; order Oscillospirales; family Acutalibacteraceae; genus Ruminococcoides. Next base: position 127,401 of record SVOS01000004.1, read on the forward strand.
ATAAATTAAGTGTTAGTCAGCGTACTTGTCCAAGATGCCCTGAACATCGTCAACAACAAGACGTCCGTAAACATCGTCGTTAACAGTAAGAACAGGTGCAAGACCGCAAGCACCGATGCAACGGCATGCTGTAAGTGAGAACTTACCGTCAGCTGTGCACTCTTCTGCACCGATACCTAAAAGCTCGCTGAACTTGTTCATAAGATCTCCTGCACCCTTAACATAGCAAGCTGTACCAAGACAGATTGAGATGTTGTACTTGCCCTTGGGAGAAAGTGAGAACTGAGAGTAGAATGTAGATACTCCGTAAACTTCCTCTACGGGCACGTCGAGACCCTTTGCGATCATTGTCTGAACCTCAATGGGAAGGTAGCCGTAAATGTCCTGAGCAGCCTGTAATACTGGCATTACTGCGCCGGGATCATTCTTGTGAGCTTCGATTGCTTCCATGAGCTTTGCTTCCTGCTCCGGTGTGCCGGAGAAGGGTAATGTGCCGATTTTCTTTCGCATTTTTTATCCTCCCTGAATAAGAATGTGGTATGTGTTTATATCTGCGACTTTATGTCGTATACATACATGTTAATTTTATCACAAAGTTTTAGAATTGTCTACATTTAATGATAGGTTTTTTAAAATAAAATTTGGAAAAATTCACATATTTTCGAGCTTTAACATAAAAAAAGCCGCTTTGGGGCAAATTTTGGATTTTCTATACAAACAGAGCAGTGAAATTTGCTATATATAAGTAAGATATTTTTACATTAAATATTGATTTATTTTTTACTTGGTAATATAATTAAAATAGGTAAATTTTTGAGTATTGGCGGTTAGCCTTTGCTCACCTCACGGAGGTTGAATTTATGCATATTTTAAGACGTACATGGGCAGAGGTAGACCTTACTGCTGCCGAGAAAAATTTTAATATAATCAAAGATAAAGCAAAGGGCAGTAAGGTGTGCTGTGTTGTAAAAGCTGACGGCTACGGTCACGGAGCTAAGGTGCTTTCAAAGCTTTACGAAAGTCTGGGAGCTGATTATCTTGCAGTTTCTAATATTGACGAAGCTGAAGAACTCAGGGATTATGGCATAAAGCTGCCAATTCTCATTTTGGGATATACTCCTGTTGATGATGCGAAAAGACTTATTAAGCTTAAACTTACTCAGGCGGTGTATTCTCTGGATTTTGCCAGAGCGTTGTCTGAGAAGTGCAGAGAGCTTGAAGGTACAATAAAAGTACACATTAAAATTGACACAGGCATGAGTCGTATAGGATTTATGTGTCAGAGCTTTCCCAGGGATGAGGGTTCTGTTGACGAAATTGCTGAGGTATGCGGTTTGTACGGACTCGAAGCAGAGGGGATTATGGCACATTTTTCTGTGGCTGATGAAGGCGAAGAAGGCAGAGAATACACAGAAAAACAGCTTGAAAATTTTGATTATACAATTAATGCATTAAAAGACAGAAATATTGAGTTTGACATTATCCATCATGCAAATTCAGCAGGCACAGAAGACTATGAAAATGCTCACAAAACCATGGTAAGAGCAGGTATTATCCTTTACGGTCTTGCACCCTCCGGAAAGCTTGCGGGCGCATTACCTCTGAGCCCGATTATGACACTCAAGACATCTGTCGCTTCTGTAAAAAAGATTTACAAGGGCACAACAATAAGCTACGGAAGAACCTTTGAGGCAAAAGAAGATATGACAGTGGCAACTGTCACCATTGGTTATGCTGATGGTTATTTCAGAGATTTTTCCAATAAAGGATACATGCTCATAAAAGGCAAAAAATGCAGAATTCTGGGCAGAGTTTGCATGGACCAGACCATTGTTGATGTAAGTGACGTGGGTGATGTCAGAATAGGTGATGAGGCAATTGTTTTTTCTGCAACAGAATCACCTACGGTTGATGATTTGGCGTCTTTTGCAGATACTATAAACTACGAGGTTGTCTGTGCGGTATCTAAACGAGTACCCAGATATTACCAAAAGAACTCAGTTACAGTGGATGTGATGTATAAGTTATGAAACTTTTAGCAGTTGACGGAAATTCAATAATGAACCGTGCTTTTTACGGTATAAGACCTCTGACTACCAAAGATGGTCAGTTTACTCATGCAATTTACGGATTTTTGACAATGCTTCTCAAAATCAAAGCCGATACAAATCCTGATGCAGTAGCCATTGCTTTCGATTTGCATGCTCCCACATTTCGCCACAAGGCATACTCGGGTTATAAAGCAACACGAAAAGGTATGCCCGAGGAGCTCAGGTGTCAGGTAGAGCCTCTTAAGGAGCTTCTTAAGCTTTTGGGATACAAGCTGGTTTCTGTTGAAGGATATGAGGCTGACGATATTCTTGGAACTTTTGCAAAAAACAGCTCTCTTAAGAATTATGAGTGTGTTATTGCCACAGGAGACCGTGATTCTTTTCAGCTTATAAGCGATACTGTTAGTGTGCGTTTTGCAGCTACAAAGCAGGGTACACCCTCTGCAGAAATTTATGATAAAAAACGCATTTTGGACGAATACGGCGTAGAGCCTCGTCAGCTTATTGATATTAAGGCTATCCAGGGGGATACATCGGACAATATTCCCGGTGTATCGGGTATCGGCCCCAAAGGTGCAGCAGACCTAATAGGCCGTTTTGGAAACCTTGACAACATTTATGAGAATATCGACACCATAGATATCAAAGAAGGCGTCAGAAACAAGCTCAAAACAGATAAAGAAAATGCTTATTTAAGCCGTATGCTGGGCGAGATTTACTGTGATGTGCCCATTGATACAGGTATCGACAACTACAAGGTCCATCTTGAAGACAGAGACGCTGCCGCAAGATATATGGCGTCTTTAGAGCTTTTTAAGCTTATCGAGAAAGTCGGACTTCAGGATGCCGATGCAACTGTGGTAAGTTCAGAAGAAAAAGTCAGAACCAAAGCGGTGAAAATTTACGAAAAAGCTCCTTCGGAATTTGCACTTAGTGCAGAATTTCAGGGCGATGAGTTTGTAAAATTTGTTCTGGTAAACGAAGATACAGTTTACACAAGCAAAAGCGAAGATGATTTTATCAAACTTATTTCAGATACCAAAATTCCTAAGGTTGTTTACGACAGTAAGCCTTTGTTTGCTTATGCTGACAAAAAAGGCATAGATGCCGAGAATATTACCTTTGATATTTCTTTGGCAGCCTATCTTTTAAGCCCGTCTGCTACAGACTACAGTGTTGAGCGGCTTTGCACCGAATACGGTGTTTCTTTGTCTGAAACAGATAGTGAGGAAATAACAAAAGAGCTTGCGGCACTTTGGGAAGTTTATCTTAAAATTAAAAAGCAGATTGAAGAAAAAGAGCAGTCAAAGCTTCTTTGTGATATAGAGATTCCTCTTGCAAATGTTTTGGCAAAAATGGAGAATTTAGGCTTTGCAGTGGATGCAAAGGGTATAGAGGAGTACGGCGTCAAACTTGGCGGAAAAATTCTGGAAATAGAGCAGGAAATTTACAAAGAAGTAGGCTACGAGTTTAACATCAACTCCCCAAAGCAGCTTGGAGAAGCTTTATTTGTAAAAATGCAGATTCCCACAGGTAAAAAGACCAAAAGCGGATATTCCACCAGCGCGGATGTGCTGGAGTCTTTAAAGGACCGTTTTCCTGTAGTTTCTAAAATTCTTCAGTACAGAACCTACGCAAAGCTGAAGTCCACATATTGTGACGGACTTATTAAAGTTATAGCACCCGATGGCAGAATCCACTCAAGCTTTAATCAGAAAGAAACACGAACAGGCAGAATCAGCTCCACAGAGCCTAATCTTCAGAATATTCCTGTGCGTACGGAGATTGGCAGAGAACTGAGAAAGTTTTTCAAAGCTAAAGACGGTTGTGTGCTTGTGGATGCCGATTATTCTCAGATAGAATTAAGAGTTCTTGCTGATATTGCAAAGGATAAGGAAATGATAAAGGCTTTCACCGACAATGTGGATATTCATACTGTGACTGCTTCTCAGGTTTTTGCTTTGCCTCTGGATATGGTTTCACCTATGCACAGAAGCCGTGCCAAGGCGGTTAACTTCGGTATAGTTTACGGTATCGGTGCTTATTCTCTTGCCAAGGATATCGGAGTAACCAACAAAGAAGCAAAGGCGTATATTGATAGTTATCTCAAGCATTATTCAGGCATTGACAGCTATATGAAAAACGTCATAGAGCGAGCAAAAAATGAGGGATATGCCGAGACTGTTTTTGGCAGAAGAAGATATCTTCCCGAGCTTACTGCATCTAACCACATGACAAGAGCATTCGGCGAAAGAGTAGCCCGAAATATGCCGATTCAGGGTACAGCGGCAGATATTATTAAGATTGCAATGGTTAAGGTAGACAAGCGGCTTAAGTCCGAGGGGCTTTTTGCAAGGCTTATTCTGCAGGTACATGACGAGCTTATCGTAGAATGTCCTCAGTATGAGGCAATGCAGGTTGCCATGATTTTGCAGGAAGAAATGGAAAGTGCAGTAAAGCTTTCCGTACCTTTGGTGGCAGAGGCCGCAATAGGCGAAACCTGGTACGATGCAAAGGGGTAAAAATATGAAAAGAGTTTTATTTGTTTGCACAGGCAATACCTGTCGAAGTCCTATGGCAGAGCTGATTTTCAATAAAAAAGCAAGAGAAAATTCGGTGGATGCTTATGCCCAGAGTGCAGGACTTTGCACTATTGAGGGGCTTCTTATTAACGATAATTCAAAAGAGGCACTCTCTGAGCTTGGTATCCAGTCTGACTTTTTTCGTTCTACTGATATTTATGACCTGGAGCTTGAGGATTTTGACCTTGTTGCGGGTATGACAAAAGAGCACACCCAAGAGCTTGAGAAGATGATTTCTGACCCGAAAAAGGTAGTAATGCTTAATCAGAATTCAGGCGGAATCAAAGACCCTTACGGAGGAAGCCTTGAGGTATACAAAATCTGCAGAGATGAGATAGATAATTCTCTTAAGGAAATATTTGAGAAATTATGATTATAAGAAAAATGACAGCTGACCACATAAAATATGCGGCAGAAATAGAGAAAGAGTGCTTTGTGCATCCGTGGTCTGAGCAAAGCCTGCAGGGCGAAATGACAAAAGAAAACTCGGTTTTTCTTATGGCTTTTGAGGATGAAAAGCCCGTGGGCTATGTGGGACTTAGTGTGGTGCTTGACGAAGGGTATATGGGCAACCTTGCGGTGCTTTGTGACTATCGCCGTCAGGGAATAGGCAAAGCGTTGATGGACGAGCTTTTGGAGGAGTGCAGAAAGCTTGACCTGGCTTTTGCGACTTTAGAGGTAAGAGAGTCCAACACCCCTGCAGTCAAGCTTTACAAAGGTCTTGGCTTTGAAGAAATCGGAAGACGAAGGGATTATTACAAAGAGCCTTTGGAAGATGCTCTTTTACTGACAAAATATTTTAAAGAAATTTAGGTGAGATATATGAAAATTCTTGCAATAGAATCTTCCTGCGACGAAACCGCTGCTGCAGTGGTTGAAGACGGCAGAAAAGTTTTGTCCTCTGTAATTGCGTCTCAGGTAGAAGAACACCGCATCTACGGCGGTGTTGTGCCTGAAATCGCCTCAAGAAGACACGCCGAGGCAATCGTAGGTGTGGTTGATGAAGCACTTAAGCAGGCAGAATGTACTTTAGATGATATTGATGCTTTTGCGGTAACCTTTGCACCGGGACTTATCGGTGCTTTGCTTGTAGGTGTGAATTTTGCAAAGGGACTTTCTCTTGCAACAGGCAAGCCTCTTATCCCGGTTCATCATTTAAGAAGTCATATTGCCGCAAACTACATAACCAGTCCTGAGCTTGAGCCTCCGTTTTTGTGCCTTGTTGCATCAGGAGGACACAGCCATATTGTTGCGGTAAAAGATTATACAGAAATGATTGTTGTAGGTCAGACAAGAGACGATGCTGCAGGCGAGGCTTTTGACAAAGCAGCCCGAACACTGGGCATGCCTTATCCAGGCGGTATAGAGATGGACAAGGTGGCAGAGCAGGGAAATCCCGATGCATTTGTGTTGCCACATCCCAAGGTTGCAGGCTCTGAGTATGATTTCAGCTTCTCGGGACTTAAGACCGCAGTAATTAACCTTATTCATAATGCAGAGCAGAAGGGAATAGCTGTTTCAAAAGAAGATGTCAGCGCATCCTTCAGAAAAGCAGTAGTAGGCTCTCTGACCGAAAATCTGTTTAAAGCAGCCGAGGACTTCGGTGCAAAGACCATTGTTGCTGCAGGCGGTGTTTCTGCAAACTCTCTTCTGAGAAAAGAGCTTACACGTATTTGTAAGGAAAAAGGCATGGATTTATACATTCCCGACCTTAAACTTTGCGGCGATAACGCGGCTATGGTAGGCTCTCAGGGCTACTATGAATTTCTCAGCGGAAACGTGGCAGAGCTCGACCTTAACGCAACCGCTACATTGCCTATAGATTATTCCACAAAAAAAGATAAGAAATAATATAAAAAAGTTTCAATTTGTTCATTGATATTGTTTTAAGAATATGGTATAGTGTATATGGAGTACTTTAAGTATTCTTTTAATCATGATTTTAATGCGAAGGAGATTTCACATGACAAATAACAAATCAGTTCTTGCATGGCTTGACGAAATGAAGTCTCTCCTTACTCCCGATGAGGTTGTATGGATTGACGGCTCTGAGGAGCAGTTAGAGGCTTTAAGAGCAGAGGCTTGCAAAACAGGCGAAATGATCAAGCTTAACGAGGAGAAGCTCCCCGGCTGCTACCTTCACAGAACAGCAGTAAATGACGTTGCTCGTGTTGAGGGCAGAACATTTATCTGTTCCAAGAATGAAGAGGACGCAGGTCCCACAAACAACTGGATGGATCCCGACAAGGCTTACAAGATGCTCTTTGACATTGCTCGCGGCAGCTACAAGGGCAGAACAATGTATATCATCCCTTATTCCATGGGTCCTATCGGCTCTCCTCTTTCTCAGATTGGTCTTGAGGTAACAGATTCTATCTATGTTGTTCTCAACATGGCTATTATGACTCGTGTTGGCAAGGCAGTTCTTGATTGCCTCGGCGACTCTGAAGATTGGATCAAGGGTCTCCACTCCCGTTGTGATATCGACGAGGAAAAGAGATATATCTGTCACTTCCCCGAAGATAACTACATCATTTCCGTTAACTCCGGTTACGGTGGTAACGTTCTTTTAGGCAAAAAGTGCTTTGCACTTCGTATTGCTTCTTACCTCGGCAAGAATGACCAGTGGATGGCTGAGCACATGCTCATCCTCGGTATTGAGGATCCCCAGGGCAACACAACTTATGTTGCTGCTGCATTCCCCTCTGCTTGCGGTAAGACAAATCTGGCTATGCTTATTCCTCCCGAGGGATACAGAGCTAAGGGCTATAAGGTATTCACAGTAGGCGACGATATCGCTTGGATGCGTAAGGGCGAGGACGGCAGACTCTATGCTATCAACCCCGAGAACGGATTCTTCGGTGTTGCTCCCGGTACAAACGTGAAGTCTAACCCCAATGCTCTTGCTTCTACTCAGAAGGGCACAATCTTTACAAACGTAGTATTAAACAACGATGACAATACAGTTTGGTGGGAAGGTCTCGACAAGAATCCTCCTGCAAATGCAGTTGACTGGAAGGGTAACCCCTGGAACGGTCAGGAATCTGCTGAGAAGGGTGCTCATCCTAACAGCCGTTTTACTGCTCCTGCTAAGAACTGCCCCTGCATCTCTCCCGAGTTTGATTCCACAAAGGGCGTTCCCATTTCTGCAATTATCTTTGGCGGTCGTCGTGCTCAGACAACTCCCCTTGTTTATCAGTCAAGAGACTGGAACAACGGTGTATTCGTAGGTTCTATCATGGCTTCCGAGACAACTGCTGCTGCAACAGGTGCAGTTGGTGTTGTTCGTCGTGACCCCATGGCTATGCTTCCCTTCTGCGGTTATCACATGGGTGACTACTTCGCACACTGGATTGAGATGGGCGAGATTTTAGGCGAGAATGCTCCTAAGATTTTCAACGTTAACTGGTTCCGCCTTGATGACGAAGGCAACTTCCTCTGGCCCGGATTTGGCGACAACTTCCGTGTTCTTGAGTGGATCGTTGCTCGTTGCAATGGCGAGGCTGATGCTCAGGAGACAGCTATCGGCTATGTTCCTTCTGCTAAGGACATCAACCTCGAAGGTCTTGATATGGATATTAAGGTTCTTGAGGATATCCTTTATGTTGACAATGCTAAGTGGCTTAAGGAGACAGAGGGTATCGAGGAGTTCTATCAGAAGTTCGGTGACAGACTCCCCGAGGAGCTCAAGGCTCAGCTTGCAGGTCTTAAGGACAGACTCTCTAAGTAATAGTTTTTTATGTGAATTAAGGGACAGCTCCATGCTGTCCCTTGATTTGGCTTTATGAAATTTGGAAGTATATTTATATTCCCGATGTAAGTATATCGGGCAACAGTTGATTTGGGAGATAAAAGGTGAAATTGAGACTTTTTGTTGTGGCTGTTTTCCTTTGTCTGAGCCTGTGTCTATGTGCTTGCGGTGATACATCACCAAAGAATGTGGTTAACGAAGTAGATGTGACCAATGTGGCTCAGCCTGTGTCGGATTATGTCCTTGAGACGGTTGCGGTGAAGGAAGACAACTATCTTTATTATGACTTTGCGGATGTGGAGGCTTTTCCTGTGTCTGTAAGATACGGATTTGCTGAACTGTCCCAGGGGTACAAAAGCCTGACGAATGAGGCACAGCGTACCCTCTACAATGAAATAGAAGAAAACGTTTATTATATCGCTCAGGAGCCTTCTGAGGGGATGTATGACTTACACGATATAACAATCTGGGGCGAGGAGCTTACCGAAGCTCAGATTCGTCAGGTTATTGTGGCTTTTTGTCAGGATAAACCGCATATTTTCTGGATGGATAATAAGTTTGGTTATGCCAATACCTCAGGCAAAACTGTTTTGCAGCTTTATTCATTCTTAAGTGCCGAGGATGTTGAAATCTATACTGCAGCACTTAATGAAAAAATCCGCGAACTTCATCTGGGACTTTTTTCGGATATGACGGAGTATGACCGTGAGCTTTATGTTCATGATTGGCTTATTGATAATTGCGACTATGCCGAGGATGTTTTTAAAATCAGCGACGATTTCTTGAGCTTTACATCTTACGGTGCCCTTGTTAAAAACAAAGCTGTTTGCGAAGGATATACCCGAGCAATGCAGATGATGCTTGCATCAGTAGGCGTCGAGAGTTTCCCGATTGTAGGCATAGGCAATGACGGTTTGCACATGTGGAATGCTGTTAAGGTGGAAAACGAGTGGTATTATGCAGACCCGACGTGGAACGATACCGAAAAAGGTTCGGGATATGATTATTTTAATCTTACCACAGAGCAGATATTGTACGACCACACAATACTTCCTGTTTATTCTCAGTTAAGCGAGGAGCAGATTTGTGGTGTTGATGATGGACAAGCTGACAGCTTTAACATAATTGTTCCCGTTTGCTCAAGCACATCCCAGAATTATTTTACCAAAAATGCAATGTTTATAAGTACAGTCAGCGACGCTACCAAGGCGAATATCAAGAGAGGGCTCAAAAAGGCTCAGTCAGAGCTTGACGAAACGGTGTTTATCAATGTGTCTTCTGACCTTAATTACGATGAGACTCTGGACAATCTTTTCTATAGCGGCGATTATGTTTTCTTTGAATGTCTTGATGCGGTAAACGAGGAGTTTGAGGATAATTATATTGACAGAAACAATGTTTCTATTAGCAAAAAACCTCACCTCAGGGTGGTAACGGTAATTTTGCAGTATACTGATGAGGTGTAAATTATGCTTGTTATGGCAGTTGATTTGGGCAAAGCACGCACAGGTATTGCGGCTTGTGACAATGGGTTTCTTGCTTATCCCGTAACTGTTATTTCGGAAAAACGCAAAGATGTTCTTCTTGAAAAAGTAGCAGAAGAAGTTAAGAAAGCTGAGCTTGTGGTTGTAGGACTTCCGAAAAACATGGACGGAACCGAGGGCGAAAGTGCTCAGAATGCAAGGGCTTTTGCAGATTCCCTGACCGAAAAAACGGGAATCAAAACCGTAATGGTGGACGAGCGCAGTACCACAGTTATGGCTCACGGTTTTCTCAACGAAACCAACACCCGCGGAAAAAAGCGAAAAGCAGTGGTTGATTCTGTTGCTGCAGTGGTAATTTTGCAAAGTTATATTGATAGCCTGAAATAAAAGTTAAAGCCTTCCCGAAAATATAATCGGGAAGGCTTTTTATCATTTCAGTGCCATATTAAGGTTCGGGATGTTTCTTTTCATTATGTCGATGTAAGTCTTACCGCTTTCAAAGTCATCTTTTGAAACCTTGTGGCAGGAGTAAAAAGTACAGACCGTTGCTCCTGTTTCTTCTGCAATCTGCTCTGCAATTGATGTGTTTGAAAGCTCGTTTGTAAACACAACGGGAATGTTGTTTTTCTTGACATAATCTATAAGGGTAGCGATGGTTTTCGCACTTGCCTCGGTGTCTTCGCTGCATCCCGAGAAAGCAGCAAGATAATCAAGATTATATTCTTTTGAAAAATAAGCAAGAGGGAATCTGTCGCCAAAAACCAAGGTGTTTCTTTTAATATTGGTGGTCGCAGATACCAGGTCTTTATGCAGTTTTGCAAGCTCCTGACAATATGAATCAGCATTGTCAGTAAATAAAGCCGCATCAGCGGGTTTTATCTCGGTGAGCTTGTCACAGATTGCATTGACAAGAGTGCTTGCGTTAATTGGAGATGTCCAGATATGCTCGTCAGCTTTGTAAGCTGAGTCATGGTTGTGGTCATCAGTTTCTATTTTTGCAACGAAGTCTGACAAAACAAGTGTATTTATATTTTTATTATCTTCTGTATCAAGGATATCCGATACCCAGGTGTCACTTTCGCCGCCGATATAAATAAAGAGGTCACATCCGCTCACTGCCTTTATATCAGAAACAGTGGGTTCATATCCGTGGGTTTCTCCCCCGGGAGGAATAAGCATTTTAATGTCCGCAGAATCTCCTGCAACGGCACGGGCAAAGTCATATTCAGGGAAAGACACAGTAACAATGCTTAATTTATCATTCTGACTATCAATGTTTGTGCAACCGAACATTAAACAGGCACACAAAGCCACAAGTATAAAACACAATAACTTTTTCATATTAGCCTCCGATACTTAAATCAACAAATATAATATCACATATTGACTTAAAAAGTAAACAGTAAATTTATTCTTTTATTTTCGTCATAAAACTGTTGACCGACAGTAAGATAAAAAGTATAATTTTATTTGGTCATTCTGATAGAAAAGGTCGTATATATGAATTTAGAAACCAAAAAGATGCTTAGCTACCCTGAATCGAGCATTAGCAAAGCAGTTTTTGATATTGCAAAAAAACACCCTAAAAACAATGCAATAACATTTATGAATAAAAGCTTCAGTTACAAAGTTTTTGTCGAAAAAACAACAAAACTTTCTGAGGCTTTCTGTTTTTGCGGTGTAAAAAAGGGTGACAGAGTGCTGGTGGCTTTACCAAATATCCCTCAGGCAGTTTTTGCACTTTATTCACTGAATGCCATAGGTGCAGTGGGGGTTTTTGTGTCACCTTTGTCTGCAGACGAAGAAATCAGACACTATATAAAGAAGTGCAAATGTAAGCTTGCCTTTGTGTTGGATTCTCTTTATTCAAAGTCGGAAAATGCCTTTCTCCGGTCAGGTGTAAAAGTAATAACAACAGGCGTTTGTGATGAGTTGAGTCCTTTAAAAAGATTTATTTATCACAAAACAACCCCAACACTTGAGACAAATAACAATGCGTTGGCTTACCATACTCTGATGTCGGGCAGATATGAGCCTTGTTCCTCTGTAGATGCTTATGCTGACGATACTGCGGTGATATTATTCTCTGGAGGCACCACGGGTACTCCAAAAGCTGTAGAGATAACCAACGCCAACCTCAACGCCCTTGCTTTGGGTACAGAGGCTATGTGCATGCGGAACGTAAAAGGTATCAGAATGCTTGCGGTGTTACCTGTTTTTCATGGTTTTGGTTTGGGTATTTGTGTTCATACTGTGCTTTTCTTTGGAGGAAACACTCTGCTTTTGCCAAAATTCAGCAAAGAGCTTGCGGCAAAAACCATTGTACGTCATAAGCCTCAGTATATTGCTTGTGTGCCTTCAATGCTTGAGCCTATGATGTCATCTGTTGCTTTGCGAAACGCAGACTTAAGTTTTATAGACGGTGTATTTTCGGGCGGTGACAGTCTGAGTGAGAGCCTGAGATTAAAGTTTGACGAGTTTTTGAAAAGCCACGGTGCAAAGGTGAAAATACGTCAGGGTTATGGTGCCACCGAGTGTGTAGCGGCGGTTTGTCTTATGCCCGATAATATCGAAAAAGCGGAGAGTGTGGGACTTGTATACCCTGATGCCGAGATAAAAATTATGGCTTCATCGGACAGAGAAGCTGATGCTTTTGAGACGGGCGAAATTGTAATTTCGTCAAAAACCGTGATGAAGGGTTATTTTGATGATGAGGCAGAAACCCAAAAAGCATTGAAGACGGGTAACGATGGCAAAATCTGGCTTTATACGGGTGACGCAGGATACAAAGATAATGAAGGATATATTTACTTTAAGCAAAGACTGAAGCGAGTGATTATTTCAAACGGATATAACGTGTATCCTTCTGAAATTGAAAAAGCGTTGGCATCATATAAAGGTGTGTCAGAGTGTTGTGCAGTAGGGGTAAAAGACAACAGGAAAATTCAGGTCGTTGCTTTGCTTGTGGTCAGGGATAACAGATACGATTTGAGCAAAGAAGATATTCTGGCATATTTATCCGATAAAGTTTCCAGGCATTCTATGCCTGAATATGTGATATTTACGGACAGCTTGCCAAAGACTGCTTTGGGAAAAATCCGTATATCGGAAGCCGAAATGATTGCTGAAGAATTAAAAGAAACCGCAGACTAAAGATGTCTGCGGTTTGTGTTTTATAAGAGTTTAATGAGCTTGTCTACGGCATCGTCGGTAGTTGCCCAGCTTGATGCAAAACGTACAACAGTGTGGTTGTCGTCATATTTTTCCCAGAATCCGAAAGAAACAGATTTTTTAAGTTCCTGCATTTTTTCGTTTTCAAGAACAATGAAAATCTGGTTTGTAACAGTTTCAATAAAAATTTTGTACCCTTTTTCTTTAAAAGCAGCTCTCATTCTGTCAGCCTTATCAATAGCATTCTTGGCAATTTTAAAATAAAGGTCATCGGTGAAAAGTGTATCAAACTGAACACCCAGAAGTCTGCCTTTTGCAAGCAGAGCACCGTGCTGTTTTATGCTTGTGAAGAAGTGCTTGGGGGCGTTGTTGTGAGTGAATACAACCGCCTCACCGCAAAGAGCACCTACCTTTGTACCGCCAATATAGAAGATGTCGCAAAGTCTTGCAATGTCCTTAAGGGTTACATCGGTGCCGTTGCTCATAAGACCATATCCCAGTCTTGCACCATCCATAAAGAGAGGAATTTCATACTGACGGCAGATATCAGACAAAGCTGTCAGTTCATCCAGCGTGTAAAGTGTACCATACTCAGTAGGATGAGAGATGTATACCATACCGGGAAAAACCATGTGGTCATGGTTATCATCGGCATAAAAGGTTTCGAGAAGATTTTTAAGGTCATTTGCGTCCATTTTACCCAGATGATGGGGGACAGTAAGCACCTTGTGACCTGTAAACTCAACGGCACCTGCTTCGTGACCTTCGATGTGGCCTGTGGTGGTGCTGATTGCACCCTCATAAGGCTGAAGCACAGTGTCAACAACCAGCTGATTGGTCTGAGTACCACCGGCAATAAGGAACACCTGAGCATCATCGCATCCGCAGGCTTTCTTGATTTTTTCTTTTGCAGAATCGCAGTATTTGTCAAAGCCGTAACCGCTTAACTGCTCAAAATTTGTGCGTACCAAAGCATCAAGTATAAGAGGATGTGCACCCTCGGTGTAGTCACTTTCAAAAGAAAACATAATGAAAATCCTTTCCTTATTAAATTATATAGATTCTTAAAACTTCAACAAGTAAAACCGTTACGCAGGAGACAATGGCTACTGTGGTCAGACCTTTGCCTTTTATAGCAAAGAGTATTGCAACCAGCAAACCTGCTGCTGCGGCGTAAATATTTCCTGTGGCATAAAGTGCGGCAGGAAAAGTCATAGCAGACAATACTGTGTAGGGAATATAATAGAGAAAAGAGCGGATGAATTTGTTTTCAATCTTTTTTCTCATAGCCGCAAAGGGAATGGCTCTGATAAGATATGTAGAGCCTGCCATAACTGCAAGATAAATAAAAAAGCTTGTGTTATTCATCGGCATTTTCCTCCTTTGGGAAGAAAATGGCACCGATAACCGCCGCAATAATGGCACAAATGCAAACAGAAAGTCCGCTGCCCACATTGCTTAAAAACGGCAGATAATAAAAAGCACAACTAAGGGCGATGGCGATTCCCACAACCAGAAGCAGGCTTAGATTTTCTTTTGCTTTTGGTGCAACAATGGCAACAAACATTCCGTAAATTGCCAGGCAAAGAGAATTCATAACAATATCAGGCAGAATATTACCGAGCAAACTGCCCAGAAGTGTACCTGTTGTCCAGCCTATATACGGAAAAACAGTTAGTCCTGAGAAAAATTTTACGCTTACTTCTTTTTCGTTTGAAGCAACCGCGAATATTTCATCGGTCATAAAAAATCCGAGAATCCACCTTTTGATTCCCGAAAACTGAGGCGAAACTTTCTGGGAAAGTGACACCGACATAAAGGAATATCGTACGTTGATTGTAAGCTGGCTTAAAAACATATTGAGGTAAAGTCCCGGGTTAACCATAATCTCTATTCCTGCAAGCTGGCCAGCCGATGTAAGGTTTGTCATAGAGATAAGTACCGCTTGCCACCATGAAAACCCCATACTAATCGCCATAATACCAAAAGCAAAGGATACCGAAAGATATCCAAGTCCTATAGGTACACCGCTTTTAAGCCCTTTTTTGAAATCTTTCATTAAAAAACCTTGTTTCACTAAAATCTTTCATTATTCTACCATAAGCTCAGAGCTAATTCAATAGCTTCAAAAATAAGAATGACCGCAGAAATACTGCGGTCAAAGCTTTATTTTGATTTTTCTGACATTCTGCGTACTTTTCTGATGCTTTTATATTTCTCAGATGAGGCGGTACGTATGCTGTCTGCCTGCTTTTTGAAAGCGGAGCGGTTAAAAAACAGCGAGTAGAAAAACCTGCGTACCCAGCAAACAGGAAGAAGAACGGGAGCCTTATTTAGTACGGGATATCTGAAGGCAAGGTCCTTTGCAGGCGGAAACCAGTTTTTGAGGAAATACTTAACCTTGCCGAAAAAACTCAGGCTTGCCACATGGTGGGAATAATTGCCTGTGGTTTCGCTGGCAAAGATGTATAATGCTATGTCAGAAACTGACTTTTCGCATTCTTCGTCGTAAAAGAAATATCTTATAAGCTTTTTAAGAGTTGCATAAAATTCGCTCATCCTATGGCTTTTGATAATTGACTCAATCAGTTTGAAATCTAAGTTCTCCGTAAGTGTTTCAAGCACAAGAAAATCTGCGAATAGCCTTATGCCGCATCCTGTGGTTGTAAAGTGATGGTAAAGGTGAAAGAAAAGGTGCAGATAAAGATATTCTGTTTTGAGACGAAAATCAGATGAGCTGAGGTCGGCTTCGGACTTTGAAAAAGGATCCAAAAATACATTTGAATGTTTTTCTTTTTCTGATACCAGGCTTGAGTGAAGCTCAAAAATATAAAATCCGTCCTTTTCGTACTCGTCATGAAAATCTGTGGTGTTTTTAAGGGTGTAGCCAAGACCTTCCATTATTTCTCTTGCTTTTTGGAGATTTTCTTTATCAAGGCACAGGTCGATATCGGTGAAACTTCTCATAATATCTGATGGGTAATAGTTTCTGATGTGCAAGCCCTTCATTTTGATGAATCTGATATTATGAGAACTTAAAGCATCTGTTACTCTTTCTGATTCGATATTTTGTCTTGTAATGCGTGTAAGGTAGAATCGGTATAATTCGTAGAAATTTGCCTTGGCGTCATCAGGAAGACAAAGCTTTTTGACGACAGGTGAAATCATCAGAATAACGTTGTGCTTTTCGCTGAGTTTTATAAGAAAATTCCAGTCAATGCCCTCAAAAGGCAGTGGCGGGTTTGTTCCGCGGATACTGCAGAAAATAAGACTGCATAGGTATCTGCTGTGTCTTATGAATAAATCTTTGTCCATATTATTCTTCAAAAAGCTCCGTGGAAAGGTATCTGTCGCCTGTATCCGGAAGCAGTACAACTATGTTTTTGCCACTGTTTTCCTCAAGTTTTGCAAGCTTGATTGCAGCGCTAAGAGCTGCGCCTGAGGAAATACCTACAAGAATACCCTCGGTATTGCCTATGAGTCTGCCAGCTGAGTAAGCATCCTCTGCAGATATTTTAATAATTTCGTCGTAAATCTTTGTGTCCAACACCTCAGGAACAAAACCTGCACCAATGCCCTGAAGTTTATGACTGCCTGCATTTTCACCGGAGAGAACGGCTGAGGTATCGGGCTCAACTGCCACTATTTTTACGTCAGATTTTCTGGACTTGAGATACTGACCTGTGCCGCTTATTGTGCCGCCTGTACCGACACCTGCCACAAAAATATCCACCTCACCGTCAGTATCCTCAAAAATCTCAGGGCCGGTTGTATCAAAGTGAGCCTTTGGATTTGCAGGATTTGTAAACTGACCTGCTATAATACTGTCGGGAGTGCTAATCTTTATTTCTTCGGCTTTTTCAATGGCACCTGCCATACCTTTGCTGCCCTCTGTCAACACAAGCTCGGCCCCATAAGCTTTCATGAGGATTCTTCGTTCCATACTCATGGAATCAGGCATAACGATTATCGCTTTGTAACCGCGGGATGCA
This sequence comes from Oscillospiraceae bacterium, assembly GCA_015066245.1. Lineage (GTDB taxonomy): Bacteria > Bacillota > Clostridia > Oscillospirales > Acutalibacteraceae > Ruminococcoides. The sequence goes on from SVOS01000004.1 coordinate 144,432, forward strand.
GCCACCAGAGCAAGTCCGATGCCTGTGTTGCCTGAGGTGGGCTCTATGATTACGGAGTTTTCGTTGAGAAGTCCTCTTGCCTCGTAATCGTCAAGCATGGCCTTAGCAACTCTGTCCTTAACTGAGCCGCCGGGATTTAAGAATTCAAGCTTAGCCAGAATTTTGGCCTTAAGTCCCAAATTTTTTTCAATATTTGTAAGCTCAAGCAGGGGCGTATTGCCGATGAGCATATCAGCGGATGTATAGATTTTAGACATAATAGCATCTCCTTTAATGATAAATCGCTATAATTTATTATAATACCATAGCCTGAAAATACTGTCAATTTAATGTGCGACTTAATAATTTTGTAACAAAAATGCCTCTTGCAAAACTGCAAAAGGCATTTGTTTGAAAATTAATAAGATTGTTTCAGTAAATGATATTATTCCCACTCGCTCCCGAAAAAGATAACTTAAACAATTCTGTTTAAGCATTTTCGCTTGTGGGATTTATATTATCTGTATTATCCATAAGTTATGGACTATTAGATTTTTCGTTGCCATCGTGTTGCCGCGCCAACGAGAGTATTATAAACGATTTTATCTTAAAAATCAAGAATTCTGTAATAATTCCGTCATTACAACACAGGAATTTGTACTCTGAACTCTACAAATCCATTAAAGCACCCAACCTCAATATGACCTTTATGAGAGGTGGCGATTGCTTTGGCAATAGCAAGTCCCAGACCGTAGTGCTTGTCCTCGCTGTTACGGGCGGTATCTACACGGTAAAAACGCTCGAAGATCTTTGTGCGTTGTTCTTCGGGGATTTCATCACCCTTATTGATTACCGAGAGTTTTGCAAAACCGTGTTCCTTGGTTAAGGTCAGCCACACTTCGCCTTGCTCTTTACTATGGCGGATAGCGTTATCAAGCAGTATAGATACTATCTGTTTGAGCTGTGTACTGTTTCCAACCACACCGATATTGCTTGTAATATTGGTATTCAGCACAAGACCTTTTTCAAAAGCAACACTTTCAAACGGTAATGCTTCGCCGTCAACTAAGCGACTTAAATTGATATGTTCCATCTGCGGTGTCGTATCCTCGGTTCGTGCAAGATCAAGGAGCTGACCGACCAACATTCCCATACGCTCGTTTTCGTACTGAATATTTTGTAGCCATTGGTTATCACCTAACTCACGGGACAGCAGTTCGGCATTGGCGCTTACCACAGACACAGGAGTTTTCAGTTCGTGACCCGCATCGGAGATAAACTGTTTCTGTTTTTGGTAGCTTTCTTCAAGAGGATTCACAATCTTTCTTGCAAGGAACACCGACAGGAAGAAGAATATCACAAGGGCAACGCCGCCGAAAATCAGCGTATAACGGAAAAGAGTCATAGCGTTTTCGTTTACGATAGTATTATCCATAAACGTAACGAGAGTATATCCTTCTTTATCGGTCTTATAAAACGCAAGATTGTTTTCCGTACCATTATCTCTACCGCCTTTTATAATACTTCGTGCTAATCTTTCAAGATCGTCATCGGTATGTACCGTCGGCGGTTCATTTTCAATTTCGAGAATATCTCCCTCGTATGAAACAGCGACCGTGTAAAAGGTGGATAACTGAAACATTGGTGACTCGGCAAAGCCGGCATCAAATTCGGGATTTCTTCCGGGGAAAGGTCTGTTTGGCGGTTTCATTCCGTCAAACGAGCCGGACAATGTATACATATCAGCGTGAAACTTAAGCAACTGTTCGTTCCGGCTTTTCATTTCAAAATAACTTGATGCATAAATAACGCCAAGCGTTCCCACCCACAAAAGCACAAGAATCGACATAATGGCGGCAACGATTTTTCTTCTCGATTTTTTAAACATCATCACACCTCAGTTCATAGCCGATACCACGCACCGCTTTGATTTCGGTTTTCGCTTCCACATAAAAGAGTTTTTTGCGTGTAAAGGACATATATACTTCCACATTATTGTACTCGGCATCGCTTTCAAATCCCCAAATCTTTACAGCCAACTGTTCACGGGTAAGGATCTGACCGTTGTTTGCAATTAAATATTCAAGGATGCGGTATTCTTTTTCGCTGAGCCGTACACTCTGACCATTTGTTGTGCAGGATAAGGTAAGTGTACTTGTATCCAGCGTTATATCTCCAAAGGTCAGAACACCGTCGGCAGTACCGAGTGTTCGTCTGCCGAGCGCACGAAGGCGGGCAAGTAATTCTTTTGTCATAAACGGCTTTGTCAAATAATCGTCTGCGCCGCTGTCAAGCCCCGTCACCTTATCATCAAGCTCTGCCTTGGCAGTAAGCATCAATATCGGTGTTGCAATACCTTTACTGCGAACTCTTTTTGCAATTTCATAGCCACTCATACCGGGGAGCATAACGTCAAGAATAACAATGTCATAAATATTGCTTTCAATTGCGGCTAAACCATCCAACCCATTGGCATAATGATCAACTTCATATTTTTCAAGACGCAGGATTTCGCAAAGCGCCTGCGCCATTCTTTTTTCATCTTCAACGAGTAAAATCCTCATAGGGACACCTCCACATATAACCATTATACCATAAAAGATTGAAAAATCATTGAAAAATTAAAAATCGACAGCGATATTCACTGTCGACTTTTAAACTATTTTTTTGTACGACCGAGCTTTACAAGTTCATACCGTTCATCGCACATCGCCGCAACATCGGGCGAGTGGCTTACCAAAATAACGCATTTTCCTTGATTGGTAAGTTCACGGAAGATATTAATAATTTCATTTTGCGTTTCGGTATCGAGGTTTCCTGTCGGCTCATCCGCAAGGATGATATCCGGATCATAGGAAAGAGCACGGGCGATGGCGACACGCTGTTGCTGACCGCCTGATAATTTAAGCACACGGCGGTTTGCTTCATCCTCGTCAAGCCCAACGCTGTGGAGCAGTTCGATGGCTCTTTGCTTTTTATTCTTAGTCTTATATCCTGCAACATCCATTGAAAGAATAACGTTTTCAAGTGCTGTGTATTTCGTAATCAAATTGAAGCTCTGAAATACAACGCCGATATATTTGGAACGGAAGGTGTATTTATCAATCTTTGCAACGTTTTTATTGTCATAGATGATCTCACCGCTGCTGGGCGATGAGAGACCGGAAAGGAGCGATAAAAGTGTGGTTTTACCGGCGCCGGATTTACCTACGATGCAGTACATTTTGCCTTTTTCAAACTCGTATGATATATTCTGCAATACAGGTGTTCTGTAATACGAAAAGCAGATATTTTGAAGTGATAATATAGACATACTTTTTATCCTTTCTTAATCTCTATTTGCAAGAATTTTTAGCGGATTGTATCGCATAATGAACGATACCGATGCCATACTTGCCACGAGTGTCAAAAGCAATCCCACACCGAGCATTTGAAATACAACGGTCAGATTCATTGCAGAGTTTACCTCAGTAATATAATTTTCTGCACTACCCAACATGTTCTCAAAGGGATTCTTTCCGCCACCCATATCATCGGGAACATCCGACGGCATATCTCCGCCGGGCATACCGGGCATTCCGCCGCCGAAATTACCGGGGCGTCCAAAGTTCTCGTCCATTTGTGTTTGCTGTGAATTTTGACTTTCTACCTGACCTGCCAAAAGTGCATTGGTAACCGGAACAGAGCTTACCGCACCGATACCTGCGCCGATGATGACGGC
>SVOS01000016.1 GCA_015066245.1 Oscillospiraceae bacterium
CAGAGATCGACTACGAGGTAATCGTAGGAATTTCAGCAGATCCTACAGCAGATACAATTAAGATCGGTTACTCCTTATTCTGGGAAGTACCCGAGGAGCTTGGCACATTCGTACAGGGCGGTATCCTCATCGTAGAGCAGAAGAACTACAACGAAGCAAACTTCGTAGTAGGCGGTAACGCACAGGATACAAACATTACTCAGGCAGCACCCGGTGCAGCACAGAGCAATCCTCAGCCCGGCTACACAGTAAACAAGACAAACAGCTTTATCGGCACAAGCTGGTACGCAAAGGCATTTGTACAGTATAGAGATGCAAACGGCGACATCCAGACAGTATACTCCGATATGGTTGCAGTTGATAAGATTTAAGAGTTAAGTGATACAAGCCGGTAAAACTGATTGTTAACTGAATAAAAACAATAAGGTCGGCTCTCATCGAAAAGATGGGAGTCGACCTTTGTTATGATATAAATTCAGAAAATGCTTCGGATTTTGAACATTAATGGACGTAATTTTACTGTATGAAGCCAGATGTAGCGATAAAACTTCCACACAAAGCTTTTTGGGGTGATGAGTTTTCCTTTTCGTTTGACTTTTACTGCTACCGCTACAATCTGAGAAAGGGTTATGGGACCTTCGGTGCAGATTTGTCTGTCGCCTATCATATAATAGCCGTCTTTGCGGATAAATCTTATGCGATGGAGGATGTAGCTGCCGTCTTTTCGTATGAAAAGCACGATGTCGCCTTTTTTCGGAGATGTTTCAGTTTTTTTGAGATAAACATAATCTCTGCCGCTTGCAAGAAACGGAAGCATACTGCCGCCTGAAACTACGGTTGATACCTCTTGTCCGCTGTTAGCAATTTCACATATTGTGTCTAAATAAGCCTTTGTGTCCAGAGTTTTCAAATTCCTCACCACCTGTAAACATTATATCACAAGCATTAAGAATAGAAAAGAGCAAACATATTATTCTTTATTTGCTAAATATACGATGTGTTATATGTAGAAATGTAACAAAAATATAAAAATACCGTGAAATGTTGAGATAAATTGGGTAAAATTGTTGATTTTGACATTTGTGTGAAGTATAATTATTTTGAATAATAGTCGAATGTTGTATATATTATTTCAAGTATTCTTGTGCAGGAGGATTTTTATGAAGTTCAGTTGGTTTAAACGAGGTTTGTCTCTGCTTCTGACGATTTGTCTGATGCTGGTTATGTTTCCCATAACTATGCCGATAATGGAAGCTGAGGCAGTAAGCGGCGTCAATTCTCTTACCTGTTCGGGTTTTATTTCTAACTCAACAGCAAGAAATTACATTGATACTATGATGAGGTATTACATCAACAGCAGCTCTACGCTCCAGTCAACCCTTGATAACGGCAACTCTGTTGTGTTTATGTTTGAGGGTGGCTCTGATAACTATTGGAGCGGTACAACATACTCTGACAATGATTATTCATACAGAACTCAGGCGGTTTGTATTGTTGTCAAAAAGAATTCTGCAGGCAATGCTTATATCGACTATTACTGCGAAAACAGCTCGTCAATTCCTGCAGAACCTACATGGTGTACCAATGGTGTGGCATACTCCGGTTCTACTACACTTATGGATGGCACATACGCATTCTATACATGGAACCACACAGGCCCTTATGCGGCATTTCAGATTGATCTTACCAGCAGTAGCGGTTACTGCTACTATACCCCCAGTTCAAACCTTAACGGCTACAAGGCAGGTGCCAGCGGCATCAATATCCACACTCGTTCAACTGCCTATAACGGCGGTAGTTCTATTGGCTGGGCATGGTCTGAGGGTTGTCAGGTTATCGGTTACGGCAACGACTCCAGCAACGAGTTCAATGCTTTTATGAAGTCTGTAACCGGAATTACATGGAATCCTTGGATTTCCTGGACAAATAAAACCCTGAACACCTGGGCAACTACAGGCACATACAAGGGATATTTTGTTGTTGACCGTCAGCTTGGTATGATTGGTACCGATGGCTCTCAGTACGGCACAGGCTCTCTTATTAACCTCTACAACACTACTGCACTTACAAATATTACTGCTAAATCCACCGCTGCACGCAAAGCTGCAGGTATGAGTGAAATCAGTGACTATGTATCCCAGTGTACCTACTATCCTGCATACGGCAAACTGGTTTGCACAGGTACAGATGTATGGTCAAGAACTCTGCCTTGCTATGCAAGTGTTAATTCCTCCACAGCAGCAATTTCTGTATTTAACAGCGGTGACGAGCTTACCTGCACGGGACTTTTCAAAAATACTGTTGGTGAATATTGGTACAGAGTACTTTCGGCGTCCGGAACAGCACTTTATGTACGTGCGGCGTATATGGAGTTTAAGGAGCAGAATCTGTCGGATATCACTATTAGCGGACACACAAAACCCAACGGCCATATTTACAACACGGGTTTTGTGGTAGACGGAACAATTTCCACCACATACAATCAGCTTACTGCGGTATCGGCTTATGTTTACACAGGCTTTGGCACTAACGGCGAGACAAGCACAGGCTATCGTGAAACCGTAAGCAACAACACATATTCTCTTGCAGGCAGTACTGTAGACTCAAATGTTTGGATGAACTTGGTGCCTCAGGGCCCAAATACAATGGTTATCACAGCAGAATACAAAAACTGCTACGTGGTAAACGATACTACACTTAATACAAATACAGGCAAGGTAGCTTTGGCAACAGATTACTTTATGTGTATTCCTTCATCAGTAAGCCAGAGCAGTTGCAGTCATACATACTCAAATTACCCCGTTGATGGCGGCAGCACAAGCTGTACATCATCCTCAAAAGCCATCAAGGCTTGCAGCATCTGCGGTCTTATAGCCGGCGAGACTACTACCCAGGGTTCACATTCCTTTGGTGAGTGGGTTGTTACAAATGCAACCTGTACAACAAAAGGCTCTAAGGTTCGTACATGTACCGCTTGCGGAGAACAAGAAACCGTAGAGATCCCCTTAACAGATCACAACTACACCTCTGTTGTAATCGGTGCTACATGTACAGATTACGGTCAGACCAAATATACATGTACAAACTGTGGTGATTCCTACACCACTTCAGCAGGTCCTGTGTACTCGGCTTGGTCCGAGACAAAGCCCTCGGGTGTTTCTGAGGACCTTATCGAAACAAAAACTGAGTACAGATATTCAGACTACGAAGAAATCAAAAACTATAATGCATCCACATCGGGTTATACCCAGATAAATAAGGAGTGGGAGCAGAGCAATTCGGGTACAGTTTATTATGTTCCCTCGTGGCCTTCAGGCTTTGACACAACAAGCAGTATTTATAACGAATACAACGGCACCAAGAAAACCGCATCAGAAACTGAAAGCGCAAAAACAGTAATTAACTCTGACGGACTTAACGGTTATCTTTACTATCATTGGTGCTACTCAGGTTCATATTATTCTTATTCCTACCAGAACGGAAGCTACACTACCTTCCATGCTTATTATGCAACAGGAAGCCCCTCTAACTATGAGTGTGATACCTCTGACATGAGCTACAAAACAAGCAACACCGCTTGTTGTACAAACTCTAACTGGTACTTTGTAACCAACGTAAATGCTCAGAAGTATACAGAATATAAAGCTCTTTATACTCATTCAAGATGGACAGATTGGTCAGATTGGAGCGAGACTCCCGTAACTGCATCTGACACAAGGAAGGTTGAGACACGTACAACATACAGATATCTTATTGATGACGGCCTTGCCGAGCATAATTATGTAAACGGAGTTTGCTCTGTCTGCGGAAAGAATGAAAAAGCAGACTATATGTATCTCTTTGGTTACATCAACGGTGCAGATTACGCTTGCAACAATGACGCAGATAACATAGGTATTTACAAGTTCGTAGACGGCAAGCTTGTGGCAACTTTCAGCGAAACAAGCTATGTAGCCGTTAAGAAGGGCGACAACTCTCAGTGGTATATGACTAACGGCTATCCCGGAGATAACGTGACATCAGCAACTCTTTATAACACAAATATCGGTATAGATGCCAACAAGCTTTATGTGCCTAAAGGCAAGGAGATAACATTTACTCTTACAGATAACGGCGACGATACATATACACTGAGCTATGTAGTGGCTGAGTGTAAGCACGAAAGCCATGGTCTTGACGGCAACTGTGTTGCCTGCGGTGAGGTTGTTGGCCACAACTTCTTAAATGGTGCCTGCTCAGAATGCGGCAGACCTTGCGACCATAGCTTTGAAAGCGGCACCTGCACAATTTGTCAGATGCAGTGCTTGCACAGTTTCAAAAACGGCAGTTGCGTAGTCTGCGGTATTGCTTGTGACCATAGTTTTGAGAACGGCAAGTGCACAGTATGTCAGCAGCCTTGTCAGCATAACTGGGACAACTCCCAGTGTACAGTCTGCAATGCTTTGTGCGAGCATTACTTCGAAAACGGCAGCTGTACAATATGTCAGAAGGCATGTGAGCACAGCTATGAGGAGGGCAGATGCACAATCTGTGCCGCATCTTGTCAGCATAGCTTTGCGGACGGAGCCTGCGGCATCTGCGGTGTGACTTGCCAGCACAACTGGGAGGATTCACAGTGCACAGAATGTCATAAGGTATGCGAAAATCATAACTATGTAAATTCAGCCTGCACAATCTGCTATAAGGCAGAGCCCGACTTCTATCTTTTCGGATATATTAACGGCAAAAACTACGGTTGTGAAGAAGATGAAAGCAACACAGGCGTGTATAAATTTGTAAACGGCACACTTAAGACAGTATTTGCTGATACAAGCTATGTTGCAGTAAAACGCGGTGATAACTCTGAGTGGTTTATGACCGACGGATATATGGGCGACAATGCAACAGAGGCAGTGCTTTACAATGTAAACACAGGAATCGACGCTGACAAGCTTTGTGTTCCCAAGGGTCGACTTGTTACATTTACCCTCATAAATAACGGCAACGGAACCTATACATTAAGCTACGAGGTTGCACCCTGCAGCCACGCAACCCACAACACCGACGGTGTCTGCGTAATCTGCGGAGAAACAGTGGAGCATAGCTTTACAGATGGCGTTTGCCTCGTTTGTTCTTTCGAATGCAAGCATAGCTTTGAAGAAGGTGTATGCTCTGATTGCTTATATCAGTGCAAGCACATCTTTGTAGAAGATGTATGTATAAACTGCGGAATTTCCTGCAGCCATAACTTCGAAAACGGTGTCTGCACAGAGTGTCAGAAGGTTTGCGAGCATAGCTTTGCTGAGGGAGTATGTTCTGTGTGCGGTGTAGTCTGCGAACATAGCTTTGAGGATGGAAGCTGTACGATTTGCGGACTTTCCTGCGGCCATCCTTATTACAGTGACGGCATCTGCACAACTTGTATGATGCCTTGTCAGCACAATATATCCTCAAATATCTGCACAAACTGCGGCAAGACCTATGAGTTCTACCTTGCAGGATATATTAACGGCACAAATACAGGTTGCGAAGAAAACTACGGCGAAACAGGCACATATATCTTTGAGAATAACACCCTTAAAGCTAAGTTTGACAAGGATAGCCTTGTGTTTGTAAAGACTCAGGACAACGAAAACTGGTTTATGTCAGAATCTGCCGATAAATCCTCGTCAGCAACCCTTATCAATACAAAACTCGGCGCATCAGAGATGATGTTTGTACCCGAAGGCACCGAGGTTACATTTACACTCAGCTTTATGGGCGATGGTAAGCTTAAGCTTGAGTATGTTATTGACAACTGCAGTCATACAAACCACAACAAGGATGCAATATGTACCGCTTGCGGTCAGTTGGCAGCTCACAGTTTTGCAGATGGTTTCTGTACAGTGTGCAAAGCTAAGGAGCCTGTAGAGGTAGTTAATACTCCTGAGCTCAATGCAAAATACGCATTCCTCTCAACAGAAAACGAGTTTTTCTACGGTGTTGTCTTCTCAGCAGAGAATTTTGAGGTGATTAACACCGCAGATATGGGACTTATGGTATTCAGCGCTAATGACGGCGACCTTAACTTTGAGTCTGCTGATTATGTGGTAGAGGGAGTATACGCAGAAGGTGCAAATCTTGTGGCAAATTCTCTCAAGCTTCATCCCAAAACCTTAGGCGATACAGTTTATATGAGAGTTTACTCAAAACTTGATGACGGCAGCTTTGTATACAGTGATGTCATAAGCTACAGCGGTGCTCAGTATGCATATTCTGTCCTCAGAAATCCTGCAGCCTCAAAGGCACAGAAAGCTCAGGCGGTTGCACTTCTTGACTTTGTGACAGAGATGCAGATTTACTTTGATTATAATCGTGACAACCTTGCAAACTCCAAGCTCACATCAGAGCAAAAGGCTTTTGCTGCTGATTACAGAGCCGATATGGTAGCAAAAACTCCCAAAGTAGAGCAGAGCAAGGTGGGAGCTTTCACAAAGACTGCAAAGTCTGCGGTTCTTTATCCCACTGCTGATTTCAGCTCCAATCTCTTTACATTGAGCTATAACCTTAAGCTCAAAAACACCTCACCCGAAGCAGTAAACCTTTATTATTGGGACAGCACTGCCTTTGACTCGGCAGATGTCCTCACAAAGGAAAATGCAACAGGTGTTATTACAATGAGCCTCGGTTCCGACGGCACATATAGGGCTGATATCGAGAACATCAAGGCTTCAGAAATGGATAAAACTATTTATGTTTCCATAGTTTATACTCTTGAGAGCGGCGAGTTCTGCACAGGTGTTACTGCCTACAGCCTTGCTCAGTATCTCAAGGCAAATGCAGGCGGCACATCTGAGCTGAGTGCACTTGCACAGGCATCCGTAGTTTACGGATATTATTCAAAGAATTTATGATGATATAAGATAAATCTTTGCGAATTTCAAATTACGGATTTTACTTCATAAGAAAGGAGAGCATCAGCCTTAAAGGCAGATGCAAAAAGCAATATGAAACTGATTAAAAAATGCCTGTGCTTGTTTCTTGTGCTGACTACCCTTATGTCAGTGGTGAGCTTCGGCTCAATAGTTCATACCCACGCGGCATCGGCAAGCTCGTATATTTCCGAAACCTACGCGTCAAATCTGAGCGTAAAAACAACAACTGTAGCAAATCTTTATGATGTGCCTTCGGCTTCGGGTACTTTAAAGTACAGTGTTGCCAAGGACACTCTGCTTAGTGTAAAAGCACTTCATAAAAACACCGCAGGTGAGTATTGGTACCAGGTGTCTTACTATAAGCTCACACTTTACGTTAACGGAGCTGACACAACTATGGTATCTCACCTGACAGGTGACGTTACTGCTAAAAACCTCCAGTCTCCTGCGGCTTTGCAGTATGGCTCGGGTTTTCCAATCGGCGGTGAGATTACATCGGTTCTTAATGACATCGGTGAAGTCAGAGCATCTCTTTACAAAAGCTCTGACCTTACAAGAGAACCTGCACTTACCTCCGCAGATACAGTAAACGGCAAGTACTACAACTTAACAAGCAGCACAGTAGACACCAACCTCTGGTTTAATCTGCTTTCTACAGGCGTTTATACTTATGTTGTGTCTGCTGAGGCAATCAGCTACTATGTAGATGACTCGGACAACCTTGCTGAATCCAGCATTGATGTTTTTGTGGAGAACAAACAGTGTATTGTTACCGACAAATCAAACCCCAACCCTGTGCTTCATAACGGCATAGATGTTTCGGTATGGAACGGCGACATTGATTGGCCTACTGTGGCAAATCAGGTTGACTTTGTAATCATCCGTGCATCCTGGGAAGAAACCGCAGACACTAAATTTGCCACCAATGCCCAGGGATGCGAGAACAACGGAATTCCCTATGGTGTTTATGTTTATTCCTATGCCGAAACCGAGGCAGAGGCTATAGGTGAGGCAGAGTATGTTCTGTCTCTGGTGGAGAACTATGATTTAAGCCTGCCTATTTACTTTGATTTTGAGGATGAGTGTCAGATGAGTCTGGACTCAAGCCTTCAGAAGAAGATCGTAAAGGCGTTTTGTGACACAATTTACGCAGGCGGCCGTCAACCCGGTATCTATACATACAAGTGGGTTCTTACAAGCGTTCTTACAGACGCATATTTTAAGACTCTGCCCACATGGGTTGCCGAGATTAACGGTGCAAGCTACACCAGCTACGCAGGCGGCCTTACAATGTGGCAGTATTCATGGACAGGCAGCTTTTCGGGTATGAGCGGCGATGTTGACTGTAACTATTTATATGGCGAATTGCCTGGTACCAAAAGCAGCGACACAAGCTACCTTAACCAGTGCGAATACTATCCCTCAAACCTTAGCGTTACACTGAACGCTAACGTAAATGTAAGAGAATATCCTGCATCTACCTATACTTTGCTTGATACCCTCTCCAGCGGCACCAAGCTCCATGTAACAGGACTTTACAAGAATACCTACGGCAACTACTGGTATCAGATAGAGCATGATGGTAAATCAGGATATATTGCATCGGAATACGCAAATGTAGACGAATATCTCTTTGACGATATTTCGATACAGAATCCCGATATGGCATCTAACCTCAATTCGGGCAGTGGCTATTACATCAGAGGCGACTTAAGCTCGATTTATAACAACCTCACTACTGTAAATGCGAAGGTATATTCCGGTGAGGACACAAGTGCTACCCCTGTGCTCAACAGCAGCTTCAGTCCTGACTCAAAGTTCTACTCTCTCTATAAGAGCGAGGTAGACTACGGGCTTTTGTTCGGCACTCAGAATTCGGGATATTATACCTATGAAATTTCGGCAGATGTAAAGAACTACTCTGCCAGCGGCACAACACTCTCAAGCAAGACAGAGAATGTGGTTGTGTGGACATCTCCGTATACTGTGAATAACGCGTCCGTTACTCCTCCCGAGTCTGCGGCTTGTACACACAATATAGTTACTCAGCCTGCAGTTGAGCCTACCTGCACAACCAAAGGCCTTACAGAGGGCAGCTATTGCTCACTTTGCTCGGTAGTTTTTGCAACTCAGACCGAGATTGACCCAAAGGGCCACAACTATCAGGCTAAGTTTGTTCCTGCAACCTGCAAAGATTTTGAGTATACGATTTTCACCTGTCTTACCTGCGGCGACAGCTACAAAGAGTCTCAGAATATAGGCTATAGCGACTGGTCTGAAACAAAGCCGGAGGGCATTGACGAAAGTCTTATTGAGACAAAGACTCAGTATAGCTACAGCGAGTATCAGACTATCAAAAACTACGAAACCTCTGTAGACGGATACACTCTTATCAACAAAGAGTGGGAGAGTCAGGGCCAGAAAACCCAGGAATGCGTAAAGAGTTGGGATTCGGGCTTTGATCAAACACACTCGTTATACTCACAATATAACAAAACCCCTGCCAAAGATTACACAGATACTTACTACAATAAGCAGGAATTAAATTCAGAGAGTATTGTAGGCTACATCTATTATCATTGGTGCTCTGACCAGTATCATGATGGCCCCTATAACCGCACAACCAGCAAGACAAAGACGGATTACTATGTTGGTTTCCATGCTTTTTACAGTACCAAATCTCCCTCTGAATCTGAGAGAGAGGCATCAGACGGCAGTGTGATTTACAGCAACCTCAGTTGTTGTGGAGATTCATACTGGTACTACAATATTCCTGTTTATAAACAGACATATACAGACTACAAGGCACTCTATACTCACTCAATCTGGACTGCTTACTCAGACTGGAGCGACACAGAGTATACCGAATCCTGGGACCGTAAAGTTAAGACACGCACCCTCTACAGATATGTTAACGAAGGTTATCTGGGCGAGCATAATTACGTAAACGGAGTTTGCTCCGTCTGCGGCGAAGCTCAGCCCGCTCAGGATATGTATCTTTTCGGATATATAAATGGTGCCGACTACGGCGATAAAGACGATTATCTGAATCTTGGTGCCTATTGCTTTGAAGATGGAAAGCTTGTGGCAACCTTCAAGGAAAACAGCTATGTAGGCGTTAAAACTGCCGACAACCTTAACTGGTATATGACCAACGGTTATCTTGGCGAGGATGTAACCGCGGCTATGCTCTATCACACCTCTGTGTTGGGCGATAATGCCGACAAGCTTTTTGTTCCTAAGGGCAGAGAAATCACCTTTACCCTTGAAAAGAATGACAACAACACCTATACTCTCAGCTATGTTGCGGCTCCCTGTAATCACGAAAGACACAACACTCAAGGCGAGTGTGTTGATTGCGGCGAGACAGTAAATCACCACTATTCGTACGGCGGATGTACTGTGTGCGGTGCAACCTGTCCCCATAGCTACATCAGCGGAGTATGCAGACTCTGCTCACTTGCATGTAGCCACAATGAATATGAAAACGGTGCCTGCAAGGAGTGTGGAATTCCTTGTGAGCATAGCTTTGAAAACGGCACTTGCACAATCTGCACACTTAAGTGTGAGCATAATTTCAGAAACGGCATCTGCTCTGTTTGTGGCAGCAACTGTGACCATCAGTGGAGCAACGGCAGCTGCACACTTTGCTCGGCAGTGTGCTTACCTCACAACTATTCTGAGGGAGTATGTATCATCTGCTCAAAGCCGGAACCCAAGTATTATCTTGCAGGATACATAAACGGTGAAGACAATAGTGCTGATGAGTATATCTTTACAAACGGCACTCTTAATGCAAAATTTATTGAAGACAGTTACGTCTATGTAAGAAGCAGCGAAGATAAAGCCTACATGACAAGCGGCTATTTGGGCGAAAACGCCACAATGGTTCTGCTTTATGACAAAGAAATACTGGGAGCAGACGCAGACAAGCTCTTTGTTCCCAAGGGCAGAAACATTACCTTTACTCTTACGGACAATGGTGACGATACCCTTATGTTGGTGTATACTGCTGATGCATGTCAGCACACAAATCACAACACTCAGGGAATTTGCTCGGATTGCTCCAAAGAGGTAGGCCACAGCTTTACTTCTGAGGGCGTTTGCTCGGTATGCTCTGCCAAGTGCAACCATACATTCACAAATTCAGTATGCACAACCTGCGGATATAAATGTAATCACAGTTACACCGATGGAGTATGCACAATCTGCGGTGCGGAATGTAAGCATAACTTCATAGATGGCGTGTGCAAAGTTTGTCAGTTGATTTGTGCTCATAGCTATGAGGACGGCAAATGCTCCGGCTGCGGTACGGTTTGCAAGCATAATATAAGCAGCGGCATCTGTACTGTATGCTCAAAGACATTTACCTATAGTCTGGCAGGCGTTATTAACGGAAGTTTCTCAGGCTGCGAAAGCGATTTTGAGAGTTGCTCCAATGTATTCACAGATATGAAGGCAACTCTGGAGACAACCGAGGACAGCTTTGTATTTGTCAAGACAACGGATAACGAGTTCCTTTATCTTGCAAAGGATACAAGCAAGAGCGGTACCGCAACACTTTATAATTCAGCCACACCGGATGCTGAGGAGATGCTTTATGTACCTTCGGGTGTAAAGGCAGAGTTTACCTTAAGCTTTGGCGAAAATGATACGCTCATACTCAGTTATGAGATTATGGAGTGTGCTCACCTTAACCGCAATAACGGCGGTATATGCAGAGTTTGCGGCGATGTTGAGCCTGTGGCTCAGGTTGACCTTAAGTATGCAGAGCTTGCCTTTGAAGAAAAGGTAAAATACACTGTTTACTTTGATACTTTGAATATTGACGGAGTTTCTGCTGAGAATATGGGAATTATGATGTTCGATTCTCTGGATTATGACGCAAATGCAGACACTGCCTCAAAGATTTACAGCGGCGTACGCAGCGAAAACGGCTATTTTGCCATTGATACCGACCCCATGTATGCTCACAAGCTGGGCGATGAGATTTACTTCAAAGCCTTTGCAAAGCTTGCTGACGGCAGCTATGTATATAGCGATATTATGAGCTACAGTGGCGTGCGTTATGCCACATCCGTAATCAACAACCCAAACTGTACCAAAGAGCACAAAGCACTTATGGTGGCACTGCTCAATTACGGTGCAGAGCTTCAGAAATATTATGATTACAACACAGATAAGCTGATGAATGCTGAGCTTACAGACAAGCAGAGAGCTCTTGTTAAGGACTACAGCCCCTCTATGGCTCAGAAAACCACACCTGTTTCCAAAGCTAAGGCAGGAGAATTTGCAAAGTCAGGCAAGGGTGTTGTGTTCTATCCTACACTTAAGTTTGACACCGAGCTTTTCGGCTTTGAGCTGACTTTGAAGGCAAGAGGTGCCGAAGGCAATGCACACCTTTACTATTGGGAAGAAGACACCTTTAGCAATGCAGATGTTCTTACCAAAGATAATGCCGCAGGTCCCGTAGCTTTCAACAATATAGACGGACAGTACAACTTAGTGCTTTACGATGCATATGCAAAAGACCTTGACAGTTCTCTGTATGTTGCTATGGTTTATGAAACTCAGGACGGTACATATTCAAGCGGTGTTATTAGCATCAGCATTGCAGACCTTTTCAAGGCTTATGCCAATAACGAAAGCTCTGAATATCATGAGCTTTCCAAGGCGGCAGTGGTTTACGGCTATTACGCAAAGAATTTCTTTAAAAAGTAAAACTAAACACTAAAAAATGCTGATACCTGAAAGGGTATCAGCATTTTTGTTATTATAGCAATTATTCACTTAAATTTTGGCGACGGTCAATATCCCTTTTGATACAGTCATAGGTTACTCCGTACTTAAGGGCGATATCCTTTGCGTAGCTCACACCCTGAGGGGGAGCGATTGAGATTTTGAAGGAGCGTCTGCCGTTATCCACTCCTGTAACCATACTTTCAACAACACTTTCGCCCTCTGTAGCACTGTTTACCTCGTCAAGACTTCGGGCAAGCTCGTGCATGTGGGTGTTAAATACAGAGCGTACACCTAAGTAACGCATTGCCTTTACAACATCTTTTGCAATGTAAAGTCCCTCGGCAACGTTGGTGGTTGCAAGGCTTTCGTTTAAAAGCAAGAGACTGTACTTTGTAGCCGAGGCAAAAATCTCTGAAAGTCGCTTGCTTTCTTCGCCAAGTCGTCCAAGGTCCACTGTGTCGTTTTCATCAGCAGGGAAGTGGGTAAAGATATTGTCGCAGGGGCTGAGAGTTGCTGAGTTTGCAGGCACATAAATACCGTTCTGAGCAAGAAGATACGCAAGACCTACTGCTTGGGTAATTGTAGTTTTACCGCCGCGGTTGGGACCTGTAAGGATATAGATATGAGCTTTTTCGTTAAACTCAAAGTCGTTGGTTACAATGTCGATGTTTTCGCCATTGGCTACTTTTATGGCAAGCTTTATGTTGTAAATATCCTTGAAATCACACATACGCTTTTCTTTGTCATTTATTTCGGCTTTAACCAAAGGCAGCCCTTTGGCAAGGATTTTGTCACAAAGCTCAGCAAAGCGGATGTAAAAGACAATCTGAGGCATAAGGGTTATAAAGGAGTAGCCGCTTACATTTGTATATTTGTGAAGCACTGATTTTATGTTGTTTACAGTTCGTTTGAGAATATCGGTGACAACCTTTTTCAGAGCATCTGACATGGGGTCGGCACCTGTAAGGCTTGAGTTGGCAATCTGGTTTATGTCGCCCTGAGCACCGATTACTACCTTGCCCAAACCGAAAGAGGCTGTAGACGGGTTGGCAGGATGAAAAGACGTAAATCCCGTCACATCGGTGCCGTTGTTAAGCTCGCTCTTGTTGGATGCGTGATTCATAAAGCGCTTAAGAAGTCCGCTGTCTGTGAAAGGCTTGTTGTTAAGAGAGATTACACCTACTGCGTGTGGCCTGAGCATATTGTCAAGATTAACACCCAATGTAATACTCCTGAGGTTTCTGGTTTTCTCAAAAGTTTCGTCAATGTCTTTCTTAAGCTCAGGAAATCCGCTGTCGCTGTATATTGCCTGTACCTTTTCTCTCAGTTTAATAAGTCCGCGGGATTTTATGTCGATGGATTCCAGAGTGTTTTTGATCTGTGTTATGCAGTCGATATATCCGTCCATTTCTCTTAAGCGGTTTACAAGCTGCCACAAGGACGATGCCTCGGTATCCTTCTGAAATCGCTCGATTTCTCTCAGGTCTTTAAGCTTAAGAAGCAAAGCCGTAAGGTCTTCCCTGAGTTTTGGGAATCTGAGAAAATCCTCAAATACATCACGGCGATAACGGATTACATCCTCGTCATCTGTGACATTAATAAGCAACTCTTTGATACAATTTCGCTCATAAAGGTCCGATGTCAGAGCTTCGCATATATAGTCTACCGAAAGGTCGTTTACTGCTTCTTTTGTAAGGGTGCGATACACAACCTCTTTGCCTTCGGGGGCAAACAGGCTGAATTCTTCTTTGTTCATAGTATTCTCCTTCTGTGTATGTATTTACAGTGGACTTACAGTTATAGTATAAACCAACAGTTTAATTAAAACAAGCAACTTTGTATTTATTATATCAACCTGATAGGCATAATATAAACTGACAGTTTACTAAATCAGAGGTTTTTGCCGTTCAAATCTGGCAACAATGTCTTGAAAATCGGTTTTTGCAATTTCATCTGCCATACACAGCATGGGAATTACCGAGCTTTCCTGGTGAAACATATATGTAAAGATTACACCGTCTGCAGTCTCGGCGGTGTTTTTAGTTGCCAAGCTGAAGTCACACAGTATCTTCATACATTTATCAACTTCATCGGGTTTAATACCTGTATTTTTGCTTATCAGGGAGGTGGCAATGGGAGTATTTGGTCTGGAATACATATATATGAGTATATTCAGCAATTTCTTGTCTGCAAAAACCTCAAAAATTTTTCTGAGGGTTTCTGTATCGGACAGCTGCGGTTTTATGCCGTTTTGAGGTTCAACCATCAAAAAGAAATGATGCCAATCCTGAGAAAGCCTTGCGGTTACAATGCCGTTATCGTAAAGCATTTTGGAGCAATAGTCTTTTTTATCCGAACATATTGATAAGTGGTTAACAAAGGTGTTCAGAACATCATCGGGTATAGAAGTATCCTGCAGCATACCAATTTGGATTGCCCAGCAAATGCTGAAAGCAAACTTAAACGCTTCGTCATTGGGCATTGAAATAAGTTTGCGTGCTAAGGTAGTGGTGAAATTTTCGTCCTCTCTGCCGAATAAGGCATCAATACTTACGGACAAAACCTGCGATAAAGCAGGCAGAATTTCTGCATCGGGAGTTCCACCTCGTTCCCATTTAGATACTGCCTGAGTTGTAACTCCCACTAACTGTCCCAGTTGTTCCTGAGTTATGTTTTTTTGAATACGGTACTTTTTGATTTGTTTACCAATAATGCTCATATTTTTACTCCCCGATATATTTTATCTCATCTTATCATAACTTTATAAATAATTCAATTGCTTGAAAATTTATTTGTTTGGTGGTATAGTAATTGGCATAAGAGGTGACAAAAATGGACAAAGAATTAATCAGCAGAATCAACGAGCTTGCCAAGAAAAAGCGTGAGCAGGGGCTTAGTGAGCAGGAGCTTCAGGAACAGAAAAAGCTATACAAAATTTATCTTGCAGATATCCGCGGTCAGTTCTCCGCAACTCTTGATAATGTAAGTATTAAAGAGGCCGACGGCACAGAAATCCCCTTCAAACAAGCCTATGCCAAAAAGCCCGAGAGCAAGTAAGAGGAATATACTTGTCAGATTAACTAAAAATGGCAGTATATTTTTGAAGAATACAGAAAAAAGAGGTTAAAGGGTTTGACAAAAATTGACAAAAGTCTTATGATGTAATCAAGAATACAAATCAAAGGAGTTGTTAATTTATGTTTTGTAAAAATTGCGGTTCAAGAATGCCAGATGGATCCACTTTGTGCCAGAACTGCGGTCACAATCACAATGACCCATTTGCTTATAGCCAACAGCCTATGGGAGGTTTTGACCCTTTAGGAATGCAATCCTATACTCCGCCAAAAAAATCATCTTCTGTTAATGTTTTTGCAATAATCGCAGCAAGCGTAATGCTTTTAATGATTATTTTTTCATTCCTGCCTTGGATTGATACAATGTTTGGCGATTTTAATATTTTTCAACTTACTGAGCTTGGGTATGCTGGTTCGAGTTTAATGCGTGGAGCAGACGGCATTGAAGGCGTCATGACAATAATGCTTATCGTTGTAATTATCTCGGATATGTTCTGTGTTCCTGGTATCGTTCTTGCATTTGTAAAGAAGGATAGAATGCCAATGGGCATAAGCGTTGCTGCTTCGGTTCTTGCACTTGTAGGCGGTATGTTTTATTTAATCGTTGGTGCTGTTGGCACAGATATGGGCCTTGCTCCCACAGCTTTTGTTGTTTTGTATGTAGCATTGGCAGTTGCAAACATTGTAATGACTTCTCTTGCAAGAAACAGAGGCTAATAATAAAAACACAGAGAGCTATCGTTAATCGGTAGCTCTTTTTCTTTTGCGGTAATTTATAATTAATTTTCACATTTTTTATAATGATATCACAAGAAAACTAATTATTTGACTATTTTCTTCGGGAATGATAAACTATGAAAGTAAAATAAATTAAGGAGTGCAGGATGTTGAAATTTGCCATCGTAGATGACGATATAGTTTTTTCCGAAGAATTAAAGCACTACATTATGCAATCGTGTGAAATGAACGGCTATGATGCAGATGTAGAATGTTTCGATATAGCAAATTCAATTTTAGAAGAGAATCTGTTCGAGAAATTTGACATTGTTTTTCTTGATATTGAAATGCCACAAATCAATGGCATAGATATAGCTGACAGGATAAATAAATTACGCGGCGACAACGTAGTTCCTTATATAGTATTTGTAACATCAAAAGAACATCTGGTGTTTGATGCTCTCAAAAAGTTCCCCTTTTCATTTGTACGAAAATCTCAGTTAAGCGATCTTGATGGCTGCTTAATGAATTTATGCAAACGATTGTCTGCCTCGCCCATCTACTCTATTAAAGACGGAAGAGGTATCAGGATGCTTGAAATTAAAAACATAATCAGAGTAGATAAGCAAAGAAACTACACTGTGTTTTATACGAAAAATGGTGTGTTTACAGAACGGTCATCTATTGATGAAAAGTATAAGGATTTGGCACGATGTAATTTTTTGCGCCCGCATATAGGTGCACTGATAAATGCCAATCATATTAAAGAATGTAAAAACGAAGAGATTACTATGTCAGATGGCAGTATAGTTGCCATAAGTCGTGCATACAGAAAATCTTTCAAAGAAGAATTCCACAAATGGATGATGAGGTGATCAAATGGGCTTGGCTATTGAACTTTTTACAAATATGTTTCAAGCAGTAATGTTTGTCGGCTTTTTATATTTGTTCTTTGATAAACCGAAAGGCAAGTTGATGCGACTGTTGCCTTTTGCAGGAAGTGTGCTGGCTTTCTTTTTTGTGTCCAGCTATCTTATCGTTACGGATACTTACATAAGTGCATCAACATATTATCTGGATTCTCTAATCTATATTCTTATATTTGAAACTTACGCAATTTTCTTTTTAAGAGGCAAGCTATATCTTCGCATTATTATGCCAATTATAGATTTTGGAATTAATGCTTTGGTATCTTATTCATTTGGATATATTGCAAGTTTTATTTCTGGTATTCCCATTGAAGAATCTCTGGTAGCCTCAACAGGGTTCAGATATTTTTGTATAGCTGTAGTAAACTTAACTTCTGCTTTGATTCTGTGGTTAATTCTGCGTATTGGGTCAAAAAGAATAAGGTTATCCAACGCATCAGAAGCGATTTCATTTACCATTATCCCATTAATGTGCATGGTAATTCTATATTGCGGGTTCTTTATATATCAGGAATCTAATTTCAACGATTCGATTTTGTTGTATGTGTTGATTAGTTGTTTTGTGATGGTAGGAGTAGCGATACTCATAAGTGTAATGCTTGTGAAGATAAGCAAGGCTAACGCGATAAAGACCGAGTATTTATTAATAAGGCAAAAAGAAAAGCTTTATGAAGAAAGCACCTTTTCTACTAATATGCAGATTAAAAAAATATCCGGCATAAAGCACGATATGAAAAACAACCTGATGTCAATAAAGAACCTTATTGAGAGCGGCAATCACGAACACGCAATCAATCTTTGTGACAATGCATTTGAAAAACTTGAGGCTACATACACGCCGATAAATTCACCAAATCTCATACTTAATGCAATAATTAATGTGGAGCTGGAAAAAGCCTCATCATTAGGTATCAATTTCACCATAGAAATAAACGAAACATTATCTCATATTTCTTCTGCCGATACCGTGTCTCTTATAGGAAATCTATGCGACAACGCTATAGAATATCTTTCAACACAGCCAAAAGAATGTCGGGCAATGATACTGCAAATTCATTCACAATTAAACCATACCATTATAACTTGCAAAAACAAAATAGCTAAATCTGTTCTTTCCGATAACCCAAGCTTAACAACTACCAAAACCGATAATTCTAATCACGGCATGGGTATTTCGATCATCAAAAAGATAATCTCTCAATATGATGGTGAAATCATATTCAGCGAAGAAAACGGTTATTTTATTGTCAGTGTAATGCTTTGTCAACCATAAAAAGTGCAGATTTTACCAGAAAAGCGACAGATTATCCCACTTTGTTTCATTTTTATATAAAAAGTGCTACTATTTTTATTAAATAGTAGCGCTTTTTTTGTGGTGATTTTTATGTTGCATTCTTTGGCTTCTGCTGTTGCAAACTATTTTTTTGATAAAAACGATAAATACCCGATAGATATTTATATATACGGAATCGAGCTCGTTATTTCGTCTGTTGTCGGTACTTCATTAATTATATTAACAGGCATTTTAACTCACACTTTTATAGAGTGCTTAATATATATTGTGGTATTTTCCTTTATTCGGATATACACAGGCGGATATCATTGTATGACATACCTTAAATGTAATATTGTGACAATAATTTCGTACATTTTGGTATTTCTGTCTCTACGCTTTTTTGGCAGCATATTTGCTAATCCTTTTATAATGTTCGGCGGATTTGCTTTGACAATTCTATTAGCTATATTTTTTGCACCCGTAAAGCACGAAAACAAAGAACTGACAATATCAGAAAAGAAAAAGTATAAAATACTTTCTGTTGTAATGATCACACTGTTCTACTCTGTCAGCACAATACTTTATTACGTATTCGATGTAAAGCAAACACTGATAATTTTTCCAACTTGCATTACAATAGATATAGCAATGCTTATATCTATTATAAAAAATATTTATATTTCAAGGAGGATTTCTCAATGAAAAACATCGCAAAAAAAATCGTGGAAAAGGCTGCAATCAATGCAGCAAAAATGGCAGCCGGCACAGCTTCTGCTAACAACTACCACCAGACCAAAGAGCCCAAAAACCTCAAAAAATTTTTGACAAAGTAAGCTCTTACAACAAGCACGGCAGGTGACGTAGTTGCCTGCCGTGCTTGTTGCATACGTAAGCTCCGAAGAGAAACGCTCAGCTCCCTTCAACACTACCATAGGCAAGTGGCAGTACGCATCCTTTGCCTTTAATCTGGATAACGGCGAAACCGATGATCTTACCCCAACCAAAATCCGCGTATACGCTATCAGCTTCCGTCAGGGCTCAACTGTATGTTTTGACAATCTTATGTTGACAAAAGAAGCCGTACCTAGCTATACTTATGATAGTGAAGGTAACCTCAAAACTGTGCATGACTATGAAAGAATTCCTGGGCACTATCACCATTATCATGTGTTTGGTCGTGATTATCTTGGAACACATAAACATTTTCGTATATGGTATGGCGATCCAATACCATAGAGGGGATTTAGTTATGAAATATATATTTTATGATACAGATGAATCTGGTTGGGCAGAATATGATATCGTAGGGGAAGACTATATTGAGCTAATGAAAATTTGCATTAAATATAGCAAATCTGTTAGTTTTAGAAGATTTCGATATAGTATTTCTATCCCTAAGCATCTAGAAAAATATCGCCTTCCTTTAACGGAAAATATAGCTAAATCATATCGATATTATGGAGAACTGTCTGATTTAGCTAAAGCAGAACTATATTATTTGGAACTTTCCGAAGATGTTTGCAAATGGATATTATCAACCACCAATAGTATCTGGGGGTGGAATCATTTTTCTAAAGATCATTTGGTCGAAGATCCTATTTTTTTCAGAGAAGACGGCAGTGTGTTTGCTGACAGTATAATCCATAACGGAGAGTTTTCTATTTATCCGAGAGATGGCGAAGATGTTAGCTCTGTGGTTACGAAAGACCACTGGCACTGCTTTAATGATAGAGAACATTATAAAGTAATGATATGAAGTTAAGAAGATATAAAGGTTGAAACTAAAAAACCAAGGGCTTTGCTTGTCCAAAGCCCTTGGCAAAACCTACAACCCGTGGGGATGTAATAGCATTATACAATGCAAACGGCTCCCTTTATACAACATATAATTTGAATGGTAATGGTTTGACTACTAATGAACCGCCCCATTCATACGTGAAAAACAATTTCATATCAGGTTGTTATTTGAGGTGAATTCAATGAAAAAAGTAATTTGTTCATTATTAATCATTTTAGTATTATTTTCTTTGACTGCTTGTCCCTCTCCTTTTTATCTTAATAACCATCCTGCTAAGCAGAAAAATACTACTTGGGTGTCTGAAGAACATAAAATTAAATTTTATGTTGGCGAAAGAGAGTACCCGATATATGGCACAATTCAGACAGATGATGGCGAAAAAGAAATACTCGTATCCATCAGCACAATCTCAAATGTTTTCAGCATTAGAAGCTTGTATGCAGATGAACAAGGAAATTATTTTGACTATGTCGGAATCGGAAGCATCGATACTAAGAAAAGTAATAATTTTGTTGTGGTTGTTACGGCGAGCGATTATTTTGCCGAGGGAGAAAAAATCACTTTCAATAAAATTGAATCCGATAACAACGAAGACAGCTCTATGCGCCAAAGTTCAGATGGCTATTATACTATGGATGATTTTCGTCTTGTTGTTATAGGTAAATCTACTTTCAATGATGTATTTTTGCTTGCTCCTGACAGGTTAATGCAAGATACAAGTTATGGCGGATTCTGTGACTATCCAATGAAAAACGGTGGAATTATCCGTATTAAATTTGAGGGCAAAGACTTGGTTGTGAGTGAAATTGAGGAAATCAGCCCCGAGGATGTTACCGACATTATATATTGATTTGTTGATTCAAATAACAATAAACTAAGAGAAGGCCAAGGGCTTTGCTACAAACAAAGCCCTTGACAAACCTACACCTACGCTGATACTCTGGGTTGGGGCGATTTGCTCACCCAGTACAACGGTCAGACAATTACTTACGATGAAATAGGTAATCCTCTTACATATCGTGATGGTATGACTATGGAGTGGCAAAACGGCAGAGAGTTATTGATGTGTGAATATTCGTCGGGCTACAGTACATACAAGTATTCCTCATGTATTTATGAATTGATTGTTCCTGAGAAGTCTTATGATTTGTTGTTTAACAATTGTTCCCAGTTTACTATTGGTACTCTTGCAAAGGTAAATAACGAGTACTCTGATGAATTGAATATTGCCCAAAATTTTGTAATGCCAGAAGATGCGTTCGATTATTTGAAAGGGAATATACGAAAACCTGTATACAAGCAGTGGGATAAAATTTTGACTACAAAAGAAAAGAGGTTATCTGAATGAAGAAAAATATTGCAACTTTAATTTTCACTTGTGTTTATTCTTTTGCGGTTTTTATATGGTTATGTGCTTTGGCTTTGTTACATGTGAATTTACTGTTTATTATAAATGGGAGCGAACCTGTTTATGGTGGTTATGAACCTGTTTATATTGTAGTTGCGTTTGTGATTCTGAAAATTATCTTTTATTGTATAAGAGTTTTCGTGCTCAAAAACAAAACCTATGAGATTATTTATAATATGGCAACAGTAGACATGTGTCATAGCGTTTTATATACTGTTTTTATGTCAATATTAACTTTTATCAATTTGTTCGTCGGTGGCATAACTGGTATTTTACTATTGATAGGTGTTTCGTTGTTGTTATTCGCTATGATTATGTCGAACTATCAGCAATCTTTTACTACACATTTGAAAAATCGAAGATTACTTTGCATTGTTTTTGTATTTAGTGTTGTTCTGATTATTTTGAATTGCTATTTTGAAATAGCTTATTTCTTATCAGCAATGACAGTGCCTGTGTACTCGCTTTTGGGTATTGCATTAGTTATGTCGGCTATTCAAATGGTTCTTGTAATTGTTTATACTGCGACAACAAAGTTGTCTTACATGGATTGCTTATTAATTGGAGCAACTTCTATTTTTATTAGGTTCATATATGCTGCTATTTCAATTTCGATTTTTTCTGTACCTAGAGTTAATACTGATAATAGTATATATGTTGTTTTAATAATTTGCACGAGTGCACCTTGTGTTGTGGGAATTCTTGTCGGTATTATTATTAAAATGATAAAAACTAAAAATTTCAGCAAGAGCATAGCTCAAAAGACAATATCTCATGAATAGTATTTTAATCAATGATTTAAAACACAAGGGCTTTAGTTTTTCAAAGCCCTTGGTAAGCCTACACCTACGCTGATACACTCGGTTGGGGAGATTTGCTGACTAACTACAAAGGTGATAATAATGACAAAATGTAAAATACTATTAGTTTTAATGATTATAGCTGTTTTTCTTAGCGGATGTGCAAATAATACCTATCAGAATTCTACTGCCACAAATATTGTAGAAAACACAACCGAAAGCACTGAATCATCAGATGTAATTGACAATAGTGAGCCAAATATAAACGGCATTACAGTAGAAGAAATACTTGCTCAGATACCAGATGTTATTAATAATAAATTGTACTATAGCGGAAATTATACTCATATTGAAAATATGCTGCTTAATAAAAATCTTATTCTCAACAAACATTTGGAATTTGATTTGTATAGTTATTACCCAACGTTTGACGATCGGTTACCCGAAGTACGGATAGTATTTACTAATGCAGATTATATTACATCTAATTATGAAGATCCTCAGGTATATTGTGTTGGAATCTGTGTAACAGAAAATGGTCTGCAATCAATATTTACTACTGGTTACCATATAGCCGCATCAGAAAATTTTGGTACCTATCTTGGCAGTTACTCTATGTGTATAGAAGAAATTTATACACCAACACATGAGAAAATGTCTGATGAATGGAAAGAAAACACAGCTAATGAAATCCGGATATATATGGATGAAAATGATTTTTGCTCAATTGCCGAAGATAATCTTGAAATCGGAAAGTACAAGGTATATGTCCAGGGATTTTCAGAAAATGATACGGATACACATATATTTTTTGAACACGAAAATGGTAATATTTATAGTGGTTTCTACTATTTTGTCCATAATAACTCTGGGAAAAGTGCTGCTGATTTAAATAAAGTTAATTTGGTAGAAAATCCGGACAGCGAAGGTTTTCAGATTTATTATGAGAGGGTAAAACAAAATGCTGCTCTTACTCTTGAATACGAAGTACACCAACGCCCTGGTAGATAAACCAATGTGTAGATATGTGTACGAATATTGCTTATATAATTAATATTTGTGATGAATTAGCGATAATATAATATATATTTCGGGCATTAACACGAAAAGTCAGGGACACTTTTTCGGCGATTAGTGCCCGATTTGTTTTTTTCAGTTTAATTTCGTTTTTATTATACCGGCAAAAAATAAGCTTGCTTTGAAAAATCAAAACAAGCTTAAAAATATTCAGCTACTCTCCCAAAGAGTATAAAAGTGGTGCCTTGAGAATCTGTGCGGGAAGCAAAACGTTCTGAAAATACGCATCAATACTGCGGTTTCAAGAGTTCAGATAGTCAGAGAGGTGGGGCTTAGTCTGCGGCTTTGACTACTCGTATTGGGGAAGCATGGAGTTTCTTGTGTGACACTCAAGCTTTACATCATGCTCAGGCATAATAAATTCAATTACAAAACCTTTTTTATCATCGTATGACCAATTTACCGGCTCGCCGTCAAGGGTGAAGGAGTAATCTGTATCTGTGGCAATCAGCTCGAAATAAAGAGTAACTTTACTGCCTGCTTTGTAGCTGTCTTTTGCGTTTGAGTAGCAACCTTTACTGCCGCAGTAATCTACCTTGTACTTATCTGCCTTACACCCTGAGAAAAAGAAAGGGAAGCTTCCCACAAGCAGTATGATTGTGGAAAATAAAATAATTCTTTTGATTGTATCTTTTTTCATAGCTTTTACTCCATGTCAGATTATGTCCAGAATAAGGGAGCCATCCATACCGTTTATGCGGATGATGCCTGAGTGCTCTATACCATCAGTGTCTGTGTATACAATGCCGTAAGAGGGGATATCACCCCAAAATGTCATAGTAACAACCAGAGGTTCTTCAAATGAGTCAGTAGTGAAAACAGGTGCAAGCTCAAGGTCGCTTTCGCCTGAGTCGGTCTCATCAAGCCACTCTATTTTACAAAAGCTGAAGTTTTTAACACTGATGTTGCTAAAGCTGAGGTGGTGGTAACAGATGTTTCGGGAGTGTTTGTTGCTGGCAGGGTTTCGTTGTTTGTGTCGGGTTTATCTGCACAACCTGCAAATATGCCAAAAATCAGAACGGATAGCAAAATGAATGCAGAAAGGTATTTTTTTATAATACATCTCTCCAGTATTTTATTAAGTCCCAATATCATATTATCATAGTAAAAAAAGAATTACAACGAAAATTTATGCTTCCCACCCCTTTTCCCACACTAAAACAGAGAAAAATTTTGGTTTCCCACCCCTGATTTGTACTTTGGGGTGGGGACAAAGAACCCGTAATGTGTATAATTATACTTGCAAGAATCGAAGGAGGGCATAGACCTTGCACATCTTAAAGTCCCAAGGGTGCCCTATTCACACATTGTGTGGAGTTTCTGTTTTGCGCCAACAATCAACAGAAGCCACCCGAATATATTTTATTCGAATCCTTTTTGATTTTTAATATATTGAGTGTATCGGAATGAGAAAAACTAAATTTAACGGTAGCTTTTTTATTTGTTTAATCTTTAATATGGGACTTAAATTTCACTGGTCAATTCCTGCGTGGATACTTTTAGCTCTGCATTTCTGGCTTGAAGTTCCTATATGGCTCTTCTGGGCGGCACTTGGAATATGGCTTGGTGCGATAATTTTATGGATGCTTATTATTAAGTGGGCAGTAAAGTGCGGTGACGAGCCTGCATCTTATCAGGAAAACAAAAATCCATATTCATCTAAAGGCTATAAGCCTTATAAAAAAGAATCTGATCAGAACAATTCTGATAAATAATACATAAAGGAGAAATTGTTATGGGACTTTTTGATAAGAAATTTTGCGATGTTTGCGGAGAAAAAATCGGTCTTTTAGGCAACCGTAAGCTTGAGGACGGCAACCTTTGCAAAGACTGTGCAAGAAAACTCTCTCCCTTTTTCAGCGAGAGAAGAAGCTCAACCGTTGAGGAAATCAAGGCTCAGCTTGAATATCGTGAGCAGAACAAAACTCAGGTTGCAAATTTCAGGCCTACAAAAGAATACGGCTACGGCAGTAAAAAGGTTTATGTGGATATGAATCAGAGAAAATTCATCGTAACCTCTGACTCCACTTGGCAGGATTCCAACCCCGATGTTATCGACTTTTCTCAGGTAACATCCGTTAACACCGATATCGAAGAACATAAGTCTGAGATTTATTACGAGAATTCAGAAGGCAAAGAAGTAAGTTATAACCCTCGCAGATATGAGTTTGAGTATGAATTTGAGGTAAAGATTTTTGTAGATTCCCCTTGGTTTAATGACATTACTCTTGAGCTCAGCAGCTACTCTCAGCGTCCCGATACCCGATACTCGCAGCAGTATCGTGACCTTGAGAATATGCAGGCGGAGCTTGTGGCGGTGCTTACAGGTCAGCAGATGCCAAATTCTTTTAATCAGCCTGTGGGTATTTACGGTCAGCCTCAGAATATGGGTTATCAGCAGGGCGGTTTCAGTCAACCTCAGTACGGTAACCAGCCTATGTATAATACCCCTCAGGGAGGCTACAATCAGCCTCAGAATGGCCCTTACGGTGCAGGCTATGTCCAGTCAGCTCCTATGGGTGCTCAGCCTCAGCAGAATTTTAGTCAGCCTTCCGCAAGTGCCGTGTGGTTCTGTCAGAACTGTGGAACTGAGAATTCGGGCAAATTCTGTCAGGGTTGCGGTAGTCCCCGACCTGTGAACAGAGGTCCTCAGGTTGTTCGTTGTGACAAATGCGGATGGATGTCTCAGCCGGGTACTCAGCCTCCCAGATTCTGTCCTCAGTGTGGAGATCCTGTTGATTTCAGAGATATGTAACTGCCTTTCCTTGATATAGGGGGATGTGATGAAACGAATGGAATATATTATAATTTCAGTTGCCACCATTGCAATTCTTGCAGCGATTACAGCAGGTTGTGCCGTCAAAACTCCAACAGAAAGCAAATCAAAAGGGGTTACAGGTGTCAGTCTGTCTCAAAACCACATGAACTTTCGCTATTATTATAGCTTTTACATCCGAAAGGACAATGACAGAATCCTTTTTGATGCTGATGTTCGTTTTGATGATGAGCCTTATGAGGTTATCCTTGAAAGCTGTGAGATAGAAAAATCTGATTTTAGCAATGTACTTTCAATAATCGAAAAGTACGGCGTTGAAAAATATGTAAGCAGATATAAGAAAAAGAATCTGCCCTTTAATGCGGCAGAAAAAACAACAAAAACCACAACTCTGTATTTTTCTGACGGCTCTGACAAATCTGCCGATACTGATGCAGAATATGAGCAGGAGCTTTACGATTTCTTTAAAAATCTTGCGATAAAGTACAGCAACAAAGTGGTTTCTACTAATTCTAAGTAAGGAGTAATTAATTATGGGATTGTTTGATAAATTAAAGAACGCAGCCAATACTGCAGTAAACAGTGCAGTTAATCAGGCGGTAAATACAAACGAAAGCAAAACAGAAACCTTTGTTTTCCAAAAGCTTCCCGAAAGCTTGGCAGAGCTTCAGGCTATGCCCGAGGCAAGTCTGGACTCTCCCTTTAAGACTGCGGCTTTGTCGCTTTGTGCTCTCTGTGCTTATGGAGCAGATAAGGCTATCGGTATAGAAATGCTTAATTTCTTAAAAGGCCCCAGACCCTTAAGTCCTGCAGAAATATCTTTTCTGGATGACAGATTCAGAGATGGTCAGTGGTATGTGCCGTTTTCATATTTCAAGGGTGCAACACCTGAGAATAACTACACACCCACAGAGCCTTTTACTGTTGAGATTTCCAGCAATCCCAATTCGGCTGTGAACGAGGGCTATATGACACTCTGGCTTAAAAGCGGTGGCGCCGACAGTCCCCGTCAGTTTTCTCTCAGAATGAAGGGTGACGGCAGATGGTTCTTGTGGGAGCAGTTTATCATGGTGGGAATCCGCACGCCAAAATCCCAGGACCCTTGGGCATAAATAATCAAGGGTAATGTCTATGGCTGAGTTTTTTCGCTCACTGTTCTGCCGCCATCAAAAAATCGAATTCCCATTTGATACAGAAAAGGCCTACCGCTATTCCCGACAAGGTGTAATTGCAGGTGGAAGTTTTCGCCTTGCATTTAACCCCGAAGGTGTGGTTGAGTATTATAGCTATGTAAAACCTGCTGCGGATAATGAGTGCGGAATGAAAGACAAAGGTGCAGACGTATATTTTGTAGGACTGAAAAAGGGCAGAACAGAAGTTACGGCTACATTCAAATACCCTACTTGCGAGGATGAAATATACGCCTTTACACTTGATGTAGCTGAAGATTTATCGGTTACCAAAGTGGATTAGCGAAAGTGTAATATTAAAGAATTTTTGATACAAGGTTTGCCTATTGGAGAAAAAATAGAATAATCGACAAAGGGCAAGGAGTTATCTCCTTGCCCTGATTCTTTATCTTACGATTA
Source organism: Oscillospiraceae bacterium (assembly GCA_015066245.1). GTDB lineage: Bacteria > Bacillota > Clostridia > Oscillospirales > Acutalibacteraceae > Ruminococcoides. The sequence continues at coordinate 28,080 of SVOS01000016.1, forward strand.
AAATTTTGATATATATAAGAAAAGTTCACCGAACTGTTTTATTAACGCCCAGACCTTCACAGGTTCGACTCTGTTTAGAAAAAACAAAAAGCACTCAGACGAAAGTCTAAGTGCTTTTTATGGTCCCGCTGTCTCACTGAAATCCGAACTATTCTCACAAGCTTCTTCAAGCTCGTCAAAAGTTATTTCCTTTGAACAATCTGTATAATTACAGCCTATAAAGATTCTGCCATCATCATATAGAACTACTTTGTTGATAAAAGTATCGATTAAACGACGGCGATGCTCAAGTTTGTTAGTATTAAGTTTACGCAAACGCTCAAGGAAAGCTAATATATGTTCCTTAGTTATAAGCGGCTTTGCCATTTCTTCTTTGATAATCTGAGCTGAAAGTTCATTCTTTTGCTGTTCGAGCTCCTGCATCCTTTGCTTTGTAGACGGAGTCAGGATACCCTGTTGGATTGCATAAAGCAGATTATCAATAGCTTTTTGTGTTTCATCATACTGTTTTCTGAGTAAAGGTAAGGTTTCATTTTCTTTGCCAAAAACGTTTACCACTTTTTCAGCTATAGTTTCCAACAGTTCATCATCAAACAAAATCTTTCTGACATAGTCAATCACAAGGTCTTCTATCCATTCCTTGCGAACAGTTTTCTTATCACAGGTCTTGTGTTTTTTTGCAGTTATACATTTATAATAACGGTGCACCGTACCTTTACTCTGACTATGACCACTCTCACCAACCATAAAACTCTGGCACTTACCGCAATACAGTTTAGTTGTCAGTAAGTATTCCTCTTCGGCTTTGTGTCTTGCCGGAGTTTTTTTATTTGCAACCATTCTCTCTTGCACTTTATCAAAAAGCTCAACAGATACAATAGCAGGTATAGCACCAGGCTGAATCACATCACGAAATTTATATTCGCCTATGTATTTTCGGTTATGCAACATACTGGTAACACTGTTAATGCTAATCTTTCCGCCTCGCTTTGTACGAATACCCATAAGGTTTAGTTCATCGGTAACCTCTTGCATAGAAGCACCCTCGGCATATCTTTTAAAAGCATGTATTACAGAGGGAGCCGTAACAGGGTCAAGTTGAAAGTGCTTTTCCGAATCAATAACATAGCCTATGGGCAGAGTGCCGCCGTTGTATTTACCTTTGAGTGCATTATCAGTCATACCGCGGACAACCTTTTCTGCAAGCTCAGCCGAGTAATATTCCGCCATACCCTCAAGCAAAGATTCCAAAAGGATACCCTCAGCACTGTCTGAAATTCTTTCTGTTGCAGACAAAACCTTTGCCCCGTTCTTTCGAAGCATAGCTTTATAGTGTGCCGAATCGTAACGATTGCGAGCAAAACGGTCAAGCTTCCATACTATAACTACTTCAAAATTACAGCTTTCACTGTCCTTAATCATCCGCTGAAAGTCAGGACGATTATCAGTTTTTGCTGATAAAGCCCTGTCGATATATGTTTCAATTATCTGTATGCCATTCTTTTTGGCAAACTCATTACACTCACGAAGCTGACCTTCAATAGACTCTTCACGCTGATTGTCACTTGAATATCGTGCATATATTACGCCTTTCATTACACCGCTCCTCACTCGAACATCTGTTTGCGGTTCTATTTTAACATAATACTAAAATTATGTAAAGTAAAAAACGTCGAAACAAGATTTATATGAAGCGAAGCTATTTTTTGAATAAAAAACAGAGGTAAACCTTTAACAATTCACCTCTGTTTCTTACTTATTTATTTCAGTTTATGGGTTTGCACTTTACGATTGCTTCTGTAACATCAGTAAGCACAAGCTCGCCATTTTGGTTATAGACTTCAATGGTTATCTCCACAAGTCCGTTCCTTTGGTTTCGCTTTTCTTTCTTTGTTACCACTGCTTTGCCCTTTAGTATATCTTCGGCAAATACAGGCTTTAACCATTCTATCTTTGTGGACTTGCCTGCCAGAAGCTCCTCGCCAAATATATCCGCCTCAAGATACTTAGCCCATACCGCCATAAAGGACATAACACCCGGTGCAATGAGCCTTCCGAAAGGTGTGGTTTTTGCATACTCCTCATCGGTGTGCAAAGGTATGTTATCGTACAGCCTTGCAAAATCAAGCATTTTGTCCTTTTCAATAACCGCAGGTTCAATATCTATTTGTGTGCCCGATTCGATATCTTCAAAATACATATTTACCTCTGAGTTATCTTAGCTCTGCAGAAAGCATAACCTTATCACTGGTAAACTGACTTCCGCTTGATGCCTCAAACATCTGCAGAAGCTGGTCAATGGTAAGCTTTTTCTTTTCTTCGCCCTTTACATCAACCACAATTCTGCCCTCGTGCATCATAATAAGTCTGTTACCTACTCTGATAGCATCTGCCATATTGTGGGTAATCATAATTGTTTTAAGGTTGTTTTTCTCTACGATTTCCTCTGTAATATCCAAAACCTTTTTAGCGGTTTTCGGGTCAAGAGCCGCGGTATGCTCGTCAAGAAGCAGGACCTTGGGCTTGTTGAGAGTAGCCATAAGCAGTGTCAGAGCCTGTCGCTGACCGCCCGAAAGAAGTCCTACCTTTGCGGTCAGTCTGTCCTCAAGTCCTAAGCCAAGAACTTTCAGAAGCTCCTTGTACTCTGCTCTTTCTTTTTTTGTAATACCTGAACGCAAGGTTCTTCTTTTGCCTCGTCTGGCGGCAAGGGCTAAGTTTTCTTCAATCTGCATATCTGCCGCTGTGCCTGTCATCGGGTCCTGAAAAACTCTGCCTAAATATTTGGCTCGTTTATACTCGGGAAGCCTTGTAACATCAATTCCGTCAATGACAATGCTGCCGCAGTCCACAGGATATACACCTGCAATCATATTGAGCATTGTGGATTTACCTGCACCGTTACCGCCGATAACTGTTACAAAATCCCCTTCCTCCAAATGAAGATTTATTCCGTTCAAGGCTTTTTTCTCGTTAATGGTTCCGGGGTTAAAGGTTTTTCTTACGTCGATTATATCAAGCATTTATTTTATCCCCTTTCTTTGAACCTTTAATATGATTTTCCTTATACTTTCTCTTCCAATAAGGAACAGCAAGGAAGATTGCAACAATTGTTGCTGAGAGAAGCTTTAAGAGGTTTGCGTCGAATCCCAAGGTTATAACCGCCTGAATAACGATATAGTAAATGATAGAGCCGAAAGCAACCGACAAAAGCCTCAGTGCAAAGTTCCTGAATATTTTGCCAAAGAGTGCCTCGCCGATAATAACAGCCGCAAGTCCTATAACAATAGCACCCTGACCCATTTTAACATCTGCAAAGCCCTGATACTGAGCAAGAAATGCACCCGAAAAGGCAACAAGTCCGTTTGAAAGCATTATACCCAGAACCTTGTTAAAGCTTGTGTTGATGCCCTGTGCACGGCTCATATTAAGGTTAGAGCCTGTGGCACGGATAGCGCTTCCCATCTCTGTGCCGAAAAACCAGTAAAGCACTGCAATAAGCACTGCAAGAACAACCCCTACTGTGATAAGAGGATTATGAAAGGCAAGCTCCTTTACCCAACGCAGAGAAATCAGCAAGTCGGTATTGTTAACATTTATCGACTGGTTAGCCTTGCCCATTATCTTAAGGTTAACGGAGTAAAGGGAAAGCTGGGTAAGAATACCTGCAAGAATGGGCGGAATACCCATAAGTGTGTGCAGAAGTCCTGTAACCGCACCTGAGAGCAGTCCTGCAACAAAAGAAAGAAGCATAGCAAGCCACAGGTTACAGCCGTTAAGTATAAGCATAACACCAACTGCACCGCCTGTTGCAAAGGAGCCGTCAACCGTAAGGTCGGGAATATCAAGTATGCGATATGTAATGTACACGCCAATAGCCATTATGCCCCATATAAGCCCCTGAGAAACAGAGCCGGGCAGGGCATTGAAAAGCTGAAGTAAAATTTCCATGTCAGTTCACCTTTGTCTTTAGATTAGGGAAAGAGCCGGAGAAAGTGAAATTCCTCCGGCTGAAGTATATTTTATGTTACTGTAATCAGTTTGTCTCAATTGCCTCGTAACCCTCAAGAGGTGTTATGCCCAAGGCTTCACAATTTTGCTTGTTATACTTGGGAGTCTGATTCTCAGCATATTCAATGGGCATTGCAGAGATGTCTGCACCGTCTCTGAGAATCTTCACAGCCATCTTACCTGTTGTATATCCAAGGTCGTAGTAGCTGATGGAAAGTGTTGCAATACCGCAACCTGAGCAGATACCCTCCTCGCCTGCGATTACGGGAATCTTCTTAGGCTCACAGATGTTATCAATGATACCTGTGTTCTCAGCAACTGTGTTATCTGTAGGAACATAGATTACATCACTGCTGTCAGCAGCTGTAGTGCAAATCTGAGCAAGGTCGTTGGAATCTGTGAAGGGATAAAGTGTAGCAGTCAGGCCCTTCTTTTCAAGCTCTGCCTTTATAACATCAACCTGATACTGGCTGTTTGCTTCCTTTGAGCAGTAGAGAAGACCGACAGTCTTTGCATCGGGGCACCACTGAGTAATCATCTCAGCCTGCTTATCAAGAGGAGCAAGGTCAGATGTACCTGAGATGTTACCCCCTACTGTGCCGTTAAATCCATCAATCTCAAGTGCGACGCCGTACTCTGTAACAGATGTGCCGAGAATGGGGATATCCCCTGTTGCAGCAGCTGCTGACTGCAGAGCAGGTGTAGCATTTGCCATAATCAAATCAACGTTGTTGGATACAAACTGGTTAGCAATAGTAGAACAGGTGTTGGGGTCATTCTGACCGTTCTGAAAATCGAACTCAACCTTATCTTCGCCAAGCTCATCAATAACAGCCTGCTTGAAGCCTTCTGTTGCAGCGTCAAGGGCAACATGCTCAACAAGCTGAACAATACCAATCTGATACTTATCAGAGGTTGTGCCGCCGTCACAGCCTGCAAATGCCAAACAACCTACGCACATAACAAGTGCCAGAACCAGAGATAATGCCTTTTTCATAATAATTTCTCCTTAAATGTAGCTTAGAATCATAGAATATTTTTTGCTATGACCTTGCATTTTTCTTGTGTTCATTATATAATACATTTGCCATTAGTTAAACGAATGATATTAATGTTGACTATCGAAAATTTAGATACAGAAGGCGATACAATGGAGCTGAGAAACTTAGTAACATTCATTAACGTAGCAGAGCTTGGCAGCTTTACAAAAGCGGCAGACCAGCTTGGATATTCTCAATCTACGGTTTCTTTTCAGATAAAACAGCTTGAGGATGAGCTGGGCTGTCTCTTGTTTGAAAGGATAAATCACACCATAAATCTGACACAGCGGGGACGGGAGCTGATTTCCTATGCACATGGGATTTGTGCTTTGGAAGAAGAGTTCAAAGAAAATCTCAACGAAGATAAAACCTGCAGCGGACACATCCACGTGGTAACCCCCGACTCGGTTTGCGAGGAAATGCTCAGTGCTCATTATCTGGACTTTCACAGCAAGTACCCTGATATTTCTGTTTGTTTTACAACAGGGGACTCAGGAGTTATGCTTGATATGCTGGACCACAACGAAGCCGATGTAATTATCACTCTTGACCACCGTTTATACAACAAAGATTACATCATAGCCAAGGAACAGCAGCTGAGCATGCACTTTGTTGCCGCCTCAAACTCAAGGTTTAAAGGACGGCAGGACTTGTCCATCTGCGATATCATTAATGAGCCCTTTGTTTTGACCGAGCGCGGACAAGGCTATCGACGGGTTTTTGACAGAGAGCTTGCAAAAAAGTCCTTGGAGATTACCCCTGTCCTTGAGATAGGACGAACTGATATTATCACATCTTTAGTTGCTGAGAGCAATCTGATTTCCTATCTTCCCGATTTTGTTACAAAGCCCTTAATCAAGTCGGGCAAGCTTTGCTATCTTGATGTGTGTGATATGAACATAGAGATATGGAAACAGCTTATCTATCACAAAAACAAATGGATATCAAAAAGCCTGAAGTCATTTATTGATTATGTAAAAGTAAATGAATTTTCTGACTGACACACATAAAACAAAAGACGAGAGCTTCCTTTTTTATAGGATTCTCTCGTCTTTTCATTTACTCTAAAACAGCTCCCTTTGCTCCGCCCGAAACAAGGGCGGCGTATCTCTTTAAGTAGCCTGAGAGCTCCTTTTTCTTTGGAACAAAATTCTTCATACGCTCATCAAGCTCAGCTTTGTCAACCTTAAGCTCAATGGTGTTTTCGGGAATGTTTATGCTTATAACATCACCGTCTTTAACCACACCTATCATTCCGCCTGATGCCGCCTCAGGGGTAACGTGACCGATACAAGCACCTCTTGTTGCACCTGAAAATCTTCCGTCTGTAATAAGTGCAACACTTTCTCCTAAGCCCATACCCATAATGGCGGATGTAGGGCTGAGCATTTCTCTCATACCGGGGCCGCCTTTAGGACCTTCGTAGCGGATAACCACAACATCGCCTGCTTGTATTTTGCCTGCATTGATTGCCGCTTGTGCCTCTTCTTCTGAGTCAAAAACCTTGGCTTTGCCTTCAAATACAAGCATTTTATCAGACACAGCAGAACGCTTAACCACACTGCCCTCAGGTGCAAGGTTTCCCTTAAGCACTGCAATGCCGCCTGTTTCGCTGTACGGATTATCAATGGGACGGATAACCTGCGGGTTAAGGTTTGCTGAGTCTGCTATGTTTTCTCCTACTGTTTTGCCTGTTACGGTTATGCATTCGGTATTAACCAAGCCCTTCCTGCTCAGCTCATTCATAACCGCATACACACCGCCTGCCTCGTCTAAATCTTCCATATAAGTGCTGCCTGCAGGGGCAAGGTGACAGAGGTTGGGAGTTTTTTTGCTGATTTCGTTTGCAATGTCAAGGTCAAGCTCCACATCACATTCATGAGCAATAGCAGGCAAATGAAGCATAGAATTTGTAGAGCAACCCAGAGCCATATCAACCGTAAGAGCATTCATCAAAGCCTCTTTTGTCATAATATCCCGTGGGCGGATGTTGCGTCTGAGCATTTCCATAACCGCCATACCTGCTTTCTTGGCAAGCTCAATTCTTCTTGAGTATACTGCAGGGATGGTGCCGTTGCCTTTTAGTCCCATACCCAGAGCTTCAGTTAAGCAGTTCATAGAGTTTGCAGTATACATGCCCGAGCAGGAGCCGCAGGTGGGGCAAGCTTTGCACTCATATTCGTAGAGCTTTTCTTCATTTATCTTACCTGCACCAAAAGCACCAACAGCCTCAAACATACTTGAAAGACTTGTTTTATGCCCGTCAATTTTGCCTGCAAGCATAGGGCCGCCGCTGACAAAAACTGTGGGAATATTTACCCTTGCTGCAGCCATTAATAATCCCGGTACATTTTTATCACAGTTAGGTACCATTACAAGTCCGTCAAAGCCGTGGGCAAGTGCCATTGCTTCGGTAGAGTCTGCAATGAGGTCACGGGTAACAAGAGAGTATTTCATACCCTTGTGGCCCATTGCAATACCATCGCACACCGCAATAGCAGGGAACACTATGGGTGTTCCTCCTGCCATTGCTACGCCCATTTTTACTGCATCTACGATTTTGTCAAGATTCATATGCCCTGGGACAATCTCGTTATACGAGCTTACAATGCCGATAAGAGGACGATTTTGTTCTTCTTCAGTAAGTCCCAAAGCATGGAATAGGGAACGATGAGGAGCATTATGGACTCCTTTAACTACATTTTCTTTTGACATAATATCACCTTAGTTGTTGATAAGTTTGTCTTCGTCGCTCCAACTGTAAAGCTTGCGAATGTCAGCACCTACGAGTTCAGAAGGATGCTCAGCGGCGATTTTTCTCATAGCATTGAAGTGAACCTGAGAACCTGCATCAGACATATCAAGCAGGAACTCCTTGGCAAATGTGCCGTCCTGAATGTCCTTGAGGACTTTCTTCATAGTTTTCTTAGTTTCTTCGGTAATAATCTTAGGGCCTGTTACATAGTCGCCGTATTCAGCAGTGTTGGAAACAGAGTAACGCATACCTGCAAAACCGCTTTGATAAATAAGGTCAACAATAAGCTTCATTTCGTGAATACACTCAAAGTATGCGTTTCTGGGGTCGTAGCCTGCCTCAACCAAAGTTTCATAGCCCGCCTGCATCAAAGCAGTAACACCGCCGCAAAGCACAGCCTGCTCACCAAAAAGGTCGGTTTCTGTCTCTGTGCGGAATGTTGTTTCGAGCACACCTGCACGGGCTCCGCCGATGCCAAGAGCATAGGCAAGGCCTAAATCCCAGGCGTCTCCTGTTGCATCCTGCTCAACTGCAATAAGACAGGGCACACCCTTACCTGCCTGATATTCACTTCTTACTGTGTGACCTGGGCCTTTGGGAGCAATCATAATTACGTTAACATCCTTGGGAGGTTTGATACAACCGTAGTGAATGTTAAAGCCGTGTGCAAAAGCCAGGGTTTTGCCGGCACTAAGGTTAGGTTCAATGCTCTCTTTGTAAAGCTTTGCCTGCTTTTCGTCGTTAATAAGAATCATAATGATGTCGGCATTTTTTGTGGCCTCAGCAGAGGTCATAACGGTTAAACCCTGAGCCTCAGCCTTTGCCCAGCTTTTAGAGCCTTCGTAAAGACCTACGATTACATCAACACCGCTTTCTTTAAGGTTAAGTGCATGGGCGTGGCCCTGAGAGCCGTAGCCGATAATGGCAACTGTTTTGCCATTAAGTTTTGTAAGGTCACAATCCTGCTGATAAAAAATTCTGTTTTTCATTTTATATACCTCTTTCAAATTTATAAATTTAAATTCTGACGCAGTGTAGAACTGCCCTTTTCGATAGATGCTGTGCCTGTGCGGCAAATTTCAAGTATAGTGTGATCTCGCATAAGAGCGATAAAATCGTCCATTTTTGTACTGTTGCCGATAACTCTCAGCACAATAGCTTCTTTAGTATAATCAATGGTTTCTGCTTTGAATGCAGATGCTGCGGCCACGATTTCATCACGCGAAACAGGCTCGTTCTTAAGTTTTATAAGCATAAGCTCGCAACTTAGGGAATTGTCCTGAGTCAGTTCTTTTATGGAGCAGACATCAGGGAGCTTATATAGCTGATTGATAAGCTGTTGCTTTGAATCGTCTTCGCCGTCAAAACTAAATGTGATGCGGGAGTATTCTCCCGATTCAGTCTCACTGGCGGTAATAGAGCTTATGTTGAACTGACGTCTTCGAAACATGCTTGTAAGTCTGTTGAGCACACCAAATTGATTGCGTACAAGTACTGCTAATGTATATCGGTTCACAATTCTACCTCCAGTTTTGTAATAATATCGTCCATGCTTCCGTTCGGAGGGAGCATAGGAAGAACAAACTCATCCTTATCAATTTTGCAGTCGATAATATATGGCCCATCTGTGTTGAAAGCACGCTTTAGTGCCGAATCTAATTCTTCAGGGGTATTAACGTTTTCGCCATCAGCACCAAAGGCTTTAGCCAATGCGGTAAAATCAGTTTTACGATTAAGAATACTGTTTGAGTAATGCTTGTCGTAAAATAAAGTCTGCCACTGACGAACCATACCTAATACACCATTGTTCATAACTATTATTACAATAGGAACATTGTATCTGACAGCGGTTGCAAGCTCGTTAAGATTCATGCCAAAGCTGCCGTCTCCGGTAACTAAAACGCTTCGCTCTCCGGTGCCATATGCTGCACCAATTGCTGCACCTAAGCCATAGCCCATTGTGCCTAAGCCTCCGCTTGAAGCAAATCGTCTTGGAGTTTTGAAGGTAAGGTTTTGTGCTGACCACATCTGATGCTGACCTACATCGGTGCACACAGCTGTGTTATTTCCTAAATATTTATTTATTGTAAGGATTGCTCGTCTTGGAGTAAGTCCTTCACGGTTATCAAGATAGTTTTCTTCTTCCTTTCGGAAAGCATTGACCTTATCTGTCCAATCTGCTTTTTTACTCTCAATAATTAGGGGCAGAAGTTTTTTTAGTGTAAGCTTTACATCACCTCTTAGTCCACAAACAGCGTTTACTGTTTTAGAGAGTTCCGAGCCGTCAACATCAATATGAATGATTTTTGCATCACGTGCAAATTTTGCTCGGTTGCCTGTAACTCGGTCATTAAAACGAACACCAAGAGCAACAATAACATCTGCATTATGCATAGACATAGATGAGGCATAATGTCCGTGCAT
>SVOS01000017.1 GCA_015066245.1 Oscillospiraceae bacterium
AGCAGCAGAGATCGACTACGAGGTAATCGTAGGAATTTCAGCAGATCCTACAGCAGATACAATCAAGATCGGTTACTCCTTATTCTGGGAAGTACCCGAGGAGCTTGGCACATTCGTACAGGGCGGTATCCTCATCGTAGAGCAGAAGAACTACAACGAGGCAAACTTCGTAGTAGGCGGTAACGCACAGGATACAAACATTACTCAGGCAGCACCAACTGCAGCCCAGAGCAATCCTCAGCCCGGCTACACAGTAAACAAGACAAACAGCTTTATCGGCACAAGCTGGTACGCAAAGGCATTTGTACAGTATAAAGATGCAAACGGCGACATCCAGACAGCATACTCCGATATGGTTGCAGTTGATAAGATTTAAGAGTTAAGATTTAATCAAAGCTAAGAAGCATCAAAGAACTTCAAAAGCACGACTTGAATCATATTCTTAGAGACATAAACTGAGTCTTAAAACGAAAACCAACCCCAAAAAAACTCAACAACCCCCGACAGAGAATCCTCTGTCGGGGGTTTCAGTTAAAAATATGTTTTAAAAAACAAAAAGAAGTGCCTATATTCTTTAGGCACTTCTTTTTGCTAATTAATTTGAAGAAAATTAGACATCTTCGCTGCCGCCTTCACCAACGGACTGTGTAGAAGTTGTTGTAGAAGCAACGATAACTTCCTCTGTCTCGAACATAACAACGTTCATCTCAGGTGCTGTATATTTCACTATGATTCACCTCCTTCTATATTTCTTCTTATAGACTATCACAAATAGATATACAAGTCAAGAAAAATTAAGCAAATTTTGGTATAAAATATGAATTAATATTATTATTTGCTCAGGATACTTAATGAACTTAGTTTTACCATAAATATATTAGTGTGTATTGAAACCAATATGTTTGGTATGCTAAAATCTATATGAAAAGCGGTGTATTGGGGGGATTTAGGTGTCAGAGACTTTATATACAGAGCTTCAACGAGCATTTGCGGATATTCGGTTCCTTCAGCGTATGGATGAAGCACAAAAGACTATGAAACAGGTAAAAAAAGAGCTCCAAAAGAATAAACATTCAGATGACGGGGATTTGATACTTTATTGCATAGATACTATGTTTGATATCATTAATGAAAGAAAGTCTCAAAAAATTCAGGATTTTGCCGATTTGGTTCATGATATCCCTGAAATTCCTATGGGAAAAAGAAGTTTTTACTCTTTTAATGATGAAATTGAAGCCTTCAGGAGAAAATACGGTGAAAAATATTTCAGAGATTTTGAAAAAGTAAAACCGCGTTTTAATAAACGTGCTTCAAAAAATTCTTGGACATATTTTTTGCCGAATGCTGACGACGAATTCAAAGCAATGCATCCCAGAGCTTACTTCTGGATAAGGATTCTGGGCGTGTTGGCATTGTTTGTTCCGCAGATATGCTATGTGGCGATGATGTTCTTTGTGTTTTTTACCGAGCACTGTGAAAATTGTTTTGTTCTGGTGGGATACATTGGCTCTTTTATGGTGGGTATAGGGCTTTTTAATCTGGTTGCGGCTTTTGTGCATCAATATCTGGGTCATAAGCTGACCGCGATCTGTATTGGCGGCGGAGGCTTGCTTGTGGCGGTTTCGCTTTTTGCTGTATTTAATCCTCAGATTTTACCGAGCATGGATATGGATATATTTATGCACTATATTCTGAGCCTTGTTTGGCTACCGCTTCTGGCGGGATATTATTATCTTTTCAGATGCGGAGTTACAAAGCTTCTTGAATCCAAAAAAATCAGAAGAAGTATGCTCAATAAGCTTAAAAAGGGTGCAAAGAATTTTTGGTGGTATGAAGCATTGCATGCTGAGTATAACTTAGGTGTGATTTATTATTTAAATAAAGTATTTACCATAGCGTTTGCTGTTCTTTCGTTTTCAATGGTTACTTTCGGATTTATAAAGTTTATGCTTATCCCTAATATGGTGCTTTATGTGATTTTGTGTGTTTTGAGCTCGGCGATGAGTGTTTTTGCATCGGTGCAGCACAATATGGATAAATACGGCAAGCCTTTTGTGCTGTTGGAAAACAGCGGATACGGATTCAGACATGCAGATTCTGTTGTGCACGATATTTTGAGAGCAGCGGTTGTGTTGCTGCTGGCTTGGGTTGAGTACAAGGTTGTTATGGATTTTGTTTTTTAAGGATGATAACCTTTAATATAAAGTTGCTTTTTATATACTTTCGTGATAAAATATTAATTTAGAAAGATTTTACGCAGGAGTGATTATAAATGTGTGATAACAACAAGTTTTACATTACAACCCCAATATACTATCCTTCGGGTAATCCTCACATCGGCCACTGCTATACAACAGTAGCTTGTGATTCTATTGCAAGATACAAGAGAATGCAGGGCAAGGACGTAATGTTTTTGACAGGCACAGACGAGCACGGCCTTAAAATTGAGCAGAAAGCCGCCGAAAAAGGCGTTACTCCCAAGGCTTATGTTGATGAAATCGTTGAGAATTTTAAGGCTTTGTGGAAATATATGAATGTAGACTATGACCGCTACATCCGTACTACTGATGACTATCATGTAGAAGCAGTACAGAAGATTTTCAAGGCTCTTTATGACAAGGGTTATATCTATAAGGGCGAATACACAGGTAAATACTGTACTCCCTGCGAAAGCTTCTGGACAGACAGTCAGCTTGTTGACGGTAAATGTCCCGAATGCGGCAGAGATGTTATTGAGGCTAAAGAGGAGGCTTACTTCCTTAAGATGTCTCCCTTTGCAGAGAGAATCGAAAAGCTCCTTACAGAAACAGACTATCTCCGTCCCAAGACAAGAGCCGTTGAGCTTGTAAATAACTTCATCAAGCCCGGTCTTGAGGATTTGTGCGTTTCCCGTACAACATTTACATGGGGCGTTCCCGTAAGCTTTGACGAAAAGCACGTTGTTTATGTGTGGATTGATGCTCTTTCAAACTATATCACAGCTTTAGGCTATGAGAACAACGCATATAACGACTATGCAAAATACTGGCCTGCAGATACTCATATGGTTGCTAAGGATATCATGCGTTTTCACGCTATTATCTGGCCTGCAATGCTTATGGCACTTGATTTGCCCCTTCCTAAGCACCTTGCAGTTCATGGATGGATTACCTTTAACGGTCAGAAGATGAGCAAGTCTCTGGGTAATGTTGTTGACCCCTTTGTTTTGGGCGAGAGATACGGTGCTGATGCAATCCGCTACCATATTCTCAGAGAAATGGCTCTGGGTGCTGACAGCTCTTTCTCCAATGAAATTATGATTAACCGCATCAATACAGACCTTGCAAACGGTCTTGGCAACCTTGTTTCCCGAACAGTTGCAATGGTTGAGAAGTATTTTGGCGGTACATTGCCCGCAGAGCAGGTTGAGGGTGAGTTTGACGACTCTCTTATTGAGACTGCTATGGCTTTAAAGGCAGAGGTTGACAAATTTATCGACGAAACTCAGCTTAACAATGCTCTTGCTGAGATTTTCAAGGTTGTTAACAGAGCTAATAAATATATCGACGAGACTATGCCTTGGGTACTTGCAAAGGACGAGGCACAAAAACCCCGACTTGCAAGAGTTCTTTATAATCTTCTTGAGGCTATCCGTGTGGCTACTACACCTCTTTCTTGCTTTATGCCCTCTACAATGCCTAAGGTTTGGGAGCAGATTGGTATGAGTGTTGAGGACGCAACATACGGGAACATGGATAAGTGGGGTGTGCTTGCGGCTAACGTTACTGTTAAACGCGGCGAAGTTTTGTTCCCCAGAATTGACGTAGAAAAAGAAATCGAAGAGCTTAACAAGTTCATCTGCAATAACGAAACAAAGGCAGAGGAAAAGAAAGACGAGCCTAAAGTAGAAATTCCCGAGGGTCTTGCTGAAATCGGTATTGAGGATTTCTGTAAGGTGGACCTGAGAGTTGCCCAAATTAAGGCAGCAGAGCCCGTTAAAAAGGCTAAGAAGCTTTTGAAGCTTACTGTTTTTGACGGAGTTAAGGAAAGAACAGTTGCATCAGGTATTGCAAAGTATTACACACCTGATGAGCTTGTTGGCAAGTCCATTATCCTTGTATCCAATCTTAAGCCAGCCACCCTTTGCGGCATAGAAAGTGCAGGTATGATTCTGGCGGCTACAAGCGGCGAAGACGTAAAGGTTATCTTTGTTGACGGTGTGCCTGCAGGCTCAAAAATCAGCTGATGAGCTATAATAATATTTTTGATGTTCACGCCCATTACGATGACGAAAAGTTTAATGAGGACAGAGAGGAGCTATTAGGCTCCTTGCCCTCAATGGGTGTTCGGGCGGTTGTTAATGCTTCTGTTGATATTGCTACCGCAAAAAAGGCTATTGAATTTTCCGAGAAGTATCCTTTTATGTATGCGGCGGTGGGTATTCACCCCGAAAATCTCGATGGGCTTGAGGAAAATTACCTTAGTATTCTTGCTGACCTTTATGAGAATAACAAAAAGGTTGTGGCGATAGGTGAGATAGGTCTTGACTATTATTGGGATATTCCCAAAGAGCCGCAACTCAAAGTCTTTGAAGACCAGCTTAAATTAGCTATGGAGCTTGATGCTCCTGTGGTTATTCATGACAGAGAGGCTCATGGGGATACAATGCGGATTCTTAAGAAGTATACCCCCAAAAAAGTGCTGCTTCACTGCTATAGCGGAAGCCGTGAGATGCTCAAAGAGGTTATGAGGATGGGGGCTTTCATAAGTCTTGGCGGTGTAGTTACCTTTAAAAATGCAAGAGTTCCTGTAGAGGTAGCAGAGGCGGTGCCTGTGGACAGGCTTCTTCTTGAGACTGATTGTCCTTATCTTTCGCCTGTGCCTTTCAGAGGTAAGCGTAACAGCAGCGAAAAGATAGCTTATACTGCAGAAAAAATTGCAGAGATCAAGGGTATGGATACACAGAATCTTATTGATATTACATGTAAAAATGCCTTTGAGTTTTTTGATATTGATTAAAGCACAAGCCCTTCCCATAAAAAGGAAGGGCTTTAATAAAATAAGGAGGTGCTTGCGTGAGTAAAACATTGGAAAGTCCCTTGAAAACAAGAGGAATAAAAGGTTTTTTCAAAAACAATGCCTTTATAATGGCTGCATTTTTTATTCCTATGTTCATAATGGCAGTAAGTTTTATTACTCAAGAAGTTGCACCCTTTGGCAGCAGGATGCCTATCATAAGTGATGCGGTTCATCAGTATTATCCCTTTTTGCGTGAGTTTCAGACACTGCTGAAAGACGGCGTGTTGCCTTTCTATTCGTGGAATACAGGCGGTGGCTCAAGTTTTCTTGGGGTTGTGGGAAACTATATTGCCAGCCCGCTTTACCTGTTTACATATTTTCTGCCTGAAGGCCACATCTGGCTTAAGATATATCTTGCTTGTACGATTGTTGTTCGAATCGGTTGTGCAGGCGGATTTATGTCGATTTTTCTCAGAAAAGTATTCAAAAGAAATGACCTGAGCCTTGTGTACTTCTCACTTATGTACGCATTGTGCGGATTTATAATGGGGTACTACTGGAATGTTATGTGGCTGGATACCGTTGCATTGTTGCCGTTGGTGGTGGCAGGGGCATATTCTGTGCTGAAAGAGGGTAAGTTCAGCCTGTATATTGTTTCTCTGGCACTTTCGGTTATCTGTAGTTTTTACATAGCGTTTTTTGTCTGTATTTTTGTTCTGATTTTCTGTATTTGCTATACAATTATAAATTTTATAAGTCTTAAACAAAGCTTTAAAAATGCAGGCAAAATGGCAGGCTTTACTATAGTCGCCTTTATGATTACTGCCTTTATCACAATTCCTACCTATATGGCATTGAGCCATTCGGATTCATCTGCAGATGCGGCAGGTTTTCCGCTGAGCTATGCAATCAATATTTCCTATGGCTACGAAGAGAACAATTTTCTCAACACAATCAAGGCAATTCTGCGTACAATAACAAATCTTATGACAGTAACATCACCTATTACTATGGATAAAGGTGAGCCTAATATTTTCTGTGGTGTTGTGTCGCTATTTCTTTTGCCTTTTTATTTTACAACCAAGAAAATCAGTCGCAAGGAAAAAGCAGTTTCGCTGTCCGTGGTGATTTTCTTTGTGCTGAGCTTTGTTTTCACTCAGCTTGATTACATTTGGCACGGCTTCAATACGCCTGCAATGATTTACTATCGCTTCAGCTTTCTGCTTTCATTTGTGTTGGTGGCACTGGCATACAGAGCTTTTTGTCTGGTTGACAGTTTCGGCAAAAGGGCATTTATTGCCTCAGCGGCAATACTTACGGTATATCTGGTGGCAGGTTTTGTGTTTCAGCGCAAGCTTTCTGTAATTTTAACCGCGGTGGCAGTTGCTCTGCTTTTTGCAGGACTTTTGCTTTACAGAAAAGGCAAGCTCAGATATCGGGCAATGTCGGTGCTTCTGTGTATTTTTGTGGTGTGCGAAATGGGTGTAAATGCCTGGTACGGCACACGCATTGTAGGCAGCAGCCAAGGAGATGACTTTCCGACTCAGGAAAGCTCGGTAAAGGCTCTGACAGAAATTGCTGAAAGCAAAAACCAAGATGAATTTTACAGAACTGAGTTTACGAAACCCTCTGTACTTAACGATGGTGCGTTGTACTCCATGTTCGGTATCTCTTCTTTCAACTCTATGTGTCGCAGTGACTACAGTGACCTTTTCACAGAGCTTGGATTGTCAGCTTCCAAAGGGAACAACAGATATGTATATATTGAAAACACTCCCGTGATTAATCTGTTTTTAAATATAAAGTATCTTGTAAGCAGAGCTGAGACCTCCACAGAGGACGAGGCTACACTTCTTCCTCAAGAAGCCTATGACACCACCTATCTTAATGAGGTGGCAGAGGTAAACAGCAGTATCCTCTACGAAAATACCTCATACATACCAATGGGTTTTATGGCGGACGAAACGCTTCTGGATTATGAGCTGCATCCCTTTGCTATGATGCCTTATCTTGGTCAGAACGAGTTTTTCAGTCTTGCAACGGGCATAGACGAGGACGTGCTTGTTCCCGTTAAGGAAAACAAGATAAGCGGAGCGGATTTAAGCGAGATGACTCCAAGAGAAGACCTTGAGAATTACTATCTCTATAGCCGCAGCGAGGATACCGACGAGGTGGTTGAGGTAGAGTATATAGTGCCCGAGACCGCCGGCTATTACGGATTTTTCAGAGCCTCTGAAAAAGATAGTCTGATTATTCAGTGTGGCGACAGAGAGGTTGAATATCCCAATGAGTATTCCGAGATAATGTCCCTGGGTTATTTAGAAAAAGGCGAAAAAATCAAGGTTAAGCTACCTCTGGCTGTCGAAAAGAACGGCAAAATCAGTTTCAATGTGTATCGCTTTGACAATGAAGTTTTCGATAAAGGCTACGAAAAGCTCAGCAGAACATGGATGAAGCTGGACGAAAAAACCTCGAACGGCTTTAAGGGTACCATTGATGTAAAGGAAAAAGGGCTTTTCTATACATCCGTACTTTATGACGAAGGCTGGAAGGCTTATGTAGACGGCAAAGAGGTAGAGATTACTCCTGTTGCCCAGACATTCTGTGCCTTTGAGCTTTCTGAGGGTGAGCACAAGATAGAGTTTGTGTTTAGCCCCGAAGGTTTGACTATGGGAATTATCGTCAGCGTTGCAGGTGTGGTTTCGTTTGTAGCTCTGATTATTATTTCCGGCAGGAAAAATAAGAAAATGTTTTGTAAAAAATAAAATATCCAATAGAAAAATTGCACAGTTATGACCCTGCTATTCTATCAATTATGTTAATTGATTTGGTAGCAGGGTTTTGCTATAATTATAATGTACGAATATGATTATCTTGAGAAATAGTCAACCGGATTGGACATATTCTCACAGATATCAAAAGGAGGATTTTTAATGAAAACAAGCAAAACTGCCAAGGCTTTAGTTTCAGTTGCTTTGGTAATCGCAATGCTGCTTTCTATGTGCATTGTAGGTTTTACAGGTGTAAGCGCAGCAGGTCTTACACTTAACTACGAATTTGCATATAAGAACGCAGGCTACGCAGAAGGCCGAATCAGCCTTTCAGGAACAAGCGGTACATATATTCTTTACTGGTCTGACGATACAGGCGCTCTCAAAGGATACGCAGGTATTGCTCAGATTGAGGCTTCAGCAAGCAAAAAATATTTTAATATGCCTGCTAACACTGCAATTCCCGCAGGTGCTACAAAGGTTATTGCTGTACAGAGCGGCAAAGAGGCAACAGTTGCCAACGCTTCAGCAGTGTTCGAGATTCCTGCTGACAAGCAGTTCAAGGGCGGCACAAAGCAGTATGACTTTATGTCTCTTTCCGATATCCATATCGAATACGGCAGCTTCTATCAATTTGCAAAAGAGCATTTAGCTAACTCTTTGGAAGTTGCTGCAAAGAGAGATGTTGAGTTTATCGCAACCTGCGGCGATAATATGAACGGTAACAACGGCACAAATCACTATATGGACGAGTGGAATACATATCTTAAGATATTGGCTTCTTCTAACTACAACAACCCTATTTATGAAGCAAACGGCAACCACGAGACATATGCGGATGATAATAAAACAAGCGATCCTTATGATTTCGGTCTGAACCTGTTTAAGCAGGCAACAGGCCTTAATTCAACAACAGGCAAGGTACAGGATGCTCCTTACTTCGAGAAGACAATCAACGGCGACCATTACATCTTTATGACAATGGAGCTTATCACAAAGAACAAGCACCCAGGTATATCTGATTGCTTCTCAAGTGCACAGCTCGATTGGCTTGAGGGTCTCCTTAATAAGTATAAAAACGATGGCCACAAGATTTTCATCTATGAGCATGCTCCCTTCAAAAACTATGGCGCAGGTGACAACAAGGTAACACCTTACTATACTGCTGCTATGGATGATACTTACCCCAATGTTAAGAGATTCAAGAGCATTCTTGAAGCTAACAAGGATGTAATCGCATTCTCCGGTCATACTCACATCGACTTCAAGTATGGCTACAACTTCGACAACGAAAACGGCACAACAGCTTATACAGTTCACATTCCTTCCAACGCTTCTACAACACATCCCAAGGCCGGTGGCGGCGGTCTGGACTATATCCACGACATCAACAGCTCTCAGGGCTATCTTGTAGACGTTTATGAGGATTATGTAATCTTAAACGGTACAGACCTTGCATTCAACCTTATCTGTCCTTCCTACATATATATGGTTGACTACACAGGCGAGGAATTAGTGGAAAACGAGATGGAAGAAATCGTTTATGATACAGTTACAATTACTGTTGACGTTTCCAATCTCACAGATGCACCTCAGAGTGTTGTTTGCGTTGCAGTTGACGAAAACAATTCAGCAAACAGTCAGACAATCCCCATGACAAGAAATGCTGACGGCACATATTCTGCAAAGGTTATCGCTGAGTATTCAAAGGTTTACTTTGCAATCAACGGCGAAACAGGTGTTAAGACAAGTGCTTTCGATGTAGCTAACTGCAAGATTATTCTCGGTTCTCAGAAGCTTACATATACACCTGTAGAACCCGTAACTACCAACGTACACGCCCACATGTGGGGTGCAGGTGGCGACGGTACTTCATGGCCCGGTATTCCTATGACACTGGGTGCTGACGGCAAATACACCGCTCTTGTACCTGCTTCTGACTTTTCCGGAGTTGTATTTGACGAGGGTAAAGATGCTGCCCAGACAGACGACCTTATCTTTGCCGACTATGCATCAGATTTTGTAGCTGATGTTTATATCAACTTAGACGGCGATACAACTGAGCCTGCAACTAAGCCTACTGAGGGTCCCACACAGCCTACTCAGAAACCTACTCAGAAGCCCACAACTCCCGTGGTTACTGAGCCTTCAGAGCAGCCCACTCAGAAGCCCACAAATCCTGTGGTAACTGAGCCTTCAGAAGTTCCCACAACTCCCGCAACTACTCCCACAGAGTCAAATCCTTCAGTAGACCCCACAGAGCCTGCTAAGGACGAGCTTGCACCTATCGTAATTGCTGAGTATGATGATGCATGTTTCTATGTAGAGGCTTATGCAGCAGACGGTGCAGAGGATGTAGAGTTCAAGTTTGCAGTAAGCGGCTATGTTGTTCAGGACTATTCCGACAACTCCAAAGCAATGTTTGGCGTAGCAGGCGATGGTATGTATGTCCTCGAGGTAACTGCTAAGTATGCAGACGGCTCTGAGCATAAGACAACCGTTATGATTGAGGTTAAGGATGGCGTGGCAATTCTTCCCGAGATGCCTGAGCGTCCCACAGAGCCCACAACAACTCCCGACGAGTCCCAGCCCACTGACCCCGCAACATCCACATCTCCCTCTGAGCCTGCAGTTGAGTACCTCTATGGTGATGCAGACCTTAACGGCAAGGTAAACATCAAGGATGCAACTCAGATTCAGAAGTATGCAGCTAAGATTCTTGATCTCGACGATGTTGCATATATTCAGGCTGACGTAACAGGCGATACAAAGGTTAACATTAAGGACACAACATCAATCCAGAAGTGGATTGCAAAGATGTTTGAAAAGTTCCCCGTTGAGGAAGCTACTGCTCTCGTATCAGTTGGTGCAAATGTTCCTGTTGTTGCAGTAGGCGCTCTCAAAGATGACGTTAAGAATGCACTTTCCAAGGAGTATCAGTACGCTTCTTATGATGCATACATGGCACTTAAGAAAGCTTATATGACCAATTCTGCAAATCTCCAGCAGGCTTATGACAACTACAAGACTATGAAGTCTAATAATCCTCTGTCAAATCCCGGTGGTACAGCTACTATCGGTCAGATTGATATAGGTGCAACCGGACAGGGCGCACCTACACTTCCCGGTCCTTCCTTCGGTGGCGGTTCAACAGGCGGCAACACCGGTGGCGACAATACCGGTGGTAACACAGGCGGCAACACAGGCGGCGATGTTACTACAGATATGATCAGCATTTACTTTGTTAAGCCCTCTGATTGGGAGAATGCATATATCTATGCTTACTACGGTGACGGCACCAACATGGATACAGAGTGGTCTGATCCATATCCCGGCAACAAGATGACATTTGTTGAAACAGATGCAAACGGCAACGATATTTATGTAAGCGAAGTACCTGCAGACATCAACACTATCAAGTTTGCAGACGGCTCTGCTACAAACCGCAGAACTGACATTATTGTAGATTTCAGTGATGGTATTTGCTATGAGCTCGGTGATACTTTCCAGGGCGACTCAACCAAGTGGTATGTAAAGCCCTACGCTTATAGCGGTAACGGCGGTAATACAGGCGGTAACACCGGTGATAACACAGGTGGCTCAACAGGTGGCTCAACAGGCGGTGAGTGGACAGTTTACTTCTCCGACACCAACTCCTGGGGCACAGTATATGCTCATCTTTTCGGTACAAGCGGTAGCAAGGCTGAATGGCCCGGCACAGTTATGACCTTCACAGGCAAAACAAGCAGCAGCGGCAAGAAGCTTTATTCCATTACCTTTGATTCATCCAAGTATCAGAGTGTTGTGTTCAACTCCGGTAACGGCGGCGAGCAGACAGTTGATATCACAATTTCAGAAGATGCTACAGTTTACCACCTTGATACCACAAAGGATAGTCAGGGCCACTACAACGTAGGCAGCTATGCTTACAGCAGCAAATACTGATTAATAAATTACGGAGCTGACAATTTGTCAGCTCCGTTTTTTAGTTTTAGATTAGCCGTGAGGAGGTACGGGGTCATTGCCGAAAGAGCTTTTCTTTCGGATTTTGCCGTCTCTGCCACAGATTGTAAGCTCGGATTTCTGATTTTTGGCAATATCTGTAGCGATGGAGATGGCTTCGCGCTGGGTTTCTACAACTACAGTAGGCTTTTTATTGCCTTCGCCCATCACCTGCCAGTATCCGTCATCACGGTGAGTCACAAACTGATTTTTGCCCATTATAAACACCTCCGTAAATTAAAGTCGGATTTATTGTTTGCACAGAGGGTTAATATATGCGAAAAGGACTGCATATTAAATGCAGTCCTTTTTATCAGTTTTCAGAAATACCTCTGATTTTAGTAACAGGAAGCTTGCGCTTTACCTGTTTGTAAATTGTCAGCAGTTCATCATCGCTATATCCCGAAAGGCTTGGGTCAATGAGGTTGCCCGAGTCTACAAATTGTTGCAGAAAATATCTGTCACAGCCCGAAATCCAGTCGGTTATTTTAAGTAAATCCTCAGCTTCGTGGAAATTCTTGACTACAGTTGTGCGAAATTCCGCCTCAACCTCGCCCGAGAGCAAAAATCGGATGCTTTCATCAATAGAGCTTAAGTCAAGTAGCTTTTTGCCTGCGGTGAGAGCGTACTTGTCACGGCAATTCTTGATATCCATTGCTACATAGTCTACCAGCCCTTTGCGTACCATATCCTTAAGCTTTTTTGGGAAGGTGCCATTGGTATCAAGCTTTACGGAGTATCCCATGTCTTTGATATTTCTCAGAAAATCCTCAACATCAGGCTGCATAAGAGGCTCACCGCCGGTTACGCACACACCCTCAAGCATTCCTTTACGCTTTGAAAGAAAAGAAAGTATTTCCTCGGCATCAATACCGCCGCTGCTTTCTTCGGTAACAAGCAACGCGTTGTGGCAGAAGGGGCATCGCATATTGCAACCGTAGGTAAACACAGTAGCCGCCATTTTGCCGGGATAATCTAAAAGTGTCAGCTTTTGTAAGGCTTCAATTTTCATATAATCTCAATATCCTCTAAGAAATTTTTGATTGTGGCATCATATTTTTTGACATCGTTGATTCTTAAGTGTGAGTGAGCACCCTTGTCAAAGGTAACAAGCTGCTTCTGGGTGCTTGCACACTTGTCAAAGAGAGTTCTGCATTTGTGAGGCAGTGAGTACACGTCCTGTTTTCCACTCATCAGAAGTAAGGGCAGGGTAAATTTGTCGGCAACTTCAATGGGAGATTGCTTCTTAACATCTAAATTAAAGCGACGTTTGCAGATTTTTCGCATCTGCCATATAACAGGATAAGTAGGTTTTTTGAGCTCTTTGAGATGTTCTTTAAAGCTTTCGTAAAAGCTGTGATATGTGCCCTCGGCAACCAAAGCTTTGACACTCTTTGGAAAGTTTTTCTCTACACTTGCAAGCATTGCGGATGCGCTGCCGATGCAGATTCCGTGAAGTACAAAGGTGTGGATATTGTATTTTTTCTCAATATGATTTATCCATGGAGCAATATCTCTGCTTTCGGTAATACCGCAACCGTTGAAATATCCGTCGCTTTCTCCGTGACCGCGGGTGTCGATAACAAGCACGTTAAAGCCTATGGAGCGGTATGGCTCTGCAAAATAATATGAGTAAAGCAGGCTTTCGGCTCTACCCTGCAAAATCATGGCACACTTGTCAAAACCAAAGTCGAAGTATTCACCGCAAAGCTTGAGAGAGTCGTTTTCTATTTGCTCAACATGTGCAAATTCGCGGTATTTGTCGCCCCATGCAATACCTTCTTCAAACATTCTTACGTGTTCTTCATTGGTAGCACAGCTGCAATCTCTTGCCCACTTGTCGGGAGATGTACGTACAAGCTGCTCATCAACTACTCCCCAAGTGATTTTATATGTATATCTGAATACAAAGATTATAGGTACAACTACAGCGAGTACTGCACCAAGAATAATGAGATAACCCCAAAAAGGCATGTTAAGTCCTCCTAATAGTTTATATACATATTATCTTATAAATTCGCTGAAAAGTAAAGTGTTGAAGAATAGAAGAATAAGAGGTATTTTAAGGAAAAATAGTTTAATTTGATAAATAGTTCTTGAAAAAGCGACACGCGTGTGCTATAATTCGGTTTGGATTATCGGAAGGAGAGAATAGAATGAGTAATTTTGTTATTATTTCTGACACATCCTGCGACCTTAACGCAGAGCTCAGAGAGCGTTTTGGCATAGCGGATTATGCCAGAGGATATGTGCATTTACCTGACGGTTCTGCCGTTCAGGCTAACCTTGACTGGACAGAGGAAGAAAGCAACGCTTTCTTTAAGGCATTGTCTGACAAAAAGGCAAACTTCAAGACTGCTACTCCCTCTATCGGTGAGGTTGAGGATGTTATGGACAAGCAGCTTAAAGAGGGCAACGACATATTGTGTGTTACACTTTCAACAGGCCTTTCCGGTATGTACGGCGTGTTTGTCAATGCCGCAAAGGATATGAAAGAAAAATATCCTGATAGAAAAATTGTAGTTGTAGACTCCATGCGTTATTCTACATCAGAGGGTATGGTGTGTGTGCTTGCTTCCCAGTACAGAGCTGAGGGCAAGACTATCGAAGAAACTGCAGAGCTTCTTGATGCCAATAAATGCAGAGTTCACCAGATTGGCTGGATGGATGATTTGTTCTATTGCAAAAAAATGGGCAGAGTTTCGGGCGGTGCTGCCGTAATGGGTACTTTGGTAGGTATCAAGGCTATGGCTGACTTCAACCACAAGGGAATGAGCCATGTTCTCGGCAAAACAAGAGGATACAAGAACGCTTATCGCCATATTATTGAGTATATGAAGGAAACAGGCGAAGAACTTGAAAATCAGATTGTATTTATTGCTCATGCAGTAAGAGAAGAGCAGGCTCTTGAGGTTAAAAAGCTGATTGAAGAGGAAATCAAGCCCAAGGAGATTATTGTTACCACAGTTGGTCAGGGCAGTGCTCCCAACATAGGCCCCGGACTTGTGGCTGCATTTTATATGGGTGCTCCTATTTCTGAGAATGCCGAGAAAGAAATGAAAATCTTTGAGGCAGTATCTGCAAAAATTAAATAAACACAGAATAAAAAAGTCGGACACAGTATATGTTTACTGTGTCCGATTTTTTATGTTTGTTATTCAGCAACAAATACACAAAACTCGCCGATTTTTTCATTTGCAGGGAGATTTGCAAGGGATTTCTGGATTTCGGTTGTGTCTTTGATGGTGATGTTTTGGTCTTCGTTTGCATCGGCGGCCAGCAGAGCCTCGTTTTCAAGCGCTGTAATCATAGCCAGATGTTTCTGGATAAGGGTGGCATCCTTGATGGTTACCTTGTCGTTTAAATCTGTGTCGCCCAGAGTGTAGAACACAAAATTGGGAGGCAGAGTTGTTTCGTCTGTATTTTCTGTTTCCTTCGGCTCTGATGAAACAGGCTCGGAAGGTGTCTCGGTAACAGGGGGAATAGTGATAATCTCCGAAGGTTCGGTTACTATGGGCTGTGAAGGCTCGGTAGGTTCGGTGATGATGCCTGAAGCCTCTGTCTCCATAGGCTCAGTGGCGATAGTCTCAGTGTAGGATGGCACAGAAGAAATTTCCTGAGGCTCGGTTTCGGGAGAAGTTACGGGAGGAAGAACTTCGCCAACGGCAACAAGGTTATCGTAGCTGTTTAAGAGCGTACCTCTTGCTTTGTTTAGCTCCTCCTGAGTTGTGGCGGTATTGTATGCATCAGTTGCCGCAAGCAAAGCCGCACTTAAAACTTCGTAGCTGTCTGTTGTGTATTCTTTGGGGTTTACTTTTTTGCATATTTCAATTGCACTGAGCAACGGCTCTTTGTCAAAGCTTATGATTTTCATTTTCGAAATAGCATCTTCAAGCAATGCAGAAGCTTCGACATATTCTTCGTAAAACTGATTCGGACCCAGGTATTGGTTTGTTTTGTTGAGGGCATCCAGCAAATTCTGTCTGCAACCTTCTTCAAATTCAATGCCTCTTACATATAAATACTGGTCGCCTTCATTGTAGAGTTTGTAGAATCTTTCTTTTTCATACATGTAGTCGCCGCGTCTGTCCTCGGGTACAAGCATCTGAATGGCCATGTAAAGGTCTTCGGCGGCTTTGTCTGCTTCTTCCTGAGACTGAGCATTGCTGAGCTTGCTTTTTGAATCATAGTATATCCACATGAATCTGTCGTAGCTTTCTTCGGTAAAGCGATACTCATTTTCATAATAGTAATATCCGTCGCGGACTGCATTCTCAAGGTCGGATAAATCTAAGTGGAGCTCTTTAAGATTCTCTAAAGCAGTAGTTAACTTAAGAACACTGTATTCATAAACTTCGTCCTGCAGAGGCGTTGTGATATTTAATGTTTCTTCTGCGTAAACTACGGCATCGTGAAGTGCTTCTTCCGACTCGGTTGTGAATATGGCATCATAGCTATGTAAAAAGTAAGAAGCACGGTTATAGTATCTGATAAGCTTATCTTTGGGTGTCTCAACGGGGACAGTTGCATCGCCCACGGGCTTAAGCTTCATTATAGCCTCGTTTATGGCGTTTACTGCGTCATCAATTTCTTTTTGTGAAGTTACATAATAATAGAAATGATATTGCCCCTGTGCATCTAAAAGTGCCTGGAAACTTTCTTCGGTGTAATCATCGGGGTTAAGATTCTCTATGTAGTGGAATGCTTGCCAAAGTCCGTCTTTGTAGAGGTTCACGGTTTCAAGTCCGTACAACGCATCCTCAAGATTTTTAAGAGCTGCGGAAACTTCCTTGTTTGTGGAGTATTTATCAATGAACACAAGACGGGCTTCGTTAGTTGCTTCTTCGAAAGCCTCTACAGTTTCCGGTATATAGGTAGCACCGGTCTTAAGACCCTTTGATGCAAGCTCCAGTGCCATTGCAAGCTTGTCGCGTTTTGTTACGGGGTTTTCGCTTGCTACTGCAGAGGAAAATCCAAACGTTGAGAAAATCATCAGCACCGCAAGAACCATGCTGATTAATCGTAGTTTTTTCATGTTAATCGCTCCTTTTAATATATTCTGATATTAAGAACCATAAATGTCAATATTTATAGATATATTAGACTAAATATGACTATACAGATATCTGTTTTTTATTCTGTACATACCAAAAACCGTAGTTCGTTCAAACGAACAAGTGCACAGAGTCTAAGGACGGATATTAGCATAAAATGATGCGATACCATATAAATCAAGGATAAAATCGGCAATTGATATTGTCTATTTTTGCTGTCAGATGGACATTTTAAAATTGAATTAAATTTTGTACAATATAGTTGTAGCAAAAGAAAGGAGGAGGCTTATGGAAAAAATAATCATCCGACAATTTGTAATTGACAACGATATTTGCGAAGTGGTTTTCCGATTGGATACAGATTCAGGAAAATATATTGGAGATTATCCTGATTTTGAGCATTCTCCGCGAACAACTCCACGGGGGTATAAATGGGTAAATGCTACACAAGATGGTTGTGAAAAAGGAGTTCACAAGTATTTCCCACAGAAAACCTGTCTTGATTGCGGCTCCTGCAGTTATTTTACTACCGATAAATCAGGAGACCTTATAGGAGTTTGCGGTAATATCTAAGATATAATGAAAAAAGGAAGGGTGACCGTTATGACAAATAAATTCAGTGATTACAGAAGAATACTTTCTATGTTTCTCGCTTTGATAATTCTTATAATTTCATTGCCTGCAGCGTCGGTATATGCTCTTGATACACCTGACAGTACACAGCAGATTGAGTACATAGGAGAGTGGAATCCCAAGGCTTATCCTGAAACCGGGGAACTTTACAGGGATAGAGTTGCAGTAAGCAAAACCATTGCTCCCACCAAGGACGAAAACTTCTTTGATATTACTCTGAAAATTGTTGCAAAACCCAGAGTAATTGACCAGAGTGTCGATGTTGTGCTTGTAATGGACGTTTCAAACACGATGAACTCTACACACGAAGGTTTAGGTGTTAACAATGCAGGATATAACATCAAGGATGCAAGACTTACACACGCAAAATCTGCGGTAAACACCTTCCTTGATTTGTATTC
Source organism: Oscillospiraceae bacterium (assembly GCA_015066245.1). Taxonomy (GTDB): domain Bacteria; phylum Bacillota; class Clostridia; order Oscillospirales; family Acutalibacteraceae; genus Ruminococcoides. The sequence goes on from SVOS01000017.1 coordinate 17,860, forward strand.
GGTGGATAAGAATATCAGCGAAGACAGACGCTTCGGCTTGGTTACTTTTAATTCTTACGCAAATACCGTGGTGCCTCTTACAACTGTTAATACAGCCGAGAAGGCTGCAGAGCTCAAGAGCACCGTGAATAAAATTACTGCTCCTACAGGCAACAGAGAAAGATTTACAAATATCGAAGGCGGATTACAGCTCGCCAAGAATCTTTTAAGCCAGTCTGATGCGGCTTTCAAGTATATTATTTTTATTACTGACGGTTTTCCCACAACCTATATTGAAAGCGGCAGAAACAGCACAACTCAGATTGTCGGCTACGACACATATATGACAGGCTCTTACAGTGCATCAAAAGTAGGTACAGACGGATATTTTGCAGATGCGGTAACCAAGAAGGTATGTACTTACGGCGTTAATTATTCTGATAAAGCCGCAAAAAGGGCATCAGATGTAGCCGAAAGCATTAAAAAGTCGGGAGTCAATATTTTTTCTATCGGTATTGACGTAGGTGTGCAGAGTATTCCTGATTATCTTAATGCAGCAAAGAATACTGCATTTACAACTGTTGACCGTACAAGTACAAATCATGTAATAGGCAGTACAACAGAGTCCTATAAAGGATGGCTCAGAGATAAGATTGCAGGCGGTCCTATGATTGAGGAAGCCGGCGAAACCGAAGATATCCACAGATATGCTTCAGGCAACAGTGCATCAGAGCTTAACAAAGCCTTTGAGAATATCCTTAAGGATATCGAGCTTATACCTGCCGAAACAATGGAAGAAGCCTATACCCTTGACCCCATGAGCGATTATGTTGAGTTTATGAACTTCTATAATCCTGATGGTACAGAAACTGATGCAGTTATCAACACAAAAAACGGTAAGGATATCGCAACGTTCGATTCGGAAAACGAAACCATAAAGTGGTGGCTTACGACTACCCAGAATTTCTATATTGATGATATCGGCAATTATGTGCTTTCTGTAAGTTATAAAGTAAGACTAAAAAACGAAATGGAAGGATTTGAATTTTCAAAGGCGTTTCCTACAAATGAAAAAACAACCTTCTATTTTAAAACCGTAGACTTTACTACCGGTGAACCTCTTTTTGGTGACAACAGCATTGATTATACAATACCGGAGATTGAAGGATATTACGGAGATTTCACCTTTACAAAGGAAGATTCTGTAACAGGTCATCCCCTTGAGGGTGCGGTGTTCAGATTAGAGCATTATGGCGAAAGCTGCCACGTTTGTGAGGGTGCGGCTTATATAGAGGCTCTTACTGCTTCTTCGGATGAAGCAGGTGTGGTTAAGTTTAATAATCTCCCCTCAGGTCACGAGTATGCTCTTATTGAAGTAGAGCCCCCTGAAGGTTATCAGCCGGGCTCTATCCACTCTGTTCACGTTGCATACGGCAAAACATATTTAGACGGCAAACTTGTATCTGATGAAGCACCTGCGACTATCACAAACAATGAAATTATTCCCGTAAAAGTAAAACTTTCCGCACACAAGACACTGGAGGGCAGAGAGCTTAAGGAAAACGAGTTCACTTTTGTTCTTGAAGGTGAGTATATCAACAAGTTCCACGAAAAAGTGCATAACGATGCAGATGGTAACGCACAGTTTTATGAAATAATCTTTGACGATGAGGGTTCCTATTATTTCAGGGTGTATGAGGAAAAGGGAAAAGACAGTACTGTGATTTATGACAAAACTGTTTATGAAATAGAATTTACCGTTACACTCAGCGATGACGGCACACAGTATCTTCTTGAAACAAAGATAAACGGCAATGACATCGATAACGATACAGCTCCCGATGCATTTGAGTTTACCAATACGCTTAGGAAGTCTGTTTCTGTTACTTTAAGTGCAGATAAGCTTTTTGACGAAGAAATTCCCGAGGACGGTAAATTTAATTTTGAGCTTACAGACGCTGATGGTAACTTGCTGGATACAAAATCTACTGTAGAGGGCGAAATTATTTTTGCCGAGCTTACCTTTGAACAAGAGGGTATATACAGATACAAGATCAAAGAGAATCACGAATGTACTGATGATGAGGAAGAAACAACAATATTCTTTGACCACAATGTTTATGATGCTATAGTAACTGTAACTGCTCCTGAGGATAGCGATAGCTATGAGGCAAAAGTGGAATATTTCCTTGAGGGCGAAAAAATTGAGGAGGTAGTTTTTAAGAATACCACCAGAGGCAATGCTTATTTAAAAATCAATGCTCTCAAAACCCTTGACGGCAACGTGCCGGAAGAAGGAAAATTCAATTTCGAGCTGAAAAAAATTACAGGAGCTCTTATCGATACCGGCAAAAATGATGCAGATGGTGTTATAACCTTCGATACGCTGGAGTTTGACAAAGTGGGTTACTTTGTGTTCTTGCTTACAGAGGTTAAGGGCGACGATGAAGATATTGTTTATGATGATACAGTATACAGCATTTTTGTAATAAGCGAAGCTCATCATAATATTGATGAATATTTCCTTGAGGTTACAGTGAGAATCCCTGATGGAGATAGCTATGTGGATGTTGCACATCTTCACGGCTCTGATTTGGAACTTAAACTGGAGAGCGGTGTTGTATTTGAAAATGAAACAAAGACAGAACCCCCTACAACAACGCCGACAGAGCCCACCGAGCCAAAGGTGACCGAGCCCACTGAGCCAAAGGTAACAGAGCCCACTGAGCCAAAGGTAACCGAGCCCACTGAGCCAAAGGTAACCGAGCCCACTGAGCCAAAGGTAACCGAGCCCACTGAGCCAAAGGTAACAGAGCCCACTGAGCCGAAGGTAACAGAGCCCACTGAGCCAAAGGTGACCGAGCCCACTGAGCCAAAGGTGACCGAGCCTACCGAACCAAAGGCAACAGAGCCTATTGAAACGACACCCACTGTTCCAAAACCCCAAAAGCCCGAACCGCCTGATTTTGTAGAAACAGGTGACAGCTCAAATCCTCTTATCTGGATTGCGGTGTTGTTTGTGGGAACAAGCGGTGTAATAGTTTATGCTGATAAAAAGCGAAAAGAAGAATAGCTTTAATTAAAATGCAAAACCGTCTGCATAAAGCAGACGGTTTTTTGCACGCAAAAACACCGCCGGAAGACCGACGGTGTTTCTGCAAGGATTTTTTGAAATTAACGTGAAAACGAAGTAAACAAAAGTAAAAATTTATGCAGTCTTTGTTTCCGATTCACCGAAAAGGTCGAGTCTGAAAAGTTTGGACTCGTCTTCTTTGTTGTCACAAAGGATGTAAGCGTCGGTGATCTTGCCGCCCTCGATAAGCTTAGTTAAGCCGATGAGCTGACAAAGCTTGCTTTTAAGATTAAGGTGGTCGCCCTCTCTTGTTACGAGGTAGACATTGCCTTTGCAAGTGTCGAGCACGGCGAGGAACTTAGCTACATCAATGTTGTGAAGATTAATGACAGATGTCATATCAGTTTCCTCCTTTATAATATTTTCGTGCTGCCATTTACCATTTGGCATATCCTTTTGAACAAGAACTTCAGAACATTTAGAAGTCCGTTGTTATCAGGTGGACCTGACCTGATGATTTCATTATAGCAAGTTTTTCGTAAATGTCAACAACAAACCTACATTGAGCTTGTATATATTGCCATAAGGCTAATAAATGATGTATAGTAAAAGGTATCAATATTTATTGAAAATGCACAATACGCAGAAAGTCGAAAAATCTTTGGGCAGACTTTCATTAGTAACTTTGTACCGATTTTTTGAAATTGAAAATATTAATTGTAGATTTTTAACAAAGATGCGGTTTGGCTTGGCTTTTTGACTTAAAAGTGAATGTAAAAGCTATTTTGATGACTAAATTTATCCTCAAAAACTGATGTTGATGTTTTATTATGATTGTGATACAATTAATTCATATCATGAAAAGGCGGTAGTATATATGTTAAACGATTTTTATAAACAATTTAAAAGCGGCACCGATATCCGCGGTGTAGCTTCAGAGGGTGTTGAAGGTCAGCCTGTTAACCTTACTGATGAGGTTGTTCGCAATATGGCAGGGGGTTTTGCACGCTTTCTGGGTAATAAGCTCAGCAAGAAGATTACCGACATGAAGGTTGCCGTAGGCAGAGATTCAAGAATTTCAGGTCCTCGTATTGCTGAAATTGTTATTAAAACTCTTTCTGATTACGGTATTGAGGTTCTGGATTGCGGTCTTGCTACAACTCCCTCTATGTTTATGACAACAGTTGAGCTGGGTTGTGACGCTGCGGTGCAGATTACTGCAAGCCATCACCCTTTCAACAGAAACGGACTTAAGTTCTTCACTCGTCAGGGCGGCTTGGAAGGCTCTGATATCACCGAGATTTTAGAGTATGCTCAGGCAGGTCTTGCTCCTCAGGATGCTCTTAACGGCTTGATGAAGAAAGTCAATTTTATGGACAGATACGCAGAGATTCTCTGTGATATTATCAAAAAAGGTGTTAATGCTGATGATTATGATTTACCCTTGAAGGGACTTCATATCTGCGTTGATGCAGGTAACGGTGTCGGCGGCTTCTATGCAGATAAGGTGCTTAAGGTGCTGGGTGCAGACACAACAGGCTCACGTTATCTTGACCCCGACGGAATGTTTCCGAACCACGTACCCAACCCCGAGGACAAGGTTGCTATGGCGGCTATATCACAGGCTGTAGTTGAGAGCGGTGCAGATTTAGGTGTAATTTTTGATACCGACGTTGACCGTGGTGCCGCAGTTGACTCCAAGGGTGTTGAGATTAACCGCAACCGTCTTGTAGCTCTTGCTTCTGCTATTGCTTTAGAGGGAAATGAGGGCGGCACAATTGTTACCGACTCCATTACATCTGACGGACTTAAGGAGTTTATCGAAAAGACTTTAGGCGGAAAGCATTACAGATATCGCCGCGGTTATAAGAATGTTATCGACAAGGCTCAGGAGTTAGAGTCACAGGGTATTTGTTGTCCTCTGGCTATTGAGACTTCAGGCCATGCCGCTATGAAAGAAAACTACTTCCTTGATGACGGTGCTTATCTTTGCACAAAGATTATTATTAAGGCAGCTCAGTTAAGACGTGAGGGCAAGGAAATCGGTGACCTTATTGCTGACCTTAAGGAGTGCAAAGAGGAAAAGGAAATCCGTATCAAGATTAAAGAGGCTGACTTTGCCTCTTACGGCAAGAGCGTTATCGAAAAGCTCACAGCATACGCTGAAAGCCGTGAGGGCTGGCTTGTTGCTGATGACAATCGTGAGGGTATCAGAGTATCTTTTGGTGAGGATGACGGTGACGGTTGGTTCTTACTTCGTCTTTCAGTTCATGACCCCATTATGCCTCTTAATATAGAAAGCAACACCGAAGGCGGAGTTGAGATTATTCTTTCAAAACTGATGGGCTTCTTAAAAGAGTGTGAAGGTTTAGATATTTGATGATGCAAATATTGGGGTAATAAGCATTCTTTTGCAGGGGAGGGGTGCACCCTTCCCTGCATCTTTATATAAATAATAACAACCCTCAGTCAATGGTGATTACCTCTGAGAAATCCCTTTGCAAAGCCATTTTGCCCACCTCGCAACCGCTGGTTGCGGCTATGAAAACTAAAATGTATGGTCATTTTTGGTCGTTTGGTGTAGTATTCACCCATACCAAAAAATGAAAGACGAGGTTAATTTATGAACATCGAAACTGCAAACAGATTGTTACAGTACAGAAAGAAAGCAGGCTTTTCTCAGGAGGAGCTTGCAGAGAAAATCGGCGTAAGCCGTCAGGCGGTATCAAAGTGGGAGCGAAGCGAGGCATCGCCCGACACCGATAATTTAGTAGTATTGGCTCAGTTATACGGTGTATCTTTGGACGAGCTTTTAGGGCTTAAGTCTGCAAATGACGCCAAAGAAGAACCCACACCCGAAAAGGACGAGGTTCACGTAAGTCTTAAAGATGGCGTTCATATTCACTCCAAAGACGGCGACAAGGTGGATGTTTCTTTTAAAGGCGGAGTTCACGTTGTTTCAAGCGGTGAGGAAAAGGTCCATTTCAATAAGGATGAAAAGTATTTTGTTGATGAAAAGGGCGAGAGACACGAGATTAAGCCTGCCTATTTTTTCTGGCTTTATATGCCTTTTCCTGTGATTGTTACAACTCTTTTCCTTGGTTGGGGATTTTCAGGAGTATGGGGAGGTTGGAGCCGTGCGTGGATTCTCTTTTTGCTTGTTCCTCTTTATTATTCAATTATTGAGGCTGTAAGAGCTAAAGATTTGAGCAAACTCGCATTCCCGGTTATTCCTGCTGCTGTTTTTGTGGGTGTAGGTATGTTTACTCATATTTGGCACCCCACATGGATTGTGTTTCTCACCATTCCTCTTTTTTACTGCATAGTTGAGGGTATCAAGAAAATTAAATCTGACAAAAAGTAAAGTTTTATAGCCTTCTCGTTTTTGAGAAGGCTTAATTTTTATGCATTTTTGCTTTTGTGTTGTAAAATATAGATAAAATGTAATCTGTCATTCTATAAATGTTCTACAGATAACTTGTCGAAAAGTGCTGAATTTTAAAAATTAATTTGTTATAATTAACCTGTTGAATTTTTATAGAATGAAGGGTTTTTAATGGGTATGATTAAAAAGTACATCTCTGACCTTAAAACCGAGTTCAAGGGCTATAACGGTCAGAAACTGGTAAAAGACCTGACGGCAGGTCTTACGGTCTGCGCCGTTGCCTTGCCGCTTGCTCTGGCTTTTGGTGTAAGTGGTGGTGCTACTGCGGCTGCAGGTATGGTTACGGCTATTGTGGCAGGTATCGTTATCGGCATGCTCTCAGGTGCCTCTTTCCAGATTTCGGGACCAACGGGTGCTATGAGTGCGGTGCTTATCTCGATAGTTATGACTTACGACCTTAAGGGCGTATTTATTGCTTGCTTCTTAGCAGGTGTAATTATGCTTTTGTGCGGTGTTTTTAAGATTGGCAGATTAATTAGCTTTATTCCGTCATCTGTTATTATGGGCTTTACCTCGGGTATTGCCATTACCATTGCTATGGGACAGGTTGACAATTTCTTCGGCACAGTTAGTGAGGGAACCGGTATTATTGAAAAAGTCAGCTCTTACTTCAGACTCGGCTTTACTCCCGATTTAACCACTACTCTCATTGCAGTAGGTGCAACTATTGTTATGATTTTCTGGCCCAAAAAGCTTGCATCAAAGGTGCCTGCATCACTTGTAGCGATTGTTATTGCAACTGCTGTGCAGATGATTTTCGGCTTTAATGTAGCAGTTGTAGGCGACATTCCCAAGACACTTTTCCTTGATCAGAGACTCAGCTTTGAGGGTGTTAACCTTGATATGATTAAAAATCTTGCTTCACCCATCTTTACCATTGCGGCTTTGGCAATTATCGAAAGCTTACTTTGCGGTGCCTCTGCCTCCAGAATGAAAAAAGAGCCATTTGACGCAGATAGAGAGTTGGTTGCTCAGGGTGTGGGCAATATGATTTTGCCTTTACTTGGCGGTGTGCCTGCTACAGCAGCGATTGCACGTACATCTGTTGCAATCAAGTCAGGCGAGCAGACAAGGCTTACAAGCATTTTCCACTCGATTTTCCTTTTAGCGGCTATGTTCCTTTTGGGCGGTGTAATGTCTCAGATTCCTCTCTCGGCATTGGCGGCGGTGCTTATGGTTACAGCCTTTAAAATGAACGAGTGGGATGATATCAAGTTTATTTTTAAGCACAAGTTCAAGACTTCTATAAGCCAGTTTTTGCTTACAATGATTTGCACAGTTGTATTTGACCTTACAATTGCCATTGTTCTGGGTGTGCTTTACTCTGCAATTATGTATATGGCTCAGTCAGCTCATGTTTCGGTTCATTTTTCAGACGTTGACCCCGAAAAGCTTAAAGGCAAAATTGATTGCAGTGACGCCGATTTCAAGGGCGTACAGGTGGCTTATGTAACAGGACCTCTTTATTTTGCTTCAGCATCCTCGCTTGAAGCTCAGCTTCAGGAAATTAAGTCCGAGAGCCATACATTGCTTCTCTCTATGCGTGGTGTACCCAGTATAGACGTTGCAGGTGCAAAGGTAGTGCTTGAGACTGTAGAGGATTTAAAAGAAAATGGCGTTAAAATAATGTTTTGCGGTATGACAAAGCGTGCAAAGCTCACTTTGGACCGTGCAGGTGTTACTGATTTGATTGGTGAGGAGAACTATTTTGTAAGTGCTGACCTTGCTTTTGCAAAGATAACAGAAACCGCAAAATAATAAATAGACATAAAGCAGCAGACTGCTCTTAAGGATGTCCTTGAGAGCAGTCTTTTTTGTTTTACTGGATTTGAATAATCACAAGATGTGCCGAAACGGGTCTTGTGCCGCCTGCAAGGGGAGTGATTGTCAGGGCTGCGGCATTGCTTGCGGGGTTACGCACCGTAAGCACAGAGTCTACAGAAGTTGTTTCTATTATTGCCATTCCCGTAATCTGAGTTGCACCTGCGGCACGGCCTGATACGGTATATTCCAAATCTTCTCCGTTTAAGGTGAGAATAAGCTGACCTGCTTCATCAACAGGTACATTAAAATATACCTGATAAGTGCCGATTTCTGCAAGATTAAAGGAACTGTCGTCCAGTCTTGTGATATCGGTGCTGCTGATAGGCCCATTCTGAGGAAAACTTACGTCTGTACCGGGGGCTACGGTAGCAGCATTATCAGGTGGCATAAGAGCGTAAAAATCAGCGAAATTGAGAACTCCACCGGGGATTCCCTGAGGACCGGCAGGTCCGGTTTCACCAACGGGACCCTGAGGACCAATAGGGCCTGTTTCACCAACGGGACCCTGAGGACCCGTAGCACCTGTAGCACCCACAGGACCCTGAGGTCCGGTTGCTCCTGTCAATCCTTGAGGGCCGGCAGGACCGGTAGCACCAATGGGACCCTGAGGACCTGCAGGCCCCTGCGGACCTACAGGACCGGTTTCACCAATAGGGCCTTGTGCACCCACAGGGCCTTGAGGACCAATTGCACCCATAGGACCCTGAGGGCCAGTGGCACCAGTTTCACCAATAGGTCCCTGAGGACCTATTGGACCCTGTGGCCCAATAGGACCGGCAACAGAGCCGCAACAGCATTGATAATTGTTATTCTTACAGCCGCAACCGTTGTCATCATCACAGCCGTTTAACAAAACATTCTGTGAATATATTTTTGTTTTAATATCTGATAAATCCATTTCTGATCTCCTTTACATTGAACTTGTTACATAGTATGCAGAATTAAAGAATATGCTACATCGCATAAATAGAGTGTTTTTGCATCCGAAAAAATGCATCTTACTTTATAAAAACAACCGCTTACTGTGTTTTTGGGGACAAAAAGCGGGGTGTAGACTATAATAATGACAGTTCCTGAGGGAACACAAAAACATTCAGGAGGAATTATTATGAAAAATGAAGCATTAAAAAAGCTTTGCGGCTTTATTAAACTGGTATTTAAGGCAGTAACAACTGCTATGGGTGTTGCAGTGGTGGCATTGAGCATTATGGGCAAGGTTGATATGGACTCTGCCGTTATGCTTCTGGGTATCGGTGTTGCATGTGCTGGTATCAGTGCTTTGATGAGCGGAAAAGATAAAGAGTAATTAAGGGAGAAAAGAATTATGAAAAAACCTGTTAAAGTTTTACTTATTGTCGTTTCCTCAATTCTTGCTTTGGTACTCGTTGTTGGCGGAGTTGTGTTTTGGATGTTCATAGACAAAATCAGATCTGCTTCAAGTGTGCAGAAAATAGGAGAAAACCTTTACTATCTTGAGTATGTAGGCGATTATGGCTTTGGAAAATTCCTTGAGGAAGGCGGAGCTGAAAGCGAAGAAAAAATGGCAGAGTATATTGTTTCTTATATTTCCTGCGGTTTTTACAAGCCTGACCTCGAAGAAACAGAAATGAATTTCGGTTGCAGCACCTTGAGTACAAAAGGTGAGGACTACAGCCTGATGGGCAGAAACTATGACTGGCAGGGTACCTCGGGCAATGCAATGATTATTCATACTGAGCCTGATGATGGCTATGAATCTTATTCTACAACATGGTTAGATTTCCTGGGCTTTGGTGATGGTTTTGCACCTGAGGATTTTAAGGATAAATATATGTCTCTGGCTGCTGTTTATGTTCCCCTTGACGGTATGAATGAAAAGGGGCTCTGTGTTGCTGACCTTATTGCAGGAGACAATGAAGTTACTAAGCAAAACACCGAGAAAGCAGACCTTACAACAACCTCTGCAATTCGTCTGTTGCTTGATAAAGCCGCAAATGTAGACGAGGCAATTGATTTATTAAAGCAATATGATATGAATTCTTCAATCGGCATGGCACATCATCTTGCCATAAGTGACGCACAGGGTAATTCTGTTGTGGTTGAGTATATCAATGGAGAAATGATAGTGACAAAAACCGATATTGTAACAAATCATTATCTTTCACAGGGCGAAAAATTTGGAGTTGGAGATACAGAGTCTCATAATCGTTTTGAAAGATTAGATGGTATGAAAAACACTGTAAAAAGCACAGAGGCTATGGCTCAGTGTATGGAAAGTGCATCTTATCAGGGTATTACTCAGTGGAGTGTTGTGTACGACAAGAGCAATATGTCCCTTGATTTTTACAGCAAAAGAGATTTTGATAATCCCTTGAGCTTTGATTTTATGTGATGTATAATTAACCTATAAACGACAGATAGGGCAGGTTTAGAAAAAATGAAAGTTACATTTGAGTCGGCAAATTTAGCCGAGACAGAAGTTATAATCAAGGGTGATATTGCCGACCCGGAAGCAATGGCGGTCTTGGAATTTATCAAATCCAGAAATTCTGTCACAAAAAAGCTGATGCTTTACAGAGAGGACGAGCAGTTTTTGCTTTCACCATCTGAGGTGGTGTATATCGAGGCATCAGACAATAAAGTTCAGGCAATAACAACTTCAGGTATATATGACACAAAGAAAAAGCTTTATGAGCTTAAAGAGCAGCTTGGCGCAGAGCCTTTTGCTCAGATTAACAAGGGTACTTTGGTTAACATAGATTTTGTAAAGTCGGTACAAGCGGAATTCAGCGGAAATTACAGTCTGCGTTTAAAACAAGGCAAAGAAATACTTACGATTTCACGAAAATACTTTAAAGAATTTAAGAGCAAGATTTAATTGGAGGTTTTAGAAATGAAAAATATTGGTACAAAAATTTTATTAGCTTGCCTTATGGGCATTGGTATAGGAATTCCAATTACCCTTATTTGCATAATTGCAATGGGAGGTTTTAATGATACAATCAGAGAGATTCTGGTGTGGACAGTGTCCTCGGCACTTTTCGGTGTTCTTTCCGTGTTTACTTTCGGCAATGACAGGCTTAATTTTATAGCAGCAACTGTACTTCACTGTGCGGGTTGTTTTGGCATTACTGTTGGCACCTGTGCAATTAACGGCTATGCAGATACAGGAAGCTTCGGATATCTGCTTCTAATTTTCGTGGTTGTTTACGGGGTGCTTTATGGTGGAAGCCTTATTTCGATGAAAATCAATGCCAGAAAGGCAAACGAAGCCTTAAAGGAAAAATAAACAAAGCGTCGTGATTCTAATAAATCACGACGCTTTTTACTTTACATAGAGAAAATTATATGGTAATATTAGATATAAATAATAAGGGGGCGGCATAATGGGTGTACAGAGCAAAAGCATGAGTGCAATAGATTTAACAAAATTTATTTTTGCAATACTTGTTGTAAGTATACACACAAATCCCTTGGAGGCGTATACCGAATTTGGCAATTGGTTTTTGATTGATGTAGTCGCGGGTTTAGCGGTTCCATTCTTTTTTATGGCAAGTGGCTATTTCTTATTTAGCAAATTAATCTATGAAAACGGTAAAATAAAAAAGTGTAAAGAGAATTTCTCCAGATTTAAGAAGTATTATTTGAGAATTTTTTTGTTGTATTTTATTTGGTCTATCATTTATTTGTGCTGGCAGATTCCCGAATGGATATACCTGGATTGGTTTTCTTTTAATGCGATTAAGGACTATTTATTAAGTGCAGTTGCTTCGGGTTCGTATTATCATTTTTGGTATATTCTCAGTTTGCTTTACGTCATTCCGATTATGTATTTTGTATTACGACATATAAATGTTAAAATATATGCTATAATAATGGCAGTTATATATGTTTTCGGTGTGTTATTCTACACATACGGAAATCAGTACTCCCCTTATATATTGATAAGAGCGTGGAATATCTTTCCTGTTCCTTTTGTTTCAATACTATTAATTATGCCGTCCGTAAGCACTTGTTTGTTCATAGATAAACTAAGAATTAAGAACACAACTAATCTTTTGCTGTTTGTTGTATTTTATATTTTTTTTGCTATTGAGTCAGTTTTATTTAAATTTTATACTGAACGCACTGCTAATACTCAGTATGCACTATTAATAGTTCCTACCATCTTTTTCTTGTTCTCCTGGGTGAAAAAATGTGACTTGCACATCAGCAATCAAACCTCGGTATTCCTTAGAAATATGAGTTCAATCGTATATTTGGCTCATCCTATGGTTATGAATTTATTGGGATTGGCTATAGCAAAAGATAATATAAATTGTACACTATATTTTGTTATCGTAACGATTGCAACACTTATGTTAGCCTTTTCATTAAGTTTTATTAACTTAAAGTTTAAAGGTATTAAATTTTTAAATTATCTGATGTAATAAGAAAAGCCTGCTTTTTATCAAGCGGGCTTTTGATATTATTTAAGGTATTCTTTGATTTTATCCAGATTTTTCATTGCTTCCGCTCTGCCCAGGTCGTAGACCTTTTTAAGGATTTCGGGATTTTTCTCAAGTCTGCCGATAGGAAGTTTTTCGGAAGGTCTTATAACAAAAGCAGAGCCTTTTTTCTCTGCATTTTCAGTGTATTTTGTCTGATTGTTGTATAAGATGTGGCGGTTTGCCATAGCCTCAATAAGCCTTGGATATTTTCTGAGCTTGATCTTCATAAGAGGGATGAGTCGGTTTTTCTTTTTGACATAATCCTTTGGTTGAGTGAGAATTACCAGATTTTTGTCATATCCTTTGTTTACAAAAAACTCAAGGGGAATAGAGTCTGCGATTCCACCGTCCAGCATTTCTTTTCCGTCAAGCTCTACGGGCCTTGAGACAAGAGGCATTGATGCAGACGCACGCATATATTCAAGCCCCTTTTCGTCAGCTGAGTCAATACGCTGATATAGTGCCTTGCCGCTGTTGATGTCAGTGGCGACAACATAAAATTTAACGGGATTGTTTTTGAAAGTATCATTGTCAAAGGGGTCCAGCTCGTTGGGGATTATATTGTAGCAGAAATCACGTCCGAACATATCGCCGGTTTTAATAAGAGAGCTCAACGAACAGTATCGGGGGTCTCTGACGTATTTCATATTATAGCGAATGGTTCTGCCGATTTGCTTTGATTTGTAGTTGCAACCAAAAACAGCACCTGCCGATACGCCCACAATGCCATCAACTTCTATACCTGCCTCCATAAGCACGTCCATAACGCCTGCCGAGAACATGCCACGCATAGCTCCGCCTTCTAAAATAAGACCTTTTTTCATAAACACACCTTCTGTATAAATATGATAAAAATTGTATCTTAGTTTTAAGAAAAAATCAACAGAAAATGGTAGACAAAATGACAAAAATGTCAATTTTCCAAAAACCTATTGACAAAGTAAGCATTTACCAATAATATGTGATTAGCAACAGTGTCATACTTTATTTTGTTGCATAAAACTGAATAAGGAGATGTTATTATGGAAAGCATTAAAAAGTATGTGGCTGAATTTATCGGCACATTCGTACTGGTTCTCTTTGCATGCGGTACTGCGGTTGCAGTAGGTTGCGATGCAACAAAACCTGAAGGACCATATCTGCTTACAGCTCTTGCTTTCGGTCTGGTAATCGTTGCAATGGCTTATTCTATCGGTAATGTTTCAGGATGCCATATTAATCCTGCGGTTTCTATTGCTATGCTTGTAAGCGGCAAGATGACATTTAAGGATTTTATCGGCTACATTGTATCACAGTTTGCAGGTGCCATCGCAGGTGCCGCAGTTCTTGGCTGGTTCCTGGGCTTTGATTGCTCCTTCGGTGCAAACAATCTTTACAAGGGCGACATCTGGATGTCCTTGGCAATTGAGATCGTGCTTACATTTGTATTTGTAATTGCAATTTTAGGTGTTACCTCCAAGGCTGAAAACAGCAAGGTAGCAGGTATTGTAATTGGTCTTACACTTACATTGGTACATATCTTTGGTATTCACTTTACCGGCACATCTGTTAACCCTGCAAGAAGCTTAGGCCCCGCTATTTTTGCTGGCGGTGAAGCTCTCAGCAATGTATGGGTATTTATTGTTGCTCCTCTTGTTGGCGGTGTTCTTGCTGCTATTGTTTACAAGGCAATCGCTCCCAAGTCTGAGTAATTTTTGATATATAAGGGTATGACACGAAGATACCGCTAAGGCGGAAAATATGCAAATTCTATTTTGGAGGCAAATGTAATGGTTTTTGAAAAGGTTAAGGTTATCCTTGCAGAGCAGTTTGACGTAGAAGAGGATACAATCACAATGGACACAAATCTTGAGGATGATTTATCCGCAGATTCTCTTGACGTTGTTGATCTTCTTATGTCTATCGAGGACGAGTTTGAGATTGAGATTCCCGACGAGGAAATCGAAAACATCAGAACAGTCGCAGAGCTTGTTTCTTTCATCGAGAGCAATAACTGATAAAACCAGTTTGACTCCCCAATTAAGATTGGGGAGTCGATTTTTTTGCATAATTATTGACAAATAAGCCCACAAGTTCTAATATAATAGTACAGAGGTGATTAATTTGGCAAATTATTGTAGAAAATGTGGAAACGTACTTTTAGAGGATAGTCAGTTCTGCGAAAATTGCGGAACAAGAGTCGGGGCACAGGCACAGCCTCAACCTCAACCGCAGCCTCAGTCCGACCCGTTTGCAAACACTCAGGGCGGATATTATCCTCAGCAGCCGACATATACAAATCAGGGCGATAACAGACCAAGTGTAAAGGGCAGGGTTTTTGGAATAGTATCACTTGCCAGCGCTATAAGCGGTGTAGTGTATATCCTTATGATTACATTGATGATGTTCACAATGGGCTTTGCGTACAATAGCTTTTTCAATTCGGTTATTGTTATCTGGCTTATTATAGGTCTGCTCATTGAGGGCGTGGCTCTCGGTTTTGGAATTGCCGCCGACAAATGCGGAAATACAAGCCAGATGTGCAGAATAGCCCGAATAATCACTATCATAGGCTTTGCATTGTTTGTGATTGTTCTTATAATCTTTATCATCGTTGCAAATTCTTCCAGCAGCCGTGTTGATAACATGTTTGATGCGATTATGGACTCTGATTATTTGGAAGATTACTATGATTCCGTCTTTGATAATTACTACTATTAATTAAGCTTTAAACCGCCATCTTGTGTCAAAACAAGATGGCGTTTTTTGTATATGCTTTGTTTAATATGTTTTTTATAATATATCTCTTACCCGCAACGCACAAGAGTACTAATGGTAAAATCGCGAGGAAACAGGAGATGTTTCGGAAAACTATTATATTAGATTTGTATTTCGTTATGCTTTTTGCAAAGCTCGTAAAAAGCTACTGCTGATGCAGCGGCAACATTCAGCGAGTCAACGCCGTGATACATGGGTATCTTCACGGTGTAATCGCAGTTGTCTATGGTTTCATCTGCCAGTCCGTCGCCCTCTGTGCCCATGATAATGGCAAGCTTTTCTTCTTTTGTAAGCCTTGGATCATCTATAGAAACAGAGTTGTCCTTAAGAGCCATAGCTACAGTTTTGAATCCCAAAGCTTTGATTTCGCCAAGACTGTCGTCGGGTAAAAACGCCCAGTCAATCTGAAACACTGTACCCATGCTGACTCTTGCGGCGCGTCTGTAAAGAGGGTCAGAACACCCCGGAGTCAGCAGCACTGCGTCCATTCCCAGAGCGGCTGCCGAGCGGATAATTGCTCCTACGTTGGTCGGATTCATAACTTTGTCCAGAATAACGATTCGGCTTTTGTTTTTGCAGATTTCTTTTGCATCCGTGGGTGGCTTGCGTTTCATAGCACAGAGCATACCTCTGGTAAGCTTAAAACCGGTGAGCTGAGTCAGAATTTCAAGCTCAGCATAAAACGCAGGGATATCTCCAAGCCTTGCAAGGATATGTTTGTTTTCGCCACTTATATGTCTTTTCTCCATAAGGCAGGAGACAGGCTCGTATCCCGCATCAAGAGCACGCTCTATTACCTTGGGACTTTCTGCCACAAACAACCCCTTTTCGGGGAATTCTTTGTTATAGAGCTGAGCTTCCGTAAGCCTTGCATATATATCCAGTTCAGGGGCATCAAAACTTGTTATTTCTATAATATTACTCATATTGTTCTCCATAGTGTTGATGAGTATATTGTAGCTTTTTAATCTCAGAGTGTCAAACATTTAATGGTGAAAAGCTAAAAAGCCGATATGAAATTTTATCGGGGAAGCGAGAACGCAGACTATATCAGGCAGATGTACTTAGCGCCTTCCTCTTCGCCATCAAAGAGCTTGATGTGTTAAATATAAAATGGACCCTAACCCTATGGCACACAACAGTAGATAAAGTCACAGTAAACGCAGAAGGAAATGTGGTGTTTCACTTTAAGAATGGGAGCGAGGTAGAGGTGTAACAAATAACATAATTATATTCGAGAGTCGGCATAAGTAGCTCTTTTTTGTAATAAGTGTATTGAAAAAAAGACAGAGTATGAGGGGAGTATCGGTTCACTCCTTCAAACTGCAACGCTTGTTTTTTATATTCAACTTAAGATAGTATCCGTTAAAAGCATTAAACAAAAGCCAATTAGCAAGGCATACGTAGAAGCTCTCTCGTTGCCATGAGCATGAGTTTCGGGTATCATTTCATCGCTGATAATATAGAGCATTGTTCCTCCGGCAAAACTCAGAGCAAACGGAAGTATTGCAGTGGAAA
>SVOS01000018.1 GCA_015066245.1 Oscillospiraceae bacterium
AGCAAGGCATACGTAGAAGCTCTCTCGTTGCCATGAGCATGAGTTTCGGGTATCATTTCATCGCTGATAATATAGAGCATTGTTCCTCCGGCAAAACTCAGAGCAAACGGAAGTATTGCAGTGGAAACGCTAACCGCAAAGTATCCGATTAGTGTCCCGATAACTTCTACAAAACCCGTAATAGATGCAAGTATGAAGGTTCTTGATGGTTTGATTTTTGCTGATAGCATAGGACCGATGATAACCATACCTTCAGGGATGTTTTGTAGTGCAATACCTCCTGCAATTATAAGTGCCTGAGATAAATCCTCAGAACCAAATCCCACACCTGCTGCGATACCTTCAGGAAGATTGTGAATAGCAATAGCAATAACAAACAACAATATTTTGTTGGTGTTTGAATTTGGTCTATATTCTGTACTTATTCCTGTGAGCCTGTGCAGATGAGGGACCAGTTTGTCTATCAGATTAAGACATATCGCTCCAACAAAAATACCTGTTATAGTTATAAGAATTCCGTATTTACCACCATACTCAAGTGAAGGTAATATCAGTCCCAAAATTGAAGCTGAAAGCATAACTCCCGCAGCAAAAGACAGAACAATATCAGAAAACTTATGTGATATGTTTTTGAAACAGAACCCCAGCAAAGAACCAAATACCGTAGCGGTACCGACACCGATTGCGGCAAGAAATACAACTCTCATATACTCCTCCTCTTGAGTAGTTTACTACAAATCGCATTTAAAATACCTGTGTACTATAAGCAGTTTACTTTAATTTTTGTTCTCGAGTTAACATAATTGCTCAAAACTGTTATTGAGGGGTTAGCTTTTTTTAATTCTTCAACAAATTGATTATGGGTTTTCTTTCGCATGTTTCACCAACTCAACAATTAAATAAGTAAATTTATACTTGTATCATTATAAAACAATTATATCAACCTAACTCAAGAAAGTCTATAACTGATTATTTAACGATAACCCTATAATTTAACGATAGGTTTATAGGATTTACCGGTAAAGTCTAAAAACTTCATATTTTTACACAGCAAAAAAGCGTTGCGGATGAGGGGCACGATACATTTATGTCCTCAAACTGCAACGCTTGTTTTTCATTCTCTGCTTAAACACTAAGGTTCTTATAATAAGTTAACGATAAAACGACGAAACCTCTATTGACACGATTGTATCAATAGAGGTATCTGATTTGGTTGCGGAGGAAGGATTTGAACCAACGACCTCCGGGTTATGAGCCCGACGAGCTAACCAGGCTGCTCTACTCCGCGATATATATGCGTTCTCTTAAGGAACGTAGACTATTTTAGCATATAAAAACCTCTTTGTCAATAGCCCTGGGCTATTTTTATGCAAAAACCGTTCGTGCTCTTTCGACAATAGTCAATTTATGAAAGAGGATTTGCGGATAATTGAGACATTTTTGCGGCATATATGAATGTTTAGAGATGAGTACACAAAAAAGCAGATGCGTTTTGCATCTGCTTTTAGCGTTTTTTGGGATAAAAATATTATTCAAAATTGTCGTGGTCGAAGTCGTCGTCCATAAATTCGCGGCTGGAGACTCTCTTTGCTTCGCGCTGAGCTTCTACCATATCAGAAATCATGTTCTTAACATCTCTGGACTTTTTGATACTCTTTATGTCAAATTCGGGTGTGGATTTATCGGCAGTGCAACAGTGAATGGTACCCAGGCCGAAAATACGCTGGCCCAAAGAGCGTTTGAGAGTAAGGTCCAGAATGCGATAAAGTCGTACTTCTTCTTCTTTTTTAGAGAAAAGACCGGTTTCGATATAAAGCTTCTCTTCTGTGAGCTTAAAAACGGTAAAGCTCAGGGGCAGACCGAAAAGGGTTCTTTTTCTGTCTTTCCATACATAAGCGGTGTTGTCTTTGTTAGCCAAAATAATCCCTCCATTTCATAAAACTATAATATCACAGATGTTTTTGTTTGTCACTAAATTATATATAATTATCTGAATTTTTGTGAAAAAGAGGATATTTAGCGTTAAATACGTAGAAAATTTGACGTGTTTTGTATGAATTTCGCCCAAATTTTGTAATGTTTCATTTATGGTTATTGCATTTTACAAAATTCATAGTATAATAGAATACAATCCCCAATTCTGCCATTTGGAATTTTTTAGTCAAGAAGAAAAGATTTTTATATCCGAATATTAGGAGTTTAGAGATGCAAATCGTTTTTCTTATAATAAGTATTCTGACTACTTTGCTTTTTGTGCATCAGTCAGTGTATTTGTTAGTGGGACTTTTTCACAAACCGAAAACTTTTAAAGAGGCTAAAGAAAACAGATACGCCGTGCTTATATCTGCACGTAACGAGGATAATGTAATAGGTCATTTGCTCAACAGCATCAATCTTCAGTCCTATCCTTCTGAGCTTGTTGATATTTATGTTGTTGCTGACAACTGTCAGGACAAAACTGCTGAGGTATCACGCAAATGTGGTGCAACTGTATTTGAGCGCTTTGACACCGAGAAGGTGGGCAAGGGCTATGCACTGGACTTTTTGCTTGACAACATCAAAAAGCTTAAGGGCGAAGATTTCTATGACGGTTACTTTGTTTTTGATGCCGACAATATTCTTGAGCCTGATTTTATCGAGCAGATGAATTACACCTTCTCTGCAGGCTATAAAATCATCACAAGCTACCGTAACTCCAAAAACTATGATACAAACTGGATTACCTCCGGTTATGCAATGTGGTTTTTGCGTGAGGCACGCTACATAAATAAGGCAAGAATGATTCTTAATACAAGCTGTGCTATTTCAGGTACAGGTTTCCTATTCCATAAGGATATTCTTAAGAGACGCGGCGGTTGGAAGTGCTATCTTCTTACAGAGGATATCGAGTTTACAATTGCCAATATTATTGAGGGCGAAAAGGTTGGTTATTGTCATAATGCTATGCTTTATGATGAGCAGCCTGAGACTCTCTCACAGTCATGGAATCAGCGTCTTAGATGGGCAAGAGGCTTCTTGGAGGTATTCTTCCATTATGGTCATAAACTCATCGCCGGTATTTTCAAGAATAAGAACAAAAACAGATTCTCATGTTTTGACTTGTTCTCTGTTATTGCTCCTCTTACAATTATAACAATTATCTGTCTGATTATGTTCGGCGTAGGTGTTGTTGTTGACCTGGCAAACGGAACCTTCAGTCTGAGCGGCTTTTTAATGACAGTTTTGTCTACATTGAGCGGTTCGTACTTGGGTTATTTCTTCCTTGGTCTTATTACTGTAATTACCGAGTGGAGAGCCATCAACGCTACTGCAATGAGAAAGATACTTTTCCTCTTTACGTTCCCGCTTTATATGGCAACATGGATTCCCATCGGTTTTGTTGCTCTCTTTAAAAAGGTAGAGTGGAAGCCTATCAAACACTGTGTCAGCAAGGATATCAATGACATCAAGAAAAACGACAAAGCAAAGAAATAAATTTATTGCGCGGTACATTTTGTACCGCGTTTTTTTATGCTATCATATAAATAAAAAGAAATTTAAGAATTTGTGAAACCTTTTTTGTTATTTTACGAGATGTATTGTAGAGGCGCCTGATTAATAAAAAGGAGGGATTTGATGCAGGACGAAAAAATAGTTGAGCTTTATTTTCAGAGAAACGAAGATGCAATAAAAGAAACCGAGAGAAAATATAGTAAGTACCTTCTGAAAATTGCATACTCGGTTTTGGGGGATACCTCAGACAGCGAAGAAAGTGTCAACGATACATATATGGCTGCATGGGACTCGATTCCTCCCAATAAACCAAAGGTACTGGCTACATATCTGGGTAAAATCACCCGAAGGATATCAATTGATATTTTCCGTAGGAAAAACTCAAAGAAACGTATAAATTCACAGTACTCGCTTTCGATTGATGAGCTTGAGGATTGCATAAAAGACAAAAGCTCTGTGGAAGAAAATATGGAAAATAAGGAACTTGCAGCGGCTATAAGCAGATTCCTCAGAAATCTGAGCAAAGAAAGTCGAGTGGTTTTTGTGGGCAGATATTATTATATGGATTCTTTGAAGGCAGTGGCAAAATATACGGGAATGAGCGAAAGCAAGGCAAAAAGCCTTTTGTATCGTACGCGGATTTCTCTGAGAGAATTTCTTATAAAGGAGGGTTTTGAGATATGACTTCTGAAAAGCTTTGTGATGCGTTGGGATTTCTCGACGATGATATTATAGAAGAAACAAACAGAATCAGAAGCAAAAAACGAGTTGGAAAACGGGCGATAATCAGCGCAGTTTCCATAGCGGCGTGTTTGTGTATCGGATTTTTCGCTTTGCACGGAGTGATGAATTCTGAATTGGCAGTAGGTATAGACGGAGCCGATAAAGCCCCCATAGAGGATGCAACAAATTCTGCAAACGGATATTGGGTAGGATTTGATACCATGCCGGGCAGAGGAGAAGACATAACTACCCCGAATAAGGGAGCCGGGAGTGTGATATTTCCCCAAAATTCGGAGACTCTGCCCATTTTCTGCTATGGCTTTATCGAAAGTCCAAAAGACAGCGAAAGCGTCAGGTACTATGCAGATATCATCAAGTGGTGTGAAGGTTATTTTTACGCAAAGATTACGGGGTCTGAGTGCGAAGATGTACTTTTATCAGTAGGAGATGTGGTAAAAGTCAGGTGCCTTAATGCAGATATAAAGGATATGGACCCATTGGAGGGCGAAAGCATACTCATAGAGCAGCATCGGATATATGAGATTGATGATGACATAGCTGATTATGAGCTGATAGCCAATGGCTTTATGGTGAAAAAATAAAATGTCGGAAAGGATAGTGTATATGAGTAAAAGGATAATAGCTTTAATATGCTTTTTGGCGATTTTAGTTGCAGTTTTTGCCTCGGGTTGTCAGAATAAACCCAGCGATTCCATTGCAATAAAAGATGCAGTCAATATTATTGAGGTATCTCACAAAGCCTCTGATTATTCGGATTTTGCCGTTAATTTACTTAAAAGCTGCTATGATAATGAGGGTAACACCTTGGTTTCGCCTTTATCGGTGGTGATGGCGCTTGCTATGGCATCAGAAGGTGCCCAGGGTAACACCCTAAAAGAACTTGAGGATGCAATAGGTATGGATATGGATTCTCTCAGAGCCTTTGCTTACTCTTATATGTCAGAGAAAGTAAAGGGCGGAAAGCTTAGCGTATCAAATTCGGTGTGGGTTAATAAAAAACTGCAGGATTTTTATGTAAACGAGGATTTTATCAAGATAAATGAAGATTTCTACAGTGCAGAGGTTTTTGAGTCTGTATTCAGCGAGGAAACTGTTGATGCTATAAACAAATGGGTATGCGACAATACTGATGGGATGATACCTGAGATTATCAAGACACTGGACAAAGATACGGTGATGGTTCTTGTTAATGCATTGCTTTTTGATGCGGATTGGTCGGAGCCATATTCAGAGAATCAGGTGTCAGAGGGCGAGTTTATCACTGAGGATAAGAAAACCGAGAAAGCACAGTTTCTCTCAAATATGGAGGGATGTTATCTTGAGGATGAGAATTCCAAAGGATTTCTGAAGTATTATGAGGGCTTCGAGTTTGCTTTTGCTGCGTTGCTTCCTGATGAAGGCTTGAGTATGGAGGAGTATGTCCGTTCTCTCGACGGTGAGAAAATCAAGAATATTCTTGAGAATAAGGTGGATTGTGCCGTAAACACCAAGCTTCCGAAGTTTGAGGCGGATTTTACCGCAAGTCTTAACGACGCACTTAAAGCAATGGGTATTGAGAAGGCTTTTGACATAGAAAAAGCGGATTTTTCAAAGCTCGGTGAAATTACCGATGGGAATATTTATGTTGGTGAGGTTGCCCACAGTACAAAAATCTCTGTTACAGAAACGGGTACCAAGGCAGGTGCCGCGACTGCGGTTACTTTTAAAGGTTATGGTGCACCTATGAATCCTAAAGAGGTAAACCTCGACAGACCTTTTGTATATATGATTGTAGATACTGACAACAATACCCCGATTTTTATGGGTACTTTGATGTCTGTCGGTTGATTAAGAAAAATAAAGCTTTTCCTTTGTGGGAGAAGCTTTATTTTTTTGAGATACTGTGTTATAGTATTCTTATCACATAAAAGGGTGGTTTTTTATGAGATGTGTTGTTGTCGGCGGTGCCGATATCATTGACTATGAAAAAATAAAGTCCTATATAAAGGAAAATGACTTTTTTATATTTTGCGATTGCGGACTCAGGCACAGAGAAATGTTAGGTGTTGAACCTCAGCTTATAGTTGGGGATTTTGACTCCTTCGAAAACCCCGTTCTTCAGTGCGAGACTATCGTGCTTCCCTGCGAAAAGGACGATACCGACACGGTTTTTGCGGTGAAAGAGGCAGTAAAAAGAGGTTTTGATGAGTTTTTGCTTATAGGTGTTGTAGGTCAGAGGCTTGACCATACCTTAGGAAATGTATCTATACTAAAAATGCTTTTTGATAAGAATATATCTGCTTTGATTGTGGATGATTACTGTGAAATGCAGGCAGTAGGCAAGAAAACAGCTTGCGTTGATGATAGCTTTCCATACTTTTCTCTCATCAATATTTTTGGCGAAACTAAGGGTATTACAATAAAAAACGCAAAATATCCATTAGATAATGCGGAGATTACCTGCGATTATCAGTACGGAGTCAGCAACGAGGTTATTAAAGGCAAAACTGCCGAAGTTACTGTTGACGATGGCGTAATTCTGCTTGTGAAGGTGAGATAATATGAACGAAATAATTAAATCTCTCAAAAACCGCAAATCCGTAAGAGCATATTCCCAAAAGCCCATAGGGGACATAGAGAAAGCTGCGATTATTGATGCCGCACTTCAGGCGCCTACTGCCGGAAATATGACACTCTATTCCATTATTAACGTTACTGACCAAAGACTCAAAGACAAGCTGGCATTTACCTGCGACAATCAGCCTTTTATTGCAAAAGCTCCTTTGGTGCTGGTTTTTTGTGCGGATTTTAACCGCTGGATGCAGGCTTTTGAGAAATATTGTGACGATGTCCGAAAGCCCTCTTACGGAGATTTTATGCTGTCAAACGTTGATGCGGTAATAGCGGCTCAGAATGCGGTTGTAGCCGCAGAGAGCCTTGGCATAGGTTCCTGCTACATTGGCGATATTACTGAAAATTATGAAATTCACAAGGAATTGCTTAATTTGCCAAAGCACGTTGTACCTGCTTGTATGGTGTGCTTCGGATATCCCACAGAGCAGCAAATCTCCCGCAAGAAACCGCCCCGATTTAATGCCGGGGATATAGTTTTTGAGAACCGATACGAGAATAACGGAGTTGCTGATAAAATGAGTGAGATGCTTATAGAAAGGCAGAATCTCAAAGCCGAGGAGATAGGGGAGTATATTGAAAAGTTCTGCAAACGCAAGCATCAGAGCGACTTCAGTGTTGAGATGTCCCGCTCCTGTAAGGCGATGCTTGATGATTTTTGCAAGGACTAAGGCACTATTGAAATATCGGGCTTTATGTGATAAACTAAACTCATCTTAATTAAGAAGTGATAAAATGACTTTTGATAAAATCGAAGATGCCGTAAAAAAAGGCAATTTTGTTATACATCCCCACGGTGTTTCAATGTGGCCGATGATAAGAAACGGCAAAGATTCGCTGGTGATTAACCCCGTCGAGGGCAGACTCAGCAAATATGATATCCCGCTTTATAAAGATAACCGTGGCAGATATGTTGTGCACCGTATCATCAAAGTTACCGAAGACGGGTATGTAATATGCGGCGACGGACTTTATGAAATTGAGTACGATATCACCGACAAGAATATCCTTGGTGTGGTAACGGGATTCTTCCGCAAGGAGAAATTTATCCCTTGCGATGCCAAAAATTATCTTAGATACGTGCACTTTTGGGTGGATAATTTTTATCTTCGCAAGCCTTTTATATGGACAGTTAGAAAGATAAGAAGTGCAAAGTATAGGCTAAAAAGTATATTTATTAAGCTAAAAAACAGTAAAAAAGGCTGATTTTTGTGCAAATAATGACAACAAATAGACAAAAATAATTTTATGAAAATTTTTTTGAAATCGTGATTTTTGGGGATAAAAAAAGGAATACTTATACAAAAAATAAGATTGGAAAAGGAAACCGACGGCATTTTTGGCCGTCGGTTTGTTATTTTTGCCTAAATTATGATTTAAAAGTTTGTTGCTTTTTAAGGGCTCGAAAGGCGGTTTTCGATTTGATTTTGAAAAATTCATTTGTTAGAATTAGGCTGGAAAATTTGAAATTAATATAGGAGGAAGTTACCAATGAAAATTAAGAAAGTTTTGAGTCTGATACTGGCAATATGTACTGTACTGTCAGTGATGTCAGTTGCAGGCGTAACTGTTTCAGCAGCAAGTGTTGAGACCGTTACAGTTGCTGCAAATACTGAAATTGCACAGATAGGTGCAAGCTACGGCTTAGCTAAGAATATTCAGGATGGTAATATCCTCCATTGCTTCGACTGGAAGTATAACGACATCAAGGCAGAGCTCAAGAATATTGCTGAGGCAGGTTTTACATCTGTTCAGACATCTCCTGCACAGCCTGCAGGTGGTGGCGAGTGGTATTGGCTCTATCAGCCTTACGGATTCTATGTTGGCACTAACTCTCTTGGCTCAAAGGGCGACTTGCAGTCTCTTTGTCAGGAGGCTGACAAATATGGCATCAAGGTTGTTGTTGACGTAGTTGCAAACCACCTTAATGGCGACACAAACCGCGTTCAGGACGACCTTAAGGATAGCCAGTATTGGCACAACCTTGGCGGTGTATCCAGCTGGGCAGACCGCTATCAGGTTACACACGGCGAAATCGGTATGCGCGACCTTAACTCCGAGCATTCTTACGTTCAGCAGGTTGTTGCTAAGTATATGAAGGAGCTTGAGGGCATCGGTGTTGACGGTATCCGTTGGGATGCTGCAAAGCACATCTCTCTTCCTTCTGAAAATTGCCAGTTCTGGCCTGCAGTTACAAAGAATAACAACATGTGGCACTACGGCGAAATCCTCGTTGGTCCTGCTGATGGCGGTGGCCACGAAGGTCTCATGAAGGAATACACAAATTATATGAGCGTTACTGACAGTATCTACGGTATGGATGTCAGAAATGCTTTTGCAGGTGGCAATGCTCCCTCCTCACACGGCAACTGGGTTTCCAGAGGCATTGCTCCCAACAAGCTGGTTTTATGGGGTGAAAGCCACGATACATGGTCTAACGGTCAGGATTGGGGCTTCTCAAACGGTATGAACCAGAACGTTATCGACAGAGCATACGCAATCGTTGCCAGCCGTAACGGTTCTGTTGGCCTTTATTTCTCACGTCCCGGCTCTGCTGACAAAAATAACATCCACTCCGGACAGAAGGGCAGCACTTCTTTCAAAAACAAAGAGGTTGCAGCAGTTAACCAGCTCAGAAATGCTTGCGGCAATGAGAAGGATTTCTTCGTATCCGAGGGCGGTGCAGCAGCAGTTTGCCGTGAGAGCGGTGCAGTAATCGTTCTTGGCGGCGGCTCTAACAGAAATGTAACAATCGCAAACGGTGGCGGCACAACAAAGCCCGGCACATATAAAGACTTAGTTTCAGGTTCTACATGGACAGTTACAAGCTCTCAGATGTCAGGTCAGGTTGGCCAGAGCGGTATTGCAGTTCTTTTAAATGCTACTCCCAGAGTAGAGGGCCCCTCTGCTTTTGCAACTCCCGGTTCTACAAACTACACAACAGATACTTTCACAGTAACACTTAACTACGAGAACGCTACAAGCGGTCAGTATTCTATAAACGGTGGTGCATTCCAGGCATTTACAAACGGTCAGAAGATTACTGTTGGTAAAGGTACAGCCGCAGGCACACAGACAAAAATTACACTCAAGGCTTCTAACGGCAAGGAGACATCCGACCCCGTAACCTACGAGTACAACCTTTCTGTACCTGCAGACCCCGGTATCTATTACGATAACTCATCCACAAACTGGGGTAGCGTTAACTGCTACATCTATAAAAACGGTCAGGGTGCTACCGAGTGGCCCGGCGTTAAAATGGAGAATATCGGCAACAACATCTGGTACCTTAAGCCTCCCGCAGGCTTTGAGAACTGTCAGGTTATCTTCTCTGATAACGGTCAGAATCAGTATCCTGCCGAAGAAGGTTTGCAGTATGCAGGCAAGGCTATGATTTGTGTTGATACAGATTGGAAAGAGCATACAAAAATCTATACAGGCACAGATGTCATTCCAACTCAGCCTACTCAGGCTCCCACACAGAAGCCTACAGTTCCCACAAATCCCACAGTTCCTACTGTTCCTACATTACCCACAGACCCTGTAGAGAAACCTACTCAGACTCCTACACAGAAGCCTACAGTTCCCACAAATCCTACAGTTCCTGTTGGTCCTATTACAATCCCCCCTGCACCTATTCAGCCTACTACATCTATTATAGTTAATGATGGCGAATCTTACCTTTATGGTGACGTAAACTTTGACCAAAAGGTTACTATCAAAGACGCTACTATTATCCAGAAGGCTCTTGCTCAGATGAGCAACCTTACTGATTTACAGAAAATTGTTGCTGATGTAAATGCATCAAAGACACTTTCTATTGCAGATGTTACAACTATCCAGAAGTATTGCGCAAATGTTATCAGCTCATTCCATTCCGGAAAGTACTATAAGACAGAAGGTGTAACTTCTATTGTTACAGAGCCCGCAGAAAAGCCTACTCAGGCACCTACTTATGTAACAGACCCCACAGAGGCACCTACTCAGGCACCTACTCAGGCACCTACCCAGGCACCTACCCAGGCACCTACTCAGGCACCTACTCAGGCTCCCACTCAGGCACCTACTCAGGCTCCTACTCAGGCTCCCACACAGGCACCTACTCAGGCTCCCACACAGGCTCCCACAGAGGCACCCACAGAGCCTCAGGTAGACAACTACATCTACCTCAAGTCTACTTGGAGCAGTGTAAACTGTCACTCATGGCCTTCAGGCGGTGAGGGTACAACATGGCCCGGTACACCTATGGAGTCCTTAGGCAACGGTATATTCCGTATTCAGCTTCCCGAGGGTCACACAAATGTTGTATTCAACGGTGACGGTCAGCAGACAGGCGATATCGCAACTCAGGGCACAGGTATGATCTGGGACGGCAGCTGGCAGCCTTACACAAACAATGGTGGCAACAATAATAACAATAACGATGTTGTTGTGTCATCAGATTGCATTTACTTCAGAGATGTAAACAACTGGGGTTCTATAAACTGTCATTCATGGTCTTCAGGCGGTGAGGGTACAACATGGCCCGGCACACCTATGGAGTCCTTAGGCAATGGTCTTTATAAGATTCAGCTTCCTTCAGGTCACACAAATGTTGTATTTAACGGCGGCGGTCAGCAGACCGGCGACCTGAATGCAGAATTTGGCAAAGCATTCAACAACTCCAACGGCCAGTGGGAAAATGTATAATTTAAGATTATTACTCTAAAATATAAAGCACACTCTTGTTCGTCCGCTTCCTTTTTGGAGGCGGACAATTTTTATGTTTGTTGATTTTTCTGCTGATTTTTGGTATACTACATAAATACGTATGGAGATGAGATTATGTTTGAATTGGTAAAGCTTACCGAAAATACCATGTATTTTGATTTGCCGGCAAAAATCGGTGTGTACAAATTAAACAACAGTGAGGTTGTGCTTATTGATTCGGGCATCAATGCAAAAACAGCCGCCAGAGTCCTTGAGATTCTCAAAGGGGAGAATCTTAAAATAGCTTTTATTATTAATACCCACTCTCACACGGACCACGCAGGCGGTAACCGTTATTTTTGCGAAACAACCGGCTGCAAGGCGTATGCTGCTGAGGTGGAGGATATGCTTATAGAGTATCCTGATGTTGAAGCAACTCTTGTATACGGAGGTTATCCGTGCAATGATTTCAGAAAGAAATTTATGAACACAGAAGCCTCAAAAACTTATCGTATAAGCGAGGCACCTCTGCCAAAGGGTATGGAGATTTTTCCCCTTTGGGGTCATACCGCCCACATGATTGGTGTAAAAACTCCGGATGACGTGTATTTTATTGCTGATTCAGTCAACGGCATAAGCACTCTTGAAAAAACAAAAATCTGTTATGTTTACGATATAGATACCCAACTTGAGACCCTTAATAAGCTAAAGGAGCTTGAGGGTAGTCTTTGTGTACCTTCTCATGCAGAGCCGACTCGTAATATTTCTGAGATTGTCGATGCTAACGTCCAAAATCTTCTTGAGATACGTCGGGATATTTTGGAAGAGTTAAGCAAAGGACCCCTGACAACCGACGAAATCACTGCCAGACTCGGCAAAAAGTATAATATGAAGCTGGATTTTACGGGGCTTGTTATGGTATCCTCGGCTTTGAGGTGTCATCTTGTCTCTTTAAGGCACAAAGGGCTTATTGACTGGTTTATAGAAGATTATGTTCACTATTGGAAGGTAGGCTGATATATAATGAATTGTCCTAATTGCGGAGGTCTTCTGGACCTTGATAATCGTCGTTGTGAGTATTGCTGTACAAATTTTACAGAAGCAGAGCTTTTTCCTGAAAAGGTAAAGGCAGTACATAAAGAAGAGGCTCACGAAGCTGAGCTCCGTAAGCCTTTGAATTATACCGAGCAGAAAAAGCTGGAAATCGAGAAAGAAAAAGAATACCGCAAGGCTCATCCTGCTGTGGATGATTCCAACGATATCGGTATAGGTGCGTTGGTTATGGGTACTTTCGGACTTTTTTCGGGTATACGCAGATTTTTCCGAGAGGTTAAGAGGGTTGTGTGCTTTGTACTTCTGATTGCTCTTGAGGCAGGCTTTGGATATATTATGATAAGCGGTGCTGCCTCAAAGATTTTTGATGATGATATTGCAAATTTTGCAGTGCTTAACGGTATTATCCTTGTAAACGCCCTGCTTGCAGGTCTTATTTCAAGAATCGGCAGAATCAGAGTAGGTACGGTGCTGGTGGCTGTTATCAGCGTACTGGCAGTAGTGTGGGTTTTCATTTATCCGCTTATATCCACAAATTTCGCAGGCGTTACACCTCAGTATGTTGCTATACTTGCCGTAATTGAAATGATGGTAATTGCTCTCAGCACAGTTTTTGCACACTTGATTTACAGACGTTAGAACCACAAATAGATTTGTTGAAAAAACCGCCGTACATCATAATGAATCTGTCAAGTAAAAGTAGACAATAAAAAATACCAATCAAGGGAACCCCTGTTCAATTTAGAACTGAACAGGGGTTTTGTAGTGCAATTTAGTAGAAAGACGATAATTATTAAAATAATGTATAATAAATTTAGAACTTTATACTATAAACATAATTTGGCATTGCCAATTTCATATCTATATTCGCTCTGTAGTCCAACGCTTTAATAAATTCAAGTACATTATTTCTTCCGGGAGTTTCCAAGTATAACAAATAGAATTGAGACTTAGTTTCAGGAACATCTGCCAGAAGTTCTATGGACTTCAAGTTGCATTCGGGAAAATCCTGAACAGTATATGGTGTTTTATCTTTTAGTTCAACAACAACTATAACACAATCATCTTCAAAGTCATCTTCTGTTGCAACATACTTTGAAAACTCGTCCTGACTTGCCATTACGATTTCCTCGCCCCAAGGAGTTTTGGTCTCGTACTGGGCAAGATATTTTTGGATAGCAGTTGCATTTTTAATAGAAAAGCCTGCGTTATCGGGGTCGGCAAGGAATCTCTGCACTGCATTTACATAGTGAATCTCGGCAAGCCCTTTCTGGATATATGTAACATCCTTAACGGTAACTTCGCCGTCCTGATTAACATCGCCGTAAATAAATTTATCGGGTTTTACATACTCCCCCTCAGCACTTGTAGCAAAAGCATTAACACTAATTGAGGATAGGAATAACGTTAATAATAAAATTATAGATAACAATCTTTTCATGGCTTTGCTCCTTTCCGTTAGTTATGCTGAAATAGCTACATATGCGGGTGTTACATTATATAAATCGATATTAGCCCTATAATTCAATGCTGTGATTGCCTCAATTACACTTTCAATATCAGCTTCAGGTAAATATAATTCATAGAAATCTATTCCAAATAAATTTGTTGTTTTTTTGATACAAGTGAAATTGTACTCAGGAAAGTCTTCAAGTGTATATGTATGGGATAAATTTTTTGTTTGCACTATTATATATTTATAATCGATATAGTTATCTTGGTTAATGTCACTTGAAAATTTATTACCTAGTTTCAGTTTGTATTCCTCGCCCCAAGGAGTTTTGGTCTCATACTGGGCAAGATATTTTTGGATAGCAGTTGCATTTTTAATAGAAAAACCTTCGTTATCGGGGTCGGCAAGGAATCTCTGCACTGCATTTACATAGTGAATCTCGGCAAGTCCTTTCTGGATATATGTAACATCCTTTACGGTAACTTCGCCGTCCTGAGTAACATCGCCATATATAAATTTATCGGGTTTTACATACTCCCCCTCAGCACTTGCCGAAAAAAGACTTACTGACGAGAATATAAATACCATGGATAAAACAACTGATAAAATTTTAAAATAGTTTTTCATGATAATTCCTCCTATAGTAAATAAAGTGTACATAATTTTATGATAAACAGCCCATCGGTAACACCTCTTTATTTTATAAAATCAGAGTATTTTTACGAGCTTAATTATATCATAAATTATTACGAAAATGTGCTATCTGGTATAATCTGTCGGTTTTCTGGTAAATATTGCATATTTAAATTAGTTATTATTCTTTTACGCAATTATAATCCACATGGATTTGTGCATAAGGTTTATTTACAGAGAAGATTACTTTTATTTTATCGGGTTTATATTAATCTCTGTTTTTGGGGGCGCAGAGGTTCGGCAGTTGATCAAACCATTTTACCCTCGACAGGCTGAATGTGGTTAACAATAACCGACAAAATAGTGATATTTTGGCTCTTTTTACCTTGGAATTTTGTAGGCACTAACATTGCATTTAATCTGATGAAGTAGTAAAATGTTATATGTATTTTTATATCCTTAAAACGAGGTGTTATTATGTGCTGCAATCACGCAAAAAGCGACCTTACTTTGATTGAGGACGTGCTTAAGGAGTACGCAGACCAGAAGGGTTCGCTTATTACAATTTTACAGAAAGCTCAGGATATCTACGGATATCTTCCCATTGACGTAATTTACCACATTGCCGAGCGTACAGGTTCTACACCTGCAAAAGTGCTTGGCGTTGCCACATTCTACGCACAGTTCAGACTTCAGCCTATCGGCAAGTATCTTATTATGCTTTGTCAGGGTACT
Source organism: Oscillospiraceae bacterium (assembly GCA_015066245.1). Taxonomy (GTDB): domain Bacteria; phylum Bacillota; class Clostridia; order Oscillospirales; family Acutalibacteraceae; genus Ruminococcoides. The sequence continues at coordinate 15,410 of SVOS01000018.1, forward strand.
GCCTGCCATGTAAACGGAAGTGAGCGTATCGAAGCTGCCATTAAGCAGGAGTTAGGCATCGAAGATGGCGAGACAACTGCTGACGGACTTTTTACTCTTAAAAATGTTGCTTGTCTGGGATGCTGCTCTTTGTCTCCGGTTATGATGATTAACGACGAGACATACGGCTCTTTAACTCCCGACAAGGCTATTACAATCCTTAATGAGCTTAAGGCAAAGGCGGAGGAAGAAAAATGAAAATTATAGTTGGTCAGGGCTCTTGCGGTATTGCCGCAGGTGCAATGAAAGTATATAACTCAATTGAAGACAAAATTTCCGCTTTCGAAGGTGTTACTTTAGGCATTACCGGATGTATCGGTATGTGCTACCTTGAGCCTATTGTAGATGTGTATGAGAATGATGAGCTTTTTGCTCGTTTTGTAAAAGTTAAGGAAACTGACGCAGAGCGTATCTTGAATGCGGTATCTTCTAAAAATTTAGATGAGGTTTCAGACCTTTTGATTACCGATGACGACAAGGCGTTTCTCTCTCAGCAGACAAGAATTGCTTTAAGAAACTGCGGTATTATCGACCCCACCAGCATTGATGCATATATTAACGCAGGCGGTTACAATGCAATTAAAAAGGTGCTTAGCGGTATGACTCAGGATGATGTTATAGAGGTTATCAAAACATCAGGTCTTGCAGGTCGAGGTGGTGCAGGCTTCCCCACATGGTTTAAGTGGAATGCTGCAAAACAGTCTGAGGGCGAGGAGAAGTACCTTATCTGTAATGCTGACGAGGGTGACCCCGGTGCATTTATGGACAGAGCAGTTATTGAGAGCGACCCCCATACTCTTATTGAGGGTATGCTTATCGGTGCTTATACAATCGGTGCAAAAGAGGCAGTTGTGTATGTTCGTGCCGAGTATCCTCTGGCTATCAAAAGACTTCAGAAGGCTATCGAAGATGCAAAAGCTAAAAATCTTTTAGGTAAAAATATTTTAGGCACAGATTTCAGCTGCGAAATGCGTATCAAAGCAGGCGCAGGTGCCTTTGTTTGCGGTGAGGAAACTGCCCTTATTGAGTCTTTGGAGGGCGAGCGTGGTATGCCCAGACTCAAGCCTCCTTTCCCTGCACAAAGCGGCTACTGGCAGAAGCCTTCTAACATTAACAATGTAGAAACCTTTGCAAACGTTGCATGGATTATAAACAACGGCGGCGAGGCTTTTGCGGCTATGGGTACAGAAAACTCCAAGGGCACAAAGGTTTTTGCACTTACCGGTAAAATTAAAAAGGGCGGTCTTGTTGAAATTCCCATGGGCAAGACTTTGAGAGATGTTATTTACGGTATCGGCGGCGGTAACAAGAACGATGCCGAGTTTAAGGCGGTTCAGATGGGCGGCCCCTCTGGCGGATGTATCCCCGGTGAGCTTCTTGATACAGTAATTGATTACAAGGCTTTGGGTGCAACAGGAGCTATTATGGGCTCAGGCGGTATGGTTGTTATGGACAGCTCCACTTGTATGCCTGCTATGGCTAAGTTCTTCCTTGACTTTACCGCAAAGGAAAGCTGCGGCAAGTGTGTGCCCTGCCGTATAGGCACAAAGCGAATGCTTGAAATCTTAACAAGAATTTGTGACGGCAATGGTAAAGAGGGTGATATTGAGCTTTTAGAGGAGCTTTGTTTAGCTATCAAGGACGGTGCTCTCTGTGGTCTTGGTCAGACTGCTCCCAATCCCGTACTTACAACCATCCGTTACTTCAGAAATGAGTATGAAGCTCATATCAATGATAAAAAATGTCCTGCAAAAGAGTGCAGCAACCTTATTACTTATGAGATTGATGCAGACAGGTGCAAGGGTTGTACATTGTGTGCCAAGAAATGCCCTGCAAATGCAATCAGCGGTGAGCTCAAGAATGCTCACGTTATCAATCAGGATATGTGCATCAAGTGCGGACAGTGTGTAACACTGTGCAAATTCGGTGCAATCAGCAGAAATTAAGGAGGTGTCGCAATAATGGATAAAATCAAGCTTACAATAAACGGTGTAGAAGTTTTAGCTGAGAGTGGCGACACCGTGCTTACTGCCGCAAAAAATGCAGGTATAGAAATCCCCACACTCTGTCATCACGAGTCTGTCAAGGTTTTTGGTGCCTGCGGTATCTGTGTTGTAGAGGCTGAAGGCATGCCAAAGCTTCTCAGAGCATGCAGTGCAAAGGTTTCTGAGGGTATGGTGATAAATACCGAAAGCGAAAGAGTAGTTAAAGCCAGAAAGGTTGCTCTGGAGCTTTTAATGAGCGACCATACAGGCGACTGTGTGGCTCCTTGCTCACTTAACTGTCCTGCAGGTACAGACTGTCAGGGCTATATCAAGGCTATTGCAAACGGCGACGATAACGAAGCAGTAAGAATTATCAAAGAAAAACTTCCTCTGCCTGCATCTATCGGTAGAGTTTGTCCTCATCCTTGCGAGAGCAACTGTCGCAGAAAGCTTGTTGAGGAGCCTATGTCCATAGCTTTTCTCAAGTATTTTGCTGCAGATAATGATATGAATAGCGAAAACCCCTTTAAGCCTGAGGTTGCTGAGGCTACAGGCAAAAACGTTGCCATAATCGGTGGCGGTCCTGCTGGTTTAACTGCCGCATACTTCCTGGCTACAAAGGGCCATAAGGTAACAATTTTTGATGCTATGCCCAAAATGGGCGGTATGCTCCGCTATGGTATTCCCGAGTACAGACTTCCCAAGGCAGTGCTCGACAAAGAGATTGCTCAGATTGAAAGCCTTGGCGTAGAAATGAAAAACAACGTAAAAATCGGCAAGGACGTAACCTTTGCTGATATTCGCAAGGTCTATGACGCTACATTGGTTGCAATCGGCGCATGGAGCTCTATGTCTACACGCACAAAGGGCGAGGAGCTTGAGGGTGTTGTAGGCGGTATTGACTTCCTTCGTACTGTTGCCGAGGGCGAGCCTATGTATATCGGCGAGAAGGTAGCCGTTGTAGGTGGCGGTAACACCGCAATGGACGCTTGCAGAAGTGCAGTGCGTCTTGGTGCAAAAGAGGTTTACGTAATCTACAGAAGAACCAGAGCTGAGATGCCTGCTGAGGATATCGAGATTGAAGAAGCAATGGAAGAGGGCGTAACCTTCAAGTTCCTTACAAATCCCGACGAGTATATTGGCGAAAATGGCAGAGTCAAGACTGTTAAGCTTCAGGTGATGGAGCTTGGTGAGCCCGATGCCTCAGGCAGACGTTCTCCCGTACCTGTTGAGGGCGAGTTTGAGTACCTTGACGTTGACACAGTAATTGCTGCAATAGGTCAGAAGGTAGATGTCAAGGGCTTTGAGGAGTTAGAGCTTAACAACCGCGGCATTATTTCGGCTGATGAGTTTACCTTCCGCACAAATCTTCCTGATGTATTTGCTATTGGCGATGCAACAAACCGTGGTGCATCTATTGCTATTGCCGCTATTGGCGAGGCTAACAAGGCAGCAGAGGTTATGGACAGTTTCCTCAAGGGCGACTGTGTGCCTTACATTAAGCCTTATGTTAGCGAGAGAGAAGTTACTGCTGAGATGCTCTCTGACAGAGAGAAAAAGGCAAGAGTAAAAATGCCCGTTCGCGAAGCTTCAGAGAGACGAAATGACTTCAAGGAGATCAATCTTGGCTTTTCTGAGGAAGAGGCAAGAGCTGAAGCCAAGAGATGCCTTGAGTGCGGATGCCACGACTACAAGGACTGCTCGCTTATTAAGCACGCAAACCGCTATGTAATCAATCCTTACCGCTTTGAGGGCGTTAAGCACAAGACCTTTGTTGAAGAAAGCCTTGTGTCCGTTGAGCGTAATCAGGGCAAGTGTATTCTTTGCTCACTTTGCGTAAGAGTTTGTGACGAGGTTGCCAAGAAGGGTATCTTAGGTTTGGTTGGCCGTGGCTTTGAAACTACCATCAAGCCCGAATTCAACAACCCCGAGACAATTCAGTGCTGTCTTACATGTAAAAAGTGTGCTGAGGCATGTCCCACAGGTGCTCTTAAGATTCTTAATAAATAATCAGACATAAAAATGGCCGTTTCCATTAATTTGGAAACGGCTTTTTGCGTGGGATTTATAAAGAAAACTCGGCTTTTATTTTGTCGACAACATTGTTTTTGACTAAGGTATGAGCAATTTTGATAATGCTTTCCATGGTTTCGGCGGTTGCGGCACCGTGGCCTTTTATGACGGGCTTCTTAACGCCCAGAAGCACTGCTCCGCCCTGAGTATTGTAATCATATCTTTTGTGAAGCTTGTGGGCAAAGGCGATGTAGTCCTCTTTTTCTTTGCCTTCTAAGGTGTTTGCATAGTCATAAATGTCGTTAATTACAGAGTTTGCACCGCACTCAAGGGTTTTGAGCAGTACGTTGCCCTCGAATCCGTCTGTAGCAATAACATCAGCATCAGAGCTAAGTACTGTACTTCCCTCGATATTGCCCTTGAAATTAAGGTTTGTTTCTTTTAGTAAATTGTAAGCTTCCTTGATTTTTGCGGTTCCTTTGCCTTCTTCTGCACCGTTTGAAAGAAGTCTTACGGCAGGATTTTCAACGCCCTTTGCCTTCATATATGCACTGCCCATTTTAGCAAAGGCTACGATTTTCTCAGGCGGATTCTCAAGGTTTGCACCGCAGTCGGAAAGACAGATGTTCTTGCCATCACGTTTGATAAACTCGCACACAAGAACCGGGGTTACAGAGGGGCTTAAGGGCCTGATTAAAAACATGGAAGATACCATAAGTCCGCCGGTTGCACCGCAGGACACAAAAGCACCTACTTCGTCGTTATCACGACAAAGGGTAGCACCCATAACCATAGATGACTTGGGTTTTGTTCGGATGGCATCCATGGGATTTTCAAAGTTAGTGATAACCTCCGGTGCATCAATAATCTCAAGACGGTCTTTGTCGTAATCTTCTGACTCAAGAGCATTTATGAGAACTTCTTTGTTGCCTAATGCATATACAAACAAGTCGGGGTAATTATTCAAAGATGTAAGGACACCTTTAAGAAGCTCGGTTTCGCTTCTGTCGGCTCCTAACAAATCAACGGCTATTTTTATCATAGTTTCACTTCTTTCTTTGCTGATTTATTAATTGTACCACTTTTTTGTATATTTTCAAGTGACAAACAAAAAGCCCGCACAAATTATTGTGCGGGTTTTGATATCAATTATAGCCTTTGGGATTGTTTTTTTGCCAATTCCAGGAGTCTTTGCACATGTCAAAGAGAGTAAGCTTAGCCTCCCAGCCCAAAAGCTCTTTGGCTTTTGTGGCAAGTGCAAAGCTTGTGGCAACATCACCCGGACGACGGGGCAGAAGTTTAACGGGAATTTTAAGGTCGTTTGCTTCTTCGAAAGTATGCACAACCTCAAGCACACTGCTGCCGTTGCCAGTGCCTAAGTTAACAGCCTCGGTACCTTTTGACTTAAGGGCATAGCCGATAGCGGCAACGTGGCCTCTTGCAAGGTCAACAACGTGGATAAAATCACGTACACCTGTGCCGTCGGGAGTATCATAATCTGTGCCGAATACTCCTAAAAACTCGCGAACACCAACGGCAGTCTGAGTGATGTAGGGCATAAGGTTGTTGGGGATTCCGTCGGGAGCCTCACCGATAAGTCCCGAAGGATGAGCACCTATTGGGTTGAAATATCTTAAAAGAACTGCAGAGAAATCCTCCCAAGATGCGGAGAAGTCCCGTACAATCTGCTCTATCATAAGCTTTGTGTTGCCGTAAGCATTTGTAGAAGTAGAGGTGGGCATTTCCTCATTGAAGGGTGCCTTGTTTTTGTCACCGTAAACTGTGGCAGAGGAGCTGAAAACAAAAGTCCTGCAATCACGCTCTTTCATAACCTCTAAGACAGTGAGAGCGGTGTCGATATTGTTGCGGTAGTAGCTTAAGGGAATGCGTGTAGACTCGGGGACGCTCTTGTAGCCTGCAAAGTGAACAACACCCTCGATTTTGTTTTCATCAAATACCTTTTCTACGTCTTTTTTGACTGCAACGTCAATTTCATAGAAAAGCGGCTTTGTGCCTGTAATTGTCTCGATGCGTTCCAGCACCTTTGGGCTGCTGTTGGAGAGGTTGTCAGCAATGATAACCTCATAGCCTTCGTTAATAAGCTCAACTGCAGTGTGAGAGCCGATAAATCCCATACCGCCTGTCAGAAGAATAGCCATAATACCACCTGCTAATACATATTATATCTAAATATTAACTTAAAAGCATATTGTTGTCAAATAAAAAATCAATCGGTTGCTTATACTTGAATTAGAATTATTGTTATTGTATAATTAAAATGATATGTCGGTAACTTTGAGAGGAAGTTTTTATATGTACATAGCTATTGAAAAAAACAAAATAAGGCTTGTGTCTCTATTGTTGGCCATCATAATTTTTGTGATATCTGTTTTTGCGGTGGATTTAACAGCAAATGCAGAAGGTGCCGAAAGTGTTCTGGATAGCGGAAAATGCGGGGATACTCTTTTCTGGGAGCTTACAGCCGATGGTGTGCTTCGTATATTCGGAGAAGGTGCAATGTACAATTATAATAAATACTACGAGCCTTCGCCGTGGTATAAGTACAGAGATGAGCCGTATATAAGCGAAGACGGAACAAAAATCCTCAACTGTGACGGTACAATATATCTGCCTATGTCTGATTACACTAAGGATAACCCCGAAGGATATAAAATCAAAGATATTGTTATTGAAGAAGGTGTTACCTACATAGGCGACTGGGCTTTTTACAGAGTTTGTGTAGAAGAACTTACCGTGCCCGAGGGAGTAGAAGAAACAGGTGTGTTTTGTTTCAGGTTTTCTCCTAACCTCAAGGTGCTTACACTGCCTGATTCTCTTAAAGTCCTTGATGACTTTGCAATTTCAAGAAATTATCTGCTGGAGACAATCAATCTCGGCAATGGTATTGAGAAGGTTGGTACTGCAGGATTTAACAATAACCCTTCACTCAAATCCCTTGTTTTACCTGAAAGCTGTACTCAGATTAATACGCAGTTAAGTCCCGAACCTGATTTTACAGATATAGACTATAATTCCTGCGGACTTATGGAGAATTGCAGTTCTCTTAAGACTGTAGGCTTTGGCAGTGTGGACAAAATCCCTCAGAGAACCTGCCTTGGTGCGGATATTGAGACAGTGATTATACCCAATACAGTAAAAAGCATTGATTCTTATGCATTTTACACTTGTGACTCTTTAAAAACTGTAATTTTTGAAGAAGATTCTGTGTGTGAGAATATTGCGAATAATGCATTTCAGGGGTGTACTTCTCTGGAAAGTGTTACAGGCGGTACAGCACTCAAGACAATAGGTGTATATACACTTATGGATAAGCTGACAGAATTTGACTTCAGCAGCACAAATACAAAGCTTGAGAAGAATCAGTTCTATAAAACAGCTTTAAAGACAGCTTTTGTCAGCGAGAATATTACAACAATTCCTACTTCTTGCTTTAATGGAATGCCCTATCTTGAGAAGATTTACCTGCCGAATTCTCTCAAGAGTATTGAAGGAAGCTCTTTTAACCATACGGTAAGTCTTAAGGATATTTATTATAATGGAAATTTGGAAGAATACAACGCCATCAGCAAAGTAAGCGGATGGAGCTACGGCATAAATAAGGATTGTGTTGTACATCTTTCTGACGGAACTTTTGCTACTGTGCAGGGAACTCTGCTTTCAAATGATAAAGTTAGTTTTACAGTTAAGTTTGAAGACTACGATGGCAAGGTCATCTCTGTTCAGAATGTAAAATATATGGACTCGGCCGAGGCACCTGACGCCCCTTTGCGAGAGGGATATAATTTTGTAGGTTGGGACAGAAGCTTTTCTGAGATTACTGATAGCATAACCGTAAAAGCGGTGTACGAAAAAATCCCTGTTCCCGTAAAGGTGCTTGATAGCGGAAAATGCGGTGATAATCTTTACTGGGAACTTAAATCAGACGGTGAGCTCCGTATATTTGGTGAGGGTGCTATGTATGATTACAGCAGCAGCTCTCAGTATGCACCTTGGTATAAGTATCGAGTTGAGCCCTTTATCAGCAATGATGGAAATGATATCCTTAATCCCGACGGCAAAGTTTTTCAGACCTCAGAAAAATACTATGCATCCAACCCCAAAGGCTACAAGGTGGAAAGCATTGTAATCGAAAGCGGAATTACACATATTGGTGACTGGGCATTTTACAGAGTTTGCGTAGATAGTATTGATATCCCCGAAGGAGTAAAATCAGCAGGAAGTTTTGCTTTCAGCTATTCGCCTCAGTTGGTAACACTTGATTTTCCCGATACTCTTGAGACTCTGGATGATTTTGCGGTTTGCAGAAATTATAGCCTCAAAAACCTTGAACTTGGAAATGGACTTAAGGAAATCGGCGCAGGAGGACTAAGCGATAACGTCAAGCTTGAGTCTTTGGTTATGCCTGAGGGATGTACTTCCTTGAATACCCGTCTAAGCCCTGCTATTTCAGGTATTAGTTACGATACAGTCGGCTTACTTGCAAATTGTTCGTCCTTAAAATCCGTGACCTTTGGTAAAATCAGCAAAATTCCTCAGCGAGCATTGCTGAGAACTGCCGTAGAAGAAATAGTTGTTCCTAATACTGTGGAAAGAATAGAGGAGTATGCTTTCTTTAACTGTAATTCTCTTAAGAAAGTTATGTTTGAGGAGAATTCAAAATGTGTTGAGATTGATAATTCAGCTTTTATCGGTTGCACTAATCTTGAAAGTGTAAAAGGCGGAACTGCTCTTCAGAAATTGGGAAGCTATGCTACTTTAGAATCTCTTACGGAGTTTGATTTCAGTACATCCAACAAGGAGCTTAGCCCGAATCAGTTTAACTCTACATCCTTAAAAGAAGTAATAATCAGCAGCAATATCAGCGTGATACCGATTTCTTGCTTTAACAAAATGACAAAGCTTGAGACTTTGTATCTGCCTTGTTCAATTACAGAGATACAGGCAAGTTCCTTTAATTTTTGCAGTTCGCTTAAAGATATTTACTATGACGGAACATATAGTGAATGGTTTGAAATCGAAAAAGCAGAGGGTTGGTACTATATGGTTTATCCGGACTGCGTGATTCACTTCAAAGATGGTAAGAGTATGCTCCTTAGCGGAACTGAGGCTACTCCTGATTCGCCTGATATTGAGGAATACACAGTTACCTTTGTGGATTTTGATGGCACAGTAATCAGCACACAAAAGGTTTTAGAGGGCGCCAGTGCCGACGAACCCGAGTTGCCCTCAAGAGAAGGCTATATATTCATTGGATGGGACGGTTCTTTTGATAAAGTATATTGCGATGTTACGGTGAATGCGGTTTACTCCCCTGACCCTGACTATAAGTTTGAATACTCTGTTTTTGTTGAAGTGACAGGAGGTAGCGGACTAATTGTTTCGGTAGGAGATTCTCCCCAAAGACCCTACGGAAATGTTTACATCCACAATCAGATTTTCGGAGATACGGTTATTACCGTCAGTGCTTTGTGCTCTGATGAAAAAGAGTTTTTGGGTTGGATAGACGCTAACGGCACTGTGGTTTGTGAATCAGAAGAATATACTTTTACGGTAGATTCTGACACATATCTGAAGGCACTTTATGGTGCCGATACAGATAGTCTTTCACTTGTAGTGTTTAAAACAGAATCCGTAACAGGAACCGACGGAACTGTGGTGGATTGGCAGTATTACAGTTATGAGAACGAGATAGTTGTGCCTTCTCTTCCTGATGAATCTTATGTTTGTTGGGATAAATCTGTTGATGAGATCATAAGCTTGTTATCAGTAAGCAAAATTGTTACAGTTTATGCTGTAAAGAATAATATGTAATATAAATTGAAAGGGCTTTGTCTTGTTTGGCAAGGCCCTGATCTTTTTATGGAATAAATATATAAAAAGATAAGGTGCAATATAGATATAATAAATAAACCTATTCGCAAATAGGAGAAAAAACCGCCAAGTTGTTTACTTTATTTACTGTCTCTGTTATGATAATTATGTATGGATAAATGCAAGTTAGCCTTGTGTTTGCGACAAATTTATAGGAGTGATTAATGTGAAAAAGCCCCTTTTAAGAGCAGTTTCGGTGTTTTTGGCTGTTCTTATGCTTATGTCGTGCGCTTCTTTGCTTGTGACATTTGCGGCTGAGTACAGAAACGGTGCTCAGTCAGGTCCGTCAACTTCTTACAAGAACGGAAAATACTATTCAAACTACAAACGTGTTCCCATTACAGGGGATAACAGAACCGACCTTGTGGCTATAGCTCTTTCTCAGCTCGGTTATCAGGAAGGTGCCGCTAACGGTAACTTTTCGGGCGAGGTTTCAGGTCGTGCCAATTATGTAGAATTTAGCTACAATATGGGTGACCTGGGCCTTGGTTACGGAGGCTCGGACTATCCTTGGTGTGCAAGCTTTGTGTCATGGTGTCTTTATCAGTCACGCTGCACAAATCAGTCTACATACAAGGATTTGGGACGTTATCACTCAGGGGATACCAACTATATATGGAAAGAAATCAGCTGCAGCCAGTGGGTAAGACAGCTTAAAACCGCAGGCTGCTTCAAATATTCCTCTTATATGGGCGGCAGCTATACACCTAAGTACGGCGACCTTGTATATTTTCAGAACAGCGGCGGTGTAGCTCATATAGGTATCTGCCTCTACACATCAGGTGGCAGGATTTATACTGTAGAAGGTAACACCAGCGACTCCTCAGGTCTTGAGGCAAACGGCGGCGGTGTTTACTTCAAAAACTACGCTCTCACCAGCTCATATCTTTACGGCTATGGTGTGCTTCCTTACAAAACAAACAGCGCTGTGCCCAAAATCGACTATAGCGGCACCAATCCTACTCCCGGTCTTTATGTTGCAAACGCTGGCAAGTATGTTTATTCAACAGAAACCGGCTCGACCTATAACTATGTACTTCCCAGATTTTCGATGTTTGAGGTAACAGAGGTTTGCTCAAACGGCAGACTTAAGGGTACATTCAATATTAACGGCACAACAGTTACGGGTTATGTAAAGAACAACTCAGACAGGGTTATTCAGCTTTCGTCCACTGCTACAGATGCGGTTGATGCTGCCAAGGCAGACCTTCAGGTAGTGATGAACTCGGCTTTGAATATCCGTCATACAAATTATACTGAGGCTACTATTCTCAAAATCCGTGCGGCTTATGATAATGCTCAGGCATTGATGGCATCTGCAAGTGCAACCTCTGCAACTGTAACAGAGGCAAAGAATACACTCCAGGGCTTGCTTTCTCAGACAGGCTCAAATACAATTGCACAAAACAATACAGGTATTTACATAAATGGCAGAGATGAGGTAATAGGTGCAGGCGACTGTCATTTGTTCTCACCTCAGTTTAACGGCGGTCTTATTACAGCTTCAAATGCCAATATCCGCTACACTCTTAATGTTGTTGTTAAGTGGGACGAAGAAAGATGCATAAACTACATCAAATCCAAGACCTATGGCTCAGGCAACAGCACTCCCGATGTTCAGCTTGAGGGTGACGAGTTTCTTATTGCCTGCCATGATTGGGAGACAGGTATTTCTTCAAGCAACAATCCCGTAGCGGGCAGCGGTGCTAACTACAAGCTCCTTGAGAGTATGCCCGTAGGCACACCCGTAAGACTTTCGGGCGTAAGTGCTCTTTCGTATATGACAGAGGTTGAGCCTGCTGCATTCATTAAATTTATGGATGCCGAAGGCGTATTTATGACGGGCAAGAATGTAGCCGTAGAAAGCGGCAAGGCAGTGCTTTTCACAACTGACTTTAACGGCGGCAAAATCACTCCTGCAAACGCAAATATCCACAACACAGTAAATGTAATCGTAGAGTGGGACGATGCAAAGGGAATCTGGGTGGTTTCGGATAAGTTTGTCGGAAACGGCGATGCATCTGATACATCAAATACTGTTACTCTTTCAGAGGGACAAGCTCTTATCTCATCAAACGACCACCAGACAGGCATCACAGATTCAACTCTTGTTTACGGAAGTGCTTCCAACACAAGTATGCTTGACAGTGCCAAGGTTGGCCAGAAGGTTGTGTTCTCGGGTATCAGTCCCGAGGCAGGCTCGGCACTTTCCTGTGCAGCAAACATCAGCTTTGAGGATGTAGTTATTTCAGAAGAAAGCGAAACTCCCGTTATTACCACCAATATCGCATCCGGCAAGGACTGCGAGATTCAGTATGCTACATCAATTTCAACCGGCAAAGTAACCTATAGTGCAAATCTTACAGACGGTAAGGCTGCAGAGACCTTTGTACCCGGTGAAAATGATGCCGAGTGGTTCGGCTTCTTTAATATCGCAAACTCCGCTTACACTAATTCCAACACCACCAACGGCGTTGGCTCAGCAGTTATCGACCTGGGCGGAAAATACAGTGTTGACAGTGTCAAGGTTCATTTCCTTCAGGGAACAGAAGCCGAAAGTTATGGTATCGGTGCACCTTTGGATACTGCAGTGTATGTTTCTCTTGACGGTGAGTTTTATGCTTATGCAGGTGCAGTAACCCTCCACCCCAAGGCTGACGGCTCATATTGGGCAAGCCTTACAGACGCCAATGCAGTTGCAAGATATGTAAGACTTGACATTACTTGTGCGCCTTCGTGGACATTCCTCAACGAGGTTGAGGTTTATGGTGCCGAGTATGTGGAGCCTGATGACAATAATATTGCGTTGGGACAGAGCTATGTTGGCTCAGCTTATTCAGACAGCCCCTACACTGCAAAGCTTACTGATGGCAAGGCTGCAGAGACCTTTGTACCCGGTGAAAATGATGCCGAGTGGTTCGGATTTAAGAATACAGGTGTTGCTTCAACAGGTAACACTACCGACGGTAAGGGTATTATTACCATTGACTTAGGCGGTATGTGCGAGATTACAGGCCTTGCTACCCATGTTCAGGCGGGTGCTAATTCGGCAGATACAAGCCAGTTTAAATTTATCAACACATACTATTCTCCCAACGGAGCTCATTTTGATTATATCAATACTTTTAATACAGCAGCAGTAAACGACCCCTATTGGCAGTCCTATAACCTCAGCACTCCTGTATATGCAAGATACATCAAGCTTGCGTATAATGTAGGCGAAAACGAAGTAGCTCTGGTTAATGAGATTGAGGTTTACGGTACTCGTATGACCAAGGCTGAGGAAGCAAAAGAAGGAGATTTATCTATTGTTGCCCTGACAGGCGACTTCAACGGATGGAATCCCACACCTAATATGAGAGTAGTAAACAACCGTTTGGTATCAACAACCATGGAGCTTGAGCAGGGCACCTACGAGTTCAAGATTCTTTACGGCAATGTATGGTACGGAAATGACGGTGTGCTTCATAATACTACCGTAACAACTTCAGATATTGGTTGGGAAATGACGGATACTGCAGGAAACTGTACCTTTGTTGCAAAGGGCGGTACATACAGATTTGACCTTGACGTAACAGAAATGCGTCTGTATGTTGGCTATACACCCTCGGCAAATCTTCCTGCAGGTGACAATATCGCTCTGGGCAAAAACTATACCGCTGCAACCATTGTTGATTCGGATTATGTAACAAGCCTTACAGATAATATTATTTCCGACACATTCCAGTACGGAGTTAATAATTCTTCTTGGTTTGCATTTGCAAACACTGCAGATTCCTCTACAAGCAACACCACCGATGATGGCAAGGGTATTATTACTGTTGACCTCGGCGGACAGTGTGAGGTAACAGGTGTTTCTACATACATCTATGCAGGTGTAAATGATGTTCAGATAGTCCAGCCCGACAGTGTTAACGTGTATTATTCGCTGGATGGTGAGGAATACACATGGATAAAGACAATTGAGCCTGATTCCGATGCAAGTACACCTTATTGGCTTACTCATTCGCTGGAAGCTCCCGTTACTGCACGATACATCAAATATGCATACATTGTTGCAGAGGGAGATACCGTACTCACAAACGAGGTTCAGGTGTATGGTACTCAGCTTACAGTGGATGATGCAGACCCGGGTTCTATGTCTACAATTACACTGACAGGTGATTTCAATAATTGGAACGCAACACCAAATATGGTAAATGTAGACGGTACAACAGTTGAGACAGAGCTTGAACTTGAGGAAGGCTCTTATGAATTCAAGCTTCTTGTCGGCAGCAAGTGGTATGGTAACACAGGAATAATTGAGGACACTACCGAAACCACATCTCAGACAGGCTGGGATATGATTGCGGATGAAGGCAACTGTACACTGGCAGCCACAGGCGGCAAATATCTGTTCAGCTTCAACACACTGACAAACAAGCTTACAGTTACTAAAGCAGACGAGGATGCTACTGAAGACGAGCCTGAGGTTGAGGTTCCCGATGTATTTTATCTCAGAGGCGACTTCAACTTCTGGGGAACAGAGCTTACTCTCACAGATAAAGGAAGCGGCATATACGAAATCACCATTCCCATGGAGCAAGGTGATTACGAATTCAAGATTGCAACAGAAAATTACGAGAAGCAGTATCCCTTAAGCGAAAATATGAAGCTTAAAGTGGATAGAAAAGCAGATGTTACTTTTGTTCTTGACACAAATACATCAACTATTACAGTAAGTCAGCTTGTCACAGAGTACACAGTAATCTTCAAAGATGTATCAGGCAATATTATTTCGGAGCAGATTGTAAAAGCAGGTGAAGATGCAGTTGCGCCCTCAGCTCCCGAAATAGAAGATTTCAAATTTACAGGCTGGGATAAGAAAATTACAAACGTTACCGAGGATCTGGTGGTTGCTGCTCAGTACATTCGTGCAAACGGAACCTTCCGAGTGGACGTTACAGGCGGCTCGGGCTTTACTATTTCAATCGATAATGGAAAAACAAAGCCTCAGGGTACATCTTATATCAACACCAAGATGCCCATTGCAGCAACAGTAACAGTAGTAGCAAGCTCCACAAACGGTAATGAGTTCATCGGCTGGATGAACGCAACCACAGGTGCAATCGTATCCACAAGCGAAACATACACATTCGCAACAAGCGGTAACGACTTCATCAAGG
>SVOS01000001.1 GCA_015066245.1 Oscillospiraceae bacterium
GCAGGTGTTGCGTTCTTCTTGTACTCTGCCTTTACTGTGATATCCTTTGTGATATAGTCGATATCATCAGACCAACCTGTGAATGTGTAGCCATCTACTTCGGGTGCAGTGGGAGCTACGGCTGCAAGACCATAATTTACTTTCTGCTCTGAAAGCACATTGCCGTCCTTATCAACAAAGGTTACTGTGAAGGATACAATCTCAGGGGTTGTAGAATCCTTGGTTGCAACAATGATAAGTTTTGTATCTGCTGAGATTGCCTTGAGTGTATAAACACCATTTTCATCACATGGTAAAGTCTTCATATCTGCTACCACAGCGTTAAGTGTGTAGCCCTCTGCAACTGTTACAGTAAATGTAAAGTCTGTGCCCTCTTCAACGCTGTTTGCGTCAAGGTCTGTAACAACCTCATAAATATCCGATTTATCCCATGTAACCTTGTAGTATACTGGTGTTTCGATGATTTCCCAAAGAGCATTGATTACAAGATTGGATGTAACATTTGTAAAATCAGCATTCCAACCTGCAAAGGTATATCCTTCTTTCTCGGGATCAGCGGGAGCAACAGCGGACTTGCCGTATTCTACATTCTGCTCGGAATAAACTGTACCGTCGCTATCAATAAATACAACAAGATAAGTCTTTACGCTTTCTTCAAACTCAGCTGTTACAGTTAAGTCGGTTGTTACATTTGTAAAGTCTGTATCCCAACCGATAAAGGTGTACTCATATTGAGTTGTGGAGCTGCGGACAGGGTCTTTGGGAGCTGTTGCAGATTTACCATCTTCTACAGTCTGGGTGTCAATAACTGTACCGTCCCAGTTTTTGAATGTTACTGTGTGAGTAACAACAGGTTCGGTCTCAACATAAGTATTCTTAAGGTTGTGATATGTACCGCCCCACTCAAAGAGGAGGATAATCTGGTCTTCAGCATAAGAAACTGACTCTGCTGCCCATTTGCCGTCAGAACCCTTATCCCAGGTCTTCATATCTGTTGCTTCTGCAGGAATAGTGGTCTTATAAACATTAAATGTCTGCTTTTGGTTGTCCCAATAAGCTGAACCTACTGCATACTGAGCAGTTGCACCTGTTGCAGTAAGAGTTGCATCCCCTGCAAGGCCGGTAGAATCATTCCAGTAATGGAGTGTGGGTACAAAATCTGTGATGTACTCGATTACACCAACATAAACTGTCTTGGTTGTAACCACGGGAATATCAGGAAGCTCATCAGAATTCTTAGACACTGTCAGTCTCTTTGCAGCGTTGTCCCAAGCAAAGGTATATGTACCGCCTGTAGCTGTGAAAGTACAGTTGTCGGATACGGATGTAGACATTTCCCAACGCATTGCACTGTCTGTGAAAGAACCTGCGTTGCCATACCATGAGCCGTTTGAATCAATCTTAAAGGTATATGTACCTGCCTCAAATGCCTTGGTAAGAGTATAAACATCCTCTGAGTCTGTCTTCTGGAATGCATCCTTAGCTTCCCAGTTATTGAATGTGCCCTTAAGGTAAATTGTAGAATTCTCTAAGGATAAAGTATTTGCAGTATTATAAGTAATCTGATATGTACCGTCTGCCTTCTGTACAAAGGTCATAGTTCTGTATGTTCCGTCAGAGTTTGCAGTGCCGATAATAGCCTTTGAACCTGCGGGAGCATTTGCGTTAACGGTAACTGTGGTGCCGTCAAGGGTTACAAAGCCTGCGTTGCTTGTGTGGCCCATAACGATGTCTCCATCCATATTCACGGTATAAGTGTTAACTGTGGATGACATTGTAACTGTTGAACCATCGTTTGCAATACCGCCTGCAGCAAGGCTGTTCTCTGTATTGTTTGCATGAAGTGTAAGAGCAAGTCCTTCAAAGGATTCTTCTGTAAGTGCCACTGTGTTTGTGTCGGGCTTGCTTGCGTTGGAGGAGAATCGGATTGTAGCATCTTTAAGCTTACCGTTATAAACTCTGAATGAGCTGTTAGCACCCAGATTCTCAAGATATGCAATAAATTCTGCATCAGCAGTTTCGTCAAACTGAACAGATGCCTTTGCACTTGCACCTACTGCATAATAATGAAGTGTGTTTGTTGTAGAATCAAAGTATACTCTGCCCTCTCTTGTCAGGTAAGTTGCACCTGAGGAGGGGTCAAGAATACGGTATGTACCGTTTGTCAAAACAGATGTAACACTCTCGGGAGGTGTAACAGTAAAGTCCTTTTCTGACAAATAGTAGGTTTCTACAGGCTGATAGTTCATACTTGTAACGAGGCTTTCGTACATATCAGAAACCTCTGCTTTGTATGTAACACTTACACCGCCGGGCATAACCTGAGTTTTGTTACGGCTGTCGTCACCTGTAACAAGGAAGATTGTGTTGCCCTTTGACATAACTTTGCCTGTGTCAATATTGGGGTTAGTAATACCTACAAGCCAATCGGGAGAAGCGGTAGTTTTGCCGCCCTCTGACTGATTTTCCATAAGCTCGCTATAAACATCTGTAAGCGATTTGCCTGTGAGGTTGGTGCCTGTGTTTGCATAATAATACGCATAAGCACGCATCCACATGGGACGAAGGGCTGTTTCAATAAGTGCATCCTCTAAGTTTTCTTTATCCTTATAAAGAGTAGCAAGAACATTTGCAACCTGAGGAGTAATGAAAACTACACGTTTTGTATTTATATAGGTTTCAGAATCAGCCGCACCTAAGCCGCCTAAGTTTTTCTCTGTAATATCCCATGCAATGATCTTCATAACCTGCTCGGGAAGGTCTGTGGCAGGAGTCACATTGTTGCCCCACATTGAGAAGGATGAGGCTGTAACTGTGCTTTCGTTAAGGTCAAAGCCCTGCTGTACGTTATAAGGTTCCCAACCGATATCAAGGCAGGCAGCATCGTTTTCTGAGAACACCAGAGGCTGCATATATCCGAAGGAAGTGCTGCGCTCTGAGGCGATACCTGCAAGATTAATCAGTGCAAACTCTATAAATCTGCCCAAAGCAATGTTTGCTTCTTCTGTTGTCATACCCTGCTGGTTGTCGATACCAAGCTGGCGTGCAAGAGGACCGTTGACAAATGCCATGGGAGTAAGGCTTCCGTCCTTAAGAGAGTTTACGTATTCTTCGTTATTCATAGCCTTTGTAAAAGCGATACAAATAGGCATATACTCTGCTGAGCAGCCTGACATAACCGCATTTACTGCTACCTGATAGGCAGTAATAACCCTGCCTGTTGAAGCAACGGTTGCAACTACATCTGTGTCGCCTTCGGGGATATATCTCATGAATTTTTCAACCTTTAAGGTTGTGGGAGGAATAACGGTCATTCCGTCTGTCTGTCCCAAGTTTCTGTAATAATCCTGTACCTCATGAAAAGCTCCTGTGAATACTACTTCTGCACAATTTGCATTAGCAGATGCAGAGCTTACGGGAGAAACTACCTTAAATACGTTTTCATCGGGCTCAAGACAATCACAGTCGTCCTCAGCGCAGTTAAGGTCTTCGTACGAAGTAATCGTTTCGTCATCGTAATGATAAGCACTTGCACTAAATCCTACTGACATAAGGCTAAGGCCCATTACCAGACAGAGGATTACTGCAACTACACGTTTTAATAAATTAGTTTTCATATAGTAACATCCTTTCTGAATTAATGGTTAGCCTCAATCACATGCTGAGAGCTGTATTATAGGTAATTGTATAAGTGTTATCGGAATTATAGACAACTGTAAGCGCCTTATATGTGCCGTCACCGTTATCTATGCCGATATATGCAACATCTCCTGCAGCAGGAGTTTCATTTACTGTTGCTTTGCTGCCGCTTAAAGTAATAAAGTCTGCAGTAGAGGACGCACCCATCACAAGAGTGCCTTCAAGGTTAATATCAAAGCTCCTGACGTCACCGTTAAGCTTGATAACTGCACCGTCCAAAGCTGCCGAGCCTTCTGTAGAGCTGCCTTTTCCGTCTGTATTTGCAGCAATTGTAAGGCTTATATTTTCAAAAACATCAGCACCCAGTGTTGTGGCGTCTTTTTCCATGTTTCTTGAACTTGCAGGAACACGTAAGATAACATCCGTTACTTTGCCGCCTGCAACGGTCATTGTGCTGTTAAGTCCTGCTGCCTCAACAAGAGTAATAAAGTCGGCATAAGTGGCAGAACCCAAAACAGATGCCGCTGAAGCACTGCCGCCTACGGAATAGTATGTAAGAGTATCGGATGAAGAATCAAAATACATTCTTCCTTCGCTTGATACCTGATTTGTACTGCTTACGATTCTGTATGTTCCGTCTGTAACGCCTGAGGGTACAGTAGCACTAAAGGTAGCTACAGGTGTGTCATCGTCGGTATCATCATCTGTATCACCGCCTGTATTACCGCCTGTATTACCACCGGGATTGTAGTTGGGGTTATAGTAGCCGTCACCTGTTTCGGCATCAGGCTGAACTTCAGGAGTAATTGTGCCTGCAAGGAGTCCTTCCCAATTCTTGGGAAGCTCGATTTCATAAGAAGCACAGTCGCCGCCGGGCATAACCTGGAACTCGCTCTTTGAGTCACCGCCGGTAACAACAAAGCCTGTGTGGCCTTTTTCCATAGTCTGTGCAGTAACCAGAGAATCAAAGGGAACCACACCCTGAAGCCACTGAGGAACTGCAGTATTGTCAACGATATCTGCTTCTACATTTTCTGTAGAGCCGCCGTTGGCAATAAATGCATAATGCTCATCAAATGTCTGATTGAGGTGAATCTTACTGCCTGTGTTTGCCCAGTAATGAGCGTATGTACGCATCCACAAAGGACGGCGAGCAGTTGAGATAAGAGTATCCTCAAGTACATCCTTTGAGGTATAGCCATCTGCCAGGTCTTTGGCAGCTTCGGCAGTTATGAATACCATTCTGGGTACTCTGGGGTTTGTATTTCCCAAGCCGTTTTGCTGCTTTTCTGTGATATCCCATGCCATGAGCTGCATAATCTTCTCTGCGTTATCTGTTGCAGGAGTTACGCTGTTACCCCATGTAATGGTAGAGCCGCAGGTGATAACGTTATCTGTAGACTCAAAGCCCTGCATTACATGATAGGGCTCCCAACCGATTGCTTCGCAGGTTTTTTCGTCCTCAGCAAATGCAAAGGGCTCCATATAGCCGAATGTTCCCATTCGGTTTTCTTTAATCTTGTAGCCTGCAAGGTTGAGCATTGCAAGAGACATATATCTGCCCAAAAGCTTGTTTGCTTCTGCGTTTGTCATATTTTCGTCAAAGCTTATGCCAAGCTCCTCGGCAATCGGACCATTTACAAGGATATAAGGAGTCCATGCGTGGGTGCTCTGCAAAGGCTTGTAGAAGTCGCCGTGACCCAGACACTTTGTAATTGCAATACAAAGGGGCATATACTCGGGAGGACAGCCTGCCATAACAGCATTAACTGCAACCTGATATGCAGTAATGGAGCGGTTAGCAGGAGGAACGTCCTGAGCTTCACCGTTGCGGTTTGTGCACACAAGGTCTTCTGCCTCATAATCTGTATATGCAAGGTAGTACTCTACCTTTGCCTTTGTGGGAGGAACTACGGGAAGTCCGTCGGTCATTTCATTAACTTCATAGAACTCCTGTATCCTCTGATAAGAGCCTGTAAAGATTACGTCGTTGTACTTGACGCTTCCTACTGCACCTGCGATTTCGTCAATCTCTGCCTGAGTGATTTCTGTTGTAAGTGCAGTAACAACCTGACTGTAGAGAATGTCTCGTGCTTTTCTCTCCTGTTCTTCGGTTGTATCAGCCGCAAAAGCACCGGGGTATGCCGCAGTTCTTACAACAGGAACACCACGGTTAAGACCTGTGGAGCGAATCTGAGCAATAAAGGTTTCGGCACCTACTACAACTGCAGGAATGCCGATATACTCGGCAGCAAGTGCGTTACCTGTTTCTTTAACTGTACAGATACCGCATCCGCAGTTACCTGAGATTACTGCGTCCACGCCCATAGATATGAGCTTCTGCTGAAATTCTTTGGACTGAGCACTCTGGTTGTTGGGGTTGAATGTACCACCCTTGCCAATCTCGTCCATGTAATAAGTTTTACAGCCGAATTCTTCCTCCAGCATATCGCGGAGTATTGCGTGAGTAACAGAAGCACTGAAGCTTCCGCCAACAAGTGCAATGGTCTTGCCCTCAAGGGTATCAAGACGTGCGGGCTGCTCAATAGGCTCAATGGTTGAACCTGTTGGTACGGGGGATACTACCGCAAATGAATTGTTAAGGGGTTCGATTTCTGACAGCTCAGTAGCAGAAGCAGACGGAATTGCCACCACAGCCACAGAAACCAGACACGCCAAACAAAGCACAAGCGACAGTACACGCTTAAAGGTGTTTGATTTCATAGAATCATCCTTTCAATAAATTTTATGCAAACTGAATAACCGCCTTTATTCAGCATAATATATTTCGTCAGCCGAGGATACGGGAGCCTCGGGGAGATTTTCGGCAGTATAGAATGTATAATCTCCGAAAAATGCATCTGCAAAAAGAGAATCCGAAGTTTTGTCATTGCTGAACTTCAGGTTTTGATTTTCGTCTTTTTCATAGCTTACGGTGTACTTTGTATCTTTGTCGGTTACAAGGCTGAAAGTAATAACATTGTCCTCGGCGGAATATGCGTAATACATATTTCTGTCAAGGCCCAGCATCTCGCTTTCGTAATGAATAACCATCACGCCGTTGCTCATAAATTCAACACTCTGCACATAAGGGAATGTATAAAAATAGTAAGAAACAAATCTTTCGTTGCTGGTGTATTCTGTGCCTACAATAGACTTGTCGGTTTTGTAGCTTTTGTAAGCCTGATTCTCGTAGTCGGGGTCGCTCGCCTGCTCAAAGATATATTCCTGCTCATCATAAGTAACCCCCGTTTCCTCGTCGGTGTATCGGGGATAAATTATTTTGAGCTTTGCATCACCCAGAAGCTTTGAGCCCGAAATGCTGTACTCCATGTCCTCTGTGCCCAGATTGATTTTGGTGACAGAGTCCTTTTCCATAAGCTCATATTCATAAACCTCGACTCCGCCCTGATAACAGGTGCGGTACTCTCCTCTGCCGTATTTATCGGGCTTGTCGAAGATATAGTAAACCTTGTCCTTTTCGGGAAGTTCATCTCTTGTTGCCTCAGAAATCTCGGGATTCACCACAAGCTCCCAGGCACCCGAAATATCCTTGGGTATAAGATAGGACCCCAATATAACTCCGCCACCTGCAAGCAAAAGTACAACTACTGCAACAATTATCACTATAATGCCCTTTTTGCTTTTGAAAAAAGGTTTTTTTACACTTACTTTTTCTGACATATTTTCGCTCATTTTCTGTTCCTCTTTGCATTAATACTCAGCTACACATATTCATGAATAATATATAGCTATACATATTAATATTATATAAAATCCCCTATTATCTGTCAACCGAAATATCACCACTCTGCATAAATCCTACATATTCGGTTTAATATTTTTGTGTATTTTGACAAAACAGGGCAAAAAAAGATATCCCGGAAAGCTCCGGGATGTTGTTCTGGATTTTTCTGTTTTGAAGAAAAGTAACGGGAGGGCACAGAGGCCCTCCCCTACTATATACGTTATTTTTATTTATAATCAACCTGCCGTTGAAGATAGTTTTTTCTCTAAATTATACCTATTCGTAGGTGCTATGCCCTCGGGTGGCTAATCAACCTACGATAAAATTTTGATTTAATTTCGACCCGCCGTCAACTGAAGGCTTCATCAAAATGTAACCCATCCAAAGGCGAAATGCCCTCGGGTGGCTAACCCGTGGCTAACGGTCAAAGCTCCTTAATCTGCTCCACAAGCTCGGCGAAGTTCATGGAGTGGCTGGCTTTTACCAGCACTGTATCGCCAATGGTAAGCATCTCGTACATATAAAGCTTTGCTTCCTCAACGCTCTGATACCACTCGGCATCAATATGCTGACGTGCGGCTTTGTAAATTTCCAGAGCCAGGTCACCTACTGCAATTACAAGGTCAAGCTTAAGCTCTGCAATAAGCTGACCGATTTCGTAGTGAAGCTGTTTTTCATTCTCCCCCAGCTCCTTCATATCGCCCACAAGGGCTACACGTCTGCCGTCAAAGGCACTGAGAGTCTTTAAGGATGCCTTCATGGACTCGGGGTTTGCGTTGTAACAATCGTCGATAATGGTAAGGTTCTCGGTCTTTATGATATTTGCTCTGCCGCCAATGGTGCGGTAAGCATCAAGCCCCCTTACAATCTCCTCTTTTGTAAGCCCCAGAGTAAGAGCCACCGCCACTGCTGCCAGAGCATTCTGCACCATGTGCTCGCCTAAATTATGAATGCGGGCTTTAAACTCAAGGTCCTTTGTATGTACGGTAAAATCCGTAAAAGTTTCGTTGTCGCTGACGATATCCGTGGCGAAAATATCGTTTTGTTCATTAAGTCCGTAGAAAATAACCTTTGCACCCTCGGGAATCTCGGCATTTCTCAGGTTAGAGTCGTCGCCGTTAAGGACTACGGTGCCACCCTCTTTAAGAAACTTGAGCATCTCGGTCTTTGCCTTTAAGACGCCTTTTAAATCTTTGAGATTTTCAAGGTGGCACTTGCCCACATTTGTCAGCACCGCAATGTCGGGCTTTGCCATATTTGCAAGCACGCTCATTTCGCCGAAGTCGGAAATACCCATTTCGATAACCGCGGCAGTGTGGGTTTCTTCAAGGGCAAAAAGTGTAATGGGCACACCTAAGGCATTGTTGAAATTGCCCTGGGTTTTGTGAGTGTGAAAATGCTCGGAAAGTGTGGCGGCAATAATTTCTTTGGTGCTGGTTTTGCCGACACTGCCCGAAATGCCCACAAAGGGAATATCAAATTTTTCTCTGTATTTTTCTGCAATCTTAATGAGTGCCTCCTGGGTATTGTCCACCAGAATATGGGCAGACCCGTCAGCAGGCTCTCTCTCGCAGATGGAGCAGATTGCACCAATCTCAATACACTGAGGAATAAAACTGTGTCCGTCAACACGCTCGCCTACTATTGCGGCAAAAACCGAGCCCTTGCCAGCTTTGCGGCTGTCGGTGGTTATAGAGTCGACCTCTTTTGAGAGAATATCCAGATTTCCCGAGAATTTGCCACCGCAGGCATCAAGGATTTCTGCCACTGTAAAGTTCTTCATAATTACTCACCTATAATTTTAATGAGGGCATGCTTATTACGCATACCGTCAAGTTCATAATAAAAAATCTGCTCCCATGTACCAAAGTCAAGCTTGCCATTTGTTATGGCACATACAACCTCTCTGCCCATAATGGTGCGTTTGAGGTGAGCATCGGCATTATCCTCAAAACCGTTGTGGTCATACTGACTGTAGGGCTTTTCGGGAGCAAGTTTTTCGAGCCAACGCTCGTAATCTCTGTGAAGCCCCGACTCGTCATCGTTGATGAATACGGATGCGGTGATGTTCATGGCGTTGACAAGGACCAAACCCTCTTTAACACCGCTTTCGTCAATGGCGGCCTGCACATCTCTTGTAATATTTACAAGGCCGCGTCTTTTGGGGACATTAAACCAGAGCTCTTTTCTGAAACTTTTCATAATTTCACCTTAAAATACAATATTATTATATCCCCAGACATCGGTTTCTGAGAATTTAACATATACTCTGTCGGGAGAAATAGAGAGCTCTCTGTCCATAATATCACAGATAGCAGATGTGAGCTTTTCGGCGTTTGCCTTAGTTACGCTGCCCAGAAGAGCAACCTCAACATAGGCGGTATCGCCCTGCTGGTTTCCCTGAAACCAGAGACGGCAGTTATCCTCAAAGCCTAACATAAGATAAGCCTCGCCCTTGCCGATAAGGGTGATAGCCTTGCCAAGCTCTGCCTTTAAAATTTCTTCTTTTTCCTTAGTAATTGTTGTTGTAACTTTAGTATTGATAAAGGGCATAATAAAACCTCCTGAAAAAATCTTATATTATTGTACCATTATATAAAAACCATTGCAAGAAAAACAAAGAAAAGACACGGCCTTTATGAAAAAAGCCGTGTCCTCTTTTTATTCGATAGTCATAAATCCAAAGATGTCATCGCAGGTATCTTCGTTGTAAGAAGTAACTGTAATTGTAACAAGGTAGTTGTTTCTGATTGTTGAAATCTGCTGCTGATACATTCTGAGGTCCTCAAGCTGAGCTGTGCCGTAGTAGGCATCGTACTCTTCGCCGTCAACTGTGGCTTTTGATACCTCAAAATCACAGTCTGTATAGCCCATGTTCTCAAAGGTTTCCTCCAAAGCAGGAATTGCCGCTTTGAAATTTTCTACTGCATCGAATTTCTTGATTTCAGACTTTGACAACTTCTGTGCAGAAATGTTGATATTATCAAAGCCATCATCTGCTGATGCGTACATATCTATAAAATTGCCGGATTTCTCATAATACTCTGTAAAATCCTCAGGCAGATAGTCCATTGTAAAATTGTTAAGCTCTGCGATTTCTTCTTCTGAGCTGAAGCTCCAACCGCTGTCCACCTTGCACTTGATGCCGAAAAATTTATTTTCGTATGTATCGCCCGAAATCTCGCCAATCTGAAACTTTACGTCGTTTTCATAATGCTCAGACTTAGCTTCTTCGCCCTTAGCTCCGTCACCACAGGCAAAAAGCGAAAGTGAGAGCACCAAAACCAATAAAACCGCAAATATTCTTTTCATAATCAAAACCTCCTAAGTTTTTTACATTATATCACACAGTGTTTCATAAATCCACAACTTTTTCAGCTTGTAAACTCACTGAGGGCTTTCTGCATTTCTTCTTCGCTATCAAAATAAATGCCGTTTTTGATTTTTACCTGCACATCCTTGGGCAGAGAGCTTACTGCACAGGTGGTCTCGAGATATGGTTTCTCTCCTTTTCCCTTATACACCACAATTCTGTCACCCATAGCCTTTATAATGTATCCGTCATCTGATACAGAGGATGAGTTTTTGGTGTTTTCCACGGTTTTTGACTCTGAGGTAACAGTGATGATAAATCCCGAAGCAAGAACAGAAGCAATTACAATAAGACAAGTTACATAGTAAAGTTTTTTCATAATATTCACCGCCGCAGTTATTTTTTCACAAAAATTTATGATTATTCACTTATCTTACTGTAGGGATATTAAAAAATACGCAAATCATAAAAAATCCTTTGTTTTTTTACTGCACAAGTGGTATACTGTATAATGTATAGATATTTGCGTATCACAAATTTATGTTAAAATCAAAGTATGATTTAACGGAGGCTCAAATATGCGTACAACTGACATAAGTAAATATAAAGAAAAAGACCAAAGCAGAAAAGCTCACGGTTTGCCCTCTCCTGTAAAGACTGTCCTTTCCTGCGTACTTAAAGTTCTTTTGGCTGTTTTTCTGGTGTGCTTTATTGCAGGCATTATTCTCTGCTTTAATGTCATGCTTTATCTGGTTGAGCTCTCGAGCCATCCTTCGGGCATCGACCTTGACGCACGAAGCCTTAACCAGTCAAGCTTTGTGTATGTAGAAAATCCCGAAACAGGGGAATTTGAAGAATATCAGGTGCTTTACGGCAGCGAAGACCGCGAATGGGTAGAGTTTGACAAAATGCCCCCTCACCTTTTCGATGCCATTATCGCCATTGAGGACAGACGTTTTTACGAACATAACGGCGTTGACTGGCTGAGAACAGGCAGTGCGGTAATTAACCTTGCCACCTCGGGAGATGACTCCTACGGCGGCTCCACGATTACCCAGCAGCTCATCAAAAACCTTACTCAGGACGACGAGGCAAGCATCAACCGTAAAGTCCGCGAAATCGTCAAGGCTCTTAAGGTTGAGCAGGAATACACCAAGGACGAAATCCTTGAGGCATATCTGAATGTTGTTAACTTCGGCGGAAGTTGCCAGGGTGTTCAGGCTGCATCAAAGAGATATTTCAACAAAGATATCTCCGACTGCTCCATTGCCGAGTGTGCCGCTATTGTAGGCATCACCCAGAACCCCTCTGCATGGGACCCCTTCATCTATCCCGACAACAACAAATACCGTCGTGAGATTATTATTGACGAAATGCACTCTCAGGGCAAGATAACAGACGAAGAATATGAAGCCGCTTTGAAAGAGTCCGAGAACATGGACTTTGCCGATGCAGACGAAGGAAATGTTGACATTAACTCCGGTGATGTTCAGAACTGGTATCAGGACGAGCTGGTTTATGACCTTGCAGCAGACCTTGCAGAACGCTACGATATCTCAGAATCGGCTGCCATTGACAAGCTTTACACCGAAGGATACAAGATTTACTCTGCTATGGACCCCAAGGCTCAGGAGATTATCGAGGAAGAAGCTCTTAACATCGACAAAGATAGCGACCCCGGTCTTCAGATTGGTATGTCTATGGTAGGTCTGGACGGCAGGGTTATTGCTACGGCAGGTTCTTCCGAAAAGAAGGAAGCCAACCTCATCCACAACCGTGCCACAATGTCCTTTTTGCAGCCCGGCTCATCCATCAAGCCTGTGGTTGCTTACCCCTACGCTATTGAGCGTAACCTTATCCACTACTCATCCTATATCTCTGACCAGCCTCTGGACAGTTGGATATATTCTGACGGCTCAAAGGGCCCCTACAACTGGTACGATTATCACCACAAAAACGGCCTTATGACCGTTGATGCTATTGAATGGTCATCAAACTGTTGTGCTGCCCGTTGTATTGATTTAATCGGCGGTCCCGAAGTCGCCTATGACCACGCAACAACCTTCCTGGGACTTAATCATCTCAACGAGGATGACCGCGGTGCTATTGCCAGCCTTTCCTTGGGCGGTATGAACGGCGGTGTTTCTGTAAGAGAGATGGCTAATGCCTACACCTATGTTGCCAACGGCGGTATGCATTATGATACCTATACCTATTATTATGTAACCGACAGACGCGGCAATGTTATTCTCGACAACCGCGACCGCGTAGGTATTCAGGCTTATTCCAAAGAAACCGCAACCATCATGAACCGCCTGCTCTATGCAAACTTAAACGCTGAAACCCACCACACAAGTGCTTTCTACGCATCTGTTTACGGCTGGGAAATCTGCGGCAAGACAGGTACCACCAACGACGAGTATGACAGCTGGTTCTGCGGTGTATCTCCCTATGCAGCCCTTGCAGTATGGACAGGTTTTGACGACCCTGCAAGCGTTTGGAATACCGACAATGCAACCATCACATTCTCAAAAGTTATGGGAAGATACCTTGAGGACAAAGAATACAAAGACTATGACCTTTCAGAAGGTGTTATAGAGGCCGAGTATTGCACAATCACCGGCAAGCTTGCCGAGAAAACCTGCAAGACAAAGGCTACAGGCTACTATACCGAGGACAATATGCCCTCCAAGTGTAAGAGCCACGCAGGCTTTATCGAAGACGAGACAAAGCCCACAAATCCCGGTCAGGAAAATGACGAACCCTCAACAGCTCCCACAGTAGGAATTGAGATTGATATTCCCACTGCACCTGTTGAACCCACAACCACAGACCCTCAGGAGACTGTGGCAGAAAACTAACCAACTAAGGAAAACCAAAGGTAGGAGTGAACTTAAATGATATCAGTGGCAATTATGGGACACGGAGTTGTAGGCTCCGGCGTTGATGAGATTATCCGCACCCATAAAGACAGACTCTTTTCCGCTATCGGCGAAGAACTTGACGTAAAGTATATCCTGGACTTAAGGGATTTTCCCGACAGTCCTCACGCTGACAGATTCACAAAGAATTTTGAGGATATCGTAAACGACGTAGAAGTAAGAGTTGTTGCCGAGGCAATGGGCGGTCTTAACCCCGCTTATGACTACACAAAACGCCTTCTTAAAGCAGGCAAAAGCGTTGTAACCTCCAACAAAGAGCTTGTAGCCCAGCACGGTGCAGAGCTTCTTCAGATTGCAAAGGACAACAACGCAAACTACCTCTTTGAGGCAAGCGTTGGCGGCGGTATTCCCATTATCAGACCCTTAAGCAAGTGCCTTGCAGCAAACAACGTTGACGAAATCGCAGGTATCTTAAACGGTACAACAAACTTCATCCTCACAAAGATGATTGCTGAGGGCATGGGCTTTGACGAAGCTCTTAAGATTGCTCAGGAACTTGGCTATGCCGAGAAAGACCCCACCGCAGACGTTGAAGGTCATGATGCTTGCAGAAAAATCTGCATCCTGGCATCTCTCGCCTACGGCAAGCATGTTTATCCCGACAATGTACATACAGAGGGTATCACAAAGATCACTCTTGAGGATGTTCAGTACGCCGCAAACTACGGATGTGTTATCAAGCTCATCGGCAGATGCAAGGTAGAAGAAGGCGGCATGATGGATATCGGCGTTGCTCCCATGTTTGTTCCCTGCTCAAGCCAGCTTGCAAACATCAACGATGTATTCAACGGTATTATGGTACGCGGTGACTGCACAGGCGACGTAGTATTCTACGGCAAGGGCGCAGGCAAGCTTCCCACTGCTTCTGCAGTTGTTGCTGACGTTATCGACTGTGCTCTCCACTTAAAGCGCAGAAAGCTTATTTTCTGGGCTGACTCAAAAGAGCAGAACATCCTTCCTATGGAAGAAAGCAAAACAGCTCTCTACATCCGCATCAACACCGAGGATAAAGAGGCTGCATATAATACATTAACCTCTGCTTTGGGCGAGGTTAAGACACTCAGCCGTGTGGATGCTCCCGAAAACGAGGTTGCTTTCGCTACTGCTAACGAGGTTAAGTACGGTGATGCTCTCAATGCTGTTGAGGCTCTCAAGGCTCAGGGTGCTGAGGTTATTTCCGTAATCAGAATCGGAAACTTATAATACTGAAAGGGTTATATATACTATGAGTTTAATTGTTCAGAAGTTTGGCGGCTCATCTGTAGCCGACAAAGACAGAGTAATGAATGTTGCATCCATTGTTGCAGACACATACAAAAAAGGCAACGACGTTGTAGTTGTTGTTTCTGCACAGGGCGACACAACAGACGACCTTATTGCAAAATATAAGGAAATCGACGAGAACGCAAGCAACCGCGAAAAGGATATGCTCTTAGCTGCAGGCGAGCAGATTTCTATCTCTCTCCTTGCTATGGCTCTCCACAAGCTGGGTTGTCCCGCAATCTCTCTTTTAGGCTGGCAGGCAGGCTTTGCTACCTCATCTTCTCACACAACTGCAAGAATCAAAAAGGTAGACACATCCCGTCTTAAGGCAGAAATCGCCAAGAAGCAGATTGTTGTTGTAGCAGGCTTCCAGGGCCTCAACAAATACGACGACATCACAACCTTAGGCCGCGGCGGCTCTGACACAAGTGCTGTTGCTATTGCCGCTGCAATGCACGCTGACCTCTGCCAGATTTACACTGACGTTGAAGGCGTTTACACAGCAGACCCCAGAAAAGTTCCCAACGCTCAGAAGCTTGAGGAAATCTCTTACGATGAGATGCTTGAGCTTGCATCCTTAGGTGCACAGGTTCTTAACAACCGCAGCGTAGAGCTTGCAAAGAAATTCGGAATCGAGCTTGAGGTACTTTCAAGCTTAACACATAAACCCGGTACAATAGTAAAGGAGAAACCTAAAATGGAAAAAATTCTTATCAGCGGTGTAGCTAAAGACACAGATATAGCACGTATTTCAGTTACAAACATCCCCAACGAGCCCGGCTTTGCTTTCAAGATGTTCTCACTTCTTTCAGCAAAGAACATCAACGTTGACATCATCCTTCAGTCCATCGGCAGAAACAACACAAAGGATATCACTTTCACAGTTGCTAAGGACAACGGTGCAAAGGCTGTAGAAATCCTTGAGAAGAACTACATCAACAAGTATGACGGTGCTCAGGTTCTTCTTGATGATTCCGTTGCAAAGGTTTCTATCGTTGGTTCAGGTATGGAGAGCCATCCCGGCGTTGCTTCCGATATGTTCGAGGCTCTTGCTGATGCTCAGATCAACATCTCCATGATTTCCACATCCGAAATCAAGATTTCTGTTCTCATCGACGCAGATTACGCAGACAAGGCAGTTCGTGTTCTCCACGACAAGTTCTTCTCTGAGGTTTAATATCCCGAATACACTCAAAGCACAGCTTTTATTAAAGGCTGTGCTTTTTTTGTTTCTGATATCTTACAAAAATGTTAAAAGGATGAAAATTTTTCACTTATTGATAACTTTTCTATAAAAAAGGTAAATAAGTGTAACAAAATATGCAAAAAAAGATTGCAATAACCACTACATTTTGATATACTTATTTTGTATAAGTGTAATTATAACTCAAAATATTGTGTTTAAGGTGATTTTGTGCGAATCCGTAAAAAGAAATGGGCTCAGCCTGAGCTTGATGCCTGCAACTTCTATGTCAATAACCCTGCTGAGCTTAAGGGCAAATGGGCAGATTTCTTTGCTGTAAAGAGGCCTCTGGAGCTTGAGGTAGGCTGTGGCAAAGGCACCTTTGTTGCCGAAAAAGCCCTGAGAAACCCCGACATAAACTTCATCGCCATGGATATCAAAAGCGATATGCTGGGCGTTGGCAGACGAAATATTGTTAAACGCTTTGAAGAAGCAGGCAAAACCGTAGACAACATCGCACTTGTGGCTCATAATGTTGACAGAATTTTCGAGGTAATAAGCGAAGATGACAAAATTGACAGAATTTATATAAACTTCTGTAACCCATGGCCCCGAGGCAAGCACAACAAACGCCGACTTACCCACAACACCAAGCTTGAGCTTTACAAGAGCTTTCTCAAAAAGGGCGGAGAAATCCACTTCAAGACCGACAACGATGAGCTTTTTGATGATAGCCTCGTATACTTTGAGGAGAGCGGATATGAGCTCAAGAAGGTTGTACGGGATTTGCACCACAGTGACGTAGAGGGCAACATCGTCACAGAGCATGAAAAAATGTTCTCTGACGAGGGTATACTCATAAAATATCTTGTGGCAGTTCTGCCTTGACCTGAAAGGATAAAACCGTGAATAAAAAAATACTGCTTCCTTTAATTGCGGCAGTTTTGTGCCTTGTCTTGGCAGGTTGCTCATCGGTGGGACTTTCTGTTGACACCCTGATGCATCCCCCAAAGGCAGTCGGCGACAAAGCCGACATCCAGTCTCTTATTGACAAAACCGCCGGCGAAGGATACACCCTTAAATATCCCCAGTCGGGCAATTTCCGCTCGGCTATTACAATGCAGGATATAGACTCCGACAATATTGACGAGGCTGTGGCTTTTTATCTGCCTCAGGGCGACATTGCCACCGTCAATATGATGGCAATGGACAACATCGACGGCACCTGGCAGGTTGTGGGCAACTTCAAAAGCCAGAGCAGTGCAGTTGAGAGCCTTAATTTCTGCGATATAGACGGTGACGGTTTTTCAGAGATTATCCCATCTTACAAAACCTACACCCCAAATATAAATCAGCTTGCTGTTTTTACCTATGACGGCACCTCTCTCAGAGAAGTCCCCTCAGATTACACCTGCTCAAGTCTTGTAACAGGCGATTTTGCTGACGGCGGCAAAGACGAGCTTATGCTTCTCTCCCTTTTCTCTACCGAAAAAGAAGCAATGGCAACACTTCTTACTTTAAATGAAACCAAAAGCGAGCTCTCTGAGCTTGGCTCCTCTCCACTTGACCCTGACGTTGCCTCTTTTGCTCAGCTTTTGACCGGTGAGGTTTTTGAAAGTCAGCGAGGTCTTGTAATCGACGGATGCACCACCTCGGGCGAATACAACACCCAGATTGTTTACTATAATAAATATTTCAAATCCCTTGAGCGTATCGCCTTTACCGAGAACATCTCTTACAATCAGGCAAAGCGAGCTTATGCCGTTATGTCAAAGGATGTAAATGACGACTCGGTTATTGAGGTACCCTCGGTTTTCAAGCTGAAGATTGAAGAAGACCGTGCAGACGTTGCTCCTTGTGCTGAAATATACTGGTGTCAGCAGACCGAAGAAGGCACAGTACACCTTATTTCTCACGAAGCCGTCAGCTTTTCTTACAAATTCTCCTTTGATATTCCTGCTGAATGGGACGGCAAGTTCACCGCCCACACCAACCACGACGAAAACGAAGTTACTTTTTATACATGGAACAAAGTAAAAATCGGTGATGAGCTTCTGAAAATCAGAATCACCGACAAAAACACCCAGGAAATTCCCGAAGGATACAAGTCTCTTGCCGAAAACGAGAGCCGCGTATACTCCTACAAGGTTCCTGAGACTTCAGACAAAATGATACTTGGCGACGATGAAATTATTGGAGCCTTTGAATTGATGCAATAAGGATTTAGTGAAACGGAGGTCAAAGAAATGAAGAAAATACTTGTGTGCGAGGACGAAGCAGCTATCCGCGATTTTGTGGTTATCAACCTCAGACGTGCAGGCTATGATGTTGTAGAGGCAGACTGCGGAGAAGTCGCACTTCAGAAATACGAGGAGCACGGCGGCGATTTTGACGTTGCTATTCTTGATATTATGATGCCCGGTATTGACGGGTTGCAGGTCTGCAAAGAGCTGAGAAACAAAAACGGCTCTATCGGCATTATTATGCTCTCTGCAAGAACTCAGGAGATGGACAAGGTTACAGGTCTGATGCTTGGTGCCGATGACTATGTTACAAAGCCCTTCTCTCCCTCTGAGCTTACTGCCAGAGTTGACTCTCTGTACCGCAGAGTGGCCCTTGCCGAGCAGAAAACCGAGCAGAACTTCAAAGAGGAGCTTAAGTCAGGCATCTTTACCCTTAATCTGAGAAACCGCACACTTACCAAAAACAGTGCCATTATCGAGCTTACTCAGGTTGAGTTTCAGATTATGGAGTATTTCTTCTCCAATCCCGGCACTGCTCTTGACAGAACCGACATTCTTAACCACGTTTGGGGCGAGGCTTATGTTGGCGAAGAAAAAATCGTTGACGTTAATATCCGCAGACTGAGAATGAAGGTTGAAGACGAGCCCTCTAACCCCAAGTTTATTGTGACAGTCTGGGGTCTGGGCTACAAATGGGACGCTTAACCGACCGCTAGCCGCGGTGGGCAAGTCTGCCTTTGGAAAGGTTTTATTTAGATTAAAACGTCTGTCAACGGCGGGTTGATTAATAAATATTAAACATTTACACGTCCCCTTGCCTAAAGGGGGACGGACTCAGTGAGAGGATGTCAGCGAAGCTGACAGGGGGATACACGTCTATATGAAAGCTTTATGTAGAGGAATATATCCCTCCACCGCAAGCGGTCCCCTACGATGAGGTTGTATTCTATGCCTCCCGTTAACCGCAGCGGACAATTCTTAACTATTCATTATTATGGAGGACGGCTGATGTTTAAAGGCATTACAAAGCGTTGGGTGCTCAACACCCTGCTTGTTGTTATAGTTGTTGTTCTGTTTGTCGTGTTCTGCCTTTCATACGCTGTCAGAATTTACTACTACCACTCTGTAACCCAGACACTTAATGCGGCTACTGCCGAATTTCTTAACGTGCTGGACGATTATGCTTCTGACCCTCAGAGCTTTTCTGCCACTGCACGAAGTTACGTGGAAAATTTTGACGACAAAGAAAAAATGGAGATTACCGCCATTGATGCCAAAGGCAACGTTATTATCACTTCCACAGGCTTTACACCTGACTCTACTCACCAGATGCCCGATTATATCAAGGCAACAAGCGACAACTTAAGCCGCTATGAATGGACCGGCAACCTGTCCTCCGGTGAAAATGTAAAGGCAGTTACCCGACTGGTGCGAAATTCTCAGAACGAAGTAATGGGTGCTGTCAGATGCGTTATCTCTCTTACAGACATTGACTACAATATAACCATGGCTATTGTCATTATCTCTGTTGTAGGTCTTACAATTATCCTGCTTGTGCTTTTCTCGGGGCTTTACTTTATCCGCTCCATTGTCCGTCCCGTGCGTGAACTTTCGGCAACTGCCAAAAAAATTGCCCAGGGCGACTTCAATACAAGAATCGAAAAATCTCACGATGACGAAATCGGCGAGCTTTGTGATTCTATCAACGATATGGCAACAGAGCTTGGAGCAGCTGAAAGACTTAAAAACGACTTTATCTCCAGCGTTTCTCACGAGCTGAGGACTCCCCTCACCGCCATAAAAGGCTGGGCAGAAACCATGCAGTATTGCGGCTCGGTAGACAAAGAAACCTTTGATAAAGGTATGGATATAATCGTCAAGGAATCCTCACGTCTTACCTCAATTGTTGAGGAGCTTCTGGACTTCTCAAGACTTCAGAGCGGCAGAATGATGCTTATGAAGGAGAAAATCGACATCTTAGCTGAGCTTGACGAGGCACTTTACATGATGAAAGACCGTGCCATAAACGAAGAAAAGCATCTTCTCTACGACAAGCCCGAGTCTATGCCCCCTGTATACGGCGACAAAAACAAACTCAGACAAGTTTTCATCAACATTATCGACAACGCCCTCAAATACACCCAGAGCGGTGGTGTTGTGGGTATTCAGATTCTGGATTTTACGCATTCGGTTCATATTGTGGTTACCGACACAGGCTGCGGTATTGCACCCGACGACCTGCCCAGAATCAAAGATAAATTCTACAAGGCAAACCAGAGTGTCCGCGGCTCGGGCATTGGTCTTGCCATTGCAGACGAGATTATCTCGCTTCACGATGGTACACTTGATATCCAAAGCGGTATCGGTGTAGGCACTACAGTAACAATCGCAATTCCTGTTTATAAAGAAACAAACTAAAGGAAGGTAAATTATGGCTAAAGAACAAACTAAAAAGATTACTTCAATCGGTGGCAGTGCGCTTATTGAAGGTATCATGATGCGTGGTCCCAAAAAGACCATGATTGCACTGCGTACAGCCCCCGACAAAATCGAAACCGAAGAAATCGAGGTAAAGACCTTAAGAGAAAAATACAAGTTCTTCCGCATTCCCTTTATCCGCGGAATCGCCGGTATGATTGACTCTCTTAAACTCAGCTACAAGTCCCTTATGATTTCTGCCAACAAGGCAATTGATGCCATTGAGGTTGAGGAAGAAGAAATGGGCAAGTTTGAGAAATGGCTCAACGATAAACTGGGCGAAAAATTCATGAATGCTGTTATGACTCTTGCTTCGGTTTTAGGTATTATCCTTGCTGTGGTGCTTTTTGTATGGGTACCGGGTCTTCTTTACAGCGGACTTACACCTTTGCATCCGTTTTTTGACAATCCGTTTCTCCGCTCTGCTTTTGAGGGTATTTTAAGAATCGCTCTTTTCCTGGGCTACATAGTTATTGTATCCCGAATGGAGGATATGAAGCGGGTATTTATGTATCACGGTGCCGAGCACAAAACTATCTTCTGCTACGAAGCAGACGAGGAGCTTACAGTAGAAAACGTTAGAAAGCACAGACGTTTTCACCCCAGATGCGGCACAAGCTTTATGATTATTATGCTTATTTTAGGCATTGTTATCGGACTTTTTGTTCCTTCATTCACTACCCTTGGTGTTTGGGGTACTGCGCTCAGAGCCGCAATCAAAATTGTGCTTCTCCCCTTGTCCGTCGGACTCGGCTTTGAGCTTATCCAGCTTTGCGGCAAGCACGACAACTGGTTTACACGCATAATTGCCGCTCCCGGTATGTGGGCTCAGCGTATCACTACCCGCGAGCCTGATGATGCTATGATCGAAATTGCCATCGCCGCCATTACTCCCGTAATTCCCGACGACGGCTCTGACATTGTAAACAATAAATGCTGCAAATAAAATGAAAATCATCGAAGGCTTTAACTTAATTACAAAAAAGCTCACCGAGGCAGGAGCAGAGTCTCCTGCCTTTGATGCATCAGAGCTGATATCCTTTGTACTCGGCACTCCCTACACTCCTGCTCTTGATAAAGAAACTGAAATGTCAGATAAAGACTATCACAAGCTCCTGACTCTTGCCGAAAGACGTGCAGCAGGTGAGCCTTTGCAGTATATCATAGGCCAGTGGGAGTTTTACGGCTATCCCTTCAAAGTCGGCAAGGGTGTGCTTATTCCCAGGGACGACACCGAGGTTGCCCTCAGGGCAAGCTTTGAGCATCTTGATAAAACAGAAAATCCAAAAATTCTTGATTTGTGTGCAGGCAGCGGTACTCTGGCAGTTACTTTAAAAAAGCTTTATCCAAATGCTGAGGTTACTGCTGTTGAAATATCAGAGGATGCATTTTTCTATCTCAGAGAAAACGCAAACCTCAACTCAGCTGACATAAATATGATTAATGGGGATATATTTAAAGTATACGGAGATTTTGAGGATAAGTATTTTGACCTCATTATCTCAAATCCCCCCTACCTCACCACCCAGGAGCTTAAAAGTATGCAGAGAGAGCTTTATTTCGAGCCTGAGCTTGCTCTTGACGGCGGGGATGACGGTATGCTTTTTTACAGAGGGATTATCCCACTTTACACACCTAAGCTAAAATCAGGCGGTCAGCTTATTTTTGAGTTGGACGGCATCGAGGCGGAGTATACCCGAGAGCTTATGAAAGCCGAAAATTACGGAGATATTGAAATTTTTGACGACTTAGGCGGTATTCATAGGGCGATAAAAGGTACTTTGTTCGAATTTTAGAAAATTTGTTCGAGGATTTTGCCCTGTTTTTATTGATTTTAAGAAGGGTTTATTTTATAATAATGATGTAAATTGAATGGCAAAAAGGAGAAATAAAAATGGCACTTGATAAAAATAAAGCATTGGAGACCGCTTTAGGTCAGATTGAAAAACAGTTCGGCAAAGGTGCTGTTATGCGTCTGGGTCAGAATTCCACACTTAATGTAGAGCATGTTTCCACAGGCTCATTGTCTCTCGACATCGCTCTTGGTATCGGTGGACTTCCCCGAGGCAGAATTATCGAGATTTACGGACCCGAGTCCTCAGGTAAAACCACACTTTCACTTCACTGTATCGCAGAAGGTCAGAAAGACGGCGGCAACGTTGCATTTATCGACGTTGAGCATGCTCTGGACCCTGTTTATGCCGCAAATTTAGGCGTTGACGTTGATTCTCTCTTGGTTTCTCAGCCCGACACAGGCGAAGATGCCCTTGAGATTGCCGAGGCTCTTATCCGCTCAGGCGCTATTGACGTTATTGTTATCGACTCAGTAGCAGCTCTTGTTCCCAAGGCTGAGATTGAGGGCGAAATGGGCGACAGCCACGTTGGTCTTCAGGCAAGACTTATGTCTCAGGCTTTAAGAAAGCTCGCAGGTGCAATTTCCAAGTCCAACTGTGTTGCAATTTTCATCAACCAGCTCAGAGAGAAGGTAGGCGTTGTATACGGCAACCCCGAGGTTACTCCCGGCGGCCGTGCACTTAAGTTCTACAGCTCCGTTCGTCTTGAGGTAAGACGTGGCGAAATCCTCAAGCAGAACGGCGAGATGCTGGGCTCACGCACAAGGGTTAAGGTTGTTAAGAATAAGATTGCTCCTCCCTTTAAAGAGGCAGAATTTGATATTATGTACGGAGAAGGTATCTCCAGAGTAGGCGAGCTTGTGGACTTAGCAGTTAAAGCTGATGTTATCCAGAAGGCGGGTGCTTGGTTCAGCTATGGCGAGAAGCGTCTCGGCCAGGGCAGAGATAACGTTAAGATTCTTTTCCAGCAGGAGCCTGAGCTTGCCGCAGAGATTGAGAAAAAGCTCTGGGAGAATATCGATAAACTCACCGCAAAGCCCGGCAAAGCTGCAAAAGCAGTGGCAAAGCCCGTTGAGGTTGCACCTGCCGCTGATGCTCCCAAAGCCGCAAAAGGTGGCAAAATCGACATTTTAGTTGAAGACTGATGACTATTACCGCTATTGAGCCAAGGCGAAAGTCCCTGTCAGCCATATTCATAGACGGAGAATACGCCTTAAAGCTTGACACCGAAACCGTACTGTCACAAAGGCTTAAGGTTGGTGCCGATATTGATGACGACAGACTTCTTCAGCTTATTAAACTCAGCGACGCCAAAAGAGCAAAAGAAAAGGCACTGTGGCTTATCTCTTATCGTGACCACTCTGAAGGAGAGCTGAGGCAGAAGCTCTCCAAGGATTACGGCGAAGAAGCCGTAGACGCGGCTATCGCAAAGCTTATGGACTTAGGCTTTATAAACGACGAGAGTTTTGCCCAAAGATACGCCGAAAGCCTAAGCTCAAAGCATCTGTCCGAAAGGCAGATTCAGCAGAAATTAAGGCTTAAAGGTATCGACAAAGAGCTGTCAAGCCAAGCGGTGGAAAATCTCTGTCTTGACGAAAAAGAAGAACTCCGTGCTCTTATAAACAAAAAATATATCCGTAAGCTCTCTGACGAGGCAGACCTCAGGCGTACTGTTGCGGCTTTGCAACGCCGCGGTTTTTCTTACACTGACATCAGGTCTGTCATCAGAGAATTTACAGAGTTCGAGGAATATAACTATGACTGAAAACATCAAAGTTTCCATTGTATCCTTAGGCTGCGCCAAAAACAGAGTTGACGCAGAAATGATGCTTTATAAATTAAGAGAAGCAGGCTTTGTCCTCAAGGACGACCCTGCTGACGGCGATGCCGTTATCATCAACACCTGCGGTTTTATCGAAAGTGCAAAGCAGGAAAGCATCGAAGAAATCCTGGAGCTTGCAAAGCTTAAGGAAGAAGGCAAAATCAAGGCTCTTATCGTAAGCGGATGCCTTGCCGAAAGATACAAGGAAGATATCAAGAAAGAAATGCCCGAGGTAGATGCTGTTATTGGCTTAGGTGCCAACGGCGATATAGTAGAAGCAGTAAAAAAAGCCCTTGCCAAAGAGGATTTTATGTCCTTCCCCGACAAGGAGCTTATGCCACTGGACGACAAGCGTATCGGCTCTACTTTGCCCCACTATGCCTACCTCAAGGTTGCTGACGGGTGCGACAACAAGTGTACATACTGTGCAATTCCCATGATAAGAGGTCGTTTTCGTTCACGCACAATGGAGAGCATTTTAGCCGAGGCAAAGGAGCTTGCTGAGCGTGGTGTCAAAGAGCTCAACGTTATTGCTCAGGACACAACCCGCTACGGCGAGGATATCTACGGCAAGCTGATGCTGCCTGAGCTTCTTAAGGAGCTCTGCAAAATCGAGGGTATAGAATGGATAAGAGTTCTTTACTGCTATCCCGACAGAATCACCGACGAGCTTATTGACACTATTGCAAATGAGGATAAAATCCTCAAATACATAGACCTTCCTCTGCAGCACTGCAACCAGCGTGTACTTAAGGCTATGAATCGCAGAGGCAGCAAAGAAAGCCTCAAGGCTTTAATCAACAAAATCCGCGAGAGAATCCCCTCTGTGGTGCTGAGAACAACCCTTATCACAGGTTTCCCCACAGAAACCGACGAGGAATTTGACGAGCTTGCGGAATTTGCAAAGGAAATGAAGTTTGAGCGTCTGGGATGCTTCCCCTATTCTACCGAGGAAGATACCCCTGCCGCTGAGCTTGAGCAGGTTGACAAAGACATAAGAGGCTACCGTGCTGATGCGATTATGCGTAGCCAGGAGCTTGTTATGGAGGACTACTGTCAGTCCAGAATCGGCTCTACCGTCAAGGTTCTTGTAGAGGGCTTTGACAGATATGCCGAGTGCTTCTTCGGCAGAAGCTACGCAGACGCACCCGAGGTTGACCCCAATGTATTCTTCACAAGCGAAGACAAGGTTACTATTGGTGAATTTGTTAACGTTGAAATTTCAGATTATCTTGAATGCGACCTTATCGGTGAGGTAGTAAAATGAATTTACCCAATAAACTTACAGTTCTGAGAATTATCCTTGTGCCCTTTATGATTGCGGCACTTCTTATCCCCTTTCCCCACCATATTTTAGTAGCAGGGCTTATTTTTGGTGCGGCATCAATTACCGACTGCCTTGACGGCAAAATCGCCAGAAAACGCAATTTAATCACTGCCTTCGGCAAGTTTGCCGACCCTCTGGCTGACAAAATCCTTGTTATTGCCGCCTTTATCTGCTTTGTCGCTATCGGCTGGTGCGACCCTGTGCTGCCTATTATGGTGCTTTTCCGCGAATTTGCCGTTACCTCGGTACGACTTGTGGCGGCTTCAAAGGGCAATGTGGTTGCGGCTAACTTCTGGGGCAAGCTCAAGACTGTTTCTCAGATTATTGCTATCGTTGCAATTTTTGTTATGCAGTATTTTCTGGAGCTTTGTGCCATGGGCATCATCCCCCTTAACACCGCACTTTTCGCAGGAATTTTCTTTATTATCGGCGAGGTGCTTCTGTGGATAACAGGTATTACCGCCATTGTTTCGGGACTTATTTACATACTTCAGTGCAAAGAATATATTTCTGATTGTTAATTTCTTCTATTGCATTTTCTTATGAAAGTGTATATAATGTTATAAAATAAAAGCGTTGAGCAGGAGAAGTAACCGACAAACGAGGCTTTACAGAGATTGTGACAAAGGCTGAAAGTCACAAAAGCGGCGGCGGCGAAATGCACCTGTGAGCTTCCTTGGGGAAATCCGAGAGGAGAGTATCTGAGGTCGGCTGACCCCGATATCGGTCACAGAGGGCTATGTGTTTTTCATAGCTGAATTTGGGTGGAACCACGGTATAGCCGTCCCTTTGCGGGGCGGCTATTAATATTTTCTTGAAAATATTAATAGCCGAACCACAACTTTTCACTTAAAATTCTGGAGGGATTTTTATGTTTGATACCCTCAAATCCGACCTTAACGCCTATATGGAACGAGACCCTGCGGCAAGGTCACGCTTTGAGATTTACTTTTTATATTCAGGCTTCAAGGCAGTCCGTGC
Source organism: Oscillospiraceae bacterium (assembly GCA_015066245.1). Taxonomy (GTDB): domain Bacteria; phylum Bacillota; class Clostridia; order Oscillospirales; family Acutalibacteraceae; genus Ruminococcoides. The sequence goes on from SVOS01000001.1 coordinate 26,793, forward strand.
CTACAGACGTGCCAACTGGTTTTACAGACACAACATGAAGTTTATCGCCCGCTGGATTTCCCAGAGTGCCAGACGCAGAACAGGTGTTGAGATTCACCCCGGTGCCACCATCGGCTCGGGACTTGTAATCGACCACGGCATGGGCGTTGTAATCGGCGAAACCACCGAAATCGGCAACGACTGCACTATTTATCAGAACGTAACCTTGGGCGGCACAGGCAAAGACCACGGCAAACGCCACCCTACACTGGGCAACAACGTTCTGGTGGGCACAGGTGCCAAGGTGCTGGGGCCCTTCAAGGTTGGCGACAATGCCCGAATCGCCGCAGGTGCCGTTGTGCTTTCGGAAGTCCCCGAAAACGCCACCGCCGTAGGTGTGCCTGCAAGAATTACAAGAATTAACGGAGTCAAGGTAACTAACGATACTCTTGACCAGATTCATATTTCGGACCCTGTTTCTCAGCAGCTTTGCAAATTGGAGCATGAGATTGCGGTTCTTAAGTCTAAGTTAAAGGAGTTAGAAAAATGATTTTATACAACACTCTCGGTCAGCAAAAGCAGGAGTTTGTCCCCTATGAGGAGGGCAAGGTAAGAATGTATACCTGCGGACCTACTGTTTATCACTTTGCTCACATCGGCAATCTCCGCACATATATTATGGAGGACGTGCTTGAGAAGCACCTTCGCTACTCGGGCTATGACGTTAAGCGAGTTATGAACATCACCGACGTAGGCCACCTCTCCAGCGACGCCGACACGGGCGAGGACAAGATGCTCAAGGGTGCTAAGCGTGAGCACAAGACTGTGCTTGAAATCGCAGATTTCTACACAAAGGCATTCTTTGAGGATTGCCGAAAGCTTAACATCAAAACCCCCGATGTTGTCGAGCCTGCTACTCAGTGCGTTCCCGAGTTTATCGAAATGGTTCAGAAGCTTTTGGACACAGGTTACGCCTATATTTCCGAGGGCAACGTGTACTTTGACACCTCAAAGCTTGACAACTACTATGTTTTCGGCAACCAGAGCGAAGACGATCTGGCTGTGGGTGTTCGCGAAAGTGTTACAGAGGACACCGCAAAGAGAAATAAAACAGACTTCGTTTTGTGGTTTACAAAGTCCAAATTTGACGACCAGGAGCTTAAGTGGGACAGCCCCTGGGGCAACGGCTATCCCGGCTGGCATATTGAGTGCTCTGCAATCAGCGTAAAGCACTTAGGCGGTCATCTTGATATCCACTGCGGCGGCGTTGACAATGCATTCCCCCACCACACCAACGAAATCGCCCAGAGCGAGGCATATCTTGGCCACAAGTGGTGCAATCACTGGTTCCACGTTCTTCACCTGCTTGACTCCACAGGCAAAATGAGCAAGTCAAAGGGCGAGTTCCTCACGGTTTCTCTCTTGGAGAGCAAAGGCTACAATCCCCTTGCATACCGTATGTTCTGCCTCCAGAGCCACTATCGCAAACCTCTTACTTTCACTTACGAAAGCCTTCAGAACACAACCCTTGCTTACAACAAGCTTATTGCAAAAATTGCGGCTATGGACACAAACGGCGAGGTTGACAGTGCCAAAGCTCAGGAATATATCGCAAAATTCAAGGAAGCACTTGATAACGACCTCAACACATCCTTGGCACTTACCTGTGTTTATGATGTTCTCAAGGCAGACACAAACGATGCTACAAAGCTTTATCTCCTCAAGGATTTTGACAGAGTATTGAGCCTTAATCTTATTGAAGAAGCAGAAAAACTCAGAGCAGAAAAAGCCCAAAAGGCAAGCTCTGTAGATGCCGAGAAGGTAGAGGCTCTTATTGCAGAGCGTACCGAGGCACGAAAGAACAAAGACTGGGCAACTGCCGACAGAATCCGTGACGAGCTTAACGCAATGCACATTGTTGTTACCGATACCCCCGAGGGCATCAAGTGGCACGTTGCTGAATAATTAAATAAAAATCAAAGCTCTCCTCTTAAAAAAGGAGAGCTTTTTTCGTTAAAAGAAGCCTTTCATGGTCTTTATATTATTTTCTTCGGTGCTTAAAAGCTTGTCCGAAAGGCTCATGATATCCTCATCGCTGCCGTCATAATCTCCGCGGTTTTTCATAAGCTTTGTGACACCCATTGTCGAGCCCTGAATCATCATCTCCGCGATTTTTGCGGCAGAATGGTCTGTCATGGTCTTCATGGCGCTGGTAAATTCCGAGCTTATCTTTGCCATGGGGTTTAAATGCTCGGGTTTCATATTTCTGCTTTTAAGCATCTCCTGAGCCTCGGCATATATTTTGTCGTATTCCTTTCCCTGAGTCCTAAGTGCCTCACGCATCCGCTCATCCTTGGTGTAGTCAATGACCGCGTCAATTCCCACCTTGCCCATTTCGGCATTTTTGGAAATAAGATTAAGAAATTCTTTGTCGTTCAAAAAAATCACCTCTCTGCTATTATCTGCAAGGGGTGATTTTTTATGTATATTATAATCTGACAATAACAGGCTCGCCCTTTTTGCCCCATTTGTTGATGTCTGCTTTGATGTAGCAAGCCTCGTCAGAGTTGCCACCCAGCATTTTCACGCCTATGCTCTCAAGCCAACAACCTCTTTTGACGGTAAACCCATCCCCAAACTCAAACCTGGCAATCTTAAGTGTGCCGAAGTCCTTTGGTACTCCCACAAGAAGCTTTATCTTGTCGCCGAACTCCAGCGCATTGATTGCCTTTGACATCATGGTGGCGTTAAGCTTTTCTGAGCAGACTCCCTTGTAGTCCTCAAGCGTCACATACACTGTGCCATTGGTGTTTGCTTTCTTTGCGTTTTTGGCGTTGATTGTTATGGAATATATCTTTGCACTAACTGCAAAATTCACAATTTCTCCCTGATGCACCCATTTTCCACCCATAATATGGGTGGCACTGTCACCCTGTCGCACCACTATACTCTTTGGGTACCAGCCGTCATCCCTGTCGCTTTTTACCGAGGCATCTATGCTCACAATATTGTCCACAAAGGGTGCTCTGAAATTTACATACTCAGAGTAGTCACATCCGCAGATTCTGCCCAGATTTACAAATCCCGTACTGCCCTTGGTGCCGTTAATCTTTACCCAAAGCTCGCCCTGACATCTGCCTTCTCCCGGAGAGGACTCCACCGCCACCAGATACTCTGTTAAACCGTCTTTCATACTCATCAACCTCAAAGTAAAATTTTTATTTTGTCCTCAATAATACTACACCCTGAGTTTTATCAGTTCAACAAAATGGGATAATAAAAAGTTTTTAGGGATAAAGTGAACAAAGCCGCAGTTTTTGTGCCGATTTTGTGTTGTTTTGGAGAAAATTATACCAATTCTCCTCAGTCGGTTGCAATGGCACATTTTTTCTGTTATGATATAGCATGTCAAACAGTATGCAATAAGAAATTTATGAAACGAGGTATAAAAATGGACGAGAAAAACCTGAATCCTCAGGAAGAAACCAATACCCCTGCTTCTGAAGAAACAAAAGCAGAAACTACTGCCGACACAGAAAACAAGGCAGAGAAAAGCAACACAAGCAATATAGAAAACGCCACCAAAAAAGGCGGCATCTTTGCACTTTGCAAGGAGAAAAAGGGCCTTGTAATTGCAATCGCAGTGATAGCTGTTGCTCTTGCGGTTATACTTTCTGTTGTGCTTTTAAAATCCTGCGGTACACCTACAGACCCTGCTACTGCTGACGAGGTTACCACAACCCCCGAAACAGAAGCAGCCACAACCGTCCCCGAGACTCAGCCCGACGGCACCGAGGACACCACCTGGCCTGACGGTACTCCCTACGAAGAGACTCAGGACTGGAAAGCCCTCAAGGAAGTTAATACAGACATCAAGGGCTGGATTACCATGAAGAATACACCCATCAACTATCCTGTTCTTGTATCTGAGGAGGATGGCTTCGGCTATCAGTATTATCTCCACCGCGGATATGACAAGTCCTACGATTACGCAGGCAGTATCTTCATTGACTACAGAAGCAAGGAAGGCGAAAAAAGCCGTAACATCCTTACTCACGGTCACTCTATGAACGACGGCTCCATGTACAAGGCACTTATCGACTTCGGCGAGTACGAGGCTGATATGAACTTCTACAAGAAGAACCCCACATTGTTCTTCAACACCCCCGAAGGCAACGAGCAGTGGATTATCTTTGCAGTTGTAAAGACCAACACCCTCGAGGACCACGGCGACTTCTTCAACTATCTTATGGGCTCCTTCGAATCTGATGCTCAGTACATGAACTACATCTACAACATGAAGGTCCGCTCTATTATTGATATTCCCGTTCCCATTAACGAGACTGACGATATTATCACACTTTCTACCTGTTCTTATGAATACACTGATTTCCGTACAGTTGTATGTGCAAGAAAGATAAGAAACAACGAAAAGGTTAACGATTACATCAACGCTGCAAAGCCTGCAGAAAATCCCCTCTGGCCTGATGTTCACTACAGCTATGACGACAAGCAGCCCGAAATCACAACCTTCAAGACCGAGCTCCAGAAGAACAACCTTCCCTGGTATGACGGCAAGGGCGACCTTGAGGGCAGCGAGTGGCTTGTTATGACAACAGGCAGCAAGCGCTTTACTGTTACATTCATCAACTATGACGGCTCTATCATCAGCACCCAGCAGGTTTCTCAGGGCAAGTCCGCCTCTGCTCCCCCCGACCCTGTAAAGCCCGACTCTGAAAATTACACCTATCGCTTTGTTGAATGGGGTCTGGATTTCTCAGATGTTGACTGTAATATGACAATCGCTCCCAAATTCGAGGCGATTCCTAAATGAGTAGCATCGTCCTGGTAGGAATGCCCGGTTGCGGCAAAAGCACCGTAGGCGTTATCCTGGCAAAAACCCTGGGCATGAAATTTGTTGACACCGACCTGCTTATCTGCGAAAAAGAAGAAAATACCCTGCAGAATATTATCGAAAGTAAGGGACTTAAGTACTTTGAGCAGACCGAGTGCAGCATTGGTGCAAACCTTTCGGCAAAAAACACCGTAATCGCCACAGGCGGCTCTATGATAATGTACGAAAAAGCCATGGCCCACCTCAAAGAAATCGCAACGGTTATCTACATTGATGTCAGCCTTGAGGAGCTTAAAAGAAGACTTGTGAATATCAAAACAAGGGGTATCACCTTCTCAAAGGGCGAAACTCTTGATGATATCTTTGATCTTCGTACTCCCCTTTACAGACACCACGCTCACATCACCGTAAATGCCGATGAATTCACCATTGAGGAAACCGTCACAAAGCTTACGGAATTATTAAGAAAATAAAATTAACCCGAAGTATTTTTAAAATACTTCGGGTTTTTGTTATCGGAAAACTCTCCTGATTTTACTTAAATCACTCTAAAAATGCAAGGCCTGCATCGGTGCAGAAATTAGAAATGCCGTAAAGCACCAAGCCGTCCTCGATGCCTTCCTGCTTGCAAAGCTCAGAGATGCTCTCTTTGTAATATCTCATATCCACCATTACAATCTCGCTGTAATTCTCAGCCAGAAATGGTGTCAGCGCGTGTGCAAAGCTATCCTTAAGCACAAGGAGCTTGCCGCCCTCAGCGTCGGGATTCTGAATCTTTACAAGAGGATGGTTGCCGTCTAAGAAAACAGGATACATATCAGGCTCGCTCAGATGCTCCTCAAAGTACATCGAGTCAAATTTCTCAGAGCCTAAGCCCTCAAAAATCTCCACCGTGATATTCTTGCTTTTCGTGCTCTCCCACACCTCAAGGGTGTCGGCATCCCTCAGAAAATATCCGCTTGAGGAATAGGTTGTGCCGCAAAAACCATTGTGGACTGTCTTATGGAAGTTTTCCTCATCAAGAGGCTCAAATCCCAGAGTCTCTCCAAGAGCATTATATGCACAGAAAGCACCCGAGGTAGTCCAGTGGTGGTCGGTTTTGTAGAAGGGAGATGTGCCGTCCTTGTAATAGTCCAGCATGGCTTTTTCCAGGTCGCAGTAATTTATATTTTCCGAAAGCTTTGCCTTAAGCTCCGCAAACACAAAACTATCGCTATAGCTTGTGTGATTTACTGGGAGCTTGTCAGCCATAACATAACCTGCCGACGGCACCACCGCCACAGTCAGGTTAAGATTTTCTGAAAAATCATTGAGAACACCGATGTTTTTCTCAAGCCTTGAGGTATCGTAGGGCTTTGTGACGATATATCCGTCTTTGCAGTAATAGTAGTCGGAGTTTGCGGTATTGCCAATAATTAGATTGTAGTAGGAATGAAGCCCCACAAAAAAGCTCCTCAACGGAAAATGGTCTGCCACATATCCCGAAGTACCCTTTTCGCTGTCGCCGTCGATTTCTTTCACAAGCTCACCCGACATAAGGTTCTGGAAGCTGAAGTTCGGGGTTTCGGCAAGATAGCGTTTTTCCATGGCGCTGAAATCGGACTTTGGCAAAACAAAAAACATAATAAAAGCCGAAAAAGTAAAGAGAATAAACACCAGAGCAGGCATAAACCTGAATATTTTATTTTTCATAATTTATCCTGCCTTTCTTTAAAATCTGAAGTAAATAAAGGGGTTGTAGCTCTCGCTTACAAGAGATGCGGTACACAAAAGCATAATAGCAATACAGAACACACTCTCTATCACCCATGCCAACTTAAGGTTGCGGATTTTGCCTGCTGCAAGCTTTGCCACAGGTGCGCTGAGGATACAACCGACAACGCACACAGGCGCATAAGAAAGTATCACCGAAAGCTGAGCCTCGCTTGCACCCATACCTCCAAAGCCGAAAAGCGATGAGAACATGGTTGAAAGCCCCTCTAAAGTATCAAAGCTGAAAATTGCCCAGCCAATCATAATGAGTAAAATTGCGTAGATATGACGCATTGCCTTGGGGAGCTTTTCCAGAAATTTAAGCAGGAAAAGCTTTTCCATAACCAGAATCAGGAAGAAGTAAAGTCCCCACAACACAAAGTTATAGGCTGCGCCGTGCCACAAACCCGTGAGAAACCACACCACAAAAAGGTTGAGAATCTGACGCGGAAAGCCAAGTCTGTTTCCGCCCAGGGGGATATACACATAATCTCTGAACCAAGTGGAAAGAGATATGTGCCATCTTCGCCAGAAGTCGGTAATGGAGCGGGAGATATAGGGGTAGTTGAAGTTTTCCATAAACTCAAAGCCAATCATCCTGCCAAGTCCCCGAGCCATATCGCTGTAGCCCGAAAAGTCAAAATAAATCTGCAGCGAAAGTGCCAGAAGCCCTGCCCATCCCGACACAAAGCCGAGATTCTCCGACACACCGCTTAAGTTTCTGAACATCAACGCAAACTGATTTGCCAGAAGCACCTTTTTGCCCATACCGCAGAGAAAAAGCACAACACCGCTTTTAAATTTCTCAAGAGAATGAGTACGTGCTGTAAGCTGAGTCTCAACGTCGGTATATCTGACAATAGGGCCAGCAATAAGCTGAGGAAAAAGTGTAACGTAGGTGCCTAAAAGCATAGGGTTTTTCTGGACGCTGCACTCTTTTCTGTATACGTCGATGGTGTATGACATCGCCTGAAAGGTGTAAAAGCTGATTCCTATGGGGAGTGCCGGTACCTCAAAGGCAATGTTTACAAAGGGCAGCAAATTAAGAGTAGACACAATCATGCCCGAATATTTAAAGAACACAAGAAAAGATAGGTTTAAAACTACCGAAATTATAAGCCACGCTCTCTTTGCAGGACGTGAATATACCTTGTTAATTATCATACCTGCACCGTAGTTGATAAGTATGGTAAAAAGCATCAGAAGTATATACATAGGCTCGCCCCAACCGTAGAAGGCAAGGCTTACAAAAAACAACACCCAGTTTCGTGCCTTAAGGGGTACAATATAGTAGCACAGAAGTACCACGGGCAAATATATAAACCAAAAGGTAAGGCTTGAAAATACCAAGTTTTTCCCTCTTTTCCGAAATTTTAATCCAAGACTTGACAAAGTCCCCTTCTTTACATAATAATTGTTTTATGTCAATAAGTCAATTTACATTTTTGTATTAAGTATTAAAGATTATTTATTAAAAAAGGTGGGAATAGTAGTGAAGGAAAGGAAGTCTGTCCGTCGCAGAATACTGCGTATAACGACAGTGGTGCTGGTGGCTTTGCTTATTTTAGCCGCAGGTATGCTTGCGGTAACCAAGATTATTCACGACTCTATATACCCGCGTTTTCAGCGAAATGCAGTAGAAGATGCCCTGAACATAAAAATTTCTGACCAGAGCACAGGATATCCCACCGAAGAAATCGCCTTTAAATCCGGTGACAACACCCTCAGAGGCTACATCTCAGGCGACGAGGACGCCACCTCTTTGGTGGTTATTGTGCCGGGGCTTTCGGCTGGTGCCGAGGACTACACCTCGATAGCAATGGAGTTTATGGATTTGGGATACAAGGTCTTCTCCTTTGATACCACAGGAAGCTTTGAAAGCGAAGGCGAAAACTCCGTAGGCTTTTCTCAGATTGTGGCTGACCTTAAATCAGCGCTGGACTATATCACGAAAAATCCTGAGCTTAAAGACCTTGAGCTTAATCTTTTCGGCCATAGCCGAGGAGGCTACGGTGCGGCTATGGTGGCAGATGACGGCTACAACCTCAACGCCATTGCAACAGTGGGCGGAGTAAACTCGCCCATGGAAATCACCATGGAATGGAGCGAAAGCTACGTTGGTGCCTTTGCCTATACGGGCTATCCTGCACTTTACCTCTATCAGAATATGATTTTCGGCTCTGATATTATGGGCACATCGGCCGCCGATGCTCTTGACGAAAGCGGTGTCAGAGCCCTTGTTATCCACTGCGAAAATGACGCTACCGTAGATGTAGACGGCTCGGCAATTTTTGCTCACAAAGACGAGGTAGAAAGCAAAAACGCAGAGTTTATGCTCTACGAAAACCCCCAAAACGCAGGTCACACCACCCTGCTTTACACCCAAAATGCCAACACCTACCGCCAGAAAATCACCCAAGATTATGAAAATCTCAGCGAAAAATACGGCGGCAATATCCCCGCGGATATTGAGGAAGATTTTATTAATTCTATTGACTCCCAAAAGGCAAAGGAGCCAAACAGAGAGCTTATAAAGCTAATCAGCGACTTCTATAAAAACAAAAAATGATTATTCATAGCAAAAGCGGCGTGAGACACATCACGCCGCTTATATTTTTTATCAATATTATTTTTTGCCGATAACCGTACAGACGTAATCCTCTGTTACTTCGCAGAAAATCTCATATCCGCAAGCCGAATTTTCAATAAAAGGCATGGTATTCACCTTATGAAGCATGGAGAGCCCCTCGCCCGTAAGCTTGAGGTACGCTTCCTTTGCGGTCCAGACTCTCAGGAATTTTGTCCGTTGCTCCTTGCCTCGCTTGTGAGAGAATTCTCCTACATAAGCCTTTTCATCATCACAAAGAGCTCTGTCTATAAGAGCCTTGCTGATGCTCTCGCGGGTTTCGATATCTATGCCGATATCGCTGTCAGCTACCGCCACCGCCACAAAGTTGCCGCTGTGGCTGATGCTTACGCTAAATTTCTTTCCGTTTACTAATGCCAACGGCTTGCCTGAGGGCAGATTATCCACCTTTACATTCTCCGTCTTTTCGCCCGAAAGCTCTGCTATAAGCTTTTTAAGCCTGCTCTCGGCAGATGCCATACGGAGCTTATCATCAGAATTTTTATATCTTTCAAGGCGATTTTTACGGCTTTCGCTCATACTTTCACAAGTGAAAATATATTCTTTTTCCGTAAAATCTCTTATGTCAAAAATCTCAAACTTCATCATATCAGGTTGTAAGCTTTCGGGTAAAATACTCGCCCACCATAACCAGGAACACCGAAATCACGTAGCAAATCGTCAGCGGCAAAAACCAAAGCATCGTATGTATGGCAAGAATCACAAGAACATACAGAATCCAGCGTAAAATTGCCGAAAACACAAGTCTTTTGTCGCCTTTGAAGTTAAACCTTCTGTACCAGACAAAGCGGTTAAGTATCCAGCTTGTGAGGATACAGAGTGTACCCAGTGCATAGACTCTTATGGGCCACATGTGCCAGCCGCAAAGAATATCAATAACCAGAATCATCACAAGGCTTATGAAAAATGCAATGAGACTTCCTCCGGCAGAGGCAAACATGTTTTTGTGAATCCTCAGGGTATCTCTGATGGGATTGAAGTGGGACGAGCGGTTGTCGTCGATATATATTGTCTTTATGGGAACAGTAAAAATCTTTATTTTCTGCTTGACCGCACAAGTAAGCACATTCATCTCGTACTCGTATCTGTCGCCCTTGACCTTGAGCATCCAGGGAATATGACACACCCCAAAGCCTCTCAGCCCCGACTGATTGTCCGAGAGATAATGACTGCAGGACACCGAAAAAACAAACCTTGACATACTGTTGCCTACCCTTGACCTTAAGGGGGTTTTGCCCTTAAAATCGCGGCTGCCCAGCACAAAGTCCTCGCCCAAACGCATTTTGTCGCGGATGTTGCATATATCCTCGGTTGAGTGCTGGCCGTCAGCATCCGCAGTGATAAACCTCACAGCCTCGGGAAAATGCTCACTTATACGCTCCATGCCGTATCTGAGGGCATAGCCCTTGCCACGGTTTTTCTCATAATCAAGGACAACGGCGTACTTCTTTGCTTCCTCAAAAAGCTCGGCAAATTCCGCTATACTGCCGTCATTGACAACAATAACCCCGAAGCCCTCTGCTTTAAGCTCTCTCAGGGTTTTAATCATCAAAATATTAGGATTGTAAGCCGGAAGCAACACCACCGTGTCCATAATATCTCTCCTTACATTAATGATGTTATTATACACAAAACCCCGAAAATTTGCAATATATAAAGATTATTTACAAAATAAGAGTCTCAATTACTTTTATTTTGTAAAAGCTCTCAAATTGACTGTAGCCCTTTATTGTGGTATTATATTTTGTAGATTATTTTTATGATGGGGTGTTTTTGTGTATCTGGATAAATACCTTAAACAACTGTCGGATTTAGAAAAAACCCCGAATACCCTCGGGGACATATACACCATTATGAAATCCCGCTTCAGTGGTGAGGTTTTCGGTGTTGAGTTTTTCTCCGGCATGGAAACCAAAACTACATATTCCGAGTTTTTTGCTCTTACCGAAAGTGTTGCAGGCGGTATCGCAAAGCGTTTTGAGGGCAAAGAGGACAGTGTCATCGCCATAAGAATGGATAACTCTGTGTTGTGGTGTGCCTGCTTTTTCGGTGTGCTTATGGCAGGATTCAAGCCCCTTCTTGTCAACACCAGACTTGACGAGGAAAGCATAGCTTCTGCTGTTGCCAGAAGCAAAGCCATTGCAGTTATATCGGATAAAGATACTGCTATTAACGGCTATGTTCTTGCATCAGAGCTTAAGCATGAGGGCATCAAAAATCCAAAATGGGCAAATGAGATTATCCTCATGACCTCAGGCACCACAGGTGACGCCAAGCTGGTAATTTACGGCGGCAAGGCAATCTGTGCACAGGTGCTTACTACCCGCGGCATCTTAAAGCAGTCAAAGTCAATTACCCATAACCGCAAGCTTCAGATTAAGCTTCTGGCACTTCTGCCTTTCTATCATATTTTCGGCTTAAGTGCAGTTTTTCTGTGGTTTACATTTTTCGGCAGAACATTGGTATTCCCTACTGCTCTTGATGCAGATGCTATCCGCTTTGCCTGCAAACGCGGTGAGGTTACTCACTTCTTTGCTATTCCTGCGGTGTGGAGCATGGCTGTTAAGGGACTTCTTGCCGAGGCAAAAAAGCAAGGCAAGGAAGAAAAGCTCAGAAAAGGTGTTAAAATCTCCAACAAGCTTCAGAACATTTCCCCAAAGTTCGGTCTTTTTGTGGCAAAGAAACTGCTCTTTAAAGACGTCAGAGATAAAATTTTCGGCACAAGTGTAAGCTTTTGCATCAGCGGCGGCGGCTTCCTCACAGATGAGGCAGTTGAGATTTTAAACGGTATCGGCTACTCTATGCATGTTGGCTACGGCATGACCGAAACAGGCATTACCGCAGTTGAGCTTTCTGACAAGCCCAAGGTGCGAAACCTCAACACAGTAGGTCTTCCTCTGGACGGCATTGAATATAAAATCACCGACGATGGTGTGCTTTGTGTCAAAGGCGACCTTCTGCATAAGGCTATTATCACCGAAGACGGTATCAAAGAAAGAGACCCCGAAGAATTTTTCGTTACTGAGGATAGCTGCAAGGTTCTTAATTGCGGACGTTGGAGCCTTCAGGGCAGACAGGACGACATCATCATCGGTGAAAACGGCGAAAATTTAAGTCCCGATATGATTGCTCTAAAAATCACTCCCCCGGTGTGCCGAGGTTTCTGCGTTACAGGTCTTAAAAACAAAAATGGCGGCAAAGAGCCTGTTGTTATCATAAGCCTTGCTGAAAATGCAGGTGATTTCGAAAAGACCACGGCGGCAAATTTTGTTTACAAGCAGATTGACACCCTGCCTCTTACTCTCAGACCCCGCAGGGTTTATGTTACAGATTCCGAGCTTCCTCAGAATTTAGGCAAAGTAAAGCGAAATCTCCTCTCAAAGCTTATTGAAAGCGGCGATGTTAAGCTTGAGCTTATTAATCCTGCCACCGATGAGGACGTCAGCCGTATGTATGACGAAAGTTACATCAATATGATAAGAAGAATCAAGGCTTTGTTTGCTGATGCTTTAAGCACTGATTCTTCAATAATCGAGGATAATTCCAACTTCATCTACGATTTAGGCGGCAGCAGTATGGCATACTACAATCTTTTCTCCCTTATTTCAAAGGAGTTTTCCGTAGAGCTGGAGATGAGCGCCGAAAATCCCCTCTTTACTCCCGCGGATTTTGCCAAAGCTGTACTTATGTATAACGCCTGAGGTTTTTAATATGAAACATATTTTCAGAATTTTTGTAAAGTTTATGACGCTGTGGTCCATCGGTCTGGGATACCGCGTGCGTGTACGCCACGAAAGCAAAGAAAAACGCAAATCCACCTTTGCTTTCAAGGGACCTGCAGTAATAATAAGCAACCACAATCATTTTGTGGACTTTATTGTGCTTTTCTATGTTTTCGCCTTCAGATACATCCGTTGTATCGTGGGCAAAACCCTGTACGAAAGCAGTAAATTTATAAAATTCCTTCTTTCTGCATTAGGCTGTATCAAGGTAGACCGTTTCTCCTTTGATATGGAGTTTTTCTTTGAGTCTATGGATGTACTGAAGAAAAACGGTGTTATCCTGATTTTTCCCGAAGGCAAGTTTTCAACCGACGGCAAAATCGACAAGTTCAAAAACACCGCCGCACTTCTGGCACTTCAGGCAGGAGTACCCATTATCCCTGTTTATCACACCGCAAACTACGGTTTTTTTAAGCGTACTGATGTTATGGTGGGCGACAGAATTTATCTCAAGGACTTCTGCCAGAGCAAAACTCCCAGCGAAAAAGAGCTTACTGAGCTTACTGAAATGCTCAGAGACAAGATGATTGAGCTCAAAGACCTTTCCGAGAAAGGCGGCGGAGTTAAATGAGCAATGTAAAAATGCCCAAGGACACCGCTTTAAGCCGAGGACTTTTTCGATTTGCTATTGGCGTAGCAACAATTTTCAACGCCCTTATCGGCAGACCGAAGGTTTACTTTGAAAGTGAAAAGGCAGAGTTTAAGAACATTCCGTCAAACGTGCTTATTATCTCAAACCACACCTACTGGCTTGACCCGCCTAATCTCTCTATCCTTTTCAGAAAAAAGCTTTGCAACTCCGTTGCGGCCAATGAGGTTTTTGAGGGTGGCAGATATTACCTTATGGCAGGTCTCAGATGCATTCCTCTTGACAGAAACGCCATGGACCTTGCCTGCATCAAGGAGTGTGTGGCAAGGCTGAAAAAAGACCAGCGTGTGATTATTTTTCCCGAAGGTCAGCTTAACCTTACTGACGAAATTCTTGATTTCAAACCCGGTGTTGCACTTATATCCATGCAGGCAAAATGCGGCGTTGTGCCGGTATATACCTCGGGTGTGTACCGCCCCTTCGGCGGACTTAAGCTTATTGTGGGCAACCCCATCAGCTTCGAGGAGCTTTTCCCGGGTGCTATGGGAGCAAAGGCGGTTGAAAACGCCACCGCTCTTATGCAGGAGCGTATGCAGAAGCTCTCGGACAATCTTAACAGCAAGCTTTCTGAAAAAGACAAAAAAATCCAGCACAAAGTTCGTCAGAAATTTGCCGAAAAACGAATTAAAATCGAAGAACAAAAACAAACCAAACTCTCTGAAGGTGACAATAATGATAATTGAAAAACTCAGAAAAATCACAAAAGCAATTATGGCTGACACCAATAGCGATGTAGATTTTGACAAAATCAGTGCCGAGCACAAGCTGGCTGAGGATGTGGGACTGACCTCTATCTCAATGCTTATGCTGGTTATCAGTATCGAAGAAGAATTCTCAATCGAGCTTCCTATCAAAGAGGCTTCTCAGTGCGTAACTGTAGGCGACATTATTAAGGTTATCGAGGGTTGTCTTGATGCTAAAAAATAAAGGCATAGAAAACCTGCCCGAAAAATGGGACTATGTGAGTTTTTCAAAGGGCGCTCAGCTGAGAGTCAAGCGAAATCTATATTATCATCACGGAATTTTTGTGGGCGATGGGGTTGTTCATTTTGGTGAGGGTAATCCCGAAAAAAACATAAACTCCCCCGAAGAAAACCGTATCATGCTTACTTCTCTTGAGGATTTTCTCAAGGGCGGTGTGCCTGAGGTAAGGGTATACAGCCGTAAGGAAAAGAAGTTTTTGCTTGAGGCGGATGAAATTGCAGAGCGAGCAAAGTCCCGACTGGGCGAAGGCGGCTACAACCTCTACACCAATAACTGCGAGCATTTTTCTAACTACTGCGCCTTTGGCGTGGCATATTGCAAATCTACAGATAAATAATCTTACGGCACTTTCTTTATGGGATTGTGCCGTTTTTCTAAGTGTGGTGAGCAAATGAACTTGGTTTATCCCGATTATTACAATGATTTTCGATGTATTGCAGACAAGTGCAGACACAGCTGCTGCATCGGCTGGGAAATCGACATAGATAGCGAAAGCCTCAGCTTTTACAAAACCGTAGAAGGCGACTTTGGCAAAAGGCTCAGAGACAACATCTCCCTTGAAGACACTCCTCACTTTATTCTGGATAATAACGAGCGTTGTCCCTTCTTAAACTCAAATAACCTCTGCGATATTTACACAAACTTAGGCGATGATAAACTTTGCTCTATCTGCAGGGAGCATCCCAGGTTTTACAACGAGTTTGACACCCACACCGAAGCAGGACTGGGGCTTTGCTGCGAAGAAGCCGCTCGGCTTATAATAACCAAAAAAGACCCCGTAAAGCTAATTAACCTGCCGGATATATCAGGAGATTTTGTTCTAATCACAAGAGAAGAAATCCTGAAAATTTTCCAAAACCGCAACCTTTCCTTAAACGAAAGAATAGCCTGTGCATGCGAATACTCTCAAAGCCATTTGCAATATCATATAGAGTCCGCAGTAAATCTCCCCATATCTGAAATCGCAGAGCTTTTCAAAGGTCTTGAGCGGCTTGACGAAAGCTGGACATACTATCTTGAGCTTTTAGAAGGTGTCGAAAGCAACCACGAATTTTCGGGCTTTGATGCGGATTCGGAGTTTGAGAATTTCATCGCCTATCTGATTATCCGCCATCTGCCCAAGGCTGAGTTTGTGGAGGATGCGGCGGCTCTGACGGCTTTTGTCATAATCTCTCAACGTCTTATACGCATGATTTTTTCGGCAGTTATCAATGAAAAAGGCGACATAAGCCTTGCAGAGAGACTTGAGGTTATGAGGCTTTTCTCATCAGAAATTGAATATTCAGACGAAAATCTTGAGGAAATATTCGCCTTTTTCCTAAGCAGAATTTCCGAAAGTTAAGTATATACAAATATAAAAAGGAGATGTTTTTATGGATTGGAACGTAATTTTAAACTATCTGATGGAGTTTGCTACATCCTGGGGTATCAAGCTTTTAGCCGCAATTGTTGTTTTTGTGGTTGGTGCAAAGCTTATCGGCTCACTGACAAAGTGGATAAGAAAATCCCCTAAGCTTGACAAACTTGACTCGAGCCTTCGCTCATTTTTGGGTAGCTTCTCAAAAATCGCCCTCTATATCGTGCTTGTAATTACTGTAGCAATGATTCTGGGTATTCCTGCCACATCCTTTATCACAATTCTGGCATCCTGCGGTGTTGCAGTAGGTCTTGCACTTCAGGGCTCTCTGTCAAACTTTGCAGGCGGTATTATGATTCTGCTTTTCAAGCCCTTTAAGGTTGGCGATTTTATTGAGGCAAGCGGCGAATCAGGCTCAGTTGCCGAGATTTCTGTGGTTTACACCGTTATCCTCACCACCGACAACAAGCGAATCACAATTCCCAACGGCACATTGACAAATTCTGTTATCAAGAACTACTCTGCCGAAAACTTAAGACGTGTGGATATGACATTCTCCACCGCTTACGATGCAGACATCGAAAAGGTCAAGAAAATCCTCACAGAAGCTGCCACAAGCCACCCCAAAGCTCTCAAGGACCCCGAGCCCACCATCAAGCTTTCTGCTCATGGCGACAGCGCTCTCACCTACATTGTGCGTATCTGGTGCAAAAACGAGGACTACTGGGATGTAAACTTTGACACTATAGAGAAGGTCAAAAATGCCTTTGACGAAAACGGCATCGAAATCCCCTATCCCCAGATGGATGTTCACGTTAAAAAATAAAGCTATATAAAAAGGCTTCTCACCAAAAAGTGAGAAGCCTTTAGTTTTGCTTTCGGTTAATTCTGAGGAACGTAGTCCTTAGAGTCAAGAATTTTGAATATATAGTTGTCAGCACCCTCGTAGAATGTGCCTACCTCAAAGTAGCAGGTTTCGCCCTTTTCAAGAGTACCTATGGCAACAAAATCTGTGGAGTTAAGCACATAAACATCATCGGCCATCCAGATAGGTGTGCCTTCCTCATCATAAATATAAACCATAGCATCTAAGGAGCCTTCGGATAAAATAACTATCTCGCAGTCCTCAGCAGCAGTAAAGGAGAAGGTGTCAAACTCGTTCAGGTAATAGTCAAGCTCAACCTTTACACTGTCACCAATGTTGAGGGCTATAATTTTTTCATCCTCGGTTGAGGGTTCAATTTCTTCGGGGTGAAGCTCTTCAAACTTCTCTTTGGTTGACTCGGTAATCTTAAACTCTACGGGGAACTTGATTTCGCCCTCAAGATAATAAGAAATATAATACTCAATACCTGCCTCAAGATAGCGGATTTCTTCGCCTTCTTTTTCGTCCATGTCATTGGCGTAAACATGGGCATCAGAGTCGTCTTCATTGTTATAAAGCCACTGAACTACAGTAACGGGAAGCATTGCACTGTATTTAAAGCTATAGTAGCCGCTCTTGTCGGGTACAAACTTAAACACATCCGAAGCAAGGTACGCATCTCCCGAGTCGCCCGAAAACTCCTCCAAGCTTACAAGCATAATCTCATAAGTCTCGTCCATTGTAGCTTCTTCGGCTTTAGCTTTAATAAGGTCAAACTCTGTTTCTACACAAAGTGTAAAGTCGCTGCCCTTATCGGAGCACTCAACAATCACATAGAGCCACTTGCAATCATCACCATAAAAGGGAACCTTCATAAGCTGGTTGGGGTCGTCGGTGGTTTTATAAGGATAACTCTCGCTTACCTTGGCAAAAGTCTCATCATAGCAAACCATATACACATCGGGATTTTCGCCCTCGGTATAGAGGCTCCACATATTGTAATAAGAAATATCCTGTGCATTAATCTTATAATATTTCTTGCCCTCTGAGCCCTTGATATCAATTCTGTCGCCTAACTTAAGCTCGGTGGCCTTGTCTTTGTCAATGGGAAGCTCAGTCTCAGCAAGCACGCCCTTAAACTGAACATTTAATTCTTCTGCATAAAATGTGTCAAAATCTGCCCTGTACTCACCCGGAGCCAGCAATGCGTAAACATACTCGTTATTGCCGTCACTTTCGGAGAACCAGTTTTTGCCGTAGTCATCGCAGTCCTCGATAATAAACTGGAAACCTATCGTATCGCTATGAGAAATCGCCTCAAATTTGTAGTAGCCTTCTTCCTCAACCTCAAACAAAACATCAGCACCGCCGATATCCTTGATATTAACGGTAATGGTTTCGCCCAGGACATAGTCATACTCGTTGCTTTCGTATTCGTTGTTAAAGTCGTCAAAATCCTCAATGATATTTGCAAGATACTTCTGAATCAGGGTTGCATCCTTGATAGTTAATTCCGAGTTGTTATCAACATCACCGCAATAGATTGCATCCATATTAAGCTCTATAATCTGAGCCAGATGCTTCTGGATTGCAGTAACGTCCTTGATGGTTATCTCGTTGTCAAGGGTTGTGTCACCATTAAGAAACAGAGGCTCAAGATAATAATGCTCAAAAGAAACCGCGGCAGCACCCAACGGCACAGATGTAATCAGCATTGCCACAATCATTAATACACTTAAGATTTTTGCTATGTTTTTCATTTTTGCGTCCTCCTTTGGAAGTTTTGTCTGTATCTTTAAAATACACTTCTTCTTTGATGTCGTCTACCCCTTTTTTATTTCTATCTGAAAAAACAGATTTTTGCCATCTGACATTCATTTTATTGTTTATATATGCGTCGATGAAAAAGGGCGCTCACAGACCGCCCCTACATTATGGTATATATCCAATAAATCGCCCCATACACCACACTTGCCAAAGTGCCATACACAATAACAGGGCCTGCGATGGTAAACATCTTTGCACCCATTCCCAGCACAAAGCCCTCTGCATGTGTCAACTTAGGACCCATTAGTTTGCAAAAATATTTACATTAAATCAGCAGTGTGGTATAATGAAATAAAGCGAGGTGGCAAAAATGGATAGATTGGATTTTGATAATCAGTTAAATAAAATACTATCTGAAGCCGAAAACCTTATTCCAAATGAGAAATTACCCGATTTACCCTTTATGCCCGAAGCCCCTGATGTTCACGATTATTATCGCTTTGAGCTTGATTTATGGGACAAAGGCGAAGAAATCAGACAACTCATTTTGGATAGCAAGAAAAAGCCCAATATTGACCAAATAAAAAGAATTTGCAATATTTGTACCAATCAATTTGCCAAACGTGGCAGGCAAAGTTTTGTTATGCTTTTAGGTAAAAGGTGTTATGCAGAATATGCCCCCGTTATTGCGCCATTCTTATCCGATGATGATATAGACGGACACGTTGTTGATACACTGTATAAAATGGGAACACCAAACTATGTTTCTCAAATTCAACCATTTACCAAGCACAACCGCACATGGATAAGAAATATCGCTAAGAAGTATATCAATAAATACAGTTGAAACGGCATCGAAATATCGATGCCGTTTTCGTTAAAACAATGTCGTTATCCAGTAAATAATCCCATATACCACACTTGCAACTGTACCATAAACAATAACCGGGCCTGCGATGGTAAACATCTTTGCACCCATTCCCAGCACAAAGCCCTCGCTCTTAAATTCTATGGCGGCAGAGGTTACGGCATTGGCAAATCCCGTAATGGGCACCAAGGTGCCTGCACCTGCAAACTTTGCAATTTTCGGAAAAACACCGGTCATGGTGAGGACCGAGGCTATTAAAATAAGGCTCAGCGACACCAGGGTTCTTCCCTGCTTTTCCTGAAGTCCGAAGTACACAAAAGCCTCAAACATCACCTCACCGAAAGCACATATTCCTCCTCCCACCAAAAACGCCTTGAGCAAGTCTTTCAGGGTGTCAGAGTTGGGAGATTTTTCTTTTACAAGCTCTGAGTATCTCTTTTTGTCCATAAATTTATCACCAGCCTTATTCTTTCCTGAAATTGCTTAAATATAACTAAATAACTGTTTGCTTTCAGAGACATTTCGTAGTATAATGTAGGGTGAGAAATTATTGAGGAGGGTCAGAGTGAGTTTTTGTTATCTTGACAATAGTGCAACAACACAGGTAAGCCAAGCCGCCGCTCAGAAGGCGCTGGAGCTTATGGTGAAAAATTTCGGCAACCCTTCCTCTCTTCATTCTTTCGGTTTTGAGGCAGAAAAAGAGCTTGACTCAGCCCGAGCAAGCATTGCTGAGCTTATAAACGCCAAAGAAAACGAGGTTTTCTTTACATCAGGCGGCACCGAGGCAAACAACCTTGCACTTATGGGCGCTGCCGAGGCACTGAAGCGCCGCGGCAAAAGAATAGTCACCACCGCCATTGAGCACAGCTCCGTCAAAGACAGTGCAAAGCACCTTGAATCTTTGGGATTTGAGGTTATTTATATAAAACCTAAGGATAAAAACGGCTTTGACATCAAGGATTTTGAGGATGCAATAGACGAAAACACAATTCTTGTGTCGGTTATGATGGCAAACAACGAGACAGGGCTCATGCCGCCTGTCTCTAAAATCCCTGCAATTATCAAACGCAAAGGCTCTCCTGCACTTTTTCATATTGATGCGGTGCAGGCTCTGGGCAAAGAGGCTGTGAATGTAAGCTTTCTTAAGTGCGATTTGATGAGCATAAGCTCTCACAAAATCCACGGCCCCAAGGGCGTTGGAGCTTTGTATATAAGAAAAGGCGTTCGTATTCTTCCCCGTACCTTTGGCGGCAAGCAGGAAAATTCCATCCGTCCCGGCACCGAGGCTCTGCCTCTTATCGGTGCATTCGGCGTAGCCGCAAAGGAAGTTGACGTATTTAAAAATTACGAGAAAATTTCTGCCCTTAACACCTATCTCAGACAAAAACTATCGCGTTTTGATGATATAATTATAAACTCACCGGAGGATGCAACCCCCTATATCCTCAATTTTTCGGCAAAAGGCATCCGAAGCGAAACCATGCTTCATCATCTGGCATCGCATAATGTCTATGTATCCTCGGGCAGCGCCTGCTCAAAGGGCGGCAAAAGCCACGTTCTTGAGGCTCTGGGACTTGAGGATGACATTGCCGACAGTGCAATCAGAGTAAGCTTTTCGAAAAACTCCACCACCGAGGACGCAGACATGCTCCTTGACGCCCTTATGCTGGGACTTAATACATTACAGAGGAAAAGATAATGAAAGAAGTAGTTTTAATCAAGTTAGGCGAAATCGCCCTTAAGGGACTTAACCGCCGCACATTTGAGGATGTGCTTAAGAAAAACATCAAAAAAGCCCTTTACGGCTTAGGATATTTCAAGCTCACCATCGCCCAGTCCACCATTACCGTAACCCCCGAGAGCAAGGGTGTTGACATGGATAAGGTAGAGGACGCAATCTCCAGAGTTTTCGGTATCGTAAGCTTTTGCAGAGCCTGCGTGTGCGAAAAGGACATGGAGGATATCTACAGAAAGGCTCCCGAATATCTTGAGGATATTCTCATGGAGGCTAAGACCTTCAAGGTTGAGGCAAAACGCAGCGACAAAAAGTTCCCACTTAAATCCCCTGAGATTTGTATAGAGCTGGGCGGAGTTATCTTAGAGAAATTCCCCCATCTTACAGTTGATGTTCACAACCCCGAGGTCAAGGTTACCGTTGAGGTAAGAGACTTTGCGGCATATATTCACGGCAACAGCAAAAAGGGCGCAGGCGGTATTCCCGTTGGCACAGGCGGTCACGGATGCATACTCATCAGCGGCGGTATCGACTCTCCCGTTGCGGCTTATATGATGGCAAAAAGAGGCGTAAAACTTACTGCCGTACATTTTCAGAGCCCTCCCTACACCAGCGAGCGTGCTCTCGAAAAAGTAAAAAAGCTTCTTAAGATTGTCAGCCGTTACAGCGGCAGCATCACCATGGTTACCGTACCCTTTACAAAGCTTCAGGAAAAAATCCGCGACGATTGCCCCGAGGAGCTTTTCACAATTATTATGCGCCGTCTGATGATGAAGATTTCAGAGCGTATTGCCAAGGACTACAACTGCACCGCACTGATTACAGGCGAAAGTCTGGGTCAGGTTGCAAGCCAGACAATCCACGCCATTGCCTGCACCGACGAAGCAGCAAACATGCCTGTTTTCAGACCTCTTATCGGTATGGACAAAGAAGAAATCATCACAATCTCCCGCAAAATTGACGCCTTCGAAACCTCTATCGAGCCTTTCGAGGATTGTTGCACAATTTTCACCCCCAAGCACCCCAGAACAAGACCTGTTCTCAAGTTCGTTAAATTTGCCGAGGAAGAAGCAGGCTTTGACGAGCTTTTGGAGGATGCAATCAAAAACGTAGAAATCACCGAAATCTGATTTTTCACCTATAAACAGGAGGATATATGAGACGAGTTGAGCTATTTTCTTTACGACGAACGGAAGACGAAATAAGTCTTTTCAACTCTCAGGCTAAATCTATATTCAGCCAACTGGACAAGGACACAAATGCTCATATTATTACCAAAACCGAGGTTGACCGCAACCCCAAAAAGCTCTGTCAGGCTTTTGCGGACAACATCGCCAATGACGATTCTGTTGAGGGATATCTGTTCATAAATGCGGTAGATACCGAGGACAGCTCCTCTTTTGTTGACTTGTTCACTCCCATTATGGCCATGCTTGAGGATGCTATGGACTGCTCCATCCCCTACAAAAATGACGGTATGACTCTTGAGAATCACGTCAACGTCCATTCCTTCAAGTGCAAAGGCACCCCTATCCCCGGCTACTGCTTTTATGCAATCGGCAAGCGGTTCACCGTTCTGCCTGCATTTGAGACCGTAGAGGACAAGGACATAAGCCTTGGGGACTTTATTGCGGATGCAGTACGCACTGCCGAGCGAATCATCAACGAAAGCCTCAAGAAATACCCCGAAGGCACCATTATTCTTGATAAAAAAGCTACAAAATACTTAAAGCCAAAAGGAAGAGCCAAAAACTTTTTCCTGAGCTTTATTCCCTGCAAGGGCGACACAGCCAAGGATATAGTACGCAAGCTGATTGTCCTGATTGCCATAGGCGTGTTTGTTGCGGGTGCAGTTATGCTGCTTAACTTCTATGTATTTGCACCTGCTCAGAATCAAAGCATAATAAACGAAATCCAGGATATCTTCTACGCCACCACCGACGAGGTAGTTTACGCTACTAACGACGAGGGTGAGGTTGTGGTTATCAAGGGTTCTGACAAAAACTGGCCCGGTCTTAAAAAGGTCAACGAAGAAATCGTTGCATGGGTAAAGATTGACGGCACCAAAATCGATTATCCCGTCCTTGAGCACAAGGGCGATGACGCCGAAAATCAGTTCTACCTCTACCGCAACTACAAGAAGGACTACTCCGACTTTGGCAGCATTTTTGTGGACTATCGCTGTCTCGACAGTGTAAAGTCCAAGAATCTTATCCTTCACGGTCACAACATGGGCAGCGACGACTCCATGTTCGGCCAGCTTATAAACTACGCCAGAAACGACGGCAGAACAAAGGGCAACCCCAAGTTCTACAAGTCTGCACCTATTGTAACCATTGACACTCCCGAGGGTTCTCAGGATTATGTTATCTTCGCGCTGATGAAGATTGACGTATCCAACGAGCTTGACAATGTCTTTGACTACCTTATTGCAGATTTTGACTCCACTGCAAGATTCATGAACTTCGTTTACAACATCAAAATCCGCTCTTATCTGGACATCAATGTTCCCATTAACGAAAATGACCAGCTCCTTACCCTCTCTACCTGCTCTTATGAAGTAGAGAATATGCGTACCATCGCAGTCGCCCGTAAGGTAAGAGACAACGAGGACGTGTCCAAATACATCGAATCTGCCATTGCATCGGCTCCTGTCAATATCGCAAGCTCATCCTTTGCTTATGAATATGTCGCAGGCAACACCCCCTGGTATGACGGTGAGGGCAAGCTTGAGGGCAACGAAGAAGTTACCTATATGAAGCAGAGCAGAACCTACACTGTTCAGTTTATGGACGGCAACGGCAAGGTTATCTCCACACAGATTATCAAAGAAGGCAGAGACGCCAAAGCCCCCAAAGAAAATCCACGTAAAACTGCTGACGGCACATACTACTTTGTGTTCAAGGGCTGGGACAGCAAATACACAAACGTAACCAAGAACCTTGTGGTCAAGCCTATATTTGACAAAAAGCTTATGCCTAATGCCACCGAGCCTACCACAAAGCCAACCACTGCTCCCACCGAAGCTCCCGAGCCCGAGATTATTGAAACAGAGCCTGAGGTTATTGTTACCGAGCCCCCTGAAACCGAGGCTCCCACAACCTTGCCTCCTGTAACCGAGGCACCAACCACTGCTCCCGTAACCGAGGCTCCCAAAACCGAACCCACCGAGGCAGTAGTGACCACTTCTCCCGTGGTTGATGCCACAGAATTAACAACACAAGCTCAGGAAATTCAGTAAAAGTCAAGGTGATTTACTATGAAATGCAATCTTGTTTTTTATCTTGCCCGAAAAACCGGATACTCTGAAAAAGCACTGAAAAAAGCTCTCAAGGACATAGGATGCGAGCTGCACACTGTCAGCGCCTCCACAAATCCTCTGATGCTTGGCGAAAAGCTCACCACCGCACTCAAAACCTGCAATCTGGTATTCATTATCGGCGGCTTAGGCTTCTCAGGCGAAAACAGGCTCTCAGACGTGCTTTCACGAGCTCTTGCATCTACAAAGGTTACCATAGGCGACGTCAGAAAGCTCTCTAACACCGTTGGCAAAAACGAGGGCTACCTTATCCGCTCAGGCAATCAGCTTATTGTTGCTTTGCCCGACAACCCCGAGGAGCTTACTCAGATGCTCTCGCCCAAGCTCAAAGCCTATATTACTGAAATGTATAATCTTTAATAACCCACTCAGCCGCCGGATAAAAACCGACGGCTGAATTTTTTGCTTGACATTTTGTATACCGTTTGGTATACTATCATCGTCGGAGGTGACAATCATGACTGAATCAACCGATAACCGTCAGAAAATCCTCAGCACTGCTCTCGCACTTTTTGCCAAAAAAGGCTACGATGCCGTGTCTACTGCCGAGATTACTCAGGCGGCAGGCATCACAAAGCCTACCATGTACTATTATTTCGGCTCTAAAGAGGGGCTTTTCTCTGAGATACTCAACATCCACTATAACAGATTTTTAGAGGATATCCAAAACGCAGCATCTCTGCCCGAGGACATCGCACTGACATTTTTCAGGCTGATGAGGGTTTATTTTGACTATGCACTTAGTAACACTGACTTTATGATGTGCAAAATGAGCAACTTCAACCGCATTGGCGAGGATACATCCTATCGTCTTTCTAAGGAATATATCGAGAAGGAGTCGGAAATTCTCACAAATGTGTTCAATATTGCCGCCATGCACGTTGGCAACATCAAGGGCAAGGAGATTCTGTGCACCACTGCCTTTATCGGCACCGCACATGCCGCTATCAGCGCATATCTGCACACAGGCGACAAAGATTTTCTCAGTGACGAAATCATTTACCGCTTCAGACAACAGTTTCTTTACGGCATCTATTCTTAATCACGGCTTTTCTATGGGGGATATTCCCCTTATTTTATAATATCATTATACTAATCGGTATATACAGGAGGAAATTATGAAAACTTATATTGCAAATGAGAGTATCTATTATCACATCTATCCCCTTGGTTTTACGGGAGCACCCGCAAAAAATGAGGGCGACAAAACTGCCTCTGCCAGGATTTATAAAATATCCGAGCATATCCCCCATATGAAAAGCTTAGGCATAAACGCTCTTTATCTCGGCCCTGTTTTTGAGTCTGTTTATCACGGCTATGACACCGCAGACTACAGAAAGCTTGATACACGTCTGGGAAACAATGAGGACTTTGAGAAAGTCTGCAAAGAGCTTGAGGAAAACGACATAGACCTAATCTTGGACGGTGTGTTCAATCACGTCGGCAGAAGCTTCTTTGCCTTTAAGGACGTCAAGGCAAAACGAGAGGCATCACCCTACTGCTCTTGGTTTTCGGGACTGAGATTTGATATGAACAACAGCTACAACGACGGCTTTCACTATGATGCGTGGCAGGGACACGAGGAGCTTGTAAAGCTTAATCTGAAAAACGAGGACGTTGTAAGATATCTGCTGGACAGTGTGGATATGTGGATTGACAAATTCGGCATTAAGGGACTTCGACTTGATGCAGCAGATTGCATTGACCGTGATTTCTTCAAGCGACTTCGTCAGCACACCCTTATGAGACGCCCCGATTTCTGGCTTATGGGCGAGATTATCCACGGCGACTACCGTATGTGGGCAAATAGCGAAATGCTCCACTCCGTTACAAACTACGAGATGCACAAGGGCTATTACTCGGGCATCAATGATAAAAATATGTTTGAGCCTGCCCATGGTTTACTCCGCGAATACGGCGACTGGGGACTTTACAAGGATTTAGTGCTCTATAACTTCGTGGATAACCACGACATCAACCGCCTTGCAAGCTACCTCAAATCCACCGACAATCTCAAGAATATCTACACCATGCTCTTCACTGTGCCGGGTACTCCCTCTATCTATTACGGCAGCGAGTACGGCATAAAAGGCGAAAAGGCAAACCACTCTGACGCACCTTTAAGACCATGTTGGGATGATATTGAGGTTACCGAGGAGGGCAAAAAGCTTTTTGAGCATATTGCAGAGCTTTCCGAAATCCGCAAAAATTCCAACGCCCTTAAGTACGGCAACTACAAGCAGCTTCATTTGGAGAACGAGGCTCTGGTTTACTCACGCAATACCCAGAGCGAAAGCTGCGTGGTGGCAGTTAACATCTCTGCTTCTGACAAATGCTTCAATGTTTTCGAAAGAGGCAGAAATCTCCAGATAAACCTCAAACCCTTCAGCTCAGAAATCATCACACTTCAGTAATGGTGTTAAATTTTAATCTACTAACGTAATTTTTCGGTAGGAATGAAACCCCTCGCTTACAGTAGACATAGGATATAAAATATAGCCCGCCCGTTAGCCACGGGAAGGCATTTTATTAAAATTTAAACTATAATCGCACACGCAGTGTGCCACCAAAATATTTGCGAAAGCAAATACATCATTTTGCAACGCAAAACATCATTAGTGAAACGACATCATTTCGCGTAAGCGATACATCATCAAACTCAAACCTCCCCTACAATAAAGGTTGATATAATTTTAAACCCCGCCGTTAAGCGGGGTTTGATTTTTCTGTAAGCTTTCCAAAGGCGACTTGCCCACCGTGGCTAACGGCGACTTGCCCTCGGGTGGCTAACCCGTGGCTAACCCGTGGCTAACCCGAAAAAAACGGACACAGCATAAAACTGTGTCCGCTTTGTTATACTTTAAAAACATTAACTGATTTTTGCCAGATGCTTTTGGATTGCGGTGGCGTCTTTGATGTTAATTTTGCCGTTCAAGTCAAAATCTGCCATACCTATAACCACCCAGTCAGGGATACTCGGATCTTTTTTGTCAACGTCAAAACCCTCGAAATTTGCAAGGCTTTTCTGAATATATGTGGCGTCTTTAATAGTAATTTTCTGGTCATCGTCCATATCTCCCAAAAGGAAGCCCAGACCATAATCTGTGAACACATTCATAATACCATCAAGCTTTGCGTCATAAGCCGCTTTGAGGGTGTAAATCCTGTTATCTTTAGGAGTATACACATAATAGGTAATACCTTCGGGAATACCCCAAGAGCTTGACACCACATAACCGCCTATAACCTCGTGTTTATAAGCAGGAGGACAATGATAGGCAGTCGCATCCACCAACACATAGTCGGGAGTAGACTCAGGCATTTCTATACTGCCGCCTGTTAAGCTGTTGTAGTAATAAAGCTCTGAATAGCCGTACCAAGGATACTGAGGGTCTGTGATTTCTTCCTCTCTGTAAGGAGCAAAGAACTTCTCAAATTCTTCGGCATAAAAACCGACCTTTGTGCCTACCTTTGCAAGAGCAATTTCTACATTGGGAAGTCTCAAATCCCAAGCCTCACGGAGAGAATAGCTCTTGTTGTCCTCGAAAGAATAAATCAGATATCCCAGTCTGTACGGACTGTAGATATTGGGAGAATAAAACGAGTAATTTCCGATTGTCTCCTTAATTTCTGCCGTAGAGAAACAGTTTACGGTTGCAAACGCAACGGCATAATCCGGCGTTGCACCTTCGTCAACGGTGGAACCGTCGGCATTGTAGGATGTTATAAAATCATAAATATACTCATCAGAGCTTGCATCCCAGCCAAGCACCCCATAAACTTCCTTAATATATGTGTTGTCATTCTTAATCTTTGTACCAAACATCGCAAAAACATTCTCTATGTTGGGAAGCTGAGCATCCCAGGCTTCTTCAAAAGAATAGCACTTGTTTTCTGCAGATGAGTAAATTAAATACTTAAGCTTAAAATGCTCGATATAATAGCTCTGATAAAAATAATAGTCACCCAGATATAGCTCTACTACCTCATCGTCAGATTTATTTATCGCAAGCTGACCCACAACATAATCAGGCATTTCTTCTCCCTGAGGAGCAGTGCCGTCAGCATTATAAGCATGCAGGAATTTGTAGTTATAATCCTTAAATCTTTCACCAAGTGTTTCAGAAATAACATCCCTATACAGAATCTCAGGAGCATCAGTGTCGCGGATTGCCGACACTGCCGGTGACACTGCACCGAAACACATCAAAAGCACAAGTGTTATACATAAGATTTTCTTAAGTTCTTTCATAGCAAAGCCTCCTTTAAATATGTTTTTGCTTTTCATCTGTTAGACGTAATAATCTGCGAAAACTCACACCAAAATTATACGATTTTTAATCTTTTTTGTAAATTCAGAAATTCAAACAAATTCAAAGCATCATAATTGTCTGTTCTGACCAACTATAAACAATGGGTTAAAAACATATGATACATTTACCGTTGAGGAAAAGTAATGGGAGGGCACAGAGGCCCTCCCCTACAATTTACGTATTTTTTATTTATATTCAACCCGACGTTGATGAAGATAAAATATATATTTTACTTTTCCGTAGTCGGAGTTGCCATGCGGTAGCTAACCGCCCCGCCGTTGATGGAAGGTTGCCTCAAAATTTAATCTATCCGTAGGCGATACGCCCTCGGGTGGCTAACCCGTGGCTAACCCGAAAAAATACGGACACAGCATAAAACTGTGCCCGTATTTTTGTTTATTACTCAGTGGGAGCTGTAGGTGCCTGGGGGATGAAATTCTCCTCAAGCTCAACGTCGGTGTAACGACGCATACCTGTACCTGCGGGTACCAGCTTACCGATGATAACGTTCTCCTTGAGGCCGATGAGGGGATCAACCTTACCCTTGATAGCGGCATCTGTGAGAACTCTTGTTGTTTCCTGAAAGGAAGCAGCAGAGAGGAAGCTGTCGGTAGCAAGAGAGGCTTTTGTGATACCAAGGAGGAGCTGAGTCCAGCTTGCTTCCTTGAGGCCTTCTTCGCCTGCTTCGATACGCTTCTTGATTTCTCTGTTTGCGTGGATAACCTCGTTCTTGTCGTACATCTGACCGCCGAGGAAATCTGTTGAACCGGGATCGTCAACCTTAACCTTCTTCATCATCTGGCGAACGATAACCTCAATATGCTTATCGTTGATATCAACACCCTGTAAGCGGTAAGTTGACTGAACCTCGCTGATGAGGTAATCCTGAACAGCCTGAGGACCGAGAATTGCAAGAACATCGTGGGGATTAACCGCACCATCGGTGATTTTGTCACCTGCTTTGATAATCTGACCCTCCTGTACCTTAACGCGGAAGCCGAAGGGAATGAGATACTGTCTCTCCTCATTTGTTTCCTTGTTGTAGATAACAGCGTGACGGTTGTTCTTGATATCCTCAAAGCGAACCTCACCGTCAATCTCGGAGATAATAGCAAGGCTCTTGGGCTTTCTGCTTTCGAAGAGCTCCTCAACACGGGGAAGACCCTGTGTGATATCTTCTGCAGAAGCAACACCACCTGTATGGAAGGTTCTCATTGTAAGCTGAGTACCGGGCTCACCGATGG
Source organism: Oscillospiraceae bacterium (assembly GCA_015066245.1). Taxonomy (GTDB): domain Bacteria; phylum Bacillota; class Clostridia; order Oscillospirales; family Acutalibacteraceae; genus Ruminococcoides. The sequence continues at coordinate 56,909 of SVOS01000001.1, forward strand.
ACTGAGCAGCGATGATACCAACTGCCTCACCAACAGTAACAGGCTGACCGTTTGCAAGGTTAACACCGTAGCACTTGCGGCAAACGCCGTGCTTAGAGTGACAACCGAGCACTGAACGGATTTCAATTTTCTCGACACCGGAGTTTACGATAAGTGTAGCCTCAGCGTCTGTAATCATTGTATCCTTGGAAACAAGAACGTTGCCATTCTCGTCCTTGAAGTCATGAACAAGGTATCTGCCGATAAGACGCTCGTGCATATCCTCGATAACCTGCTTGCCTGACTTGATATCGAACACCTCGAGACCCTCTGTGGTATGGCAGTCGTCCTCACGGATGATAACTTCCTGAGAAACGTCAACCAGACGACGAGTAAGGTAACCTGAGTCAGCAGTTCTAAGCGCTGTATCAGCAAGACCTTTACGAGCACCACGGGATGAAATAAAGTATTCGAGAATGTTAAGACCTTCACGGTAGTTAGCTCTGATGGGGATTTCGATTGTCTTACCGGATGTGTTGGCGATAAGACCACGCATACCTGCAAGCTGACGAATCTGGCTCATACTGCCTCGAGCACCTGAGTCTGCCATCATGAAGATGGGGTTGTAACGGTCAAGGCCCTTCTGAAGTGCAGAAGTAACATCGTTTGTAGCCTTTTCCCAGATTTTGAGTGTCTCGGTGTATCTCTCCTCATCGGAACGAAGACCCATCATATACTCGTCACGGATTGCGTCAACATCTACCTCAGCCTGAGCTAAGATTTCCTTCTTCTGGGGAGGAATGATAGCGTCGCAAACAGCAACGGTAATAGCACCACGGGTAGAGTATTTGTAGCCCTGGCTCTTGATATCATCAAGAACTCTTGCAGTAATCTCTGTGCCGTGATATTTGATACAAGCGTCGATAATCTTTCCAAGCTGCTTTTTGCCAACAAGGAAGTCAATCTCAAACTTGAGCAAATTGTCGGGGTTAGTTCTGTCAACAAAGCCAAGGTCCTGAGGAATGGGATTGTTGAAGATGATCTTACCCATTGTTGTATCAACTAAAGCAGAACGCTCAACACCGTCAATAACGGCAGTACGTCTTACCTTAATCTTGGAATGAAGTGTGATATAGCCTGTGGAGTAAGCCATCATAGCCTCGTCCACATCCTTAAATACCTTGCCTTCGCCCGGCTCACCATCCTTATCAAGTGTAAGGTAGTAAGAACCGAGAATCATATCCTGTGTAGGAACAGCAACGGGGTGACCGTCAGAAGGCTTTAAGAGGTTGCCTGCAGCAAGCATGAGGAATCTTGCCTCTGCCTGAGCCTCTGCAGAAAGGGGAACGTGCACAGCCATCTGGTCGCCGTCGAAGTCAGCGTTGTAAGCTGTACAAACAAGGGGATGGAGCTTAAGAGCTCTACCCTCAACAAGAACAGGCTCGAATGCCTGAATACCAAGTCTGTGAAGTGTTGGAGCACGATTGAGGAGAACGGGATGGCCCTTGATTACAACCTCAAGTGCGTCCCAAACCTCGGGCTTTGCTCTTTCAACTGCTTTTCTTGCAGCCTTGATGTTCTGAACTGCCTTAGTCTCAACAAGACGCTTCATAACGAAGGGCTTGAAGAGCTCCAGAGCCATCTCCTTGGGAAGACCGCACTGGTACATCTTAAGCTCAGGACCAACAACGATAACAGAACGTCCGGAGTAGTCAACACGCTTACCGAGAAGGTTCTGTCTGAAACGGCCCTGCTTACCCTTAAGCATATCAGAAAGTGACTTGAGAGCACGGTTGTTGGGGCCTGTAACAGGTCTGCCGCGTCTGCCGTTGTCAATAAGTGCATCAACTGCTTCCTGAAGCATACGCTTCTCGTTGCGGATGATGATATCGGGAGCCTGAAGCTCAAGAAGTCTCTTAAGACGGTTATTTCTGTTAATTACTCTACGGTAAAGGTCGTTAAGGTCAGAAGTTGCAAAACGTCCGCCGTCAAGCTGTACCATAGGTCTGATATCCGGGGGAATAACGGGAACAACGTCAAGAATCATCCACTCGGGACGGTTGCCTGACATACGGAAGCTCTCAACAACCTCAAGTCTCTTCTGAAGTCTTACCTTCTTCTGGCCTGATGCATCCTCAAGCTCTTCCTTGAGTTCAGTAGAAAGCTTGTCAAGGTCGATTTCTTTGAGAAGGTCGCGGATAGCCTCAGCACCCATACCTGCCTTGAAGTCGTCCTCGTACTTCTCACGCATATCGGAATACTCGCGCTCACTTAAGAACTGCATCTTCATAAGGTCACGGCAATCGCCGGGATCTGTAACGATATACTGAGCAAAGTAGAGAACCTTCTCCAGCATTCTGGGAGAAATATCAAGAATAAGAGAGATTCTGGAGGGGATACCCTTGAAGTACCAGATGTGGGATACAGGAGCAGCAAGCTCGATGTGACCCATTCTCTCACGTCTTACCTTTGCACGTGTAACCTCAACACCGCAGCGGTCACAAACCTTGCCCTTGAAGCGGATTCTCTTGTACTTTCCGCAGTGGCACTCCCAGTCCTTGGTAGGTCCGAAGATACGCTCGCAGAAAAGACCGTCGCGCTCGGGCTTAAGTGTACGGTAGTTGATTGTTTCGGGCTTTTTAACCTCGCCGTGTGACCAAGCTCTGATCTGATCAGGAGAGGCCAAGCCGATTTTTATAGAATCAAAAACAGTATTATCCATTAGCTTTTACCTCCAATTAAAATTCGTCACTGCCGTGGTCATCGTAAAAATCAAAGTCGTCGGAGTCATCAATAAGTGAGCTCTCGTCGAACATATTGCCTTCTTCGCCTTCTTCATCAAGCATAAAGCCCTCCATATCGGATGTCATTACGCCCTCATCGGGAAGGTCGATATCGGTTGCGGGTATCAGATCGTCGTCCTCGTCGAACTTCTGCTTAAGGTCGATTTCCTCGCCATCTCTGTCAAGAACACGAACATCAAGAGAAAGTGACTGAAGCTCTTTGATAAGAACCTTGAAGGACTCGGGGATACCGGGCATGGGGATATTCTGACCCTTAACGATTGCCTCGTATGTCTTAACACGTCCTACAACGTCGTCAGACTTAACTGTCAGAATTTCCTGAAGTGTATAAGCTGCACCGTAAGCCTCAAGTGCCCAAACTTCCATTTCACCGAAACGCTGTCCGCCGAACTGAGCCTTACCGCCCAGAGGCTGCTGTGTAACGAGAGAGTAGGGACCTGTGCTTCTTGCGTGAATCTTATCGTCAACAAGATGATGGAGCTTGAGGTAGTACATGTAACCAACTGTTACGGGATTATCGAAGTAATCACCTGTTCTACCGTCCTTGAGCCATGTCTTGCAGTCTTTTGTGATACCGTTCTGTCTGAGGCACTCGCCAAAGTCGATGCCTACAACCTCAGACTTGTCGGGATATTCGCCGCGCTCGCTCTTTGCACGCATCTCATCATAAGCGTCAAAGATATCCTGCTCATGAGCACCATCGAATACAGGAGTCATAACCTTAAGACCAAGTGCCTTTGCAGCATAGCCAAGGTGAACCTCAAGCACCTGACCGATGTTCATACGGGAAGGAACGCCAAGGGGGTTAAGAACGATGTCAAGAGGAGTACCGTCGGGAAGGAAGGGCATATCCTCAACAGGAAGAATACGGGATACAACACCCTTGTTACCGTGACGACCGGCCATCTTGTCACCAACGCTAATCTTACGCTTCTGAGCAAGGTAAACACGAACAACCTTGTTAACGCCGGGCTTAAGCTCGTCACGGCTGTCATCGCGTGTGAATACCTTAACGTCAACAACGATACCGCTTTCGCCATGAGGAACTCTGAGAGAAGTATCTCTAACTTCTCTTGCCTTCTCACCGAAGATAGCTCTGAGGAGTCTTTCCTCAGCAGTAAGCTCGGTCTCACCCTTGGGAGTAACCTTGCCGACTAAGATATCGTCTGCATGAACCTCAGCACCGATGTGGATGATACCATCCTCATCAAGGTCTTTGAGCATATCCTCGCCAACGTTGGGGATATCGCGTGTGATTTCCTCAGCGCCCAGCTTTGTGTCTCTTGCTTCGGTTTCATACTCTTCAATATGGATAGATGTGTAAACATCATCTCTAACAATTTTTTCGGAAATAAGAACAGCATCCTCGTAGTTATAACCTTCCCAGGTCATAAAGCCGATGAGTGCGTTCTTACCGAGAGAAATCTCGCCGTCCTTTGTAGCAGGACCATCAGCAAGAACCTCGCCTGCCTTGAATCTCTGGCCACGAACAACAACGGGAATCTGGTTGATACAAGTGCCCTGGTTAGAACGTAAGAACTTGATAACCTCAAATTCCTTGATTCTGCCGGAGTCGTACTGAACACGGATTGTATCAGCGTCTGCGCTCATAACAACACCGTCTTCCTCAGCAAGGATACAAACGCCTGAGTCTGTACCTGCCTTGTACTCCATACCTGTGCCGACAAAGGGGCTCTGTGTAACCATAAGGGGAACTGCCTGACGCTGCATGTTGGCACCCATCAGTGCTCGGTTTGCGTCATCGTTCTCAAGGAAGGGAATCATGGATGTAGCAACAGAAATAACCATTCTTGGAGATACGTCCATGTAGTCAAACTTCTTAACGTCAAGCTCAACGAACTCGTCTCTGTGACGGCCAACTGCACGCTGGTTGATGAAGTGACCTTCCTCGTCAAGAGGAGTATTAGCCTGAGCTACATAGAACTCGTCCTCCTGGTCAGCAGTCATATATACAACCTCGTCAGTAACAACGCCTGCTGCCTTGTCGATTTTTCTGTATGCAGCCTCGATAAAGCCATATTCGTTGATTCTGGAGAAAGTAGCAAGATAAGAAATCAGACCGATGTTGGGACCTTCAGGAGTTTCGATAGGACACATTCTGCCGTAGTGGCTGTAATGAACGTCTCGAACTTCGAAGCCTGCACGGTCTCTGGAAAGACCGCCGGGACCAAGAGCTGAAAGTCTTCTCTTGTGTGTAAGCTCTGCAAGGGGGTTTGTCTGGTCCATAAACTGAGAAAGAGGAGAAGAACCGAAGAACTCCTTGATTGCAGCGGTTACGGGTCTGATGTTTATAAGTGTGTTGGGAGCAAGAGACTCAACATCCTGTGCCTGAAGAGTCATTCTCTCGCGGATAACACGCTCAAGACGGCTGAAGCCGATTCTGAACTGATTCTGTAAGAGCTCGCCTACGCAGCGGATACGACGGTTGCCGAGGTGGTCGATATCGTCAGTTGTACCAACATGCTCAGCAAGGTTGTTCATATAGTTGATAGATGCAAAAATATCGTCAAGGATAATGTGGTTGGGCACAAGCTCAGCAGCTCTGAGCTTAATCATTTCCTTGAGCTCTGCCTCATCCTGAGCAGCATCTAAAATCTCGCAGAGTACAGGGAAGTATACCTTCTCCTTGATGCCGCACTCAGCGTCAGCGTCAAAATTAACATAGCAAGCGATATCAACCATGTTGTTGGAGATAACCTTGATCTCCTTGCCCTCAACTGCGATCAAAGCCTCGCGAACACCAGCATTTTCAATTACCATAGCCTTAGCTCTGGAAACTGTCTCGCCGCGGGTTGCAAGCACCTCGCCTGTTCTGGGGTCTGCAATGGGTGCAGCAAGCACCTGATTTGCAAGTCTCTGGGAGATACCAAGCTTTTTGTTGTATTTGTAACGGCCTACTCTGGACATATCATAACGTCTGGGGTCGAAGAAAAGGCCGTTTAAGTGTGCCTGTGCACTTTCAACTGTGGGAGGCTCAGAGGGTCTTAATTTGCGGTAAACCTCAATTAAGCCTGTCTCAACGCTGTCGGTTGTGTCCTTCTCAAGGGTTGCCTTGATACGGTCATCATCACCGAAATATTCTAAAATCTCAGCATTTGTGCCAAGACCTAATGCACGCAAAAATACTGTAATGGGAATCTTGCGGTTTTTGTCGATACGTACGTAGAATACGTTGTTTACGTCGTTCTCGTACTCAAGCCAGGCACCACGGTTAGGAATAACTGTAGAGGAGAAAAGCTCAAAACCTGTCTTGTCGTGGTCCATCTTGTAGTAAACACCGGGAGAACGAACAAGCTGAGATACGATAACTCTCTCTGCACCGTTGATAACAAAGGTACCGCTGTCTGTCATAAGGGGGAAGTCGCCCATAAAGACATTGCTCTCTTTGATTTCGCCTGTTTCTTTATTCAGGAGTCTTGCTGTAACTCTGAGTGCTGCAGAGTATGTTGCATCTCTCTCTTTACACTCGATTACACTGTAGTTGGGATGGTCAACATCCAAGGTATAGTCGATGAAATCAAGCACAAGATTACCTGAGTAATCTGTAATCTCCGATACATCCTTGAATACCTCTTTGAGTCCCTCGTCAAGGAACCACTGGTAAGACTTCTTCTGAATCTCGATGAGGTTAGGCATCTGGATAACTTCTTCGATATTAGCGAAGCTTACTCTCTCGCTTTTGCCGAGCTTAACGGGCTTAGCGTTAATCATTAGGCATATCACTCCTTTTTAAAATTCTCAGCCGACTTACCGCAAACTAAGCCGACTTAGGGGATAAAAAACGGTAACAAAAACTTCCATAAAATTAACACTTGACAAGTGCTGATTTATGTGATATATTTCTCATTTCACATCTTTGTGAAATCTGAAAAGGGGTAAATCCCCCCATAATGTTACATCTTAGCATTATAGGCGAAAAATCTCCCAAAGTCAAGGGGCTTTGGCGGATTTTTTGCAATTTTTTTGATTTTAATTCCAATACGCAATCATTTTTTGAAATCACTTGTTCTCACAAATTTACGATACACCCGAGTGCGTGTATTATTTACGCTCGCCGTATTTCCCTCTTTTCCCACTTTTTATGGTGTATTTTCTGCCCATATCCCCCATATCTTGTATTTATCTTGTGTATATAAAACCAAAAGCTCCGCAGAGAATTCTCTGCGGAGCTTTCATATAATCTCAGGGTAAATTTTATTCAACGTCCTCGTAAATAAATCGTGCAACGTCCTGACGCAGTGCGTTCCAGTTTGTAATCTCAAGAACAGAGCCTGCATAATCGTAGTAGCTGTCTGTCCAGTAATCCCAGGGGAAGGTGGCACGCTCGATACTGTATCCCAGATACGCAGGAGCGTTTGAGATATGGCCTGCAATCTCTCCTGCACTCAGGTTTGTTGTGACATAAGGCAGCACCGTATACGCCATAGCCGAAACCTCGTCAAAGCTTAGGCTTACAAGCTCTGCTATAATGCCCTCAAACATCCTCTGCTGGCGGTCTACTCTGTCCCAGTCGGTACCGTAGAAATACTCACCGTTTACCTCACCACCGCGGTTTCTTGCATGCCAGAGAGCCTGTCCGCCTGTAAGATGAACATATCCCTCGCCTGTGTCCTCGGCAATGTAGTTAGGCTGACCGTTCTGGGCAACCTGAGCATTGATGTAAGCGATTTCGTCCTCCGTAAGGTACACATCCACGCCACCAATGGCATTTATCAGGTCTTTGAAGGTCTTGAAATTAACGATGGCATAGCCGTCAATATCAACACCGAAGTTATACTCCATCGTCTCGATACAAAGCTCCACACCGCCGTAGGCGTATGCCGCATTAAGCTTATCGGGGTCGTAGCCGGGGATAGTAACCAGAGTATCTCTGAGGAAGGATGTCATCTTAATCTTGCCGTGAACATTGTCAAGGCTCAGCACCATCAGTGTGTCACTTCTGCCCCAGTCGGAGTTGCTGTCTGTGCCTATGAGCAGGATATTTGTGATGCTCTCATCAGCATAAAGGGGTGCTTTGGGCACCTCGGTATACAAAACCTCAGCCTCTGTGGTTTCTTCGGGGATAGTGGTTTCTGCTTCGGCAGCTGTGGTGATTTCCGCAGTGGTTGTTGCTGCGGAGGTCGCCTCTGTGTTAAGGGCTGCGTCTTTATTGTCAGTGCTTGCAGAATTGCTGCAAGCAGTAAATGTCAGACAAAGTGTAAGAATAACTAAAACAAGGGAAATAAGGTGTTTCATCTGAATGCTCCTGTGAAATAAAAGTCTCTGTTATTATTTTAGCAAGGAATTGAATTGATGTCAATTGATTACAAAACACTTGATTTATATTAATTTCAATTCAATTCTTTTTAATTAATTTAACTTTAATTTAATTAAATTAACTTTACTTAACTTTAATTAATTTTAATTATGCAGATTTTTGGCAGAAAAAAAGCAGTAAAAATGCAGTAAAAATGCAGAAAATTTCTGCCGTAAAGCAGACACCTGATTAGATTATTACTTGGTGTACTAAATTTTTATTTACACAGTCTTTATTAAATCAGGCGGTTAATTAAGAAAATTCCTTTTCAGATGCACTCCTTCCGACTACGCGGCAGATACAGCGATAATACAAAACATACACTTGTCTGTTGCGTTATACACATCTGCCAACAACACATTTTGCACCACCTATAACCGTGCAAAATCAAAAGCTCCGCAGTAAAAACTGCGGAGCGGATGTACAGATTATAATCAGTTTGTGATTGTCTGCTCTGTCTCTTTGTCGAAGATGTGAATCTTCTCGAGCTCAAGAGCAACCTGGATTGTGTCGCCGGGTTTAGCTGTAGATGTGGGAGCAACTCTTGCTGTAAGGGGAACGCCGTTGATGTTAACATAGAGGTAAATCTCAGCACCCATAAGCTCAGTAACGTCAACCTTGGATGTAAGGAGACCGTTGCCGTTCTTAACACTTGCAAGGAAGTCGGGCTCGTCGTGAACGTGCTCAGGACGGATACCGAAGCGAACTTCTTTGCCAACATAAGCGTCAAGCTTGCCGCCTGCAGACTTGGAAGCAGGAAGCTCAATGCTGTAACCCTCAAACTCGAGGCAGTATGCAGAGCCCTTCTTTGTGAGAACTGCGTCAACAAAGTTCATCTGGGGAGAACCGATGAAGCCTGCTACGAACTCATTGCAAGGCATATCATAGAGGTGCTGGGGAGTATCAACCTGCTGAATGAAGCCGTCCTTCATAACAACGATACGAGTACCCATTGTCATAGCCTCTGTCTGGTCATGTGTAACATAGATAAATGTTGTACCGAGTCTCTGATAGAGCTTGTTGATCTCAGTTCTCATGTTAGCTCTGAGCTTAGCATCAAGGTTTGAGAGAGGCTCGTCAAGTAAGAATACCTTAGGATCACGAACGATAGCACGACCTAAAGCAACACGCTGACGCTGACCACCGGAAAGAGCCTTGGGACGTCTGTCAAGGTACTCCTCGATGCCGAGGATTCTTGCAGCTTCTTCAACACGTCTTCTGATTTCTTCCTTAGGAAGCTTTCTGAGCTTAAGACCGAAAGCCATGTTATCATAAACAGTCATGTGGGGATAGAGAGCGTAGTTCTGGAATACCATTGCGATATCTCTGTCCTTGGGGGCAACGTCGTTGCAGAGTGTGTCGCCGATGTAAAGCTCGCCCTTGGAAATATCCTCAAGACCTGCAATCATTCTGAGTGTTGTGGACTTACCGCAACCTGAAGGACCAACGAGAATAATAAACTCTTTGTCCTCGATTTCGAGGTTGAAGTCTGTAACAGCAGTTACGCCGCCATCGTAAATTTTGTAAACATGTCTCAGTGAAACATTTGCCATAATATAACCTCCATGTCTGCCGATTTATGCAATAAGGCAGAGTACTTTTTTTACACGATAATAGTTTAGCACTTTTTTTTGCAATTTACCATTAATGAAATAGCTAAAGTTTAATTAAATATTTTATGTAAAACCAACATAGAGATAAAAATTCGTAAAAAATCATGGCAGTTTTTTGTCTATTCCCACAGTTTTATAAGGAAAAATTACACAAATTCGCATATTTGCATCAGCGGCTCATTTTGGCTCAGCGTCGTGAGATGTGCCCCTATAACCTGCTCTTTATATGTGTATAAAACTGCATAAAGATGCTTGCCGTCCGCTGTTTTGTTCTTGAGCTTAAGGTACCTTTCTTCTACCCTCTTGCGAGAAAACTCCATCAGTCTGAATCCTGCTTTTTCAAGGAATCCGCAATACTCCGAAAACACCTCGTCACTGCTGTCGGGCAGGGTAATGTCCCTCTTGCTTTCTTCTCTCAGAGGCTCAAGCCTGAGATTTCGGAGAAACTCTGAGACAGACCCGCATTCTTTAATATCTGTCTCAAAATCCGTATGGGGCTTTTTGCTTTGGGAAGTTGCCAGAGTCACCCCCACCGCTGTCAGCACCGCCAGCGCCAATGCCGAAAATATCGCCAGCACCTTGAGTCGGGTGCTTCTTTTTACTGAACTTATACTCATTACAAACATCTGCTTCACCTCACTTATTTATATGAGATGAAATGCTTTCCTAAACCCTTTTTCAGAAAATCAGAGCTTGACTCTTTTTTGTTGCAATACGGACAAAACTAAGTTATAATATGTTTTGCTTGATGCGGTCAGTTCGCAAAATCCTGACCAAAAATAAAACTACGGAGGAAATTCAATATGCAAAAACCCAAAAAACCCACTGTTTTTCTGACAGAGGCGGCTCTCATTGCGGCACTTTACGTTGTGCTTTGCTTTGCTCAGGAGCTTATTCTGCCAACATCTGCCACAGGAGCAGTTCAGGTACGAATTGCCGAGGCTTTGTCAGTACTTGTATGCTTTACACCGGCGGCTGTTTCGGGACTTACAGTAGGTTGTCTGGTGACAAACCTGCTGACTTTAGGCGTTATGCCAATTGACCTTGTCCTTGGCACCCTTGCTACACTGCTTGCTTGTCTTTCCGGCTATGCTCTGAGGAATGTCAAGTTCGTTAAGATTCCTTTGCTTACCCTTCTGATGCCGGTTATTTTCAATGCCCTTATTATCGGTCTGGAAATCGAGCTTTTCTACATTGAGGGAGCATTCACCTTCACAGGATTCATGATTCAGGCCGGTTTTGTGGGAGTAGGCGAGCTTATCGCCTGCGTTGGTCTTGGCATCCCCCTTTATCTGGTGCTTAAAAAGCTTAATATTTTCGAAAAATTCAATTATTAATATCTTTCGCCAGTGCTCGGCCTCGGGGTCGAAACGGGCGATTCCGGAATTGCCCCTACAATAGCATATTCGAAAACAAGCCCCTGCAGGCGTGTCAGTCTGCAGGGGTAGCTTATTTTTTATACATTTCGTTTTCGTCAAGCTCTATTTCGCCGTGTTCTTTTTCGAATTCACGAACGCAGGTTTGAGCCAAATATTCCAGTTGGTTATTCAAAGACCTTTGGTTGTATTTTGCTACTTGTGTGATTTTGTAAAGAAGCTCAGGTTTAAATCTGATACCTGTTTGTATTTTATCCGTCGGCATGCAAACACCTCACTAACATTCTGATAACATTATAATGAGATTTTACTTGATTTAAAACTTACACAGTGTTATCATAGTGTTGGTGATATTATGGATACTAATATATATTATAATGCAATATACAAAAATTTCAGAAAATTATATGTTGAAAAAGGAATATCTTTCAAAGAAATTTCTGCACAAACCGGCATCGTCATCTGGGATTTATTGGTTGTATTTAATGTTATGCCTGCCACAGACATCAGTTTGGATTGTTTCTTCAAATTGTGTGAATTTTTCGATGTTTCACCACTTGATATGCTAAAATAACAAAAGCCCCTGCGAGGATAACAAGCATCCTTGCAGGGGTTCTTTTTGCATTAATTTAATTAGTCAGCGAAATCGAGCTGGTCTTTCCACTTGTTCTTGAAAACCTCGAAAACAGCGTCTACAAGCTCTTCGTCCTCTATACCCTCGAAAGTCTCGTGCTCGTCGTCGATAGAAACGATTTTGAGGATAAGAACCTCGCCCTCTGCCTCTTCATCTTCCTCAACAGGCATAAGAACAAGATACTCGTCGCCTTCGTAGTCAACAACGTCGAGATACTCGAACTCTACCTCGTTGCCAAGGTCGTCCTCAAGAACGATAATGCTGCCCTCTTCTTCCTCAGGGGCATTGTTCATAATCATATCTTCAGCCATTTTAAATTCTCCTTTTCTAAGTTATAGATATACAATACACTATTTCAAAGGAAAAATCAATACTTATTTGCAGGGCGGTTTGTGAACCTCCCCTACAGCATTCGCCTGCAGGCAGCTAACCTACAAAAAGCGGCTATCCTTTCGGATAGCCGCTTTAAAGCTTTGATATTGGATTTCGTAAATCAGGATAAACCTAAGTTACTGAAATTAGTCGTTGATAGCGATAACTGCGCCTGAACCAACTGTTCTACCACCCTCACGGATAGCGAAACGGAGACCTACTTCGATAGCGATAGGTGTGATAAGCTCAACATCCATCTCAACGTTATCACCAGGCATGCACATCTCTGTGCCCTCGGGGAGGCTGATTGTACCTGTAACGTCTGTTGTTCTGAAGTAGAACTGGGGACGGTAGTTGTTGAAGAAGGGAGTATGACGGCCGCCTTCTTCCTTAGTAAGAACGTAAACCTGACCACGGAACTTTGTGTGGGGGTTGATTGTGCCGGGCTTAGCAAGAACCTGGCCACGCTCGATCTCAGAACGCTGAACACCTCTGAGGAGAACACCTACGTTCTCACCAGCCTCAGCAAAGTCGAGGGACTTTCTGAACATTTCGAGACCTGTAACAACAACCTTACGTCTCTCTTCTGTGAGACCAACGATCTCAACTTCTTCCTGAGTCTTGATTGTACCTCTCTCAACTCTACCTGTTGCAACAGTACCACGACCTGTGATTGTGAATACGTCCTCAACGGGCATAAGGAAGGGAAGGTCAGACTTTCTCTCGGGTGTGGGAATGAAGCTGTCAACAGCAGCCATGAGCTCGTGGATGCAAGCATACTCAGGAGCAGAAGGATCCTTGGAAGCGCTGTCAAGAGCCTGGAATGCAGAACCCTTTACGATAGGTGTATCGTCGCCGGGGAACTCGTACTCTGTGAGGAGGTCACGGATCTCCATCTCAACGAGCTCGAGGAGCTCTTCGTCGTCAACCTGGTCGCACTTGTTCATAAATACTACGATGTAGGGAACGCCTACCTGACGGGAGAGAAGGATGTGCTCTCTTGTCTGGGGCATGGGACCGTCAGCAGCGGATACTACGAGGATAGCACCGTCCATCTGAGCAGCACCAGTGATCATGTTCTTAACGTAGTCAGCATGGCCGGGGCAGTCAACGTGTGCATAGTGACGGCTCTCTGTCTGATACTCAACATGAGCTGTGTTGATTGTGATACCACGCTCTCTCTCTTCGGGAGCCTTATCGATGTTTGCGTAATCAACGAACTCTGCGTCGCCGCCGAGGTTAAGAACCTTAGTGATAGCAGCTGTAAGAGTTGTCTTACCGTGGTCAACGTGACCGATTGTACCGATATTAATATGGGGCTTACTTCTTTCAAACTTTTCTCTTGCCATTGGAAATTTCCTCCTTAAATTTAATCGAAAAAAATTCGCTGTTTATATTGTAGCAATTCTATCTAAAAATTGCAATAGTTTTAGCAAAAGTTTATGGGTAAGGACTAAAATTAGCCTTCCTTCTTTGCCATTTTTTCTGCGATGCTCTTGGGAACCTCAAGATAGCTGTTGGGCTCCATTACGTACTGACCACGGCCCTGTGTCTTGGAACGGAGGTCTGTTGCGTAACCGAACATCTCAGAAAGGGGAACCTTGGAATCAACGCGTGTGATACCGTTGTCAGACTCCATACCTGCGATTGTACCACGTCTGGAGTTGATATCACCGATAACATCGCCGAGGTAATCATCAGGAACAATAACTGTAACCTTCATGATAGGCTCAAGAAGAACAGGATCAGCCTTCTTCATAGCCTCCTTGAATGCGATAGAACCGGCAATCTTAAATGCCATTTCAGAAGAGTCAACCTCATGATAAGAACCATCATAAAGCTCAACCTTAACGTCAACAACATTGTAACCTGCAACTGTACCGGAAAGCATTGCACCCTGGATACCTGCATCGATAGCAGGGATATATTCCTTGGGAATTGCACCACCAACGATGGAGTTAACAAACTCGTAGCCCTTCTCGGGGTTGGGGAATACCTTGATCTTAACGTGACCGTACTGACCCTTACCACCGGACTGACGAGCATACTTCTCATCAACCTGAGCTTCGGTGCGGATTGTTTCTTTGTAAGCAACCTGGGGCTTACCGATGTTAGCCTCAACTTTGAACTCACGGAGAAGTCTGTCTACGATGATTTCAAGGTGAAGCTCACCCATACCTGCGATGATTGTCTGACCTGTTTCCTGGTCTGTGTAAGCCTTGAATGTGGGGTCTTCTTCTGCAAGCTTTGCAAGAGCAATACCCATCTTCTCCTGACCTGCTTTGGTCTTAGGCTCGATAGCAACGCGGATAACGGGTTCGGGGAACTCCATGGACTCGAGGATTACGGGAGCCTTCTCGTCGCAGAGTGTATCACCTGTTGTTGTATGCTTAAGACCAACAGCAGCAGCGATGTCACCTGCGTAGCAGCAGTCGATATCTTTTCTATCGTTTGCGTGCATCTGAAGGATACGGCCCATACGCTCGTTCTTATCCTTTGTGGAGTTATATACGTTTGTACCTGCCTCTACCTTACCGGAGTAAACACGGAAGAAGCAGAGTTTACCAACATAGGGGTCTGTAGCAATCTTGAAAGCAAGAGCTGCGAAAGGTGCTTCGTCAGAAGAAGGACGTGTGCACTCTTCCTCAGTATCCATGTCCATACCCTTGATGTCAGGAACATCTGTGGGAGCAGGCATGTAATCGATAACTGCATCGAGAAGCTTCTGAACGCCCTTGTTACGGTAAGAAGTACCGCAAACAACGGGAACCATGAGGTTGTCGATAGTAGCTTTTCTGATAGTTGTCTTGATTTCGTCGATTGTAAGCTCTTCACCGCCAAAGTATTTCTCCATAAGAGCCTCGTCGAGTTCTGCAACAGACTCGATAAGCTTCTCGTGGTACTCGTTAGCGAGGTCAAGCATATCTGCAGGAATTTCTTCCTCACGCATATCTTTACCGAGGTCGTCATAGTAAACCTCAGCCTTCATTTCTACCAGGTCGATGATGCCGCGGAATGTGTCCTCAGCACCGATAGGAAGCTGAATGGGAACAGCATTACACTTAAGTCTGTCCTTCATCATTTTTACAACTCTGTAGAAATCGGCACCCATGATATCCATCTTGTTAACGTATACCATTCTGGGAACCTTGTAGTTATCAGCCTGACGCCAAACTGTCTCGGACTGGGGCTCAACACCGCCCTTAGCACAGAGAACTGTTACGGAACCGTCAAGAACTCTCAGTGAACGCTCAACCTCAACAGTGAAGTCAACGTGACCGGGAGTATCGATAATGTTAATTCTGTTACCGTTCCAATAGCAGGTAGTAGCAGCAGAAGTGATTGTAATACCTCTCTCCTGCTCCTGAACCATCCAGTCCATTGTAGCAGCACCGTCATGTGTTTCACCAAGCTTGTGGTTTACACCGGTGTAGTACAGAATTCTTTCAGTTGTAGTTGTTTTACCGGCATCGATGTGAGCCATGATACCGATATTTCTTGTATTTTCAAGAGATACTTGCCTTGGCATAAAATCCTCCTAAATCTGAACAGAAAACTATTACCATCTGTAATGTGCAAATGCTTTGTTAGCCTCTGCCATCTTGTGAGTATCTTCACGCTTCTTGAATGCACCGCCGGCGCCGTTAACTGCGTCAAGGATCTCACCGGCAAGTCTTTCCTTCATAGTTTTCTCGCTACGCTGACGTGAATAGTTTGTCAACCAGCGAAGGCCCAGTGTCTGTCTTCTCTCGGGTCTAACCTCGATGGGAACCTGATAAGTAGAACCACCAACACGGCGAGCCTTAACCTCTAACTGAGGCATAACATTCTCCATAGCTGCCTCGAAAGTCTCGAGGGGGTCGTTACCTGTCTTCTGGTTAATAATCTCAAAAGCACCGTAAACGATCTTCTGGGCAACACCCTTCTTACCGTCGAGCATAATGTTGTTGATTAAACGTGTAACGAGCTTGGAATTATAAATAGGATCGGGCAAAACATCACGTTTTGCAATGGAACCTCTTCTTGGCACTTTACTTCCCTCCTTCACAATTTTTAATGATATCATAGGTACTCGAAAGCGACAAACTCCCGTACGCCAATACAGAGGGTAGAGTGAGTCAGGTATATCCAAATCAGATTTTTGATGGATAATTTTTGCTCACTCATTGTCAAAATACTCGTGAACCCGTCAGGGTTCACTCCGTTTTTGTCGCGATTGAGTCAAAAATCCTCACCCCAAAAATTCTTCGACCTAAATCTTTTGGAGTTTCAGTTGATTTTGGGCGGCTGAGAATACCGCAAGGCTGACGCCTTGGGGTGTTTGATACGCTCAAAAGCAGCGAAAATACAAAGATTTAGGCTGGTTCGGATATACTTGACTCACTCTTCTATATAAAACCCTGTATTGTATACAGACGAAAATATCAATTTAAATTCGTTTGAGTTATGTCAATTCCTTATTTACCCTTCTTAGGACGCTTTGCGCCATACTTGGAACGTGCCTGATTACGGTTAGCTACACCCTGAGTATCAAGAGTACCGCGGATGATATGGTAACGAACACCAGGGAGGTCCTTTACTCTACCGCCTCTGATAAGAACAACTGAGTGCTCCTGAAGGTTGTGGCCAACACCGGGAATGTAGGAACTAACTTCAATTCCGTTTGAAAGTCTTACTCTGGCAATCTTTCTGAGCGCTGAGTTAGGCTTTTTGGGAGTTGCTGTCTTAACAGCTGTGCAAACGCCTCTCTTCTGAGGGGAATTCTGGTTGATAGCTCTGTTTTTCTTAGAGTTCCAGCCCTTTAAGAGTGCGGGTGCCTTAGCTTTCTTTTCAGAAACCTCTCTTCCCTTACGAACCAGCTGGTTAAAGGTTGGCATTAAACTTTTCTCTCCTTTCCTCAAAATTTTGTATGTCAACAGACCATAAGTATTATAGTCCGCAAACAACCAAATATGCTTTTTATTGGTAATTCACAGAAAAACCTTGTAAAAACCGAGGTTTTACGGCATTTTTACCACTATCCGAAACCGCAAAACCGCAGTTTCCGACAATTACTTAATATATCAAATAATTTTTCAAAAGTCAACCATATTTTTTAAGTTTTTTTCTTGCAAAAATTAAAGGCGGCTCTGTGAAAGCCGCCTTTACCATAAGATATTAAAAATCCGAATAGTACAAATAATTTGGACAAATATACTCGATATCCTTACCTTCTCTGTGCTTAAGAGAATTAATCGCTTCGATTACACTGTCTTTGCCGCTACCTCTAAATTCCAACGTATACATACCTGTTGCGTATTCGGCTCTTTCAATGTTATCAAAATCATACTCGGGAAAATCCTCAAGAGTATAAACATGCTCATCCTCGGTGCTTACAAAAACCAGAATCTGACCGTATTCAAAGGGCTGACGCTCCTCATAATCGAAGTAACCTGCAAGCTTTTGCTGAATTCTTGTTACATCCTTGATATCAACATCAGGAGTTGTGGCAGAATTGTAGTCATAGTCCATTATGTATTCACCCAGAGGATGATTTTCGACAATATCCATCGCCTCGGGCAACTTGACAAGATATTTCTGTATCAGAGTGGCATCCTTGATTGTAAGCTTTTTATCGTTGTTTACATCTCCGTTTAAGTATATGCACCATTTATCAGAAAGCAAAGGATAAAGCTCTTCCATTTCAATAAGTCCGCTGTCAATTACCTTACCCAGAATATCAACATTGCCGTAATTATCCAGAGTGTAAAGTCCGAAGGGATTCTTTTCGTCACCATATTGAACATCGGAATAAAGCCAATAATCTGTATGTCCCTGGCGGACTTCATTTCCTTTTGCACTGCCGTTGTGAGCTCTGAATACCGCATAATGCTCAAACTGAACTGCAAAACGAACATACACATTTTCGTCTTCTGTTGCGATATTATACTCTTTTATAAATGCTTCTTTGCACTTTTCTTTAAGCACTGCTTCCTTCTCCGTCTCGGTCAAAGGGTAAATTCCGCAGTTGTAATCCTCGCTATTGTAAAGAGCATCCAAATCGGCATAACCTTTGTCATAAGCCTCTTTAAGAGTCAGAATTCCAAAGCCGAACTCATCCCATGCATAAAGCCCTGTGGGGTTTGATTCTTCATCGCCTACAAGGGAGCCGTAGGTAAACCTATAATCACCGATAATCTGCTGGGATTCAAGGCCACGGACCTCGCCGTAGTACGCTCTGTAAACACTGCACTTGCCTGCCGAGCCTATATAATTGATATGCAAAGTCTCCTCGTCAACACTTGAGCCATTCTGCTGAACATATTCAATGAAAGGGTCTCTGAACAAACTTTCAAGACTTGGCGTATATGCCGACACCGAAAAGGCGAGCGCACCGCAAACTATAAGCATAGCTAACATCATACTTAATATCTTTTTATACATAATCTTTCCTCCTTCACAGTCAGGTTTGTCTTTCATATATTAGACGTAAAAATTACGATTCTCTCTCACTAAAATTATAGGATTTTTTGATATTTTTGTATATTCGGAGATTTCAACAAAAACGGAATACGATTTTTGTCCATTGCGACAAACACAAGGTAATCGGGTTCGCCCGAAAATGATGTAAATAAATCGCTACACTTATTTTGGTAACAGTAGCGGAGATTTATATACAGAAAAAGACCGACATAAAAGTCGGTCTTTATAAAGCTTATTTTGTATATTTGTATTCGGTTACGCAAAGCTCATTATCACCCATATAGTAGAACATCGCTGCCATATTGTAAGTACCTGCATCTTCGGGCACTTTATTATACTCGCCTGTTGTAATGTTATAAACAGATATAAAATCCCAGTCTTTGAACGCACCCACTTCTGATAAAAGCTCAGAAGTATCGGCACTATAGGTTTGCGACCAAATTTCATCGCTTTTGATTACACTTTCAAGATACCCGACGTCTTTATTATAAAACTGCATAATGGTATCTGTATAATAAATGCCGTCTGCGGTATCAGTATAGCTTTCGTAATATCTTGTATCAGGAAGGTCAACACCTGCGTAGCTTTCAATACTGCGAATCTGCTGTCTTTTTTGAATATCCGTAGTCTCCCAAGAGTTTGAACAAAAGAACACCGCAAAAATCATCAATGCGGCAAAAAATCCTGCCAGACTATTACCTCGACCGCCGTTGTAATTCTTCTTCATGTATATCCCGAAGAAAAAGCTCACAATAGGGATAATTGCAAAAATGTAAGGATACCACCAATGCAAAGCCTCTGCAAAATATAGAGCAAAGCCACAGATAACACCGCTTACACCTGCAACAATTGAGAGCACCATAAGGACTTTTGACCAAGCTCTTATACCTTTGCTCGGCTTTTCGGGCTCTTTGGGCTTTATGCTGTGAAAAAGAGAGTTTTCAGCAAGTTCCTGTTTCTTGATAACATAAATTTGATTATTCAAATTAAGCAGATAATATTTGCCTGTATCAAATTTCTGTCGCAAGTCGGAATACTCAAACTTATTTAAATGTACGGTTTCGCCTTCTCTGGTGATTTTCAAAAACATACAGTCTTCAAAAAGCTCATAGCTATATACAGAAGAACAAACCTTAGGCTCTATGATTTTCCAACTTTTGCTTGCCATCAGCAGACTTTTAAGAGTAAAATACAAAGCCATACCCTCAACGCCAAGCATAAGTCCGCCAAAATAATCAAATTCACCTCTTATCAGCACGTAAACAACTAATGCAACCATAATAATATTGGATATTATTACACGAGCTGTAATTGGTGTAAAATAAAGCTTTTTTGCCTCTCGGTATTCTTCTTTTGTATAGGTAAAACTGCAGCTTTCCAAGGGCATACTTTCTTTTTTCTCGAAAACCTCTGTGTCTGTCACAAAACCGCCTCCTTTTACCGTATTCTAACACAGTCTATTTTTATAGTCAACACACAATACAAAAAGACCGACATAAAAGTCGGTCTTTCATAGTTTTATGCATCATAACCCGCGTAGCAGGCAGAGATATGGCTGAACTCTGCACGGGTTCTGATAGAATTCATGGCATCTATAATATTATCCTTGCCGGGGTTTTTGAGATACACTGTGAGAAGTGTCATATCAAGCATATCCGAGTCGAATCTGTCGATTTTCTCAACCTCAAACTCGGGAAAATCCTCGGGGGTGTATTCTTTTGCGGTTTTCGGCTCTATGGATATATTGAAAGCCTGATGGTCAAAAGACTTGGGGGCTTCTTCCACGATGATTTTTGCAACCTTTTTCTGGATAAAGGTTGCGTCTTTAATCGTTACCTTAGAAGTTCCGCCGAACATTCTCAGCTCAAAAGGCTCGTCAACTTCCATTACACAGTAACCAAGTTGCAATTCACCGACTTTCTTTATAGCTTCGGGTACATTTGCAAGGTACTTCTGGATAAGAGTAGCATCTTTAACGGTAAGCTTTTTGTCGTTATCAACATCGCCCGACATATACATAACAGTCTTTTTTGAAAGCTCAGGGTAAACCTCATCCAAATCAATAAAGCCTTTGCTCACTGTTTTATAAAGGCTTTCGATATTGCCGAAGTTATCCATAGTATAAAGTCCTGTGGGATTATCCCTTTCACTGCCTATAATATTTCCTTCACAGAAAAGATATCCATCTAAATACTGGAAGCTTTCCATAGGTGATACCGTAATGGGATACAACTTGAACACAACATAGTTTTTAAACTGAATTGCAAAGGGAACATAAGAATATTCAGCACTATCGCCTATAAGTTCATACTGCTTAACAAAGGCTTCCTTGCACTTATTCTCAAGTATTTCTTCATCGCTGAGCTTTTCCATGGTATCGTGCTTATCTGTTTGCTCATAAAGCAGGTCCAAATCCACCAAGCCTTTATTATAAGCTTCTTTAAGTGTCATCAGCTCGCCATCCTTGTAGGCAAACATAGCCGCAGGGTTGGTGTCGCAGTAAGTCATACACATAAAAGCGGTAAAACGATAATCACCGATTATATCCGTAGGTGCTACAGGATCACCGGGTACAGCTGCTGCCTGAAAAACATGGCAGCCTGCCTCGCCGAGATAACTGAAATAGTTCAAAGTGCCGTCAAAATATTCTGCCTCGCCGCGTCCTTCGTAGTCCTCAAGCCACTGCTCGGTGTATGCGTCTTTGAGAACCTTTATTAACTCCTCACTTTCAGAAGTTTCGCCCTCAGCCGATGCAAAAACGGTAAAACACGAGCAAAGCATAAGCAAAACAAGCATAACACTTAATATCTTTTTATACATAATCTTTCCTCCTTCACAATCAGGTTTGTCTTTCATATATTAGACGTAAAAATTACGATTTTCTCTCACTAAAATTATAGGATTTTTTGAGATTTTTGTATATTCAGAGATTTTAACAAAAACGGAATACGATTTTTGTCCATTGCGACAAGCACAAGATAATCGGGCGAACACAGTTCGCCGAAAATGATGCAATTTAACCGCAGCCTCCGACTTTAATCAAACAGACGCTCTCTGAGCTCAACTGTGTTATTAACAAACACGGTTGCACCCTCTGCACGCATGGTTTCCTCGGTGCCGTAGCCGTAATGCACACCAATAAAATCCACGTTGTTGAGCCTTGCACCCTTGGCGTCAAATTTTGTGTCGCCAATCATCACTACTTTGTCGGTAATTTTGCCACCCAGAACATTTACCGTATACGGAATAACGTCCTCTTTCTCTTTTCGGCTGCCGTCGGGGGCAGAGCCGCAGACAGCATCAAAGTATTTTGTGATACCCAAAAGCTCACAGACGTCATCTGCAGGCTTCTGCTGCTTTGATGAGCAAACCGCAATTTTTGCATTACTTTCCGAAAGCTCTCTCAGCAAGTCCTCGATACCGTCATAAAGCTTGTTTGCCTTAAGTCCGTGGATTTTGTAAAAATCCTGATAAATGCTGAGGGCTTTGAGGGTATCTTCCTGAGAAAGTCCGCAAAGATGCGAAAAAGTATCCGCCAAAGGAGGGCCGATAAATTTTGAGTAATCCGATAAATCGGGGTGAGGTTTTTGGAGCTTATCCAGAGTAAGCTCGATACATTTGCGGATTCCGGGAGCACTTTCTGAGAGTGTGCCGTCTAAATCAAAAAGAATATAATCGTATTTAGGTTTCACTTTAAGCTTTCCTTTCACAATATACTTGTTTATTTTTCATATTTATGTTATAATGCTATACTACACTGCAAAAATGCTTTTTTCAACATTTTTCTGAAATCAGGTGACAATTTGTCCGAATCAAAGCGAATTCACTTTATCGACCAGGTCAGAGGATTCTGCGTAATGTGCATGGTGCTTTTTCATGCTATGTACACTCTGGGCTTTATGTACGATTATCCCGTGGCAAGAGAACTCTTTTACTTTTTCAGCCACATAAGCCCCGCCTTTGCCTTTGCGTTTATTATGATGTGCGGTATTTCCTGCACACTGAGCCGCTCCAACTTAAGGCGAAGCATACCCATTATCGGTGCATCCCTTGTGGTTACTCTTGTGTCAGTTGTGGTGATGCCCTATGCCCCCATCTACTTCGGCATTCTTCATCTGCTGGGCGTATCGGTCCTTGTCTATTCACTTATCGAGAGGCTTCCATTCAAGCTTAATTCTTTGGCAGGGCTGATTATTTGCCTTTTGATTTTTGCACTAACCTATAACCTGCCTCACGGCTATCTGGGCTTTGAGGGGATTTATAAGCTGAACCTTCCCGAAAATCTTTTTGAGTCAGACTATTTTATGGCTTTCGGATTTATCTCGCCTTTCTCGGCTTACTCCGATTACTTCCCTCTTATTCCCTGGTTTTTTGCATTTTTGTCGGGTGTGTACGCAGGCAGGCTTTTAAAGGGCAGATATCCTGCATTCATGTATAAAAAAGGTATCGGTTTCTTGTCTATACTCGGCACCAATGCCTTTGTTATCTATGTACTTCATCAGCCGATTATTTACGGCGTTGCTTATATATTAACACTCATTTACGGAGGAATTATAAAATGAAATTAGGTATTGTAGGCTTACCGAACGTAGGCAAAAGTACACTTTTCAACGCAATTACAAACGCAGGTGCTCAGTCTGCAAACTATCCCTTCTGCACAATTGAGCCCAATGTAGGCATTGTGTCTGTTCCCGACAAGCGTCTTGACAAGCTTGCCGAGATGTACGACCCCGACAAATACACTCCTGCAACCATTGAGTTTGTTGACATTGCAGGTCTTGTAAAGGGCGCATCCAAGGGCGAGGGCCTGGGCAACAAGTTCCTCTCCAATATTCGCGAATGTGATGCAATTGTTCACGTTGTAAGATGCTTTGACAACGACGATATCATCCACGTTGAGGGCAGTGTTGACCCTCTGAGAGATATCGAGACCATCAACCTTGAGCTTATTCTCTCTGACGTTGAGATGATTGAGAGAAGAATCGACAAAACAAAGAAGCTTTTAAAGGCTGACAAAAAATATCAGGCTGATCTTGATTTCTTTGGCCGCGTTCTTGAGGCTTTAAACGAAGGCAAATGTGCCAGAGCTGTTGAGTGCACTGAAGAAGAAGCCGCACTTCTCTCTGACGTAGCTTTGCTTACAAACAAGCCTGTTATCTACGCCGCAAATATGAGCGACACTGACTTTTCTGAAGGTATTACCGACAATGCAAGACTTAAGAGAGTCAAGGAGATTGCCGACGAGGAAGGCGCCGCTGTGCTTCCTATCTGTGCCGAAATCGAGGCCGAAATCTCTGAGATGGACAAAGAGGACAAGGAGATGTTCCTTGCTGAAATGGGACTTTCCGAGTCAGGTCTTGACAGACTTATAGGCGAATGCTACTCACTTTTAGGTCTTATCTCTTACCTTACTGCAGGCAAACAGGAGGTCAGAGCATGGACAATCAAAAAAGGCACCAAGGCTCCTGGTGCTGCCGGCAAAATCCACTCTGACTTCGAGCGTGGATTTATCCGCGCCGAGGTTATTGCCTACGATGACCTGATTGCATGCGGCAGCATGGCAGCCGCCAAAGAAAAGGGACTTTTAAGAAGTGAAGGCAAAGAATATGTAATGAACGACGGCGATGTTGTTCTTTTCAGATTCAACGTATAAATAATCTGTATACAGATTGCTGATTGGGGTGAGGAAATGACAACTGAACAAACTGTGCCCAAAAGAAGGCTGGTGTTTGCCAAGGCCTTTGGTGTTCCGGGTATTGTATCGGCAATAATTGCCATGGGGTTTACGGTTACCGAGGCAATTGCGGCTATGACATCTTCAGAAGTTGTCAACCTCTTTACCTCTAAATGGCTGAGCTTTTCCATGACGGATTTTGTTAATATTCCTGTGCTGGCGTTCTGCATCTGCACCCTTGCGTGGGCTATGTTCTCGGTGATTATGTGCATTATGTCACGCTCTCTCGGAGTAAGCAACAAAATGAATCAGACAGGCATTGTACTGTCGGTTGTATCATCAATCTGTTCGGTTTCTCTGGCGTTTTTTTCAGTAGTATATATGATTTTTGCGTGATTAATCGGCTTTATTTGTGGCTTTGTTACATTGACAAAGCCACTTTTTTGGGCTATTATATATGTTAGTCAATTATTGACAAATTATGAATATTTGAAAGGAGTTTAACTATGGACTTCAAGAAAAAAGTTGCTGAGTTTGTTGATTGCTTCAAGAACATCGGTTCTTTTGACTTCCTCGGCAGACTCAAGACAATCGTAAAGGATATCCCCGGACTTATCGCACTTGCAGGTGCTACACTTATGCTTATCGGTGCATTTGTTCCTAACTTCCACCAGACAGTTTCTTTCTGGGGCATGAGCGAATCCGTATTCTATAACCTTTTCCAGGCAGGAGGTTGGTATGTATTCGTACTTACTCTCATCGCTTTAGGTCTTGCTTATTTCAAGCAGACATTCTGGGCAGGTGCAACTGCAGCTCTCGCTCTTACACTTACCGTTATCCAGGGTATCACATTCTCCGCTTCCATCGCAGTACCCAGCTACTTAAGCAGCTACGGTTGCAGCTCAGGTGTTCACGTTGGTTGGTTCTTCATCCTTCTCGGTGAACTTGCTGTTATCGGTGCATTCGTACTTGAGGAGTTTGTATTTGCAAAGAAGGCAGCTCCCGCTGTTGCTGCTCCTGCTGCAGCTCCTGTAGCAGCTCCTGTTGAGACTCCCGTTGCTCCTGTTGAGGCTCCTGTTGCTCCTGTAGCAGAGGTTACAGAGAACACAGACGCTCAGTAATTTAATTTACGGCAAAAAATTACACCGCAGACTTTTAAGTAAGACTGCGGTGTTTTTATTTTATCCTGCCTGTTTTTCGGGCAAAAAAAACGACCACCCTATTGGGTGGAAGCTCTTATGTGTTGGCATCTTCCTATTTTCCCGGGCCGTTGCCAGCCAAGTATCATCGGCACTACAGAGCTTAACTTCTGTGTTCGGAATGGGAACAGGTGTACCCTCTGCGTCATCAACACCAACTATTAATTTGTGCCGCTCTCTCAAGCGACTTCGTTATTATACAACACCGAAATCAAAAAGTCAAGGGTTTTTTCAAAAAATTTTTAAAATATTTTTAAAGTCCTTGTAATATATAGTAAATTGCTGAAAATAAGGTGAATTTGTTTGACTATCTCTCAAAAAAATAGTAATATAGTTTTATAATTGAGAAATGTTGTCTTATTAATAGTATATATGGAGGTTTTTACATGAAAAGAACTGGTTTTATCGCCCTGCTCCTTGTGCTTGTGATGACTCTGAGTCTTGTTTTTGCAGGCTGCAGTGCCGACGGCAACTACCCCGTAACCGTTGGTCACACTAAGATAAACGAGTCACCCGTCAAGGTAATCGCTTTGTCCGATAATATTGCAGACATTATCTGCTATATGGGATATGCCTCTAAGCTTGCAGGCATCAGCGACTCCTGCACTCAGAAAGAAATGGCAGAATACATCACCTCTGTTGGCAGCGAAACCGCTCCCAACACCGAGCTTATTATAAATTCGGGTGCTACTGTGGTTTTTGCAGACAATGCACTTAATGCTGACGACACAAAGAAGCTTAAGGACGCAGGTATCACTGTTATCACCACACTTTATCCCGAAAACGAGGACCAGCTCAGAAGCCTTTACGAAACCGTAGGTGCAGTTCTGGGCGGCGAGAAGGACGGCAGAGAGAAGGGCATAGACGCCTTTGAAAGACTTATGGGTGTGCTTTCTGATGCTCAGAGCGAAACCGCCTCTGTTGCCTCATCCAAAACAATGTGCTACCTTTACATCGACGAGGCAAACAGACTTTGTGCCTGCACAGGTACTGTCAGTGACGGTTTTGTCCTCAGCTTTTTAGGCACCACAAATATTGCTCAGAACTTTACAAGCGGCTATGCCGATGAAAATATCCTCAAGCTCTCAAACCCCGATTTCATCTTCTTTGACTCTCAGGAGGTTATGGAGAGAATCGGCAGAAGCCAGTCGCTTCAGTCCGTAAACGCCATCAAAAAAGGCAACGTCTTTGAGCTTAAGCGAGCAGACCTGCTTCGTCAGGGCGAAAGCATGGTCAGTGTTCAGGCATTTTTGCTCTCAAGCATGTTCCCCAACTTTGTAGAGGCTCCCGTAGAAGAATCAAAGGACTTAAGCTCAGCCTACGGCATAACTCTGAAGGAAGATATGAGCTTTAAAAACGGCGACGACGACGAAAACATCGTTTTCATCCAGCAGAGACTGAAAGACCTTGGTTTCCTTGATTTGGGTGAGGATGCTCCCACAAGCTACTTCGGCGATATGACCGAGGAGGCTCTCAAGGCATTCCAGACCGCCAACGGCCTTGAGGCAAGCGGTATCGCAAGCTTCGAAACCCTCAAAAAGCTTTTCAAATCCGATGCAACAGGCATTGACGGCGAGACCTATGTACCGGAAGTAACAACTCCCTCTGAGCCTCAGACAGAGGCAACAAAGCCCGAAAACGCTACCAATCCTCAGACAGAAGCAACCGATGCTCCCCATGAAAACGGCGATTATCCCATCACCATCACCGACTCCACATCTTACGGATACGGCGACGAGCACGAGGATATTATGGCTATTCAGAATCGTCTTGTGGAGCTTCTTTACTTAAGCTTTGGCGAAGGCGACAGCGCCACAACCTACTACGGTGCAGGTACAGAGGGTGCAATCCTCAGTTTCCAGGAAAGCAACGACCTTCCCCAGACAGGTGTGGCAGATGCCGAAACTCTGAGAGTTCTCTTCAGCTCTGACGCAAAAATCCCCCAGTAATCAGACCGCAAAAATCAAAAGCAGACACGAAGTTTTTTCTTTCGTGTCTGCTCTTTTTATTTGCTGAAGTTTTTAATTATCTTTTGATATATTGTCCTAGAGGATAATCCACAGGTATATTTGCCACGAATTTCTGAATCATTGTGGCGTCTTTGATGCTTATCTTCAAATCAAGATTTACATTTGCACAAAGCTTGGCATTTTCGTCAAGCTCCAGTATGCTTGCAAGATACTTCTGGATTGTGGTTGTATCCTTGATGTTTACTTTTCCGTCAGTATTTGCATCTCCCAGAAGATATGTGTCCTCTGAGGGGGCTGAGGGAATTTCGGAAGGAGCGGCGGGATTTGACTCGCTTGCATCGGGCAGGGTCAAATCAGCAGAGCTGCTGCCCTCGGGCAAGGTCTCGTCCGGGTCATCCGCAGGATTTGTTGCGGGATTTGTCACAGGATCTGTGGGCTGAGGCAGGGTATCCTCGGCAGGGTCAGAGGGTGACGTGTCGGGAGTTGTGGTGGGCTCTATTGGCTTTTTCGCTTCTTCTACCTTAATAAGCTTTTCGTCAAAATGAATTCCATCCTGAGATTTTGCGATAATCTTAACCTCTCCCAAAGCCTTGGGTGTAACAACACCAAAGCCGTCTATCTCAGCGATTTTGGGGTTGCTGCTTTCCCAGGTTACAAAAATATTTTCTGCACCATCGGGATTCACCTTTGCCTTGAGGCTGATTTTTTCATCTAATCGGAGGCTGTCCTTACCCGATATGCTGACACCTTCGATGGGCTTCATAGCACCTCCAAGGCTGACAATCGCACTGCGATAGGTGTAGTTTGTTCTTTCATTGGTATTTTTATCTATGCAGTCCATAATGGTGACTTCGTACACGTTGCCCTTAGAGAGAGAAAGCGAATTATCGCTGAAGCTCAGTGTGTTGCCGCTGTTGTGAAGTCTGGGATTATTCCTGTCAAAAATCCACTCGTCCCCTGTGTTAAGGAGCTTTACCTTAACCCATGTACTTATGTCAAAGCCGTAGTTTTTGTTTGTGGTTTTGATAGTCCACTGGAAAGCATTACGGTACAGAGCCTCTGTGGGAGTTACTCCCTTTGAGGGCCAGCAGACAAAGTCGCAATCTACATTCTGATATCCGCTGAATTTATGGGCACCCTGATCATTGGTAGTGCCGATACCAAAATCAGCCGCCGAAGATAAGAGGTTGTATCTGTGTCCGCAATATATGGGGTCACCGTAGCCGTCATCAAGGGCTTTGTAAATGCTGGAGATAGCATCTCCCCAGAAAAGATTTTCGGCACCACCGTTCTGACAAAGATTATAATACTCGTCTGATATACCGTCTACCTTAGGCGGAAAATGGGGGTTTGGCACATCATAATCCCCTTGACTGAGAAACACGGTATAGGTAGCCTTTGCCTGAGCGCCTGCCATAAGCTCGTCACTAAGCTTTAAAAGAGGCAATCCTGCGCCGTAGCGTATTGTGTTGAGATATCCGAGAGAGCCCTCTGCAATTTTGTCATTAAGTTTGCCTGCTGTAAGGGGCAAAGATGTAAACTGAGGCTCTATGTCATAGACCTTTTCGGCAGAATTAAAGGTTTCTACTGACTCAAAGTACATTTCTTTCATTGTGCTTATTGTCTTCTTTTCTTCCTCGGTAAGCTCTACCTTCAATTTGTGAGCCTCAAAAAGCTGAGGATTGGTGCAACAATAGCTTCTGCAATAATAGTCCTGGGTTTGAAATACAGTATAAGCAATGGCACGTTTGTCCGCATCGACCTCTCTGTTCAGAGCTTCTTCGGCAAATGCCATTGGGTTTGGAAGATACGAATAAGTTTCATCGTCTCTGTAATTTACAACACCATACATATCCACAAATCCGCCATATCCACGGTCATATGAGTAGTAAAATGCTTCGGTGTTGTTGTCATTGAGCTGAAGACACATCTGCATTGTATACTCGTCATAATATATTGGGGTATTGTAGCCGTAGTTTACAGACAATGCATTGAACATATGCACGGTATGCTGGGCCAGCATAGGCATATACTTGTGGTTTTCTTCGGCAAACTTTGCATTTATATCCTCAGCCTTGGGCAAGCCTGCACTGTAGTTATAGTAAAGAAAGCCGTAGACAGTGTCGCTGTCGATGGTTGAGAGGCATGCCTTTTCGCCTATAATATAAAAGTCATCCTCGTCCCCAAAGTCATAGTATCTTGTGGAAAAGCCCTCGCCAACACTGGCAAAAACCGCTATATCCCCGTTTGCAAGGGTTTCCAGATAAAGATAATCGCTGTAGTTTTCGCCGTAAAATGTGTAGGCAAAACCGCCAAACACGGACTCTGTCACCAGCACAGGCTCGCCAAAAAGCTTTTTGACGTCCTCTACATGCATATTCTTTGTGACGGCTTTTCCGTTGACGATAATCAGCGTATCAGATGGAAAATCCTCTTGTGCAATTACAGTGCTCACAGAAAAAGTGCCCACAGACACCAGCATAAGTACCGCAAGCAGAGCAGAAATCAACTTTTTCATATTATGCCTCCTTTATTGTTCTGAATTCATTATATTACTTATATCTGTGAAGTGCAAAATATTTATATTTATTCTCACAAAAAACACCCCTGCAAAACTATGCAGAGGTGTATACTGTATTTTAATCTGTAACTGTAATCTGACGGTCTATACGCAGAGTTCTGCCCATATCGTCGGTGGCGTAGCAGCTTACAACATAGGTACCTGCTTTGTTTACATCAATATCGCCATCTACGCGGATTTTCGATGTGATATCGTTTCCGCAGGTATCAACTGCACTAAGGCCGCCGTAAAGGTCTAAGGCACTGCCGATTCTGACGCTTGCTGCCTCTGCACCGAAAAGCTGAGGCTTAAGCTTTATATAGGGGTTGCCCTTTGTGTTGTCGGTGGGGTCATAATTAAGGCTGGCGGAGTTTTCTGTAAGCTTCATACCTGCAGGAGTTCCCAGAGGAGAAAACTTCTTCGAATTTGAGGAATTCACCACATGTACCAGCGTACCCTCTTTGCAGTTATCGTATATCCACTTGGCATCAGCTGCAGAGAGCCAGATGTTTTTGCTTGAGTTCTTTGCTCCCAGCTTGTTATAATCCTCAACCTTAAGAGAACCTGCATCTTCGGCAGAATAAGGAGTTGAGCAGAACATAAGCTGGTCACCCAGATAGCTTGCATAACAATAGAAATTGCCGTCCTTAAGCTCTACCCACTGTGCCTTTTCGGATATTGCCTGCTCTATACGCTCGCCCTCGTCCTCAACCACCAAAGGTGACTTTGCGGTGCTGCACACCATAGCTCTGACAGCCTTGTTATAATCGCCGTTGGAATTATAGGTGAACACTGTCACAGTGCAGTCATACTCATTGACAATAATTGCATAAAGATTATTTTCGTCACCGCTTGCTTTGTTGCGGGATACATAATCAAGGTTTGAAGTCAGAGCGGTGGAGTAGGATGTGGTAGCCTTGGGTGCCTTTGTAATCAGCATCTCATAGTCCACAGAGGCGGATTTTACCTTAGCGGTAATAATGACTTTGCCTTCTTTTTTGCCGTCTACTCTGCCGTTTGAGTCAACAGTGGCAATTTCGGGGTCGGATGAGCTCCACTGAACCTCGGACTCATAGTCGCTTTTTATGTTAACTGTAAGATACTCGTAGCTGCCTTTCTGGATTTCTCCGTCATAATCCACAGCCGAAAAACCCATGCAACGTGCCTCGTCCTCGCTGCTCATAGCCTCAGGAGGAGCAATTTTTACTGCACATCCGCACAAGCTCAGCACAATAGCAAGAACTGCCACAAGGGATATCAATCGTATTTTAAAGGACATACTTATGCCTCCCAAATCAATTTCATATATTTTAAGTATAGTACATTTTTAATTCTAAATCAAGATTTTTTTGCAATATGTATTTATGTGTGTTACAATATGTATGAACAAAAGTCAGGGAGGCGATTTATGTGGATAATACAAAATACTGCAAGGTGCTTAAGAAGTGCAGCGGATGCCAGCTTTCAAACCTTCAGTACCAGGACCAGCTCAAGCTCAAACAATCCATACTTCGCCGCACCTTTGCAGGCCTTGTGAAGCCCCGCAGAATATTGGGTGCTCAGTCGCCTCTTTTCTATCGCAACAAGGCACAGATTGTATTCAAACGCGAAAAAGGCAGAATTAATTTCGGCATATATCAGTCCTCGGACCATGGTATCGTCATCACTGACAACTGTCCCCTGCACACCGACACCGCCAACAGTATCTCCCTGACACTTTCAAAGCTTTTCTACAAATTTTCGCTGAGTCCCTACGATTTCAGAAGAAGAAACGGCTTTGTGCGAAGTGTGGTTATCCGCGAAGGCTTTATGACGGGCGAAGTCCTTGTGAATATTGTTGCCTCCAAAAACACCTTTGAGAAAGAAAAGGATTTTGCAAAGGCAATTATCAAAGCCCACCCCGAAATAAAAAGCATAATCATCACCGAAAGCCAGAGTGCAAAGCTTACTCAGGGCGGCAACCCAAGGGTTATCTTCGGCAAAGAATATATAAGCGACATCCTCTGCGGTCTTGAATTCAGAATCGGCTACAATACATTTTATCAGATAAACCCTGTGCAAACCGAAGTGCTTTACAACACCGCCATAAATATGGCAGAGCTTACTGAAAATGACGTGGTGCTGGATGCCTACTGCGGAATAGGCACAATCTCCCTTGCAGTCTCAAGCAAATGCCGCAAGGTTGTGGGCGTTGAGCTTAACGAAAGCTCCATCGAAAATGCCAGAGAAAACGCAAGGATAAATAATATTACCAACGCTGAATTTTACGCAAATGACGTGAAAAAGCAGATAAAAATTCTGCTTTCCAAGGGTATGGATTTTGACGTATGCTTTGTTGACCCTCCGCGAATGGGCTGCGACATTGATTTTCTCAGAAGTATTGTCAGTGCCGGTATTGAAAGAATAGTATATATATCCTGCAACATCGACACCCAGGCAAGAGACCTCAGGTTTTTAGCCAAAAACGGCTACGAAATCAAATCCCAGCAGGGCGTGGATATGTTCCCCTACACCAGACACATCGAAAGCATAGTTTATCTCAAAAAAACAACTATGTAATTTTCAAATCACCACTTGTCTTAAGGAAGTGAAGCCATGGAAAATAAAAAGAGCAAGCCCAGCTTTGCGGCTGTGCTGATGTATGTTATCATAGGCATCTGCCTCTGTGCAGCAGCGGTATTTCTGGGGCTTTATTACACCAAAGTACTTTATTCAACCGTAATTCTGTGGCTTGGTATAGTGAGCTTTACAATTATGTATCATTTATGGATGCGTATAATCATGGGCAACGCTACAAAGCTATTCAGAATTAATTATCAGAATTTCTGGTTCCGCGAAAAGAAATTTGAGAAAAAGATGTATAAATTTCTCAGGGTGAAACGCTGGAAAAACAAAACCCTGACCTATAATCCCGAGCTTTACGACATAAATACCCGTACCCCCGAAGAAATTGCCTTTACTACGGCAAAATCCGAGCTGGACCACATTATCAATGTGCTGATTGCTTTTTCTACGGTTTTATTCGGACTTTTGTGGGGTATGACGTGGATTTTTGCGTTGACTGCATTTTTTGCGGCAATTTTTGACTCGCAGTTCATTATAATTCAGCGTTACAACCGCCCAAGGCTCGTAAAGCTTATTGAAAGAGAAAAAAGAAAACAGGTAAGTAAAATATGAAAGCACTGAAACACTTTATAACCATTACCAAACATCGTCACAAGGTTATTTCTCACTGCAAAAAGGCAGGAATTCTGTGGCAGGGATTAAGACACGATTTGTCAAAGTATTCTCCCACAGAGTTTCTCACAGGTGCAAAGCATTATCTGGGTACCAGAAGCCCCAACGAGGCAGAGCGTGAGGAATACGGCTACTCAAAAGCATGGCTTCACCACAAGGGCAGAAACCGACACCACTTTGAATACTGGACCGACTACTGTCCCAAAACCCGTCGGGTTGAGCCTGTGAGGATGCCCTACAACTATGTTGCCGAGATGTTCTGCGACAGAATTGCCGCCAGCAAAATCTACAACAAAGACGCTTACACCGACGCTCATCCTCTGGCATATTTTGAGCGTTCAAAGGCAACCCGATTTATCCACCCCGACACAAGTGCCGACCTTGAGGAGCTTCTTGTGATGCTCAAGGAAAAAGGCGAAAAAGAGACCTTTGCCTATCTTAAGAAAAAGGTTAAAGAATATAAGAAATCATCAAAATAAATCACAACCCGGAGCATACATTGTGTGTGCTCCGGGTTTTTGTATCAGATTATATTGGCAAGTTTTTTCTGGATGGTTGTAGCATCTTTGATGTTCACCTTGTAGTCCAGGTTGTAATCTGCAACTCCGATTGCATAGTTATAGAATGTCTCAATCTTTGCAAGATACTTCTGGATAAGTGTTACATCACGGATGTTTAATTTTCCGTCATCATTTACATCGCCTGTAAAAGGAATAAGTGTTTCGTCAAAGCTTGCAGAGGTGGGATTGTTTGTCTGGAATGAGCAGGTATAGAATTCGTCACCTTTTTCACGGGTAATTCCGTACTCGCCGTTACCGTAGTAATAGTACCATTCGCCTGATACGGGGCCTTCCCAGTAGTGACCGCTGACGGGTGCATAAGGAGTACAAATATAAATCATTCCGTCAAAGCTCTCGACACCGTCGGGATAAAGAACACAATCTCCGGGCTCGTAAAAATCTGCACTGCCATTGCTTATACGATAGGCACAGTTATAGGTGTCTGCCTCGGGGTCATAACCGCCGTCAAAGAAGTTGTTCCAGACAATCTCAGTTACATCCTTGGGCACATCGTAATAATAAACACCCTCAACATCAGCTTTTTTAGCCTCATATCCGGGGTACTCTTTGCAGGCATCTGTGCCTTCCCACCAATAAATACCTACGGTGTCGGAATACTCGTTGTCAAGCCAGAAAGCAGGTCTGTAGAAATAATATCTGTTTGTTCCTGCCTGGTCATCAGTAGCAGGAACCGTAGGAACTTCCTCAGGTTCGCTTGTTGCAGGAACAGTTGCGGTAGTTGTTGTAATTTCTGAAGGCTCGGTTGAAGTTGTAACCTTTGGCTCTGTAGCTTCGGTAGTAATCACGGGCTCTGTAGGCTCTGTGACTACTGATGAGGGAGCCTCGGTGGGGTCTGTGGAAGATGTGGACGGATTTGTGGCAGACGAGCTGCTTTCCTGAGGCTCGGTTACAGTAGTGTTAATCTCAGGCACATAATCGAACCAATCGTATAAAAGACTATCCGCGTCCAGACATTTTGCGGTCATGGTGCTGTCGGGATTGATAAGGTCGTTTGTGTAGTTGATATTTGCTCCGTCAGAGAAAACCACGTTGCCTTCTTTTGGAAGGTCAACAGACCAGATTTCACCGCCTTCATGAGTACAAAGTTTGCCGGGGAAGTTGCCGAACTCCATAACACCCTCGTCAGTCCATGTATAAGCATAAACCTTTTCAAAGCCAGCGGTGTTTTCAAAGTAAACCTTTACAAAATCATCGGGAGCAACAGATGTGGGCTCGGTGATTTCGGTGGTGATTGTAGGCTCAGTGGGGTCTGTAGGAATGGAAAATTCCCACTCAAGGATATAGTCATCGTGTTCGTCCATGCCTTTATACACAGCAACATTTGTATCCTTGGGGGCTTCAAGAGCATTACTTTGACCACCGTCGATACTGAACATC
This sequence comes from Oscillospiraceae bacterium, assembly GCA_015066245.1. Taxonomy (GTDB): domain Bacteria; phylum Bacillota; class Clostridia; order Oscillospirales; family Acutalibacteraceae; genus Ruminococcoides. Next base: position 92,064 of record SVOS01000001.1, read on the forward strand.
ACGTTTGTGCAGTTGTTGGGAATGAAAGCCTCCCAAATGCCGTTATCAAGCTGCTTGCATTTTTTGCCGGGCCATAATCCCAGGGCTTCTTCGCCGGTCTCCTGATCCCATACATAAACACTTACATATCTCCATGTGGTGTCTTTTGCATCCACATATACTGTGTAGCCTTCCTGAGGAACATCGGGCTTTGTCTCATCGGGTGTTGCATGAAAATCAACCACACACTGAATCTGAGAAGAACATACTGTGCCCATGTTATCCTTAACATTAACTGTAATATCATAGGTTTTGTTCTCACCCAAAAACATATACTTGAAATCCGATGTTGAATAGTCAGACATAATACCGTCCAGAGCGTAGCTATAGGTATAGGGAGCTACACCGCCACTGGGGGTTGCACTTACCTTATGATACTGATATCTGCCGTCAACAAACACCGCCTCTGCCTCAATGCTGAGAAAAAGCACATTATCATCAGGTGAAATAGGGGTATTGGGGCCAAAGTTGTTTTCGGGTACATCTGCTGATGCTGACATAACAGAAAAAGCACTGAAAATCATCATCACTGCCAAAACAGCGGTTAAAACTTTTACGATAGGTTTTCTCATAAAAAATTCCTCCGTTAATTAATATCCTCAATATAATATTATCACTGCATCTGATAGCATACAAGTCAACTTTTATCTACAATTTAAACAAATATTAGCTTATATATAAAAAGATGCCGTATTTTACAGCATCTTTTCGTGATTTATGTAATTATCAGAATTTTTAAGTTTAAGCTTTCCCTCGGCATCAATCTCGGCAACTGAGTCGCAGTATCTGAGCATTGATTTGCGGTGAGTGATAATAAAGCAGGTTTTTCCCTTAAGCTCTGAAAGTCGCTGAAGAATTCTTCCTTCGCAGGCTTCGTCAAGAGCTGAGGTAGCCTCGTCCAGAATCAGCACAGGTCGGTCTCTCAGAATTGCTCTGGCAATGGCTATTCGCTGTGCCTGTCCCTCGGACATTCCGCCTGCTTTCTCTGAGAGTGTCATATCAAGACCTCTGGGATTTGCTCGTACAAACTCTCCTGCCTCTGCAAAATCCAGGGCTTTCATCATATCCTCTTCGGTAGCGTTTTTGTCCGCGGTAAGAAGGTTGGACTTTACCGTGCCCGAAATCAGCGTATTGCCCTGAGGTACATAGGAGATAAAACGTCTTGAATCAGGAGAAATCTCCTCCTTTTTGCCGTCTGTGACAAACTCTGCCTTGCCGCAATCGGGGCTTATAAGGGACAACAGCATTCGTATAAGGGTGGTTTTGCCTGCACCCGAGGCACCCACAATGCCAATCCGCTGACCGCTTGCAACCGTTAGATTTATATTGTCGAGAATCTTCTGGTCATCGTAGGTAAAGCTCACTCCCTCAAATCTTAAGCCTACATTTTCGGGGATATCGGTACATCCCTTGTACTCATCCGCAGGGATATCGGTGATCTCTCTGAGGCGTTTAGCCGCAACCACTGCCGACAAACTGCGGGGAATTATTGCACCAAGACTCTTGATGGTACCCTGAAGTACACTGACAAGTGACAAAAACAGAGTCATGGTGCCGTATGTGTAGCCGCTGTCAGGCTGAGAAAGTCTGTATGCACACCATGAGAAAGCCACAACGTAGCCGATGTTATACACAAGCTTCATCATAATGCTCATCAACGCACCCAGACGTGCACTTTTCATCACCAGAGAGAGCCTTTCTTTGCGTATATCCTCAAAGCGATCGTTGTTTTCGTCTTCCTGCTGAAAGCTCTTTGTTATCTGGATATTAGCCAAAGTTTCCTGAAAAAACGAATAATACTCCGACTCGCTGTCTCTGAGTTTTACCTGATATCTTACATATTTTCTGCGAAAAGCCGTGCCTGCAATCACACCCAGAGGACCGACCACCAAGCCGACCAACGCCATAACAGGGTCAAAATACAAAAGTATTCCTGCCACAATCACCAGCTCCAGAAAAGACACAATCGCTGACGGAACAATGGAAATTATGGCGCTTGCAATGGTGTTGACGTCCCCTGTCAGACGAGACAGAATGTTGGCGGAGTGGAATTTGCTTATATTAAACCATCTGCCTCGCTGCACTCGGTCAAACATCCTTGCTCTGACAGAAAATGCAAACTTCTCGCCAACATAGCTGGAAAAAAGCGTGGCAAAAAATCCCATGAGAATTGTAATAAGCGTAGTCAGCAGCATAACTGCAATATACAAAGTAAAATTCTGAGAATCAGCACTTGTGGCAGTATCCACCACAAACTTGCCTGCAACGGTGGACGAAAGCGTCACGACCATTGTCAGCAGATTAATGCCCAAAAAGCCGAAAGTATAGCCTCTGAAGCCTTTTGACTGCTTAAAAACCCACACAAGGTTACCCTTGAGCTCCTTTAATTCTCTCATAAAATTGTGTTTGCCTGCCATACTTTCACCTCTTTTCCATATAATTATATCACAAAAACTCATTATATCAATACAAAAAGAAAAACGGCAGAGATATCTGCCGTCTTATATATGTTCAGTTGTTATCAAGTGCCTCTTCCAATGCCTTTACCGCGGTTTCGTCAGCAACACAGCTCAAATGATACACAGGCACATTTTCTGCAATCTCAAGAACTGTATCGGTGGCTTTTTCCACGTCGTTTCTGTGCCAGATATTAAGGGTTATGCCCTCCCATATCCGCTTAAATGCCCTGAGCCCCGAAAGCTTTATTACGGTGTTTACGTTGCTCTGGCTGAGATACACCACAGCCCTGACTTTGCAGGTGTGATTTATCCTGACACCCGACGAGCCGCAATAAGGAATACCTGCTGCCACAACACCGTCCTTTGTAAGCATAACCGCTGCTCTGTCGCCGTTTATGAGACGTGCTCCTCTGGTGTCCTGCCAGAGCTTAGCCTGGGTGGACTTGCCTGTGCCCGAGGGTGCGGTAAAAAGTATTGCCTCGTCGCCATATACTATGTATGAGCAGTGCAGAAGGATGCCCTTATTTTCGGTAATATTATGCTCAAGCTCCATTGCCGTCAGCAGGGATTTTTCGTTTGCGGCATCGGATTTTATCTCGGTTCTTACATAATCGTCTTTAGCCTCTATCCTGAGATATGCCTTCGACAAATCTCCCGATTTGACACCCTCGTATCTTATATATCCTTTGCCGTTTTTGTATACAACCCTCATGGTGTCGTCGTAGATTTTGCTGCCCTGAGGCAGAGACAACTCATCTTTTACAAAAACCTCTAAGCTGCGGCTTTTGTCTGAAGACGCAGATACAAAATTCTCAAGAATTTCGCCAACGGTGATTTTGTCCCCGTCACCGCTTACGCAGTATTTAATTTTTGCTATCTCAAAATATTTATCCATATTATCTCACAAAATCCCCGAAATTCTTGTCCTTCAGATATTTTTATAAATTATAACATTCCACCTTTTTTTGTGTCAAGCTTATGAAAAATGTCGTTGGTAAATCTTGGTCTTACCTATATAAATGTGTTGCAAAAGAAAGATAAATAAGGTATAATAAGATATTAAAATATGTCAATTTGCAGACAAAATCAAGCAAAGGCAAAAGGGTGGTAAAAATGGAAAGAAAGTTATTTCTTAAAATTCTTGAATCCTCCCTGCATTCTGCCCCCTTTGTATCTTCTGAGGGAAATCGCGAGCAGTGGCTGAACGTCTTCAGATTGGCTGAAATCCACAAGGTACTTCCCCTTGTGGTGGATGCATCCCTGAAGGTTTGTCCGCCGGATACCGATGAGCTCCCGTCTTTTATAAAAAAGACAAAGCTTATGGTAACAGGGCAGGTTATCAAAAGTGCCGCATTTCTTAATCTTTGCAAGCTTTTAACGGAAGAAAACATCCGTTTTCTCACCTTAAAGGGCATTGTCTGCCGACAGGTTTATCCAAAGCCCGACCTGAGAATATCGGGAGACGAGGATTTGTTTGTGTGTTCTGAGGATTTTGCAAAGATAACCGACGTCCTCAAAAAAGCCGGATTTTTCTCTGTAAAGCCCGACACAGACGGTATAGAGGAGACTTTTACCGACGGCAAGGGGCTTTTTGTGGAGGTGCACAAGGCACTTTTTGACAAGGACAATGGCTATTTTGACAAGTTCAATGCTTTATTTGACTCTGTCTTTGATAATCCCTTTTACCTTGAAGTAGCAAGCACGAAAATCCCCACATTACACCCCGAAATGCATCTTTTGTACCTTATACTTCACTGTGCAAAGCACTTTTTTCACAGCGGTGTGGGTATTCGTCAGGTCTCGGACATACTGATGTTCTACCGTTTCTATAAATCGTCCATAAATTTAGAAAATGTTATTGATACCTGCCGCTGTCTTTCTCTTGATAAATTTGCTGCGGCGATTTTTGACATAGGCGACAGATATCTGGGATTTGAAAAACCCGATATAGCTGATATTGACTCGGACATGCTCCTTGAGGATATTCTGGATGCAGGCGTTTACGGCAGCAGCTCGCTTTCTCGCCAGCATAGCGCAGGCATTACCCTCTCTGCCGTAAAAGGCAAACGCAAAGGTGCCCTGGGCAGGATTTTTCCCTCATCTAAGGAGCTTGGCTCAGGCTTTACTTATGCAAAAAAACATCCTGTCCTTCTGCCTGTGGCATGGGGACATAGACTGATGAGATATTCTTCTCAGGTGTCAAAAACGGCTGAAAATTCCCCTAAAGATACTCTCTCCCTGGGTAAAAAACGAGTTGAGCTTATGAAACACTACGGGATGATCCCCGAAAGTGAGGTAAAGAAATGAAAAAAAATATAATTTCCATTGTGCTCTTGGTTTTATCACTTTCTATAGTGATAGCCTACAAACAAATAGACTCCGCAAACACCGACTCAATCCCCCCTGTCCTCACTGCAGACAGCAGTGTCATCGAGGCAAGCGTTGAGGTTACTGAGGAGGAGCTTTTAAAGGGCATCACCGCCTATGACGCCAGATGGGGAGATGTGACCGACACTATTGTTGTTGAGGATATCTCCAACTTTATCGAAGAAAACACCCGTATCATCACCTACGCCGCCGTTGACGGCAGCATGAACGTGGGCAGACTTGAGCGTACGCTTGTATATACCGACTACAAAGAACCTGTCTTTAACCTTTCCAAACCCTTGAGCTTTATTGTTGGTACACGAATCAATATCCTATCCAATATAAGTGCTGACAGCAGCCTTGACAAAGACCTGACAGAAAAAGTCCGCTACGGCCTTGATTCTGTTATCGACAACCTGGCAACCGGCGAATATCCCATAGAATTCAGAGTAACCGACAGTTGCGGCAAAACATCATACCTCAATACCTTTATCGAGATTTGCGACGCATCCTACTCGGCTATAGATATCGAGCTTTCAGATTATCTTATATACTTACCCGTTAACTCAAAATTTAACCCCAAAAGCTACTTTAAGGGTGCCTCTATTGACGGTGAGCTTTCTATAAACTCAAAGGTCGACACCAAAACCCCCGGCACCTACCACGTTGACTACTATGTAACAAGTGCCAGCATCCACGGCAAAAGCAGACTTGTTGTAGTGGTTGAATAATTCTGCGGGAAGGACTTGAATCTATGCAAAACAAATCAAAATTGCTTGACACTATTTATGTGTTTATTATTGATATACTCAAGCACCTGATTCCTATTGTGTGCGTAGGTTTGTCGGCGGTTATGCTCAGCCACGTGGTTATGTCCATGAGCTACACCCCCACCTACACCTCACGATGCACCATGATTGTATCTGCAAAAATCAACAACACGGGTATCTACACCGATACCACCGAAACCGAAAAGCTTACCGACACAATCAATGCGGTTATGACCAGCACGGTGCTTAAGAAAAAAACCGCCGAGAATCTGGGGCTTTCCTCCTTTGACGGCAATATCAATGTCTTTGTAATTCCAAACACCAATATGCTGGAGCTTTCTGTTACAAGCTCCAACCCCAATCTTGCTTTCAGACAGCTGAAAACCCTCATAAGTCTCTATCCCGATATTTCAAGAGATGTTCTGGGCAAGATTGTTATGGAGGTTTTTGAGGAACCAAGTTTTCCCTCGGCTCCCTCCAACTATATCAACTACACTAAGACCTACAGACTGAGCTTCCTTATCGGTGCAGGTCTTGTAATTCTTATAGTTGTGCTTTACACCTACTATCACGACACAATCAAAAACAAGTGGGAGCTTGAGGACAAGCTGGACACCAAACTTATCACGGTGTTCTATCACGAAAAATCCTACCTCAACTTCAAAGAGAGGCTCTTAAGACGCAAGAAACGTCTTTTGACGGGTGCTCCGGGTGTCAGCTTTAACTTCAGCGAAACCGTCAAGAAGCTGAGAACAAACATCAGCTACTATCAGGACAAAACCAAGGGCAAGGTTATTCTTTTCACGTCTTACGCAAGCAAAGAAGGCAAAACCACCATGGCTGCTAACGTTGCCCACACAATGGCACAGAAAAAGCAAAAGGTCCTCATTATTTCGGGCTCTCACGAAAGCGGAGATTTGCTGAATATACTCAACATAAATTTACCCAAAAAATTCAGCTCTGAAAAGTCAAATTCCGTTGCCGAGCGAATCTATACAAAGCCCGACTCCACCTTAAGCGTTCTGACTTCTCACGAAAACACCCGTCCCGGTGAGTTCGCAAGATTTATTGCATCAGAAAAATTCAAGGCATTTCTTGAGCGAGCAAGAGAAATATTTGACTGCATAATCATCGACGGCCCTGCGGCAAAGGACAACTCAAACACCGAGGTTTTTGCAAGGCTTTCGGACTTTTCGGTGATGGTCGTAAGGCAGAATATGTCAACCTCAACCAACATCAACGACACTGCAGATATGCTCAACAAATACGCCCACGGGCTGTTGGGTTGTGTTTACAACAATGTTTTCTCCTCTGCTACCGTTATCAACTTAAGCTACAGCTACGGATATCATTACGGCTACAGCCGCTACGGCAGCTACGGCAAATACAAGAAATACAGTGATTATAAAGGCTACAACAAATACAACCACTACAACCATTATAACCACTACAATCATTACGCACGCTATAAACCCGAATCTGTTTATGTGAATCCCGATTCCGAGAGGTAAACAAAATGAGTTCAACAGAAAAAGATAAAACCGAATATAGCAGCGGCATTGATTTTGTGATGCTTTTGCTCAATTACCTTCGTTCTTTGTCAAGAATCTGGGTAGGTATTGCAGCACTGGCATTGGTCTTTGGCGGTATATCCGTGGTCAGGGCACACATAAACTATGTACCTTACTACACCGCGTCATCCACCTTCACTATCAACATCAAATCCGAACAGAGCATCTACGGCTCTGTTGCGTACTATGACAATGCTGCTGCCGAGCACATGGCTCAGACTTTCCCATATATCCTCACAAGCAGCTATCTTTACAGAGTTGTTGCCAATGATATGCAGGAGCCTGTTTCGGGCTCTATCCGTGCATCGGTTGTGGAAAACACCAACCTTCTCACCCTTTCTGTTACAGACAGAGACCCCGAAAAAGCCTTAAGGACTCTTAACTCGGTTATCAAGTGTTATCCCGATGTTTCCGAGCCTATTGTGGGCAAGGTAACCATGAAGGTACTTGATGAGTCCGGTGTACCCTCGGCACCCGATAACGAAAGGTCTTATCTGCGTCCCGCACTGAGCGGAATACTCATAGGTACTGTCATCGGACTTTTGTGGGGTATGCTTATTTACATCACCAACCGCACAATTCACAGCAGCAGCGAAATCAAAAAGTATCTCGGCATCAGTTGTCTGGGCTCTATTCCCAAGATCTTCAAGAGAAAACGTACCAAAGAGACCTCTGACTACTATACAATTACAGATACCGTTACCAAAGACCTGCTGACCGAACCCTTCAGAATGATTAAAAACAAGGTTGAGTATCATGCCCACAAACATGACCACAAAACCTTTCTTGTTACAAGTGCCACCGCAGGCGAAGGCAAAAGCTTCTTTGCCGTTAACCTTGCTCTTACACTGGCTCAGTCAGGCAAAAAGGTAGTTATCATCGACTGCGACCTTCGCCACCCCACAGGCAGACAGATTTTCGATATGCCTGCAGGCAGAGGCTTGGGCGAATACCTTAAAGAAGAATGGGAGCTTGCGGAGTATCTCAGCACTGCAAAAGCCGAGAACAACCATAACATCCCCAATCTTCTGTTTTTACCCGGTGGTGCCACCATCGGTGATGGTTCAAGACTTCTTTCGGGCTCAAGGCTTCAGAATCTTATTGCCAGTGCCAAAGCAAATGCAGACTATGTTATCCTTGACAGTGCTCCTGCAGGACTTCTCACAGACTCTGCTATTCTTGCCAAATACGCCGATGCGGCTCTTATTGTTATCCGTAAAGAGTTTGCACGCGTTGACTTTATTCTTGACACCTTCAAACATCTTGCCGACAGCGACATCCACATCGTCGGCGGTATACTCAACGACACATAATTTACTTTTTGAGGAGGCGTTACTTTGGTAGATATTCATTGTCATATACTGCCGGGCATCGACGACGGTGCCGCGGATTTGTATGATAGCCTTAATATGGCGTCTCTCGCCGCCAAAAGCGGTGTCAAAGCTATTGTGGCAACCCCTCATTGCAATGTGCCTGAGTCTCCTCCCAACTACTTTGACGAGCATTTTCGCAATTTGCTCCTTAAAACCCGCAAAGCCATTGAAAAAGAGGGTATCCCCGTAAAGCTTCTGGGCGGTATGGAGGTTTTTGCCACATACGACCTGCCCGACCTCATTAAAGACGGCAAAATCCTTACCCTGAATCAGAGCAGATATATGCTGATTGAATTTGGCTTTTACGAAGAGCCGGAGTTTGCAGAAATTATGGTGAGAAGGCTTAAGGAACTTAAGATTATCCCCGTAATTGCCCATCCCGAGCGATACGAATTCATCAAGGATGACATCGAATTTGCAAAACAACTCAAGGCAACGGGTTGTATTTTTCAGGCAAACAAGGGAAGTTTTCTGGGAAGATACGGAAGCTCCACGGAAAAATGTGCATTTGAGCTTATAAACCAAGGGCTTATTGATGTAATAGCCAGCGATGCCCACAACCCCGACATCCGTACTCCCCACATGACAAGTGCCTACAAAAAGCTGAGCGACAAATACGATGTTCACAAGCTATTCAGCACAAATCCCCGACTTATCTGCACCAATCAACCTTTATAAAACAAAAAAACGCAGACCTTTATCTTAAGGTCTGCGTTATTTTTATGTTTGGGATTAGAGGTCGTAGTACTGTGAGAACTCTGCAGGATGAGGAATCTGATTGATCTTAGAAGCCTCAGCACGCTTGTTCTTGATCCAGAGCTTAAGAAGTCTCTCGGGGAATACGCCGCCTGCTGTGAGGTACTCGTAGTCAGCCTCAAGAGCATCTAAAGCCTCGTCCAATGTCTTGGGAAGGCCCTGAAGCTTTGCCTTCTCCTCGTCAGAGAGGTTGTAGAGGTTGTAGTCATAGGGACCCCAGCCGTTGAGCTCAGGATCGATCTTGTTCTTAACACCGTCGAGACCTGCCATAAGAATTGCAGCATATGCATAGTAGGGGTTGCAGGTTGCGTCGGGGTTTCTGAGCTCAAAACGCTTTGTCTCGGGGCTCTTTGCATAAGCAGGAATACGGATAACAGCACTTCTGTTAGAAGTTGCATAGCCGATTGTAACAGGAGCCTCATAGCCGGGAACAAGACGCTTGTAGGAGTTTGTGGAGGGGTTTGTGATTGCACAGAGGGATGCGGCATGCTTTAAGAGACCGCCCATAAACCAGTGAGCAACATCAGAAAGACCTGAGTAACCCTTCTCGTCAAAGAAGAGGGGCTTGCCGTCTTTGAAGAGGAGCATGTGAACGTGCATGCCGTTGCCTGCCTCGCCAAAGATGGGCTTAGGCATAAATGTAGCAGTTTTGCCATTCTTAACAGCCTCGTTCTTAACGATATACTTGATAATCATGGTCTTGTCAGCCATCTCAAGCATCTCACCGAGCTCAACCTCGATTTCTACCTGGCCTGAACCGCCAACTTCGTGGTGGTGATACTTAACCTTAACGCCCCACTCCTCTAAGAGCAAGCACATCTTGCTTCTGAGGTCGTATGTAATATCCTGGGGAGCAGCAATGTGATAACCGCCATGCTGGGGAACCTGATAGCCGAAGTTCTGAACCTCGTTCTCGCCTGTGTTCCACTGTGCCTGGTCTGTGTCTACCTCGTAAGCTACCTTGTTGGACTTGCACTCATAGCTTACATGGTCAAGAAGATGGAACTCAAACTCGGGACCGATAATCATCTGGTCAGCGATGCCTGTTTCCTTCATATATTCCTGAGCACGGATAGCAACGTTTCTGGGATACTGGTCGAAAGGTCTGTTTTCTTCGCCTACAGCACCGATGATGCAAACATCACCTGTCATTGTAAGAGTATTCTCAACAAAGGGGTCAACCTGTGCGGATGCAAGGTTGGGGATAAACACCATGTCGCTTTTTTCAACAGCGGCAAAGCCGTAGTTTGAACCGTCAAAGCCGATACCATAAGTCATAGTATCCTCTGTAAGACGAGCTACGGGGATTGTGATGTGTCTCCAGCGGCCGTTGATGTCGATCATCTTGAAGTCGATCATCTTAATGCCATTTTCTTTGCAAAAGCTCTGAACTTCTGCTACTGTCTTAAACATATATATTCCTCCTAAAATTCGGATTACACAACGAATATATCACAAAAGTATATAATTCGTCAATAATTTTTTAAATCTCAGATACCTGTTCCTGAGTAATGCACTTGATGCCTTCTTTTAAGAGAAGCTCAGCAACACGCTCGTTGTCTGTAACTCTCAGCACAACATAAGCATGGTGAGGTGTAGCACCGTTGAAAGCATACATATACTCAACATTGATGTCGCCCTCTGAAAGCACCCTTACAACTGTGGCAAGTGCACCGGGCTCGTTTCTCAGTCTTGCACCAATAACAGCGGTTTCGGTAACGATGCAGTTTTTGCTTCTTAAAACCTCAAGTGCCTTGTCGGTATCGGAAACAATAAGACGCAGAATACCGAAATCCTGAGTGTCGGCAATAGACATTGCTCGAAGGTCGATATTTTCTTTTGCAAGGGTATCGGTAATCTCAACCAAAGAACCTTTTTTATTTTCTACGAAAACTGAAATCTGGCGGATAGACATTATTTCTGACCCCCTAATAATTTTCTCTTATCTTCTACTCTCTTTGCTTTGCCCATACTTCTCTCGATGGAGTTAGGAGCAACAAGCTTAACATTGGCAGAAATACCGAGGAGAGACCTCAGCTCAGCCTCAAGCTTTTCTTCGTTTGCCTTAACAGCACCGATTGTATCGGAGAACATATCCTCATTCATCTCAACGTGAACATCGAGAGTATCTGTATTGTTAACTCGGTCAACATAAATTTTGTAGTTGGGAGAATAACCCATCTTAAGAAGAACTGTCTCAATCTGTGAGGGGAATACGTTAACACCGCGGATGATCATCATGTCGTCACTTCTGCCCATAGGCTTTGACATTCTTACAAATGTTCTGCCGCAGGCACAGGGCTCGGTATTAACCACGCCGATATCTCTTGTGCGGTAACGGATAAAGGGACAGCACTCCTTGGTAATACATGTGAATACAAGCTCACCCACCTCGCCGTTGGGGATAACCTCGCCTGTATCGGGATTGATGGTCTCAATAATGAAGTGGTCCTCGTTAACGTGCATACCTGCCTGCTGAGAGCACTCGTAAGATACACAAGGGCCCATAATCTCGGTAAGACCGTAAACATCGTAAGCCTTGATATCCAGAAGCTCCTCTATCTGCTGACGCATCTCCTCTGTCCATGGCTCTGCACCGAAGATACCTGCCTTAAGGGGCAGAGTCTTGGGGTCTACACCCTTTTTCTTCAATGTTTCGCCGATATACATTGCATAAGAAGGAGTACAGCAAAGCACTGTGGAGCCAAAGTCCTCCAGGATTGTAACCTGTCTGTCAGTGTTACCTGATGAAACAGGAATAGCAGTAGCACCAAGCTTTGTGGCACCGCCGTGAAGACCAAAGCCGCCTGTGAAAAGGCCGTAGCCGTAAGAAACATGAACAAAGTCATTTTCATCTGCACCAACTGCACAAAGCTGACGTGCAGCGATATCGTCCCATACATCAAGGTCGTTTCTTGTGTAGCCTACTACAATCTGTTTGCCTGTAGTACCACTGGATGCGTGAAGTCTTACAACATCCTTTGTGGGTACAGCAAAAAGACCGTAGGGGTAGTAGTCTCTTAAATCCTGCTTTACTGTAAAGGGGAGCTTGTGTAAATCCTCAACACCCTTGATATCATCGGGGGTAAGTCCTGCTTCTTCCATTCGCTTGCGATAAGGCTCTACATTCTCAAAGACGTGCTTGACAGTCTTCTTGAGACGCTCATCCTGAATCGCCTTGATTTCTTCTCTGGAAGCGGTTTCAATCTCCTTTTGCCAATACTTTTCTGCCATTTTAAAGCACCTTGCTTTCGTTATTTAAAATTAATAGTTGTATCCAAGCTCAAAAGCTTTTTTGTTAAGCTCTACGAACCTCTCTGCAACTGTGGTTTCAATAGCTTCAATCCACTTGTCGTAGGAAATGTCGAAATACTTTGCAAGTCTGCCCATAAGCACAATGTTAACTGCCTTAGAAGAACCTGCCTCAGTTGCAAGAGAAAGTGCATCAAGAGCATCTACCTTGACTTTGGTACTTAACTCGTCAAGGATGTTTTCGGGGTACTCTGCGGCACCTGTAATAACGGGCATAGGGTCAATCTGCTGGGTGTTTGTAATAATTACACCGTCTTTCTTGAGGTACTCAACCCATCTTGCAGCCTCAAGCTTTTCAAAAGATACGATACAATCTGCACCGCCCTTGTCAATTACGGGAGAGTAAACCTTTTCACCGCATCTTACGTATGTAACAACAGAGCCGCCTCTCTGGCTCATTCCGTGAACTTCGCTAACCTTAACGTCCAAGCCCTCGTTCATAAGAAGCTTGCCCAAAAGCTTGCTGGCAAGCAGCGAACCCTGGCCGCCAACACCTACAATCATAATACTTTTATTCATTACAGCACACCTCACTCACAAATTGCATCAAATTTACAAAGCTGCTCGCAAACACCGCAACCAACACAGAGAGTTACGTCAATCTCTGCCTTGCCGCCGTGCATGCTGATAGCGGGACAGCCCAGCTTCATGCACATTTTGCAGGACTTACACTTGTCTCTGTCTACCTTAACAGGGGGATTGAGCTTAACGCTCTTAAGAAGAACACAAGGTCTGCGGGAAATAATAACGGAAGGCTCCTCTGCGGCGAGTTCCTCTTTAACAGCCTGCTCGCACTCTTTAAGGTTATAGGGGTCTACAACTCTTACTCTGTTGATACCAACAGCTCTGCAAAGTGTCTCAAGGTCAATCTTTGCAGCAGGGTCGCCCTTGATGGAGTAGCCTGTTGTGGGGTTCTGCTGGTGACCTGTCATACCTGTAATGGAGTTATCAAGGATGATAACTGTGGAATTTGATGCGTTATATGCGATATTGATAAGACCTGTAACGCCTGAGTGCATAAAGGTAGAGTCGCCGATTACACAAACGCTCTTGCCCTCGGTATCTTTACCGCCTGCTTTATTAAATCCGTGAAGACCGGAAACAGACGCGCCCATACAAAGTGTGGAGTCAAGAGCACTTAAGGGAGCCTGAGCACCTAAAGTATAACAGCCGATATCGCCTAAAACTGTAATCTTGTTCTTGGAAAGCACGTAGTACATGCCTCTGTGGGGACAGCCTGCACACATAACGGGAGGACGCATGGGAACCAAAGTTTCGATAGAGTCAAACTCTGCAATCTCTTTGCCGAAAGCCTCTGCCACCATATTCTGAGAAAACTCGCCGATATTTGAGAACATCTCCTTGCCCTCAACCTCAAGGCCTAAGTTCTTAACATGGCTCTCGATAATGCCGTCAAGCTCCTCAACAATATAAAGCTTCTTAACTTTTGATGCAAAATTCTTGATTCTCTCAACAGGAAGAGGGTTAATCATACCGATTTTGAGAACGCTTGCCTCGTTGCCGAAAACTTCCTTAACATACTGATATGAAGTGGAGCTTGTGATAATACCAATCTCGCCTGTACCCCACTCCTCGCGGTTAAGGTCAGATGTTTCTGCAAGCTCTGTAAGCTTTCTTGTTCTCTCCTCAACAAAGGGATGACGCTTCTTCGCCATTGCAGGCATCATGATGTATTTCTGCATATTCTTCTCGTAGGGCTTCATTTCAGGCACTACTCGCTCAGAAAGCTCTACAACACTCTGAGAATGTGCAACTCTTGTGCACATTTTAATAAGAACAGGAGTGTCATACTCCTCGGAAATTTCAAAAGCACGCTTTGTAAACTCAAGTGCCTCTTTAGAGTCAGAGGGCTCAAGCATAGGAACCTTTGCGGCGATTGCATAATGACGGGAGTCCTGCTCATTCTGAGAAGAATGCATGCCGGGGTCGTCAGCAACACAAACCACAAGACCGCCTGTAACACCTGTGTAAGAAAGTGTAAATAAGGGGTCAGCCGCTACGTTAAGACCTACGTGCTTCATAGCACAGCAAGCACGCTTGCCTCTTAAAGATGCACCGAAAGCAACCTCCATAGCCACCTTTTCGTTAGGCGCCCACTCACAATAAATATCATCGTATTTTGCGGCAAGCTCAGTAATCTCTGTACTGGGAGTACCGGGATAAGAGGACACAATCTCGCATCCTGCCTCGTAAAGACCGCGGGCAACAGCACCGTTGCCGATAAGTAATTCTTTCATTTCAATTCTCCTATATGTAAAGTCTTAGTCCTCAAGACTGTTTTTTGCTTTAACCGTTACGGTTTTCTCGTAGCACGAGAATTTCTCGTCAACCGCTTTCATATCAGGCTTCTTTGTTAAAAGGCTTATTACAACCACAAGAATAATACCCATGAACATCGCCATAACACCTACGTTTGAAGATGACTGTAAAATCTTGGGTAAAACCGCGATATTGCCCGAAAGCTTCAAGGTCATAAATGTTACGTTTACCACAACGCTGAAAATAAAGCTTGCCCAGACAGAAGGCTTTGTGGCACGTTTCCAGTAAAGGCCCAGCATAAAGGGACCCAGAAAAGCACCGCTCATTGTACCCCAGGATATACCCATAAGGTCGGCAATAAATGCTACCTTTGTATTTGCCTGCATAATTGCAATACCTGCAGAAACAATAATAAAGAATACAATAAACACACGCATGTATCGCATTTTAGATGCCTCTTTCATCTTGCCGCCCTTGAGAGGATTAACAAAATCCAGAGTAAGAGTAGAGCTTGATGTAAGCACCAGAGAAGAAAGTGTAGACATAGAAGCCGCAAGCACCAGCATAATTACAAGTGCAATTACAACATCTGAAAGATTTGAAAGCATCTCGGGAATAATGCTGTCATACTGGCCGTTGAACTCGCCTTCTTTAAAGAAGAGTCTGCCAAATCCGCCTAAGAAGTAACATCCGCCTGCAACGATAACTGCAAAAACAGTAGAAACAATTGTGCCGGTCTTAATAGCCTTTTCGTCCTTGATGGCATAGAATTTGCCAATCATCTGGGGAAGTCCCCAGGTGCCCAAAGAGGTAAGAAGCACTACACCTAAAAGTGCCACAGGGTCAGGGCCAAAGAAGGATGTAAATCCGCCCTCTGAGACAGTGTCTGTAGAAATCTGAGAAAGCCTATCAACACTGCTCTGAAGTCCGCCGTGAACATCAAGCACCGCAAATACAACCACAACTATGCCCACAAGCATAATCACGCCCTGCACCGCACTGTTTAAGGCTGTACCCATATAACCCGAAAGCACAACATACATAGCAGTAACCAAAGCCATAGCCACAACACAAACCCAATAAGGAACACCAAAGCTCATCTCAAAAAGCCTTGAAAGTCCGTTGTAAAGAGAAGCCGTGTAGGGTATCATAAAGATAAACACAATAGCAGAAGCTACGATTTTTAGAGCCTTGGAGTCGTATCTTTTCTCAAAGAAATCAGGCATTGTTGCACTACCTAAATGCTGAGTCATTACTCGTGTACGTCTGCCCAACACCTTCCATGCAAGATAAGAGCCTATAAAGGCATTGCCAAGACCTATCCACGTAGAAGCAAGACCGAAATTCCATCCGAACTGACCTGCATATCCTACAAAAATAACCGCCGAAAAGTACGACGTACCAAAAGAAAATGCAGTCAGCCAAGGACCTACCGATCTGCCGCCTAAAACAAATCCGTTTACATCCGTTGCTTTTTTTCGGCTATATATACCGATTCCGATAGTAATTATCAGAAAAAGCAGGATAAAAAGGATTTTTATTACCATATTTATCCACTTCTTTCAAAATATTCGCAAAACACCTGGATTTTGCTAAAATGATATTATATTATACCAAAATCTGAGGATAAGCACAAGTATTTTTGCAGGATTTGTAAGATAAATTTGCAAAATACAGGGTGTAAAACCTTTCCTATCAAAAAAAGTTGACATAGATTGCAAGTTGGTTTATAATGAACTCAAGTTTTGCAGGAGGACACCAAAATGAAAAGTTTATATGTAAACTACAATATGATGATGTGCACCTGTGCCTTCAAAAACTGATTGAGTCTTTTGATTTATTCTGATTTTTGAGGGCAGATACCCGTTTAAAGGGTTTCTGCCTTTTCTTATTTAATCTTTAAGGAGGAAGATACGATGAGTAATTTCAGTATCGATACCAAATGCGTTCAGGGCGGCTATACACCCTCAAACGGCGAACCTCGCCAGATTCCCATTGTGCAGAGCACTACTTTCAAATATGCAACTTCAGAAGCAATGGGCAAGCTTTTTGATCTTGAGGCAGAGGGATATTTTTACACCCGACTTCAGAACCCCACCAATGACACAGTTGCTAAGAAAATCTGCGAGCTTGAGGGCGGTTCTGCCGCAATGCTTACTTCCTCAGGTCAGGCAGCAAGCTTTTTCAGCATTTTTAATATTGCAGGTGCAGGAGACCACGTTGTTGCTTCCTCTGCAATTTACGGTGGAACATATAACCTCTTTGCAGTTACAATGAAGCGTATGGGCATCGACTTTACCTTTGTTGCTCCCGACTGCTCTGAGGATGAGCTTAACGCAGCTTTTAAGCCTAACACAAAGGCACTTTTCGGTGAGACTATTGCAAACCCCGCTTTAGTTGTTATTGATATCGAAAAGTTCGCAAAGGCCGCACACAGCCACGGTGTTCCCCTTATTATCGACAACACCTTTGCAACTCCCGTTAACTGCAGACCTATTGAATGGGGTGCAGATATTGTTATTCACTCCACCACAAAATATATGGACGGCCACGGTGTAAGCGTTGGCGGATGTATTGTTGACTCGGGCAAATTTGACTGGACAAAATATCCCGACAAGTTCCCCGGTCTTTGCACTCCTGATGAAAGCTACCACGGCGTAACATATACAGAGAGATTTGGTTTAGAGGGTGCTTATATCACAAAGGCAACTGCTCAGCTTATGAGAGATTTCGGATGTATCCAGTCTCCTCAGCATGCTTTCTACATCAACATGGGCCTCGAGAGCCTTCACCTGAGAATGAAGCAGCACTGTGCAAACGGTCTTGCTGTTGCAAAATACCTTCAGAACCACCCCAAGGTTGCTTGGGTGCGTTTCCCCCACCTTGAGGGCGATGCTTCCTTCGAGCTTGCTCAGAAATATATGCCCAATGGCGGTTGCGGTGTAGTATCCTTCGGCGTTAAGGGCGGAAGAGCTGCTGCAGAAACCTTTATGAAAAATCTTAAGATTGCCGCAATCGAAACCCACGTTGCAGATGCACGTACCTGCTGCCTGCATCCTGCCAGCGCTACCCACAGACAGATGAACGACGATGAGCTTACTGCTGCAGGTATTTCTCCTGATTTAGTTCGTTTCTCCTGCGGTATCGAAGGTGCCGACGACCTTATCGCTGACATCGAAAACGCACTCGCTCAGGTTTAAGCGGATTATCTCCCGCAGGGCAATTCGCCTTTGGATAGGTTCGTATTAACGCCAACTCCCATTAACGGCAGGTTGGTTTTATGAGAAACCCTCATCGTAGGGGCGATTCGTGAATTGCCCGTTTAACGCTTAATATGTCAGCATCGTTTTCGGGAGGTTCACAAGCCTCCCCTACCATAACACTTCAACAACAGGGAGGTTTTAATCATGCCAATCAAAATTCCCAACGAGCTTCCTGCTACAAAAACTTTATTTGAAGAAAATATTTTTGCCATAACCGAAACAAGGGCTTTGACTCAGGATATCCGTCCTCTGCAGATTGTTGTGCTTAACCTTATGCCCACAAAGGTAGAGACCGAAACTCAGCTTGCCCGTCTTTTGGGTAACACACCTCTTCAGGTGGATTTGGAGCTTATCCACACTGCTACCCACAAGTCAAAGAACGTGGACTCTGACCATCTCTTAAGCTTTTACAAGACTTTTGACGAGATAAAGCACCGCAAGTTTGACGGTATGATTATCACAGGTGCCCCTGTTGAGCATCTTGAGTTTGAGGATGTTGAGTACTGGGATGAGCTTTGTGAAATTATGGAGTGGACCAAAACCAACGTTACCTCAACCTTTCACATCTGTTGGGGTGCTCAGGCAGGTCTTTACTACCATTACGGAATCAAAAAGTATCCTCTCCCCAAAAAGCTGTTTGGTATCTTTAAACACACTCTGGATTACAAGCGTTCAATGCTTTTTAGAGGCTCTGACGATGAGTTCTGGGTGCCTCAGTCACGCCACACTACTGTAAGACGCGAGGACATTGAGGCTGTAGAGGAGCTTAAAATCCTTTCTTCGTCAGAAGAAACAGGCGTGTACGCCATTGCTACCGCAAAGGGCAGACAGATTTTCATTACAGGTCACTCCGAATATGACAGAGATACCCTCAAAAAAGAGTATTTAAGAGACAAAAACTTAGGCAAGCCCATTGACCTGCCTAAGAATTACTTCCCCGATGATGACGACACAAAAGACCCCGTAATCAAATGGAGAAGCCACTCAAGTCTTCTTTACTCCAACTGGCTCAATTACTTTGTGTACCAGACAACCCCCTACAACATCAACGAAATTGATTCTATAAAATAAGCAAAACGCCTTCCGAACTTCGGAAGGCGTTATTTATTTAAGCAAGTATTGTCCCAGTTCTTCTCGGTTTGATACGTCAAGCTTTTCGTATGTAACCGAAAGATGATGCTTGACCATTCGGGTGGAAATTTCAAGATGGGCGGCTATCTCTTTGACCGACCAGCCGCGGTTGAAAAGCATAGCAACAACAAACTCATTGGCAGAAAGATTCACTGTCACCTTGCTGTTGGTGATTTCATTATGAAGCATTCTCCAACCTGTGCTGAAGTCCCTCACCTGGCTGACTATATCGCTGTATGACTCTTTAAAATCAGACTTAAGCTCTGCTTCGATTATGCCCTGCAACAACCCGTGATGCTCAACAAAGGGCTGATAAAACTTCTCTCTCAAGGCAATTCGGTTGATATCATTAAAGCTTTTTTTGGCGTTAACACTTTCCTTAAGCGCCATATAGCAAACGCTTTTAATCAGCTTCAGGTACAAAGATGCCACAGGAAAATCTCCCTGCCTCATAGCAAGGCAAATATCCGCCACACCTATTGCACGGTTGTACTCCTTGTTAAGATACAACCTGTGGGCAATTATATATGCAGAAAAAAGCCTTAATCCCTCAGGAAGCTCAGCCATAACAGACTCAAGAGCAGGCAAGCCCCCGATTTCTCTGTGCAAAAGCACCACGGTAGCTGTACCCACAAACACCGCAAAAGCTCTGAGCTTAGGAGAATCGTTTATCTCCAGGGCACTTTTAACGCATTTTTCGGTATTTGCAAGACTAAAACGCACAAGATGACTTTTGCAGGACTTAAGACTTGCAAAGGTATAGATAAAATTAGCCGAAAGCCTGAGGCCGTAGTCGTAACTGTCAAGATAAGGCTCCAGGATTTCCATCGCCTTGTCGGTGTTGCCTCTATAATAGCAATACTCAGCTTCGGCGATTGCTCTGTCATCGCTGTCCTGAAAACTTTCAATAAGTTTTCTGCATGATCCGGGAACAAAAGTATTGGAAAGCAAGGGCATAACAGGATGGACACAAAGGTCGACCTGATTATTGCAAACCGCCTGAGGGCCTTTTGTGCCTGCAGGGATAAGCCACTGTCTGCCCATTTGCTTTGCACCGGGGATTTTTCCTTCTTTTGCCCATTTCTGGACTGCTCTCGCAGTTACTCCAAGTCTTTGGGCGGTTGATGATGCCGATTCATATTCCACAACAACATCCCCTTATTCTGTCATATAGGCACTGTAAAGCTCGGTGTAGATGCCGTTTTTCTCCAAAAGCTCCTTGTGGCTGCCTTCTTCGGCAATTCCGTTTTTGGTGATAACAAAAATTCTGTCGGCATTCTTGATGGTGGTAAGTCTGTGAGCAACGGTGATGGTTGTTCTGCCCTTTGAAAGTACATCAAGGGATTTCTGCACCACAAGCTCCGACTCGTTATCAAGTGCAGAGGTTGCCTCGTCCAAGAGAAGCACAGGAGGATTCTTGAGGAAAACTCTGGCGATAGAAATTCTCTGCTTCTGACCGCCCGAAAGCTTTACTCCTCTCTCTCCAACATAAGTGTCATATCCCTGAGGCAGACTCATAATAAAGTCGTGAGCACCTGCCATTTTTGCCGCTTCGAAAATTTCCTCGTCGGTGGCATCAAGCTTCCGTAGGCGATGTTGCTTTTTACCGAGCCCGAAAAAAGATAAACGTCCTGCTGGACAATGCCGATTTTGTCCCTCAGGCTCTTGAGGGTAACATCTTTGATGCTCTTGTTGTCAATGAGGATTTCGCCTTCGTCAACCTCGTAAAAACGGGGAATCAGCGAGCAGATTGTGGTTTTGCCACCGCCCGAAGGACCTACAAGGGCGACTTTTTCGCCGCTTTTTATCTTGAATGACATATCAATAAGCACGTCTTCGTTTTCTTCGGAATATCTGAAGGTTACGTTCTTAAACTGGATTTCGCCTTTAATATCGCCTAAATCCACGGCATTTTCTTTATCAGTAATCAGAGGCTTTGTATCCAAAATCTCGTAAAATCTCTCGATACCTGTCATACCACGCTGAAACTGCTCGGCAAATTCTACGATTCTCCTTACGGAAGTAAGCAAGGTGGACACAAAAAGCAGATAAGCCACAAAATCCGACGATGAAATAAAGCCCTTCATCATAAACAGGGTGCCTGCAACCACCACAACGATATACATAAAGCCTTCGAAAAACCTTGTGGTAGCCTGATAAAGACCCATATACTTATAATTTTTCGCTTTAATCTTAAAAAATCTGCGGTTGCCCTCGTCAAATTTGCTCTGCTCAACATCTTCGTTGGCAAAGGACTTGACAACTCTTATGCCAAGAAGGCTATCCTCTACCTGAGAGTTAAGCTCGCCGATTTCAACCCTTTGCTGACGAAAGCCCTTCTTGATTTTGCGGTTGAAAAGGGTTAGAGCAATAATCATAGGGGGAATCACAAGGAAAACCAGAAGTGTCAGAGGCACATTGAAGGTGCAGAGAATCACAAATGCGGCTAAAATCTTGATTCCTGCAATAAAGAACTCCTCGGGGCAGTGATGGGCAAACTCTGTAACATCAAAAAGGTCTCCTGTAATACGGCTCATGAGGGTGCCGACTTTTGCGTTATCGTAGTAACCCATGTGAAGCTTCTGCAAATGGGAGAACAGGTCTTTTCGCATATCTGTCTCGATTTTAGTGCCCATAACGTGACCAACATTAGCCATATAAAAATATGCAAGGCCGTCAATAAGCCTCATGGCAAGATATGCCCCACCCACAGTAACCACAAAGCCTACAGTAAGGCTCAGAGGGTCTGTAGAGAGCCTGCTTGTGATTTCTCGCACCACAAGAGGCAGCATTATCTCGCACAAAGTAGTAAGTGCCGCACACAACAGGTCCTTGACCATGGTTGTGCGGTATTTTTTGTAGTAAGGCAAAAACCGCCTTAAGGGGGATTTTCCCTCTTTTCTTTTTCCTTTCATTTTGTTCACCAGCATTAAATCAATATACTATTATGTTACTACAAATTTCACATCAAGGCAAGAAAAACAATAATTAATAAGCAAACGGCACGTATTTAAACGTGCCGTTAAAACTTAAAATATATAATTTTCTGTAGTGAGTTATTACTCGCCAAATTCATCGATAATATGAGCAATATATTTTTGAATAAGGCTGGTATCTTTTACAGAAACACTGCCGTCAAAATTAACATCTGCACGCAAAAGCTGATTGGTAGTTAACGGTGTTGTCAACTGTGCGTTAAGGTGCTTTTGAATTGTAGATACGTCTGAGGTGGATACACTGCCGTTGCCGTCAACATCTCCCAGTATTCCCGAATCAGGTTTCCAATACGCACAAAGCACCACAGTATCTCCGTGAGTAACATCGTCAAATGTGGTATACTGAACTGTTTTTCTGTTTATCAAATCCATTCTGGTGTAATTATCGGGGATTTCATTCATATTGTACCAACCGCCGTTACTTCCGTCTGTATAATACATTTTGCCATCTGTATTTTTTGCATACCAATGGTCAAAAGTACAGCCTGTACGGGTAAAAGTATTTGCGGGTAGACCTTGCGGAGTATTGCAAACCAATGTCAGCATTGGCATACTGCCACTTGTAGCGTTATTCGATTCAAAAACAATATTAATTTCATTAGGCTCCCACTGTGCATAAAGATAAACTCTGCCGTCTTTCTGGCCTGTACGGGATACCTTCTGACCGTTACGATATACGTATTTTCTGTAGCCTGAGGGTTGGCTTCCTTCAACACACCACTTGCTGGTTGTACCATTTGTATAATACCAGGTGTTGTTATCAGGTCTGTAGGCTGTCCAACCTGCAAAATGATTGCCTGCTTTTGTATATGTATTATTTTTAATTGCAGTTGCACAACCGTAAATAATACTTTGACTCTCCATATATCCGCTGCCGCCGTTGGGATTGAATTCTATTGAGAAATACTTTAAACCTGTAAGTGCCTTATATGCATTAAGCCTTCCGCCTGTTTCAACTTTATCTGCAAGGGCTGGGATAACATCTACGTTTGATAAAATGTAGTCTTTAATAGCTTTTGCATCCATGCCCTGATATTTGCTCTTAAGCAACGCCGCTACACCGGTTACATAAGGGGCGGCAATTGAACTGCCTTCTGTTATTATATAATCATTTATAGAATCACTATCCGTTGTCAAAATATTTACACCAGGAGCAGAAAGGTCAACATATGTGGTACTGTAATTGGAGTCAGAGGCTAACGCATCATTTGTATTGTCACTACCTTTCGCAACGGCAATCATATTGTCAGTATTATATGATACAGGATAGTGATTTGTATCAGTAACCGCAACCCCATCATTTCCTGCACCGACTATAATTAAACCAGAGTAATTTAGTAATGCTGATAGTACATCAGCATTCTCTGAACTACCACCAGAACTATAATTCAAAATTGTTATACCTTTTGTTTTTGCGTGTGTAATTGCTGCTATAAAAGCAGTTGATTTTGTGTTGTATTCATTTCTTTCGCTATCATATGCAATAGTTTTCAGGCTTGCTAATTTTATATTCCAACACGCCCCAACGGTTCCTGTGCCATTATTTCCTTTTGCCGCAATCACTCCAGCAACCTGTGTACCATGTCCCAAAGTGTCAGTTAATGCAGATGTGCCATCACCGGAACAGTTTTTATGATAAGAAGAAGCCGCTATGTTAGCCGATAAGTCTTCATGGTCGCTTCGAATTCCCGAATCGATTACACCTACAATAACAGTACTGCTTCCGCTAGTTATGTTCCATGCTTCGGGCAAATCTATTCTGTCTATACCCCACTGTCCAAATTCACTGGTATAATCATTTGGAGTGTTTGTGGTTGCACGGGCAGAAGTCATTATCTCGTCTATGGTTGCTATACTTTCTTCCATAGGCTCAATTACATCTATGTAATTAGGCATTGCAAGTATGACATCTTCTCTTTGCTCAAGAAGCTTTATACTTTTTATAACGTTTGCTTTTCCGCTTCGATTAAGTTTAATCAGTAAAAATTGATGGTGCTCATCTTCGTCGATATAAACTGCACTTTCATCTGCTGTACTTACACCCAAATAAGCCTGTGTCCCAGTATTTTTAGATGTACGCTGTGCCTTAATCATATCGTCGGTTTCTTTAGTAAGATTTTCAACGTACTTCACAGGAAGTTCGGGAAAATCTAATTCAGAAAAATCATTTAACTCTTTACTTGTTGAGTTGTTTAATACTACAATAATTTCGTCTTCTACAAAATTATCATTTACGTCTACTGTTGTTATTATCTTTTCTTCTGTTGTAATAATGTCGAGATTTTCTGATGAAGTATTATCCGTTTCAGATACAGACAATGCAGTTGTAGTTGTTATAGCTGAAATAATAATTATAATAGCCATTAGCAAACTTATTATCTTTTTCACGTTTTTTCACTCCTTTGTATTTCTCTAAAAATAATCATTTGTTTTAGTTTAGAATAATCGTTAATAAATTTAATTTAGATATAATCATTCGCATCAATAATACAATAAACGCGTGTATTCATTACACTTTTTCAAAAGCAAAAACAATAATGTATAAAAATTTAGAACTTTATACTATAAACATAATTTGGCATTGCCAATTTCATATCTATATTAGCTCTGTAGTCCAACGATTTAATAAATTCAAGTACATTATTTCTTCCGGGAGTTTCCAAGTATAACAAATAGAATTGAGACTTAGTTTCAGGAACATCTGCCAGAAGTTCTATGGACTTCAAGTTGCATTCGGGAAAATCCTGTACAGTATATGGTGTTTTATCTTTTAGTTTAACAACAACTATAACACAATCATCTTCAAAGTCATTTTCTGTTGCAACATACTTTGAAAACTCGTCTTGACTTGCCATTAATATTTCCTCGCCCCAAGGAGTTTCGGTCTCGTACTGGGCAAGATATTTCTGGATAGCAGTTGCATTTTTAATAGAAAAACCTTCGTTATCGGGGTCGGCAAGGAATCTCTGCACTGCATTTACATAGTGAATCTCGGCAAGCCCTTTCTGGATATATGTAACATCCTTAACGGTAACTTCGCCGTCCTGATTAACATCACCGTAAATAAACTTATCGGGTTTTACATACTCCCCCTCAGCATTTGCAGAAATAAGACTTGCTGACGAGAATATAAATACCATCGATAAAACAACTGATAAAATTTTAAAATAGTTTTTCATGATAATTCCTCCTAAAATAAAAAGTGTAATTATTTTTATGATAAACAGCCCATCGGTAACACCTCTTTATTTTATAAAATCAGAGTATTTTTGCGAGCTTAATTATAACATAAATTATTACGAAAATGTGCTATCTGGTATAATCTGTCGGTATTCTGGTAAAGATTGCATATTTAAATTGGTTATTATTCTTTTACGCAATTATAATCGTGCGGGTTTGTGCTACCAGGCGATGCAAAAAAGAAAAGGCACAGAAAGCAAAAAACGGCGATGGATTAACCATCGCCGTTAATATTAAAAGTATTGAATTACTTTACGTGCCAGAGCTCGGTTGCGTACTGGAGGATTGTTCTGTCAGAGCTGAACTTGCCTGCGTTTGCAACGTTCTTTAAGCACTTTGTACCAAATGCGATTCTGTCTGCATACTCTTTGTTGCAGCGAATCTTTGTCTCGATGTAATCGGGAAGATCACGGAGAATAAAGTAGTGGTCGGGTGCATGCCAGCATTTGCCGTCAAGTAAGCCCTCCCAAAGCTCTCTGAAGCTGCCTTCGCCCTGAGCACCGTCATCAGAGAACATGCCGTTAACGAGACAGTCAATAACACGTCTAACCTCAGCATTTGTATCATAGATACCTCTGGGCCAGTAACCGTTAGCCTTGAGGGAGTCGATCTCCTCAACACGTGCACCGAAGATATACTCGTTCTCCTCGCCTGCCTGCTGAGCAATCTCAACGTTAGCACCATCGTAAGTACCGAGAGTAACAGCACCATTGAGCATGAACTTCATGTTACCTGTACCAGAAGCCTCTGTACCTGCAGTAGAAATCTGCTCGGAAACATCAGCAGCAACAACGATCTTCTCTGCGTAAGAAACGTTGTAGTTGGATACGAACACAACCTGGAGCTTGTCCTTTGTATCGGGATCGTTATTTACGAGATTTGCAATCTCACCGATGAACTTGATAATAGCCTTAGCACGTCTGTAGCCGGGAGCAGCCTTAGCACCAAAGATGAATGCTGTGGGGTTCCAATCTGTGAGAGTGCCGTCCTTGATGCGGAAGTAGATAGCAAGAATAGAGAAAGCATTGAGGAGCTGTCTCTTGTACTCGTGAAGTCTCTTAACCTGGATATCAAAGATAAAGTCGGGGTTAAGGTCGAAGTTGTCCATCTTCTTAACGTACTGAGCAAGCTGCTTCTTCTTCTTAGCCTTGATCTTGTTGAATTCCTTAACAGCCTTAGCATCAATCATATCGTTGAGAGCAGAGAGCTTACTAAGGTCCTTCTGCCAGCCGTCGCCAACCTTCTCTGTTAAGAAAGCGGAGAGCTCGGGGTTACAGAGGCCAAGCCATCTTCTCTGAGTGATACCGTTTGTCTTGTTCTGGAATCTCTCGGGATAAATCTTGTACCAGTCGTTTAATACGTCGTTCTTGAGGATTTCTGTGTGAATCCATGCAACGCCGTTAACGTAGCTTGTAGCATAAACACCGAGACGAGCCATGTGAATCTGCTCACCCTCGATGATTCTCATGCGGTTGATCATATCCTCGGGCATACCCTTGGAGTAGAAGTCAGCAACCTCGCGGTCATTGATTCTGCAGATGATCTCGAAGATCTCGGGAATAACCTCACGCATGAGGGAGATGCTCCACTTCTCGAGAGCCTCTGCCATAACTGTGTGGTTTGTATATGCAAATGTCTTCTGTG
This sequence comes from Oscillospiraceae bacterium, assembly GCA_015066245.1. GTDB lineage: Bacteria > Bacillota > Clostridia > Oscillospirales > Acutalibacteraceae > Ruminococcoides. The sequence continues at coordinate 119,265 of SVOS01000001.1, forward strand.
CAATCTCGAATGCCTCGTCAAAACCTACGCCCTCGAGAGCGAGAAGTCTGATAAGCTCGGGGATACAGCAAATAGGATGTGTATCGTTAAGCTGGATAGCGTTCTCTTGAGCAAAGAAGCTAAAGTCATTGCCGTGCTTTGCCTTATACTTCTTGAGGATATCCTGTAAAGAAGCAGAGCAGAAGAAATACTGCTGCTTAAGTCTTAAAACTTTACCCTCACGGGAGTTGTCGTTGGGATAGAGAACCTTAGAGATATTCTCAGCATCGTTCTTAGCCTTGATAGCAGCGTCATATCTGCCGTCGTTGAACTGTAAGAAGTCAAACTCCTCAACTGCCTCTGCCTGCCAGAGACGGAGAGTGTTGATGTTCTTTGTGCCATAGCCGATGATAGCCATATCGTAAGGAACAGCTACTACTGTCTGGTCAGCGAACTTAACCTCAACAGCCTCGTCGATTCTTCTGATACACCAGGGATCGCCGAACTTCTGCCAATCGTCTGCTACCTCTACCTGTCTGCCGTTTTCAATCTTCTGCTTGAAAAGACCGTACTTGTAGCGGATGCCGTAACCATCAAGGGGAACATCATGAGTTGCAGCAGAATCAAGGAAGCAAGCTGCAAGACGGCCGAGACCGCCGTTACCTAAAGCTGCGTCGTCGATATCTTCGAATACGTTGATATCAATGCCCTTGGACTTGAGAAGGGACTTAACCTCGTCAAGAGCGTCTAAGCAATAAAGGTTGTTGTAAATCATTCTGCCCATCAAAAACTCAGCAGAGAAGTAGTATGCACGTCTCTTTTTTGCGTGAGCTTTCTTGCTCTTTTCCCAACGGTCTGCGATTTCAGACATAACAGCCTTACCTAAAACAAGATGAAGCTGCTCAGCATTAAGCTCCTTGGGCTTTACGCAATAAGCACTTTTTGAAATTGTCTCTAAATTCTCAATAATCTTACTCATTGGATTAGTCCTCCGTTCTACCTGTTCTGGTAGCTAAATCTTTTAATTTTGCGGCAAGCTCCTTTGTAAGCATTGCACCGTCAATTCTCCACTCCCAGTTGCCACCGAGGGTTGAGGGTGTGTTTATTCTTGCTTCGGAACCAAGTCCGAGAATATCCTGCATCTGAATAATTGCATAGTTTGCTTTGCTTTCGTAAGCAGTACGGATGATACCCCAGTTAAAGCCCTCCTCGGGAGAGATCTGGCAGTAGCTCCATGCGTGAGCCTTGTCACTGTCAGAAGCAGTGTTGTCATGCCATCCCATGAGAGTATCGTTATCATGTGTGCCTGAGTATACTACGCAGTTCTCTGTGTAGTTGTGGGGAAGGTAATCGTTCTCCTCACCGCTGTCAAATGCGAACTCAAGAACCTTCATGCCGGGATAGCCGCTGTCCTTAAGAAGCTGGATAACACCGGGGGTAAGTGTACCGAGGTCTTCTGCAACGATTTCGATATCGCCGATAGCCTCTTTCATTCTATTGAAGAACTCAATTCCGGGGCCCTCAAGCCAGCTGCCGCCGATAGCGTTCTCAGCAGGGAAAGGAATTGCCCAGTAGCTGTCGAAAGCACGGAAATGGTCGATTCTTGTAATATCAAAAAGTGCGTCTGCTGCCTTGATGCGCTCAAACCACCAAGCGTAGTTTGTGCTCTTGAGGTACTCCCAGTTGTAGAGGGGGTTGCCCCAAAGCTGACCTGTAGCAGAGAAGTAATCGGGAGGACAACCTGCAACGCATACGGGCTGGCGGTCTTCTGTAAGCCAGAACACCTCGGGGTTTGCCCATGTGTCAGCACTGTCCATAGCAACATAGATGGGCATATCGCCTAAAATCTTGATGCCCTTGGAGTTAACATAAGCACGGAACTTCTCCCACTGCTCATAGAACTTATACTGAATCCAGCTCCAGAAGCCGATTTCATCCTTGAACTTTCTTGTGTATCTGTCCACAGCCTTGGGCTCGCGAACACGAATGTCTTCGTCTTCCCACTCTGTCCATGCTTTCATGCCGTTAGCCTTTTTAACAGCCATGTAGAGAGCATAGTTTTTGAGCCATTTGCAGTTTCTTCTCTTGAAAGAAGTAAATGCCTTCTGGTCTTCCTGCTCCTTAAAGCGGTCATAAGCGATTCTTAAAACTTCGAATCTGGAGTTGTAGATTTTCTCATAATCTACATAGCCGGGGTTAGAGCCCCATTCATACTTCTTGAGCTCAGCCTTCTTAAGTAAACCCTCAGCAACAAGAGTATCGAGGTCGATCATATAGGGGTTACCTGCATAAGTAGAGAAAGACTGATAAGGTGAGTCACCGTAGCTTGTGGGACCAACGGGGAGAATCTGCCAGATTTTCTGACCTGATTTCTTAAGAAAATCTGCAAACTTGTAAGCCTCTTTGCCTATTGTACCGATACCATAGGGAGAGGGTAATGATGTGATTGGCATAAGAATGCCAGCCTGTCTGGGCATAAAATCAACTCCTGTTTAAATTTTTTCAAAAAATCCGTTTTTGATATATATTCCCAATATAAAAATTCAATTATGTAGCTTGATTGTACCACAATTCTTTAGAAATATCAATAGTTTTCGCCTTTTGCTTCTTTAAATCCACAATAAATGGCAAGAAACGCCGCAGATTGGCGAATTTTATCTCTTGTGGCGTTTTTTGCCGCAAGATTTGCCAATATTCCGTAATTTTTGCCAATAGTTGACACTCCGATAAAAACTGTTCCTACGGGCTTTTCTTTGCTGCCGCCTGTGGGCCCTGCGATACCCGTGGTGGATATGCCTATGTCAGAGCCCGAGAGCTCTCTCACGCCTTTAGCCATCTGCATAGCAACCTCGCGGCTGACCGCACCCTTTGTCCTCAAATCTTCCTCAGACACCGAAAGCACCTTTGCCTTGATTTCGTTAGCATAAGAACATACACCGCAGTCAAACACCGCACTTGCTCCCGAAACATCGGTAATCATCTTGCTGATAAGCCCGCCTGTACAGCTTTCGGCAGTAGCGATTTTCAGCTTTCGCTCAGAAAGCTCTTTTACCAAAAGCTCAGGAAGCTCAGCTATTTCTATATCATTATTCTCAAGTTCTTTCATAAATCCATCAAAGTCAATTTTCATATCTCTACCTCGAAGCCAAAAATTTCTTCATTATAATAATATCATTTTAACTTATTTATTGCAATATTCACCGATATTTGTTATATTTTAGATGTATATTATGTTTGTATATTAAGGAGCTTTTTATGGCTTGGTTTTTTACTGAGGAAAATTTCAAGGATAAATATGTTATCAGCGGCGAGGATGCTCAGCACATCCGAAAATCTCTGCGTATGAAAGAAGGCGAAGAGCTTACCCTTGTATCTCCCGACAAAGAAGAGCACCTCTGCAAAATCGAGAGTATCAACGAAGATGTCACCGTCAGAGAGATTTCATCAAAAAAATGTGAGCAGGAGCCTACGGTTGAGGTAACTCTTTACCAAGGGCTTACCAAAGGCGACAAAATGGATTTTATTGTACAGAAGGCGGTGGAGCTTGGCGTTACAGAAATTGTGCCAATACTCACCAACAGATGCATCTCGCGTCCCGACCAGAAATCCATGAAAAAGAAAACCGAACGCTGGCAAAAAATCGCACTTGGTGCGGCTCAGCAATCACGCCGAGGCATTGTGCCCGAAGTCAAGCCTTTGCTTACTCTCAAAGAAGCTGCCGAAAACACCAAGGACGATGTATCCATGGTATTTTACGAAGGTGGCGGCGACAGCATAGCCTCTCTTATGAAGAACTCCCCCAAAACCGTCAGCATTTTTATCGGCAGCGAGGGTGGATTTGAAGAAAGCGAAATTGAGATGCTTCGTTCAAAAGGTGTAACAAACGCTACTCTGGGAAAAAGAATTTTAAGGGCAGAAACCGCACCTCTGGCGGCTCTTTCGGCAATAATGTTTTATACAAGCAACATGGAGTGATAATTATGTTAGGAATTATATGTGCAATGGCTATTGAGGTTGAGGGCATTCTCAGCCTTATGGAAAACAAAGAGGAAATCAGAAAAGCAGGCGCCGTATTTACAAAAGGCACCGTCCACGGCAAGGATGTTGTGGTTACCGAGTGCGGTATCGGCAAGGTAAACGCCGCTCTGACAACTCAGGTGATGATTGACACCTTCTCCCCCTTAGCCATCATCAACAGCGGTGTGGCAGGAGCCCTGTCAGAAAAGCTCAGAGTAGGTGACATTGTTGTAAGCACGGATGCAGTAGAGCACGACTATGACACCACTGCTTTCGGCGACCCCATGGGACTTATATGCTTTGCTGATGAGCAGAGGGTTGATATGCCTGCAGACAAAAAGCTTTGCGAGGCTCTTATAAGTGCCTCAAATAATCTTGAGGACACCACCGTACTCAGCGGCAGAATCGCCACAGGCGACCAGTTTATCAGCAACACAGAAAAAAGGCTTCAGCTCGGCAGGAGTTTTGATGCTCTTGCCTGCGAAATGGAAGGCGGTGCAGTAGGTCACGCCTGCTATCGCAACAAAGTGCCCTTTGCGATTCTGCGCTGTATCTCTGACGATTTGACCAACTCAACATCCATGGACTACGAAGCTTTTAAGTCTTTCGCCGCCAAGAAAACAACCTCAGTTTTGTCGGATTTTATCAAGGATATGTAAACTGAATTTTTAACCTTTTTATATCGTAGGGGCGATTACCGTTTGCCACGGTGGGCAGTTCCGACTGTGGATAAGTTAAATATTAAACACAACGTATCATCAACGTCGGGTTTGTAAAATTTAATCTATTGCTTATTGTAGGGGCGATTCAAGAATCGCCCGTTACCTTTCACATTAATCGCGGCTATTCGGGAGGTTCGTGAACCTCCCCTACGGTAAACGTTTCATTAAAATTTAAACTTTTCATACAAAAGCAAAAACTCCCGTTGGATTTCCAACGGGAGTTTTTTATTATTGCTGGGGATTATTATTGTTATTGTCAGTGTTCTGCTGATTGTTATTCTGATTGTTTCTGTTGGCAGCACGCACACCAAATACAATCGCAACCACAACACCGCCCACCAAAAGGCTTATACCAATAACAATACCTAAACTGTTCAGTCCGTATGTCATAACGCCGGGATCAAGATAAGCAAATCTGGAAAACATAACAATCCTCCCTTAAATTAATCCTCAAAGTTACCTGTTACGTCTTCTTCTACTTCTTTCTTGGCGTTCTCGTCAATACCCAGCTTGTCGTTTACCTTTTTCTTGATGTTGTGATAGTAAACAGCAACTGCTGCGCCGATTGTAACTGCTACACCTGCGATAGATGAGAAAAGAACAGTAGCGGTTGCGGGGTCGAGATATGCAAAATTAAACATTACCATAATAAAAATCTCCTTTTATTTTTAAGCTTATTCTTATTTTTTCTTTGTTTCGTTAGCTTTCTGCTGACGCTTTGCAATCTGCTGATAGATATACTTTGCGCCTGCCTTGCCGCTTTCGCCGATATTGAAGATGTTGTTCTTTAAAGCCTCTTCAATCTTGTCGCGGTACTTGTCGGGGTTGCCCAAAAGCTCTGCAACGGTTGCCTCAACCTTATCAAGCTCGTTCATCTCAAGAGACACACCAACCTGGTCTTTCCATGAAATTTCAGCAGGAACTGTTGAGTATTTCTCATAGTTGGGGTTAAGCACCTTGGGGGTAGTGTTGATAAACATAGAAGGCTTCTTTGTAGCATAAGAGAACTCGTATGCAATACCTGACCAGTCTGTTACAAGAAGGTCACTCTCCCAGATTGTACGGTTTGAGGAGAAGTCCATCTCAATGATAAAGTCGTCGCCGTCTTTGCCCTGCCACTTCTCAAGGATTGCGTCCATCTTAGGACGGAAACGCTTGATAAACTCGGGGTGAGGTCTTAAGATTACCTTGTTACCCTTGCCGATAAACTGGGGAAGAATCTCATCAAGGCAGCTCTCGAGGATGTTGTCCTCCTGCCATGAAGGAGCAATAAGAATCTGCTTCTTTGTACCCTCGGGCTTTTTCTCCATATTCTTGTAGCTTTCGATAAGGTTATCAATAACACCGAAACCTACGGGAACAAGAGTCTTCTCGGGAAGGTTATACATCTTAACAGTCTCCTGAAGCTCAGTTACCTGATGAGGGCCAACACAGAAGATAGTGTCAAATGCATCGTAGGCACCCTCTTTTACGCACATTGTTGTACTTGTGGGGCCGTGGAAGGTGTAGATATACTCGATATCTTTTCTTACATAAGAACGCTTGATGTGGTATTTATCAAGGTCGGGAGTTGTCATGAGCACGATATCGGCATCCATCTTCATCATAAATGTGATGATTTTCTTAGGTCCGATATAGTAAGGCTTGATTTTGGGCTCAGATTTTGCAATCTCAAAAATCTGATCATCGGGGTCATTGGTTACATAGTGGATAGTAACACTTGTGTTCTTTAAGAGAGAATTGATGATATTCTCAAAATATTTGTAGAAGCCGCTCTTCTCAGACCAGATAACAAGATGCTTGTTGGCAATAGAGAAGAAACGCTTGTAGTCTTCTTTTTCACGCTTTGCGTTGGGGTCTTTCTGGAAAGGCTTCTTTTTATCGCCCAGAGAGTTAAGAGCTGCAAGCTCCTGACGGCTTGCCTCAAGCTCCTCATAGTCAACGTACTTCTTTGGGGGAATAACCGCATTGAGAAGCACAACCTGTAAAATCGCAAAGAGGTTACTTGCCACCCAGTAAAGAGCTACACCCGAAGGTACGAAGAAACCGAGGTAAAGTGAAAGACCAACGGAGAAAATCATTGTGCCGTACTGGTTACCCTTGCCCTGCTCGGACTGAAGCACGTTGATTTTGTTCTGCATAACACATAAGAACCATGAGGAGAGACCTGCAATAATGGGAGCAATAATTACAACCCAGTTAGTGGCAATCTCTGCCGAGGGATTCCACGAAAGGTCAAATCCGAAGAAGTTAAGGTCAAAGTTCTGAGCATTTTCAACTGCAAGCTTGTTTGCCTCGCTGCCTGATGCAAACTCTGAGAACCACTGGGGGTTAGTCTTTACAGCCTGCATAAGCTCAATCTCAGCATAGCTGCCGTTTACGTCAATGTCAGCCTCAAGATTTTCGTTTGCAATCTCATACATCTCACCCACAACAGGGTCAGGAGTATGGAAAACATACTGGAAGGGGTGGTAAATAACTGCCACAACACCCAAAAGAAGAATAATCTGAATTGCAAGAGGTACAAGGCTTACGAGAGGCTTGTACTTTTCTTTCTTAAAGAGCTTGGACTGCTCTGCCGCAATTCTCTCGCCATCGCCAAAGAACTTTGCCTTGATACGGTTGATGGCGGGCTGAATCTTAACCATTTTGATAGAGTTCTTGTGAACCCATATACCAACGGGAAGAATAATAATCTTTGTCAGAAGCGTAAAGAGGATAATCGCAAAACCATAGTCAGAAACCAACATATGACATAACTGCATCACATATCCCAGCGGAACGCCCAGAATATCGGTTAAAAAATCCATAATATCTCCTTCCATTTTACACATAGATTTTCATTTTATATTCTACACCTTACGCCAATGCAAAGTCAATTGTAATTATTATGTAAAAAGCTGTATTTTTCCTTTATAATATTGGTGCAAATGTTCCTTTTGTAACTTTTGTGTTGTTGAATATCACCCTATTCTGTGGTATAAAGAGAACAGGAGTGGATTTTATGAAATTTAACAAAAAAATACTGATTCCGCTTGTTAGCGTGCTTATATCAATTGTGGTTGTTTTTCTTGTAATAGGGCTTACCTCAGAAAAGCCCCTTTCCTCCCCTGTTTCGGGTACGGTTGACGAGGCTCCTGCCTTGCCCACGACTTCGCCCGCCGCAACCGAAGCCAAAGACACCGCAGTTACCCTTTCTTTTGTGGGCGACTGCATCTTGGGCGTAGACCCCGTTGAATACAGCGAAGGCTCATTTATCTGGTATTCCGAGAATTATCCTCTCAGCTATTTCTTCGAAAAGGTTTACGGAGTGCTCTCCAAGGACGATTTTACCATTGCCAATATGGAGTGTGTGCTTTCCGATAATTTAAGCCTCAAGCCCATTGACAAGGGCGAAGGTCCTGCCTTCTGGTTCAGGGCAAAAGCCAAAAACGCAGGTATTCTCACCGAGGGCTCTGTTGAGGTTGCATCTGTTGTAAACAACCACGTAGATGACTTCGGCGACGAGGGCTATACCGACACAGTGAAAAGCTTGGAGAATGCAGGTTTGCTGGTAGGCGAGGACTGTGTGCCCGTATATTTTGAGAAAAACGGCATAAAAATAGGTCTTGTATGCTGCAACCTCTGGGGACAGTGGCAGTTGGGCTTTGTTGAGGATGCTCTTGAGGAAATGGCAGACAAATGCGACTACAAAATCGTATTTTTCCACGGCGGTACCGAGGGCAGACACATGCCCGACAACTACAAGATTGACGCCTGCCGCGAACTGGCAGAGTCCGGGCTTTGCGACCTTATTGTAGGCGCACATCCCCATGTGCTTCAACCGCTTGAGGTCGTTGACGGTGTACCGATTATGTACTCCATCGGCAATTTCTGCTTTGCAGGCAACAACTACCCCGAAAACAAAACCGTGATTTTCCAGGCGACCATCACCAAAGACAGTGCAGGCTCTCTGACAACAGAAACCAACATCGTACCCTGCTATGTATATACAGGCCCCTACAACAACTGGCAACCTGCGGTTATCACCGACCCTCAGGACAAGGCGGATATTATGGCTATGGTAAACACTCCCGTTGAATACACCGTCGAGACCGAGCCTACCACCACTGCTCCCGAGGAAAGCTCCTCAGCTTATCAGGAATACACCGAAGACATAATTTACTTCCCCGAAGAAACTGAGATCTACACCGAAGAGTTTTATGAGCCCGAGGAAGACACCTACTACGAGGACGTGTATGAGGACGAGTACGAGAATGACTACGAGGACGATTATTACGAAGAAATCGAAACCGTAATTTCATACTATTAATTCACAAACTCATTATTTTTCTGACACATTTATATGTTATAATAATATCGAGGTGATAAATATGGCAATCAGACTTAACGAAAACAAAGAGATTGTAAACAAAATCAAAGAAGGCTTAAAGCAAAAAGGTGGCTACTGTCCCTGCAGACTTGCAAAAACCGAGGACAACAAGTGCATCTGCAAGGAATTCAGAGAGCAGATTGCCGACCCCCACTTTGAGGGATATTGTCACTGTATGCTTTACTACAAATCAAAAGACTGAGGAAGGAGAATTTTTATGGCACTTATTCACATTACAAAAGATAATTTTAACAAAGAGGTTATGGAGACTGATAAGGTAGTGCTTCTTGACTTCTGGGCAACATGGTGCGGTCCCTGCCAGATGATAGCCCCTATTTTAGAGGAGGTTGCAGAGGAATGCCCGGATGCAACAATCGGCAAGATTGATGTAGACAAGGAGCAGGAGCTTGCCATGAGCTTCAGAATTGAGAGCATTCCTACACTTATCGTTATGAAAAACGGCAAGGCAGTAGCCAAAGCCGTGGGCCTGAGAGCTAAAAACCAGATTATCGAAATGATAGACAACGCATAAATCACTAAACAAAAACGCCCTTGCGAACTAATCGCAAGGGCGTAATTTTTATCCCAGCAAAACAGTCATTGCAACCTCGGGGATTCCGCCTATAGTCCCGCCTGAGCCTATGCCAACGGCAAATAAATTATAGCCGCCCTCGTTGCTAATGAAATTCACCGACCAATAGTCACCTATGAGACCTGTGTGTCCTACTCCTTTATACATACCTTCCAGCCCATAGCCGCGTCTTTCTCCGTAATCGGGTGAGCGGTCAATTTTCATTTCTTCAAAGCTTTCCTTTGATATGATTTTTCCGCTTTTCAGTGCAGTCATCCACTTGTCCATATCATGAGCCGTGCTTACAATATCCCCTGCACCCTTAATAAGTCCCTCTGTAAGCTCTCCTTTAAAAAATGTACTGTCGCCGATACATTTTGAGAAATCGGGATTTGACTTTACTTCGTAAATAAACCCTGAGCTTGACATGCCAACGGGTTCAAATATATTTTCGCGGATAAAATTCTGGTAATGCTGACCTGTAACCTGCTCTACAATCAAAGCAAGCAGTAAGTAATTGGTGTTGGAATACTTCATCTCGGAGTCGGGCTCAAAATCAAGGGGCTCACTAAAAATCCACTCTTTCATTCTTCTGAGATTTTCGCTTTCCGATATATCTTCCAAAAAGTAGTCTTCAGCACCCAGAGTATGCTCAAAAATACCCGAACGCATCGAGAGAAGATTTTGGATGGTTATATCTTTGCCGATTTCGTACTCGGGAAAATACTTATCCAGTGTATCATCGACACTTAACTTGCCTTGCTCTGAAAGCATCATAACTGCCGCGGCACAGAACTGCTTGGATATAGAACCAATGTACATAGGGGTATCCAATGTTAAATCTCCGCCTTTTTCGTCCTTACCATCTGTTCTGGTGTACAAATCCTCTCCGTTTTGAGTGATATACACTATACCCTCAAAGCCGAGTACATCTATCCTTTTGTCCAATTTTTCGATATAATCTGTATCTTTGGCTTCAGTCTGTAACTCAGTGGTCGTTTCTGTGGTAGTTGTGGCGGTTTTTTCACTTTTTTCTTCGGAACAAGCCGTAAAACCCACTGCAAGTAAACAGCATAAAATTAAAGCAAGTATTCTTTTCATAAATCTTCTCCTTTCCTGATACCAACAGTATAGCCCTTCTGTCGGATGTAATCAAGCGACTATCTTTTTAGCAATTAAACCTATGCAAAGACTATCTAAACCATAGGTTTATCTTTTTCAAAATATAAACAAACACGCCCTTGCGAACTAAATTGTAAGGACGTGTTTTTTGCTCTTATTTTGTTTTTTCTTCGATAACGTCGGCGGCATTTTCGAAATAATCGCCAACAAAAAGCTCCATAGAACCTGTATCGGTGCAAAGTGCAAGGCTTGAGTCAATGGGAAGCTTTGCAATAACCTCGGTGCCGTACTTCTTGGCAACCTCGTCGATGTTGCTCTCGCCGTAAATCTTGTGCTCTTTGCCGCAATCGGGACATTTGAAATAGCTCATATTCTCAACGATACCGAGAATAGGAACCTGCATAAGCTCTGCCATCTTTGCAGCCTTCTCAACAATCATGGAAACAAGCTCCTGAGGAGATGTTACTACCACAATGCCGTCAAGAGGCAAGCTCTGGAATACTGTAAGGGGAACATCGCCTGTTCCGGGGGGCATATCGATGAACATATAGTCCTCGTTTCTCCACACAACCTCTGTCCAGAACTGCTTTACTGTGCCTGCGATAATGGGACCGCGCCATACAACGGGGTCTGTGTCATTCTCAAGCAGAAGGTTAATAGAAACAACGTCTATACCTGTCTTTGTTGTAACGGGGAGAATGCCAAACTCAGAACCCACGCACTTATCCTTAAGGCCGAAAGCCTTGGGAATAGAGGGGCCTGTGATATCAGCATCAAGAATAGCAGTCTTAAAACCTCTGCGGTTCATTGTAACTGCCAATGCAGAGGTAACAAGGCTCTTGCCTACGCCGCCTTTGCCCGAAACAACACCGATAACCTTTTTAACACTGCTCTGATTATTAAGAGCTTCTTTTTTTATTTCGTTTTCTTTTGCGGAATTACAGTTGGAGCCGCAAGTCTCACAATTATGTGTACAACCCATTTTTATTCCTCTTTTTTTATAGTAATTACGGGCGACCGTAAAAGCCGCCCTTTAATAATATATTATTCCTCAGATTCAGCAGAAAAATCTGCCTCAACCAATTTTACAAAGCTGCCTACAGGTGCTACACCGTCTTCTGTAATTGCGTACATCTGGCGGATTTCCTTTTCCTCGTCAAGCTCTGCGTCAAGGTCATCAACCACAAGAAGTGCACCTTCGTCGTCTTTGTCGCAAGCTGTAAAGATTACAGTCTCGCCGTCAGACTCGAATTCTTCAATTACTTTCTCAAAGTCAGATAAAGCTTTTTCAAACTCAACTGCGTTGGTATTCTCCTCATAACCGCTTAAGAATGTGTAAGGAATACCGTAGCCTAAAGCAACACAAGCAAGAATCACAAGAGGGCTGTAGGGAACAATAGTGTTTCCGCCTAAGTTTGTGATAAAGTTGCTTAAGGGCAAAGAAGGTACAAAAGAAGCAACGATTACATAAAGTGCAGGCAAATCAAGAACAATTAAAGTCCACAGGCTGAAACGCTTTACCTGCTTGCCGTCACCGATGCGTGTTGCATAGAAAATCACAAGACCGAATACTGTGAACACCAGAGCCTGAATATAGGGGTCAAGCTGAGGTACTGTAGCAGACATTGTAAGGAAGAAGTAACAGCACACAATGTAGCCTAAAATAAGAAATGCAGAAAGAACTAAGTTAAGGGTTTCTCTTTTAGTTGGCTTTTTCATTTTTAAAACCTCCGATAAATATAGCTTAAGTTATCATAAACCACCTTTGTGACAGCTATATGATATTTATCTGCTTTTTGCAACCAGACAAACCCAGCCGTTTTCGGGTTTACGCTCGATAACATCAAAACCGTTCTTATTAAGAGCCGCCAGCACATCCTTCTCGCGGGTATCAATGATACCGCTCATAACAAAGGTGGCATCGTCCTCCATAAAGTTTTTGATGTTATCTGTAAGATTGATTATAACATCTGCTACGATATTTGCAAGTATAAAATTATATTTACCCTTTGCTTTTTCGGTCAAATCGCCACACTGTGCCGTAAATTTACCCACAACATCGTTGAGCTCTGCGTTCTCATTAGCTATACGCACTGCAGTCTCGTCAATATCAGCACCAAAAGCCTCCTCAGCACCCAGAAGCACAGATGCAATACCCAGAATACCGCTGCCGCAACCTACATCCAGCACCCTCATGCCGGGCTTGATGTATTTTTCCACAGCCTCCAGACAAAGGCGAGTTGACTCGTGATTGCCTGTACCAAAGGCGAGTCCCGGCTCGATTTTGATAACTGTTCTGTCTGTATCCTTGACTTCGTCTCTGAAAACAGGCTGAATCAGAAGATTTTCGCCCACCTCAATGGGCTGATAATACTGACGCCAGTTATTGAGCCACTCGTCCTCTTCTTTAAGCACAAGCTCTATCTCGTGAGAAATGCCTGCACTGTCAAGTCTTTCGTCAAGAAATGCCTTGATTTCCACGGGATTTACCTCGGGCTTGATGTAAATATGAATAAGTACAGAGTCGCGGTCTTTCTTGAGAAGCTCCTCGTCAATCATTCCCCAGGGAATAACCTCAAAGATATCCTCCTCAAGAGAAGAATAGTCCTCTACATATATTCCGCCCTCAGCGGCAAAGCTTACTATGTCGGATGCACGGTCTGTATCCTTGTTATTAACCTTAACGGTCAGTTCTGTCCACTGCATAATTTACCTCAATCAAACAGCTTCTTTATTACATCAAAGAAGCCCTTGCGTTTTGCGTAGTTTTTATCAGAAGAAGCCGACTCAAACTTTTTGAGAAGCTCTTTCTGCTCTTTGTTAAGATTCTTGGGCACCTCAACAGTAACTCTTACATACTGGTCGCCTCTGCCTCTGCCGTTTATATGGGGGATACCTCTGCCCTTAAGCTTGAACACATCGCCGGGCTGAGTACCCTCATGCACACTATAGGACACCTTGCCGTCAATGGTAGGCACAACAACCTCTGAGCCCATAGCCGCTTGAGCAAAGGTAACGGGAATCTCGCACCATACATCGTCACCGCGTCGCTCAAAAATCTGGTGAGGTTTTACATTAACATAAACATGAACATCGCCTGCCGGGCCACCGTTGATACCTGATGAGCCCTGTCCCGAAACATTGAGCATCTGCTCATCGTTGATACCTGCAGGAATATTGATGGTTTTCTTGATGTTTTTCTTTACTCTGCCGTTGCCTGAGCAAGCCTTACAAGGATTGTCGATAACCTTACCCTTGCCCTTACAAGCATCACACACACGTGCAGTCTGAACCACACCGAAGGGCGTACGCTGATTAACCATAACCTGACCGCGACCGCCGCAGACAGAGCAGGTCTTGGGAGAAGTTCCCTTCTGAGCACCTGTGCCGGAGCATTCATTACAGGTTACAACTGCAGTATAGGATATCTCCTTCTGACAGCCTTTGGCAGCCTCGTCAAAGGTAATTGTAACAGAAGTCTCAACATCTGCACCTCTGCGGGGTGCGTTGGGGTTTGAGTTTCTTCTGCCGCCAAATCCGCCAAATCCACCGAAAACGCTGGAGAAAATATCGCCAAAATCCATATCCACGCCAAAGGGACTGCCACCGCCTGCACCTGCACCGTAGTTAGGGTCAACGCCTGCGTGGCCAAACTGGTCATATCTTGCACGTTTTTCCTTGTCAGAGATAACCTCGTAAGCCTCGTTTACCTCTTTGAATTTAGCCTCTGCCTCTTTGTTGTCGGGGTTTAAGTCAGGGTGGTATTTTTTAGCTGCCTGACGATAGGCTTTCTTTATTTCATCATCGGTTGCACCCTTGGAAACACCAAGGACCTCGTAATAATCTCTTTTTTCTGCCAAAATTATCCCTCATTTCACTTAGGATTCAATTTGTAGGGAACGCATTTATGCACTCCGCTTCGGAATGGATAAATCCATTCCCCACTAAAACTTGCGTCGCAAACTCTAAACTTTTACCCGCACATCATTTTGCGTGAGCAAAACATCATTAGCGAAGCGACATCATTTCGCCATGGCGAAACATCATTACAATATTGTCAACGACAATATTGTATAAACAGGGGAAAGGCTGCCCCGAAAAAATCAGGGCAGCTTTAGTGAAATAGTCGTCTGTATATTAATTAGTTAACATCTGTAAAATCTGCATCGTAAACGTTGTCAGCACCCTGAGCACCGCCCATATTGGGGTCAACGTTCATATCAGGAGCAGCACCCTGAGCCTGAGCAGACTGATAGAGCTTTGTAGCTACATCGTTGAGTGTCTTCTGAAGGTCATCCTTAGCGGCTGTGATAATGTCCTTATCATCCTTTGTGAGAGCATCCTTAACTGCAGCTACCTTTGTGTTGATGGCATTCTTGTCATCATCAGAGAGCTTGTCGCCGTTCTCGTTTACAAGCTTTTCTGCCTGATAAGAGAGGTTCTCAGCCTCGTTCTTTGCATCTACTGTCTCACGTCTCTTCTTGTCCTCAGCAGCAAACTGCTCAGCTTCCTTAACAGCCTTGTCGATGTCTTCCTTGGACATATTTGTGGAAGAAGAAATTGTAATCTTCTGCTCTTTGCCTGTGCCAAGGTCCTTAGCGCTTACGTTAACGATACCGTTGGCATCAATGTCAAAAGTAACCTCAATCTGGGGAATACCACGGGGAGCAGGAGCAATACCTGTGAGAGCAAAGAGGCCGAGCTGCTTGTTATCTCTTGCAAATTCACGCTCACCCTGAAGAACGTTAATCTCAACCTGTGTCTGGTTATCGGCAGCAGTAGAGAAAATCTGGCTCTTCTTTGTGGGGATTGTTGTATTTCTCTCGATAATCTTTGTCATAACAGCGCCCATTGTCTCAACGCCCAGTGAAAGGGGTGTAACGTCGAGAAGAAGGAGACCGTCAACCTCGCCACCGAGAACACCTGCCTGAATAGCAGCACCGATAGCAACACACTCGTCGGGGTTGATGCCCTTGAAGGGTTCCTTGCCGATAAGTGCCTTTACTGCTTCCTGAACTGCGGGAATTCTGGAAGAACCGCCAACCATAAGAACCTTGTCAATCTCGCTGATGTTAAGGCCACTGTCCTTAAGAGCCTGACGTACAGGAACGATTGTCTTTTCAACCAAATCTGCTGTGAGCTCGTTAAACTTAGCTCTTGTTAAAGTCATATCAAGGTGCTTGGGGCCTGTAGCATCTGCAGTGATATAGGGAAGGTTAATCTGTGTGGAAGTAACGCCAGAAAGCTCAATCTTAGCCTTCTCAGCAGCCTCCTTAAGTCTCTGCATAGCCATAGAGTCATTGCTTAAATCTACGCCTGACTCTGTCTTGTAAGAAGTAACAATCCAGTTGATGATTCTCTGGTCAAAGTCGTCACCGCCGAGACGGTTGTTACCTGCAGTAGCAAGAACCTCCTGAACACCGTCGCCCATCTCAATGATGGAAACGTCGAATGTACCGCCGCCAAGGTCATATACGAGAACCTTCTGGTCGTTTTCTTTGTCGATACCGTAGGAAAGTGCTGCAGCAGTAGGCTCGTTGATGATTCTCTTTACATCAAGACCTGCAATCTTACCTGCATCCTTTGTAGCCTGACGCTGAGCGTCTGTGAAGTATGCGGGAACAGTGATAACAGCAGAAGTAACTGTCTCGCCAAGGTAAGCCTCAGCATCAGCCTTAAGCTTCTGGAGAATCATTGCGGAAATCTCCTGGGGTGTGTAAGCTTTGCCGTTAATGTTCACCTTATAGTCTGTGCCCATTTCTCTTTTGATAGAAGCAACTGTGCCCTTGGGGTTTGTAATAGCCTGACGCTTTGCAACCTGACCAACGAGTCTTTCGCCGTTAGCTGCAAAAGCTACTACAGAGGGAGTTGTTCTTGCGCCTTCTGCGTTAGCAATAACTACAGGCTCGCCGCCTTCGATAACTGCTACGCAGGAGTTTGTTGTACCTAAGTCAATACCAATTGTCTTTGCCATTTTAATTTACCTCCAAAATAAACTGAATAAAGTTAATATACAAAATCAATATATAAATCTGTCAGTTGCAATTTGCAACCACAACCATTGCAGGTCTTATAACCTTGTCGCCGATTTTAAAGCCCTTCTGGAAAACCGCCGCAACTGCATTTTTGCCTAAGTCGGGGTTTTCTGTCATTGAAACCGCATTATGGATTTCGGGGTTGAACTCGTCGCCAATTTCACCGAAAGCCTTTACGTTAAGCTTATCAAGACAAGCGAAGAACTGATTTGAAACAAGCTCTATGCCCTTTGTGTCTGCGTCGGTATTCTGTGCGTTCATAGCAGCTACAAGGCTGTCGGCAAGAGGCAAAAGCTCTGTTACTGCCTTTGCGGTAGCATCAGCGTAGATGTTAAGCTTCTCCTGCTGGGTACGCTTTCTGTAGTTGTCGTACTCTGCTCTCAGTCTTAAATACATATCCTTCTGAGTTTCAAGCTCTTTGCTGAGCTTTTCTTCAGGAGTTTCTTCCTTAACTTCTTCTGAAGCTTCAGGAGTCTCTACTGCTTCTGCATCTTCAACTGCTTCTTCTACAGTTTCCTTTTTGGTTTTTTCCTTGCTCATATTTATCTCCTTCCTTATTAATAAGAAGTTTTTTACTTTTATATATCAACAAGCTCATCAATCAAGCTTGAGACAATCTCTGCTGTGTATTTTACAATAGAAATAAGCTGGGGATAGTCGCTTCTCAAGGGTGCAAACAGGGCAATCGAACCTGCCGGTGTTCCACCAATAAGATACCTCAGTGCAATAACCGAAACTCCCGAAAGCTCACTGTAGCCACTTTCAAAACCCATATAAATGCGGCTTTCCTTTGTTTTTGACAGAAGCTTTGCCACACTTTTGGTATCATTAAGAAAACTTATGGCTCCTCTTGATGATACCGTGTCAAGCTCGGGAATAAACAGAAGCTTGGCGGTACCGCTTATACAAAGCTCGGTAACCAATGCCTTCTCGGCTATTTCCATGATAACCACCAGCACCTCAGGCAGAAAAAGTGCAAGCTCTCTGAAAGATGCCGCCAAAGTCTGCATAAAGCCTCGGTTAATCTGAGATAACGGAACTCCGCACAAGGCTTTGTTTAAAGTCATATCAAAAACATCTGTGATTTCGTCCGTTACCACAAAGCTCGTTCTGAACAAACTGCTTTTGCAAGCCCCCGTAGTTGTTACCACCACAGCCATAGCGGTGTGTCTGCCTATGCCCACAATGCGTATACGGTGTATACGGGCATCTTCTGCAGGAGGAGTTGTGGTTACTGCCGCAAGATTTGTAATTTCCGAAAGCACATTTGCGGCTTCTCTGAGGATTTTCTCGGGAGTATCCCCCGATTTCATCAGCCTCATATCTATATAGTCCCTGAGTCTGGGATTTAAAGGAGAAGCTTGCATCAGGTTATCTATATAATACCTGCAGCCCTTAACAGTAGGCACACGGCCTGCCGATGTATGGGGCTGAGTAAGATATCCTCTTGCCGTTAAGTCTGCCATATCGTTGCGGATTGTAGCCGATGAGCAGTTAAGCCCTTCTAAATTCATGAGAGCTTTGGAGCCGATAGGCTCGCCTGTACTGAGAAAGCTTTCAACAATAGCAGCAAGTATTCGCTTTTTTCTGTCAGCAAGCATTAGTGTCACCTGCCTTTTTGCTTGTTAGCACTCTCGGGTGTAGAGTGCTAACTCTGTATATAGAGTACACCTAAAGGGAAGATTTGTCAAGTCTAATTTGTCACCACAGTGTTAAAATTATGTGAACATCTTTTTGCTCTTGTGGCTTATATACAGTATGATATCTATATATTGTGGTAATATAGGTCAAAACCAAAAAAATCAAAAAAAATCCCTATAAAATCAATAAAAAGCTTGCATTTTTCGAAAAATAATGTTATGATAACCAATGCATAATCGCGTAAACAGTGCATATTCGCATATAATAAGGAGGTGAGACAATGCCAAACATTAAATCAGCAAAGAAGCGCGTTAAGGTTATCGCAACCAAAACTGCTCAGAACAAGGCTCTTAAGTCTGCTCTCAGAACAGCAGTTAAGAAAGCATACAACGCTATCGACACCAATGCCGACAACAAAGCTGAGGCAGTTCGTCTTGCTGTTAAGAAGATCGACCAGTCTGTTACTAAGGGTATCCTTCATAAGAATACTGCAGCCAGAAGCAAGTCTAATCTCGTAAAGCGTCTCAACGCTTCTGCTTGATTATATTTTCTTAATATCAACCTTAAAAGCAGAGCCTTCTCTGCTTTTTTTGTTTTTTCTGATGATTTTCGGTTGACATTTCGGCTCCAAACTGTTATTATTTTATAAAGAAAGAGAACTCGGGTTCTCGCAAAACGGAGGTATGCAAAATGAGAAAGAATAGCTCACTCGGTTGGATTATCGCATTGGTTTCTGCCATTGTTGCAGTAAGTGCCGCTCTTACCACACTTTACTTCTTCAAGAAGAAGAAAGAAAAGGACAACGCAGAGCTTGAGGAGTATCTCGATAACGCAATTATGTAATCGAATCTTCTGAAAAAAGATAATTTAAGGGCATAGCAGTGCTATGCCCTTTTTTATTTGTGCGCCGTGCCTTGTTGCCTTCCGATTTTTGGGCACGAACACTAAATCGCTAAAGACGATTTATCGGCTGTGCGGTTTAGTTGAGAGCACTGAAAACTCGGAAGGTCAGCAACAAGGAGCGAGGCGTGATATTTTTTGTGCACCGAGCCTTGTTGCCTTCCGATAAATAACAAAAGCCTTTGCAAATTGCAAAGGCTTTTACTGTATTACTCAAAAACATATATACTTTCTACACCGATTAAGGCATCAACGTCAATTTTTGCGACAAACTTCTGGATTGCGGTTGCATCCTTTACGTTGAGCTTGTCTTTGGATATTACATTAGCTGCAAACTCTGTCTTGCCGTCAAATTCCACCATTTTTGCGATGTACTTCTGGATAAGGGTTGCATCCTTGATGTTTACCTTGCCCGAGAAGTCTGTGTCGCCCATAATAACAGATACCGCAAATGAAACCGTACCTTCGGTAGCCTGAGGCTCAGTTGTCTGAGGCTGAGTTGTGGTTTCTGTGGGATTTGTAGCAGGCTCAGTGTCCTCTACTCTCTCCCATCTTGCGTAAAGAGCTGTGTGAGCGTCAAACACCGCTGTGTCCTCAGTTACCTGCTCTCCGCCATTTTTGGATGTAAACCAGCCGACAAAGTTATAACCCTCTCGCTCAGGTGTGGGAAGATAAGCAAATTTGCCGCCCTTGGCATAATTTTCTGTGAAGATTACATCTGCTGTCTCGGGTGCTAAAGGACAAAGTGTGCCCATATCAACCATGCAAATGTCGCTTATAAGGTATTCGCCGGGTCTGTCAAAATAAGGATGCATGTGAGCACCATCGTTAGGCTGTTTTGACATGTCCACGCAAACCTCTGTCCACTCTGTAGAAAGAGGCACCGAAACCAGGTCAGAAGTATATCCCCAGCGGAAATACATATTTGCTCCCTTAACAGAAGCCTTCACCTTCATACGCAGGAACATATCTTTGTTGTCGCCTGCATTGTAGTTGTTGTTGATGCCCTCGTTTGTCTGAGTCTTAAAGAGCAAATCTTTGCCTGCACCGCCTGCAGAAGCACCGGTTATTTTTAGCATATCCTTGCCGTCGGCACGAAGATACTCAACGGTATAGATATCTTTGTTTCTGCTCTGGTAATAATTTGCGAAGGTGTCCTCTTTAGGTGTCATCATATAGTTGGCACCTGAGTAGTTGCCGTAAAAGTTCACCGTAATTATATCGGGAGCCCACACTGCAATAAACTCATAAGCACCACCTGAGACACCGCCGTCTTTAAGCCATTCGCCGCCGAACTTATAAGTTTCGCCGGGAAGGTAGAGCTTTCTCTGATACTGGTTGTCTACAGTTTCCTGCCAGTTTTTCCAGCCTGCATTGCCGTAGTAAGTGCCGTCGCACTTTCTGAGAACATTATAGCCCTTGAAGGTATATCCCTCATACTTAAAAGAAGACTCGGGAATTGTAATTGTGCCGTTGGTATCAACCTTAAAGGAGTTCATTGTACCCTCGCCGCCGTTGGCGTTAAAGGTAAACTGAGATGCTGTGCTTACTGCATTTGTGGGATAGCAGATTTCCTTGAGCTTTCCGCCGCAGTATGAAATCCATGAATCCAGAGTAACATAGCAGGACATATATGAACCCTTGGCAGAGTCAACCTGAGGAGAATTTGCATGCTTTGCATAGTAATCTGCTGAGTTGGACCACCACTTGCCGTCTTTCTTTATCTCCATTACAGTAAAGCCTGAGGGCTGGAGTGTGGTAGTAGAGCCGTTATATCCGATAACAACAGATGCATGAGTGCCTGTATATACAACAACAGGCTTACCCTGAGCGAGCTGGTTGTAGATTTTCTCGTAAGTAGCGGCATTTTTGCCGATACCCTCGGTTACACGAGTCATCTTGACGGGATAAAACTTTGTTAGGTTGTTATAGTCATTAGCGTAGCCGTTGGCTCCGTCTTTGAAAAGTTTTGTCACCGCATCGCCGCGTTTGAGGTAGTCATAGTCCTTGCCTGCCACACGATAGTTAGTGGTTACACCGCCGTAGGTATAGGTGCCCAGACAGTAGCCCTGCACTGTAGCCATACTTGACCAATAGCAAAGACCATTGGTGTCATAATCAGGCTGATAAATTCGTGAAATCTGAAATGCAGGAATTTTTGAGTAGCTTGCCGCCGAAGCCTCGGTTGCACCAAAGCCTGCAAACACAGATACCATCATCACTAATGCAAGTAAAAGACACGAAAGCTTTTTGATTTTCCTCATAAAAACGCCTCCTTGAAAGATATTTATATAAAAAGTATAACTCATATCACAAAAGCCTGTCAACACAAAGATTTTGTCTTCTTCGGGTGTTGAAATACTCAAATAAATATGGTAAAATTAATAATTAATGATTTCTATGTTTTGAAAGGGGAGCTTAAAGTGGCTCTTATCACAAAAAAGCTCAGAGGCACCGAGGATGTACTGCCCTCTGAGAGCTATCGTTGGCAATTTTTAGAAAATATAATGAGAGAACAGGCTCGTGTTTACGGTTTTTCTGAAATCCGCACCCCTGTTTTTGAAAACACTCAGCTTTTTCAGCGTTCTGTAGGCGAAACTACCGACGTTGTTCAGAAGGAAATGTACACCTTCGATACAAAGGGCGGCGAGTCTGTTACCCTGCGTCCCGAAGGCACAGCAGGTGCCGCTCGTGCTCTGCTTGAGCATGGTGTATACAACGACGGTCTTCCCGTTAAGGCAAGCTACTTTGTGTCCTGCTACCGCTACGAAAAGCCCCAGGCAGGCAGACTCAGAGAGTTTCACCAGTTTGGTCTTGAAGTGTACGGCACATCAAAGCCTGTGGCTGATGCCGAGCTTATCTGTGCGGCTGCTTCAATTTTCTCAAGACTCGGCATTGACGATTTAAGCCTTGAGATTAACTCTATCGGTTGTCCCAAGTGCCGTGCAAAGTACCACGCTGCACTTAAAGAATATTTTGCATCTCACGAAGCTGAGCTTTGCGACACATGCAAAGGCAGACTTGAGAGAAACCCCATGAGAATCTTAGACTGCAAAAGCAAGATTTGCTCTGCTATCGCTAAGGATGCTCCTGTGATTTTAGACTATCTTTGCGATGAATGCGAAGAACATTTTAAAGGCGTAAAGGCTTGTCTTGACATAGCAGGTATGAAATATACCGTTAACCCCAGAATAGTTCGCGGTCTTGATTACTATACTAAGACAGTGTTTGAGTTTGTAAGCGGCAGCATCGGCTCACAGTCCACAGTTTGCGGCGGCGGCCGTTATGACGGTCTTATCGAGGAGCTTGGCGGTCAGCCTCTCCCCTCTTTGGGCTTTGCATTAGGTATGGAAAGACTCCTGCTTCTTCTTGACAATAAGGGCATTGAGATTCCCAAAGACGAGCCCTGTGCACTTTATGTTGCAGCTTTAGGCGAAAATGCCGAGGCTAAGGCTTTCTCTCTTGTCAAGGATTTAAGAGATGCGTCCCTGCACGCTCAGTACGATATCGTAGGCAGGGGCTTAAAGGCTCAGATGAAATACGCAAACAAAATCGGCGCTTTATTTAGCCTTGTTCTGGGTGATAATGAAATCGAGGAAAACAAAGCAAACCTCAAGAATATGAACACCGGCGAACAGGTTGAGATTTCTCTTGGCGATAACTTTGTTTCTCAGTTTACCGCCATTTATCTTGACGGCAAAACAGGCTCTATAGTTTAAATATTTATCCTTTAAGGAGGTTTTAATATGGCAGAATTTATGACAGGACTTAAAAGAACCAACTACTGCGGCGAGCTTCGCAGTTCTGATATCGGCAAAACCGTAACTCTTTGCGGTTGGGTTCAGCGTCAGCGAGATTTAGGTGCTCTTATCTTCATTGATTTAAGGGACCGCACAGGTATTACTCAGCTTGCTTTTGATGACAACACCGACAAAGCTATCTTTGACAAGGCTTTCTCAGTAAGAAGCGAATATGTGCTTTGCGCAGTTGGCGAGGTTAGAGAGCGTAGTTCTAAAAATCCCGACATTCCCACAGGCGATATTGAGGTGGCAGTAACTGACCTTAGAATTTTATGTGCTGCACATACTCCTCCCTTTGAGATAGTGGATAATCTCAACACAAACGAGGAGCTCCGCCTTAAGTACCGTTATCTTGATTTAAGACGTAAGCCTTTACAGGACAACATCATTATGCGTTCTGTTCTTGCAAAATCCGCAAGAGACTATTTCTATGAGAACGGCTTTATCGAGATTGAAACTCCCATGATGATCAAGTCCACTCCCGAGGGTGCTCGCGATTATCTCGTTCCCTCCAGAATACATCAGGGCAAGTTCTACGCTCTGCCCCAGTCCCCCCAGATTTACAAGCAGCTTTTAATGCTCTCAGGCTTTGACAGATATATTCAGCTTGCACGTTGCTTCAGAGACGAAGACCTCAGAGCTGACCGTCAGCCCGAATTTACTCAGATTGATATGGAGCTTTCTTTTGTTGATGTTGAGGATATCCTCGAGATTAACGAAGGCCTTATGAAACGTGTGTTCAAGGATGTTTTAGGCAAAGACCTTGAGACTCCCTTTGAGCGTATGACCTATAAGGATGCCATGGAGCGTTTCGGCTCTGATAAGCCCGACATCCGCTTTGGCATGGAGATTCAGGATGTTTCTGACCTTGTTAAGGACTCCGACTTCGGCGTATTTGCCTCTGCTATTGAAGCAGGCGGTTCTGTAAGAGCAATTGTGGCAAAAAACAGTGCTTCTACTCTTACAAGAAAAGAAATCGACAAGCTTACAGAGTTTGTAAGAGGTATCGGTGCAAAGGGCCTTGCCTTTGTTCGCTGGCTTGACGATGCGCCTGCCTGCTCCTTTGCAAAATTCATGAAGGAAGGCGAGCTTGAGGCAATCCTCGATAAAGTTGGTGCAGAAAAGGGCGACGTTGTACTCTTTGTTGCTGACAAAACAAGCACCGTTCTCTCTACATTAGGCGCTTTAAGACTTACGGTTGCAAAGAAGCTCGACATCATCCCCGATGAGTTTAAGTTCCTCTGGATTGTTGACTTCCCCTTCTTCGAGAAGGACGAAGAAAGCGGCGAGTGGCTTGCAATGCACCATCCCTTTACAATGCCCAAGGAAGAATGCCTTGAGTTTCTTGACACCGACCCCTCAAAGGTTATCGCCAAGGCTTATGACCTCACACTTAACGGTACAGAGCTTTCTTCAGGCTCAATCCGTATCACCGACTACGAGCTCCAGCAGAGAATGTTCAGAGCTTTGAAGCTTACTGATGAAGAGATCGAGGCAAAGTTCGGATTCCTTGTAGAAGCTTACAAATACGGTGCTCCACCCCACGGCGGTATGGGCATCGGCTTAGACCGACTTGCTATGATTCTCTCGGGTGCTGAGTCACTGAGAGATGTCACCGCATTCCCCAAGGTTCAGAACGCAAGTGAGCTTATGAGCCAGTGTCCCTCTCCTGTTGATGCAGAAAGCCTTGAGGCTTTAGGCATTGCAGTTGTTGCAAAGGCAGAAGAAGAATAATTTATTGACTTTAATTCATTCACATACAGAAAAAGCAGACACCTAAAAAGTGTCTGCTTTCTTTTTGTGTCAAAAACAGACCGCCACCCTTTATAGGGTGGCGGTGCCTATCTCAGTCGTTATCTGGTTGAATAAAAACCGATTAATTCAGATTAAATTACTCGGCGATGCTTGCGTACATGAAGTACTTGAAGCCGAGGGGGCTAGCGAAGAAGCCTTCGATATCGCTATCACACATGAACTGATCTGTGTAATAGTATACAGGGCAGATAGCACCTGTGGACATGAGAATGTTCTCAGCCTCGTGCATGAGTGCAAATCTTTCCTCAGCATCTTTGCTTGACTTAACCTTATCGATGATTACATCGTAAGACTCTGCCCATGTGAGACCGTCCTTACCGTCATAGGAGTAGCCCTTGTAAGAAGCGTGAGCGTCCTTACCAAGCTGACAGTCGTTGTTACCGGAAGAAGTAATCCACATATCGAGGAAGGAGATAGGATCGTTGTAGTCGCCTAACCAACCGTTTCTTGCGATAGAGTAGTTACCAGCCTTACGTGTGTCAAGGAATGTACCCCACTCCTGAACTTCGATCTTCATCTCGATGCCGTAAGTCTTGAATGTATCCTTCATGTAAGCAGCGAGAGCCTCGTGGCCTGTGCCTTCATTTGTGATGTATGTGATTGTGGGGAAGCCTGTTACGATGCCGTCAGCAACTGTGAACTTGCCGCTGGACTTAGCAACTGCCTCAAGAAGTGCAAGAGCTTCTTCTGTGTTCTTTGTGTAATCTTCTTCTGCAACGCTGAAGTAACCCTTACCGTCGCCGTTGAAGCCATTCTTAGAACGGAACTCAGAGCCGTCGGGCTCTGTAAGACCCATTGCTACGAAGGAGTCAGCAGGAACCTGACCTGCCTGACCGATTGCATCTACGATGTAGTTTCTGTCAAGGAAGAGGCCGAGAGCCTTTCTGATGGAAACTTTCTCTTCCTCTGTAAAGCCGTCGAATGTAGCGTCATTTACGTTGAAAGATACATAGTATGTACCGAGCTGACCTGTAACCTGATACTCATCGGGATACTGGTTCTCGATAACTTCGATCTGATCGTTGGGAACGGAGTCGATGAAGTCATAGGAGCCGCTCTGGAAGTTAGCATAGAGGGAGTTGTCATCCTCGTTGAAAGGCCATACAAGAGACTTTGTAACAACCTTGTCAGCGTCGTGATAATACTCGTTCTTCTCCATTGTGAGCTCTGCCTGTGTGAAGCCTGTTACCTTGTAGGGGCCGTTACCGATGTAAGACTCAGCCTTTGTAGCCCAGTTCTCGGGGTTAGCGTCTACGATATCCTGCTTAACGGGCATGTATGCGGGGAATGCGAGAAGCTCTGCAAAGTAAGGAACGTCAACTGTAGCAACGATTGTGAGGGACTTGCCGTCCTCAGAAGCTGTTACGTTGAGCTTTGCATCGGGGTTAACGTAGTTACCGTCAGCATCTGTCTCCCACATTGCTGCATAACCGTCGATAAGCTCGAACATGTAGCAGTAGTCTGCTGCTAAAGCAGGAGAAGCTGCTCTGTTCCAAGCGTATACGAAGTCAGCTGCTGTGAGGTCTGTGCCGTCAGACCACTTGAGGCCGTCCTTGAGCTCGTATGTGTAAGAAACCATACCGTTGTCAAGCGCTACTGCCTCAGGAATCTCTTTTGCACAGTCAGCAACGATGTTGAGCTTACCGTCAGCATCCTGCTGGTAGCCTGTAAGGCCTGCAAAAGCGTGGATGATGTAAGTTGCACCGTCTACTGCGGAGTTAAGTGCGGGGTCGATTGTGTCAGGATAACCGCCGGCAGAAATTGTGATCTTGTCAGCAATCTTTCTCTCGCCGGTTGTGCTGCCGCCATCACCGGAACAACCGGCAAGAGCTAAGCAAAGTACCATTGCAAGTGCAAGGATAAGTGCAAGTGTCTTTTTCATTGTGTTTCCTCCTGTCAAATTTTGTCATTCTGCAACCAGACAGAACAGACTGAATATAAATCAACGTGATTGATTTCAATGTAGTGTGCCGAGGGTGCGTAGTCCGAGAATATCAACTGCGAACGGTAATTTGCCGACAAGTATGCAAGTGTTTCACATTTGCATACAGGCAAATTTCGTGAGTGGGTAGATATTCGAGGAAATACGAAGCACCAACGAGGCATGACTAATTAGTGTGCCGAAGGTGTATAGTCTCGGCAATTCCTAGCAAACAGCTCTTAATATCAATCGCGGCGAAGCCGCCACCAACATTTTTTCACTATTCACTATTCTCTTTTCACTGATTTGTGCTCGGCGCACATTAAAGATTCCAGCAAGCAACAAAATGCTCGGGTGCAACCTCTTTGAGCTGGGGGTTCTCCTCTGCGCACTTTGCGGTTGCTCTGGGGCAACGTGTACGGAAAGGACAACCTGTGGGCATATTGAGGGGAGAAGGTACGTCGCCCTCAAGAACAATACGCTTGTGATTCTTAGCGTAATCAGGGTCGGGAATGGGAACTGCAGAAAGCAGTGAAATTGAGTAAGGATGTGCAGGATTATTATAAATCTCATTTGCAGGACCCATCTCAACGATATGACCTAAGTACATAACTGCAATTCTGTCAGAAATATGCTTAACAACCAAAAGGTCATGAGCAATAAACAGATAAGTAAGACCTAAAGTCTCCTGCAATTCCTCAAACATATTGATAATCTGAGCCTGAATGGAAACGTCAAGAGCAGAAACGGGCTCGTCGCAGATGATGCACTTGGGATTAACGGCAAGTGCTCTTGCGATACCGATACGCTGTCTCTGGCCGCCTGAGAATTCGTGAGCATAACGGCTTGCGTGCTCAGAGTTAAGACCAACTGTCTTTAAGAGCTCGTTGATTTTCTCGTTTCGCTCAGCCTTTGTTTTGTAAAGCTTGTGGATATCAAGGGGCTCGCCAACGATATCTGCAACCGTCATACGGGGGTCAAGGGATGAGTAGGGGTCCTGGAATACCATCTGAACCTTTTTTCTCATCTCATTTACGTCTTTTTTTGTTTTGATAACATTGCCGTCGTAAATAACCTCGCCGCTTGTGGGCTCGTAAAGGTGAAGAATACTTCTGCCAACTGTGGTTTTACCGCAACCGGACTCACCAACAAGACCTAAGGTTTCACCTTCTTTGATTGCAAAGCTTACGCCGTCAACTGCCTTAAGCTTTTTGCTGCCGAAGAGACCGGAAGGAATATTAAAGTGCTGCTTAAGGTCTTTAACCTCCAGCAAATACTTGCTGTTACTCATTAACTTCCGCCTCCTCTTTGTAGAGAGTCTCAACTTCTGCTACAGTCATTTTGCCCTCGTCAATTCTATTTTTAACATGGTTCCAGCATCTGGCGTAGTGAGTGCCGCCTTCACAGATAAGCTTAGGATTAGTCTCAAGACAAATCTTCATAGCAGCGTCACAACGGGGAGCAAAGGGACAGCCTGCAGGAAGATTAAGCAGGTCAACCGCATTACCGCCGATAGGCTGGAGCTTGGTTTTTTCATCGCTAACAGTGGGGATTGAACGCATAAGGCCGAGAGTATACTCGTGCTTGGGATTGTAGAAAATCTCCTCAGCAGTACCTCTTTCGCAAATCTGGCCTGCGTACATAACGATAACCTCGTCGCACATTTCAGCAACAACGCCAAGGTCATGAGTAATAAGGATAATTGCCATGCCCAGCTTCTTCTGAAGGTCCTTCATAAGGTCAAGAATCTGAGCCTGGATTGTAACGTCAAGAGCAGTTGTGGGCTCGTCAGCAATAAGGATATCGGGCTCACAAGCAAGTGCCATAGCAATCATAACACGCTGTCTCATACCACCGGAGAACTGGTGGGGATACTGCTTGATACGCTTTTCGGGCTCGTTAACACCAACAAGTGTGAGCATCTCAATAGCACGAGCCTTAGCCTCTTTGCGGTTACGGTCTGTATGAAGCATAATGGCTTCCATAAGCTGGTCGCCGATTGTAAATACGGGATTAAGGCTTGTCATGGGGTCCTGGAAGATAATAGAAATCTTGTTACCTCTGATTTTAGCCATACCTTTTTCTTTAATATCTACAAGCTCCTGGCCTTCAAGCTTAATGCTGCCGCCAACAATTTTGCCGGGGTTAGCAAGAATCTGAAGCACAGAATATGCAGATACAGATTTACCTGAACCGGATTCACCAACAATACCCAGAACTTTGCCTTTCTGAACCTCGTAGGAAACGCCGTTAACGGCCTTTACCTCGCCTGCAGGTGTAAAGAAGGAAGTTCTGAGGTTTTCAACTTTAAGTAAACTCATTATTTAAGAACCTCCTTACTTTTTCTGCTTGGGGTCAAATGCGTCTCTTAATCCGTCACCAACAAGGTTTAAGGAAAGAACGATAACGCAGATAACAAAAGCGGGAACTAAGAATAAATAAATCTGATCGGGATTCCACACGCAGCTCTTTGTGGAAGATGCCAGTGAGCCCAAAGAAGGCATGGGGATAGAAACACCAAGACCAAGGTAGCTCAGGTAGCTTTCTGTGAAGATAGCGTTGGGAATCTGCAGAGCAGTTGAAATAACGATAACGCTGAGGCAGTTAGGAAGCAAATGCTTGCGGATAATTCTTGCGGGAGAAGCTCCAAGTGCCTTTGCAGTAAGGATAAACTCCTGCTGCTTGATTGTGAGGATCTGACCACGGATAAGACGTGCCATAGATACCCAGTAAAGAAGTGCGAATACGGCAAAGATACTGATCATACCTGTACCAAGCTCATCAAGGAATGTGCCCTCGATAAGAGGTCCGATAGTCTCATTGAGAAGAACCGAGAACAGAATAATCATCAGCATATCGGGCAGAGAATAGATGATATCAACAATTCTCATCATAACAAGGTCGACCTTGCCACCGAAATAGCCCGAAATTGAACCGTAAAGAACACCGATAATAAGAACAACAATAGATGCAAAGAAACCAACTGCAAGAGAGATTCTTGTACCGTATACTACGCGGATAAAGTAGTCGTAACTGTCTTTATCTGTACCGAGAATATGAGGGAACACAAACTCGCCGTTGTCAATTCTCTCCTGCTCGCTATCACTGTATTCAAAGGGAGCAAGATTGATAGCCGATTTATCTCTGCTCTGACCTGCACCCAGGTTACTGAGCTGCTGGTCATAAGAGTAGGGATAGAACATAGGAACAAAAACTGCTACCAATACAATAAATACAACAAGAATTGCAGAAACAAGAGCAACCTTGTTTTTTCTGAATCTGCGCATACCGTCTCTGAAGAAGGTTACGCTTTCTCTTTCTCTGATCTGCTGAGATTTTTCATCAGCAGAAGCCATCTCAAACTTAGAGAGATTAAGCTGAAAACTCAGAGGATTCTTGCGGGGCATCTCCCCGGTTAATTTTCTTGATTTCATACTCTCATCCCTCCTTAAGAAAAGTCTACTCTGGGATCGAGTAACTTGTAAAGAATATCAGAAATGAGCATCATAACAACAATAATGATAGCAAGGAAGATAGTAGTTCCCATAATCATTGTGTAGTCACGGTCATTGATACTTGTAACAAAGTGGTCGCCAAGACCGGGTACTGTGAAGATTCTTTCAACAACAAGAGAACCTGTAAGGATAAAAGCAATCATAGGACCTGCATAAGTAACAACAGGTGTTACAGCATTCTTAAGAGCATGCTTAAAGAGTACCTTTGAGGGTGCAACACCCTTTGCTCTTGCTGTACGGATGTAGTCCTGTCCCAATACGTCAAGCATACTTGAACGTGTAAGACGGATTGTGTAAGCCATAGGATAAAGAGCAAGAGCAACAATAGGAAGCACAAGACCGCCTGCTTCTCGGCCGTTGGCCGGGAAGACCCTTAGCTCTACGCAGAATATCCATAATAAAAGCGTACCTACAATAAACGACGGCATGGCAACAAAGGCTGTGGAAACAACCATAATAAGTCTGTCGATAAATTTATTGTGATGTAATGCGGCAATTGAGCCGAATATCATACCAAACAGCAAAGCTACACCAGCAGCAATAAAGCCGATTGTAGCACTGGATGCAAAGCCTTCAAGGATAACGTCCATAACCTCACGGCCGTCCATACGCATGGATACACCGAAATCAAATCTCAGTGCGTTGCCGAGGTAGGTTATATACTGCTCCCAAAGGGGCTTGTCCAGACCGTATTTCTCAAGCAAAGCTTCCTTAACCTGAGGCGGAACCTCTTTTTCACTCATAAAGGGGTCGCCGGGAATAGCGTGCATAAAAAAGAATGTGATTGTGATAACCAGGAATACGGTTAAGAACGCAAGCAACACTCTCTTTATTAAGTAATAAAGAAATTTTTTGTCCATATTCGTCGTTCCTTACAAAAAGTTTTATTTCTTATCATAGCACAAAGCTACACAAATTTCAATACTAATAAGGTAAAATTATACAAATTGCCGAGTTATTTGTTACCATATTCTCTGCGAGATACCATAATCGCGCATCCCAAAGAAGGCACAACCAGCTTGCCGCCCTCTACTCTTGTACCCAGAACAGGCTTACCGTAGCCTGATGTGAAACAAGCAGGAATATCAATAACAATGTCAGAAAAGCCTGAGTTAAATGCACAGAAAAGACCTTCGTCAGCAGTTGTTCTGAGGTAAGAAAGCAATCTGCCCTGAGAATAAACATTAACAAAGTTGCTGTCCCAGAGGGTTTCGCAACTTCTTCTCAGCTCGCCAAGCTCCTTGTGCCACTGGATAAGGTCCTTGTCCTCTCGTCCCCAGGGATAACATGCACGGTTGAAGGGGTCGCGATAGCCCTCCATGCCTGCCTCGTCACCATAATACACACAGGGGAAGCCCGGAAGGGTGTACTGGATTGCCGCAGCCATTTTCATAAGCTTTATACCGCGGCTTCTCTGCTCGGGTGTGAGCTTCTGGTTAGCCTGCCACCAACGGTCTCTGCCGTTTAAAGGCTCGCCTGCCATAACGGTAATGGCACGCTCTGTGTCGTGGGTAGAAAGCAGATTCATAAGCACTCTTAACACGGGCTTGGGATAATTCTCGACCACGCTCATGATCTGGTCCATTACGTACTTTGCGTCTACGCCTCTGACAAAGTCGAGAATTGCGTTTCTGAACACATAGTTCATAACAGAGTCAAGCTGCTCACCCAAGAGGAAGCGACGACGTGCGCCGTAGCTCTCTTTGTTTGATGCGTCCTCCCATACCTCGCCGATAACAATGCCTTCGGGATCCTGAGCTTTTACGGCTTTGCGTAAATTCTCAAGAAATTCGTCGGGAAGCTCGTCAGCAACGTCAAGACGCCAACCCGAGTTACCCTTACGCATATAATTTCTTACAACGCCCTTTTCGCCGTTGATGTACTCGTTGTACGCAGGGTCATTCTCGTTAACCTCAGGCAAAGTATAGAAGCCCCACCATGAATTGTAGTGGTCAGGCCAATGGTGGAAGTTATACCAGCTTGAATATGGGGAGTTCTGGTCTCTGTAAGCGCCTCCCTCACCATATCTGCCGGAACGGTTGAAGTAGATACTGTCGGCACCTGTGTGGCTGAATACACCGTCGTTGATAACTCGGATGTCCAGTTTCTTAGCCTCGGCACAAAGCTCCTCAAAGTCTTCCATTGTACCAAGCATTGGGTCAACTGCATCATAGTTACCTGTATCGTAGCGATGGTTTGAGTAAGCCTCGCAGATAGGGTTCAGATAAATACAGCTTACACCAAGGTCTTTAAGATAAGGAAGCTTCTGAGTAATACCCTTAAGGTCACCCTTGAAGAAGTCGGTGTTGGTGATTTCACCGTGCTCGTTAGGCATCCAATCGGGGCACTGGTACCAATCCTGCTGAATCTTTAAATCTGTACGCTTGATTTCCTTTTCTTCGCCGCTGAAGTTAAAACGGTCGGGAAAAATCTGATACATAACGCCGCCAACAGGCCAGTCGGGAGTCTTAAAGCCTTTTTTGTAGGCAGTAATCTGCCAGCTTCTGCCGGGAGAACGCTCAATAGAGCTCTTACGGTCAACATCTGCAGGCACAATAAAACGTGTACCCTCAGCAGTCTGAAGCTTGAAGCTATACCAGTAAAGACCCATCTCCTTGGGAGTAAAGTCACACTCCCAGATGCCTGTATCATTGTCAAAAGCACCTGTCCAGAAGAGCTTTACGAAGATCCAGTCATAGCTGTAGTCATACTTAACAGCCAATTCAGCCTGACTGCATCTCAAATCTCTTGGCAGAAGAATTCTGAAATGTACGGTTGTGCCTTCCTCTACTGCGCCAAAAGGCGATTTGTAGAAAGGATTGCGTGAATCGAATTGGGGAAACATTATACCACTCCATAGTGAAATTATAGACAAATATATAGAGGTATATTATATAAAAAAAACTTGCCTATGTCAATAAAGGCAAGTGTTTTTGTCAGATTTTGTAACCATTTGAGATGGTTTTTCTATCAATTGGTTACAATCTTTTGTCTTTTCTTCCAGTTACCGCCAAAAAACAAGAGCTATCCCAAAAACAAAAAAGCCTTCCCTATTGGGAAGACCTTTATCAGTAAAACTTTTGCGGTAAATTGCCAATCGTCACGTGCAGTTTAATGCAGACCAAGGAAAATGGTGCCGGTGACCGGACTTGAACCGGTACGGTATTGCTACCGAGGGATTTTAAGTCCCTTGTGTCTGCCATTCCACCACACCGGCAGAAGATTGGTGACCCGGACGAGAATCGAACTCGTGTTACCGCCGTGAAAGGGCGGTGTCTTAACCTCTTGACCACCGGGCCGGAAATGGTAGCGGAAATAGGACTTGAACCTACGACACTTCGGGTATGAACCGAATGCTCTAGCCAACTGAGCTATTCCGCCATATATATAACTACCGCAAAAGCAGCATAAGTAATTATATTACATATATTTAAATTTGTCAATAGATTTTTTTGAATTTTTTTGCTCGGGAGCCCTGCCACCGACAGAGCTCCCGAATCAAATTATATTCAGTTTGCGATACTCTTGATTTCTTTGCCTTCGCTGAAAGCTTTTACGTTGTCCATCATACCATCTACATCTGCACTGTAGATATAGCAGTCAACCTCTCCGTTAACCTCGGGGATAACCTTCTGAGAATCTGTACCATAGTACACTACAGTATCCGCTGCTCGGCCTGTGTTGTACTCGTAGGTAATTTCAAAAAGCACCTCGCCGCCTTTTTCGGAGTCTTCAGCTACTCCTCGGCAGGGAATATATGCAATATCATCAAAGAGGATGCGGAAATAAGCCTCTTCGCGGATTTTGTCGTTGTATTTAACGGCCACCTCTGAGGTCTCAGCACTTTCTCCTGTTTCTGCATCTGTATTCTCAGTAATAATGGTTTCTACATCAAAGGTATAGCTCTCGCTACCCTTTGAGAAGGTCACGCTCTTAACAGCTGAGTAGCTGGGAGCAAAAACATACTCGCTTCTTGTATCCTCAAAGCTTACATCTACCCAATCAACCGAGTCAAGAGCCATCAAATACACATACTTGCCACCTTCGTCCATCACATATACCATGCCGTTTTCGTCGGGCTTGGTGGCAATCATAGATATCTCAAGAGTTTTCTCCTCAGAAGCATCCCCCGAAACCTCGTTGTATACATACTGAGCCTTGACAGTTGCGTAGGGGTTATCCAGACCAAGAGACTTAAGCGTATCCTCGTCGGGATTTGCAAAAGCAACACTTTCGGCAGTCAGTGACTTAACAGAGCCAACAATGTCGCTGCCCACAGTGGAGTTTACAATTCTGTCTCCGTGGGAAGAAAGCACATAGTAGCCGTTAAGCGAGCCGTCGGGTGCATGCTTGATGGTAATTTCCTCAGAAAGATGTGTACCGCCTAAGGTGATATAGGTAAAGTCCTCATCAGAAATCTGAGTGTACTCGGGTCTGATGCTTGTGCTGAACAACTCGTTGATGTTGATTGTAAGGGGCTCCACCTCCGCCTTTGCAACAGAGAAAATCGCATCGCAACCCTCTACCATTATATAAGTAAAACCACCGCCGGGAGCATCGTCGCCGATATATACGGTAATTGTAGAGTCGTCTTTAAACAAAGCTGAAGCGGTTACCTTTGGATTATCAAGTCCGTAATCGGCTTTTTTGGAACCTGTAACGTCAACAACCGCATTCAGGTCGATGTTTGAGATAGAGGAGCCTATCATAGAGGCATTTGTGCCCTGAAGCTCCAGTTCCTCAAAACCTGCAAGGGTATAAACATTGTATCCCTCTGCATCCTCTGCCACCGTAAAATCATAGTTACCTGACTGATTCTTAAGATTTATGCTTACAAGGTCACCTGGAGTAAGGTCGATGATTGTACCCAGAACGTTTACCTTTGGGTTGCCGTTTTCGTCAACAGGCACACTTACGGTACGCACGCCTTCTTCGTCTACTGTAGACTCGATGGAGTGATACTCTTTTGGAACAAAGTTCTCCTCAGCTTCTCCCCCTGAAGGAAGCAATATTACAAGAAGAATAACGCCTGCAATAATAAGCAATGCAACAATGCCGATAATAAGGCTGATTTTTGTGCGTTTGTTCATTACTTATTCTTCCTCCTTATCCATACTATAATACCAACTGCACCGACGATAATGGGAATAGCAAACACAAATGTTATGAGAACGCCTGTCTTCTGTGCAGAAGATACTGTAATTGTCTCAACAGTAAGGTCTGTACCTTTGATAACAATACTGTCGTTTTCGTTGCCGAGAGCAGTATCAAACATATTAAGAGCATAGTCTGCGTTGTTGAAGTTCTGTGCAGTCATCACATCATATCTGAGTGCATCGTAAGAGCCCCATACGATAACGTTGGATACTTTGGAAAGGTCTGAGTTGCCCTTTTTGGCAATAGCAGCATAGTTAAGAGCCTTGTCTGACTTAACTGTTTCGCCTGTTTCGGATGCAAGGATACCGAGGCTCACGTCATCGCTTGATGTAAGCATAGGTGTTGCAATGGTTTCGTCGATAATCTCTACACCAAGGCTATAGGGCATATAAACAGAAAGCATGGTTGTTGTCAGTCCTTCGGTGAAGGTCTCGTCTGCATAATTAGCATAGCCTGTAGGTGCACCCTGCTGAGAAGTCATGGTTGCATCATTTTCGATAACATAGCCGTTCTGAACCTTCATGCCCCACTGCTCAACAAAGAGGTCTGTGTTGGGGGTGTTGTCGATATTGTAATCGTTGGGAATGTAGATGAAAGTCTTGCCGTAATTTCCGCCGTTTTCAAGCCATGCGCTGAGCTTTTCAACCTGCTGATTGGACATATCAACCATGGGAGCCATCATAAGAATAGCATCAATATCGTCAGTAAGCTCTTCTGTAAGAAGGTTTACGTTAACTACATCATAGGCATTGTAGTCGAGAAGGGATTTAATACCGCTGTAGTTTGCGTAGCTCTCGGAAGACTCGTTGAGGAACTCACCGTTGCCCACAGAAATTGCAACCATAAAGCTTTTGTCAGAAGTTACCTTCTGAACTGCCTTTATGATTTCCTGCTCAACGCTCTGAGAAGAAATCACCTTGTAATTATAGTATGTCAGGTAAGACATATCGTATGTGAAAATATCTGTATCTGTAAGAACTTCGTACTTATCGCCCTTTTCTACGATAATAAGGTTACTGTTGGATGTCCAGTTTGCATCAGGGTATTTTTTCTCAAATACAGACTGTGATGCAGTAGAAAGGTCAGTGTACTCAAGGCTTACCTTATCATATACAGACATCTGTCTCAAAAGCTTGTTTGCCTGATAATAATAAGCAGATGAGCCCAGATCGTCCTGCTGATTCTCAAAATTCTCTTCGGGCATAAGAACGGTGATTTTTACGTCCTTATCAAGAAATTCAAAGAACTCCTCAGCAGTATCGTTTAAGCTATAGTAGCCTTTTTCGGTTACGTCAGACTCAAGGGACGGGAACTTGTCCACAAGAACTGTTGTGAGAATGTTAAGTCCTACCAGAATAAGAAGCGCAACAACAATAATCACTGCATTGAGGATTCTGCGCTGAGTAAGGGTAAGTCTCTTTTTTGATTTATTCATAGCTAAGATACCTCCCTCACATTATGCCCAACGCTTTCTGTCCAGCATACGGTTAGTGATGAACAGGAAGAAAGCAGTCCAGCTTAAGAAAAATACTACACCCACAGGGCTTACAATACCGCTGATGAAATCCTCGTAATAAGTTGTAAACGAGAATTTGTCGATAACAACCGCAGTGTAGGTGGTGTTGAAGATTGCACCGATAAACTCCTCAACAATAGACACAATAGCCTCGTAAAGCATAACCATAAGACCTACTGCAAGACCTAAAACAGCCGCAATAATCTGATGCTCTGTCAAGGATGAGAAGAAAAGGTTTGTGGCAAGAAGCGCCGCACCAATAAGAAGTGAGCCTAAAATCGCCCACAAAAGGTGGAGCCA
Organism: Oscillospiraceae bacterium; assembly: GCA_015066245.1. GTDB lineage: Bacteria > Bacillota > Clostridia > Oscillospirales > Acutalibacteraceae > Ruminococcoides. The sequence goes on from SVOS01000001.1 coordinate 156,648, forward strand.
GTCAAGGCTTGTGCCGGGCACAATGGTGATAAGCATAAGCGCATAGAAAAGATAGAACACATTGCAGATAGCATAAAGTGTGAATGCACTTAAATATTTGCCCAGAACAATTTCGTTAAGGCTTATGGGAGCAGTCATCAGCGCCTGGTCGGTGTGCTGACGCTTTTCTTCGGCAAAGCTTCTCATGGTAATAAGAGGAATGATAAAAAGCACAATGGTAATCATATTGCTTACAACATTGATAACACCGTTGCTCTCTCTTAAAAAGCAGTAAAAATAGAAGAAATAACCTGAAAAGAACAGGTAAAGAGCCATAATGATATAGCCCAAAGCAGAATTAAAGTAAGAGCTAAGCTCTTTTTTGTAAATTGCAAACATCAGCGCTTACCTCCTTTGTCACTATATGTAGGAGCAGTGAGCTTAAGGAACATTTCCTCAAGGCTTAAGCCTGCATCCTTCATCTGAAGAATGGGACAGCCTGCCTTTGAAAGTGCGCGGAATACACCTGCACGAACATCAACATCCTTTTTGTATTCAACATTATAGTCGCACACGTTGTCGTTTTGTCTGTCGCTGCGTCTTACCTTTGTAACACCGTCCACAGAGCTTAAGGCAGAAATAACAGTGGCAGAGTTGCCCTCTACCGTAAGGAGAAGTCTCATTTCATCGGACTTCATATATGCAATCTTGTCTGTAGCCTCGTCTGCTACAATCTTGCCCTGAGAAATAACCACAATTCTGTCGCAGACTGCGCTTACCTCTGAAAGCACATGAGAGGAAAAGATAACAGCATGCTTTTTTCCCAGATTCTTGATAAGAGCACGCATATCGATAATCTGCTTGGGGTCAAGACCAACTGTGGGCTCGTCCAGAATAATAACGGGAGGATTGCCCACCAAAGCCTGAGCCACACCTACACGCTGCTTGAAACCCTTTGAAAGATTGCGGATAAGTCTGTTTTTGATAACATCAATACCGCAAAGCTTCATAATCTCAGCAAGATGTTCCTCTTTTGGCAGGGTAACCTTCTTGAGGCCGTACATAAACTCAAGATATTTGATAACAGTCATATCCTGATACACAGGAGGCATCTCGGGCAGATAGCCTATACGCTTCTTTGCCTCCATTGCATCGTCTACAATATCAAAGCCGTCAATTGTAACTGTACCTGATGTTGCAGAAAGATAGCCTGCGATTATATTCATGGTTGTGGATTTACCGGCACCGTTGGGGCCAAGAAAGCCCAGAACTTCGCCTACATTGGCAGTAAAGCTGATGTCGCTTACGGCATTTATTTTGCCGTAGGTCTTCACCAGGTTCTTAACTTCTACCATTTAGTCACGTCCTTTTCTGAAAAATATCAATACGCATTAATTATATAATAAAACAAGTTCAATTTACACCCTTTTTGGCAAAAATCATCTCTATATCACAAAACTTCATAAATAATACACAAATCCGAAGCTCTATTTTATCGCAAAACAGAGATAAAAAAGCAGAGAAGGATGTTTTTCCTTCTCTGCAGTATTATCAGATAAATCAGGGAATAAAAGGTGTGACACACTTTCTGGGACAAACTGCTACGCATTTGCCGCAGGCTGAGCATTTGTGAGGGTCAACAAGTGCATGGAAGTTCTTAATCTCAATGGCACCGTCTTCGCAAACCTTGACACACTTCATACATCCTATGCATCCCACATCGCAATCCTTGCGGGTAACGGCACCCTTGTGGAAATTCTGGCATCTTACAAGAGCCTGCTCTTTAATAGGTACAAGGGCAATAAGATTTTTGGGACAAGCCGCAGTACAAATACCGCATCCGCGGCAGTTTTCTGTAATTACTCTTGCAACCCCGTTGCAAACCTCAATGGCTCCATAAGGACATGCCTTCATACAGTCGCCAAGTCCCATACATCCGTAAACACAGGAGCTTAAATTGCCCACCAGATTTGTGGCACTGCGACAATTCTGTGCACCCTGATACTTAAAGCGTCGCTCGGTGTTGTCTTTGCTGCCCATACAACGCACAACGGCAGTTTTCTGCTCGACCTCACCGGCCTCAACACCCATAATCTCGCCTAATTTTGCGGCAACGTCCTTGCCGCCAACAGGACAAAGGTTAACCTCTGCATCTCCTGCAACAATAGCTTTTGCGTAAGCACGGCAACCCGAATATCCGCAGGCACCACAGTTCGCACCCGGCAGCTCTGCTCGCACTGCGTCAACCTTCTCGTTGGTAGGCACAGCAAACAGTGCCGACGCAACCGCAAGTACAACCCCGATAATCAGACCAATTCCCGAAACAATAAGTATGGCAAGAAGAATTTCATTTTGCATAGCTGCTCTCCTCCTTAACCTATACCTAACATATTATCCACAAGTCCCGCAAAGCCTAAAAAGCTTAGAGAAACCAGCGATGCCGCAACCAATGTTATTGGAAGTCCCTTGAGAGACTTGGGAATATCCGCAGTTTCAAGTTTTGAGCGTACACCCGCAAACATTACCATAGCCACCAAAAATCCTATGCCTGCACCCAGAGCATTTACAATAGCGTGACCAAAGCCGTAAGTCTCGGAGCTTTTCTCGATAACCAGCATTGTAACGCCTAAAACCGCACAGTTGGTTGTGATAAGGGGCAGATAAATACCCAGCGAACGATAAAGCACACGCATATATTTTTTGAGAACGATCTCAACAAGCTGAACCAGACCTGCAATAATAAGAATAAACACAATGGTCTGCAAGTAGTCAAGTCCAGCAGGTACCAGCAGGTACATAAAAATGGGGTAAGTAACCGCCGTAGCAAGCACCATAACAAAGGTAACCGCCGCACTCATGCCTACTGCAGTGTTAAGCTTTTTGGAAACACCAAGGAAGGGGCAAATGCCCAGAAATTTTGCCAGAACATAGTTTTCGGTAAGTATAGCGGCAAGGAATACCGCAATAAGACTCTTAATCATCTAACTTATCCCCCTTACCCAAAACTGTACAGCTTCCCTTCATGGGACAAGCCGCACAACCGCCTGCGTTTTTTACGGTTTTTCCACCGTTGAGCTTGTTTGCAAAGGCAATAAGCATACCAAACACAAAGAAACCGCCGGGAGGAAGCAGGAAAATAACAATATTGAGTGCAGGAATAATCTCCATACCAAACCATGTGCCTGCACCCAGAAGCTCTCGGATAGAACCCATCAGCAGAAGTGCCGCCGTAAATCCGATACCCATACCCAAGCCGTCAAGCATTGAGGGAATAACGGGATTTTTGCTGGCAAACATCTCAGCTCTGCCTAAGATAATACAGTTAACAACAATAAGAGGTAGGAAAATTCCCAACGACTCGTCAATAGCAGGTGCAAACGCCTTAACAATCATCTGAACAATAGTAACAAAGGTAGCAATAATGGTGATGTAGGCAGGAATACGCACCTTGCCGGGTATCACATTTCTGAGAGCAGAAATAACCGCATTGGAACCGATAAGCACAATAGTAGCCGCCAGACCCATGCCTATTGCGTTGGATGCGGCAGTAGTTACCGCCAGTGTGGGACAAGTACCAAGTACAAGGGTTAAAACGGGATTTTCTTTGATAATACCCTTGGTAACTTCTTTAAGATATCCTTTACAAGCCATTAAAGCTCACCTCCTTCACAGAGCGACATATAAATATGCAATGCTTCATTTACTGCATTTGTAACCGCATTTGATGTAATGGTGGCACCTGTAATGGCATCGATTTTGCCCTCACTGCCGCCTGAACCATCCTTTACAACGGAAAAGCCATGTAAAGACGGATTATCCTTAAACTGATTTCTGAAATCCTCAGCCGTTGCATTAGCACCCAGACCGGGAGTCTCGCCGTGGCTTAAAATCTCAACACCGGTAACCATACCGCCATCGGCAGAAGAAATGCCAACCATAATCTGAATATCGCCGCCGTAGCCCTTTGAGGTAACGGAAATAGCGCAGCCCTTAACCTCGCCTTTATCATCGAGAGCTTTATAGACTACGTTTGTGTTGCCCTCTACGCCCTTTGTTTCTTCAAAGCTTGCAGCAAAGGGGCAAACGCTTTTCATAGCCTCCTGAGTTTTCTTGAGGCTGTTTTCTGCAATGGGGGCTTTTGTGAGAGCGTTGGTGCCTGCAAGCAAGGCAGACACAACCAGACAAATCACAAAAAGTGTGATTGTGGGGACAAAAATGTCTTTGAAACTCATCTTTTTCATGACTTTTCCCCCTTCTTTGCCTTCTTTTCGCCAAAAGCACGAGGCTTTGTAAGTCTTTCGATATGAGGAACAAGAATGTTCATCAGAAGAATTGCAAAGGATGTACCCTCGGGCAAATTGGAGTATGTGCGGATTAAGATTGTAAATATACCCAATCCAACGGCAAAAATCACCTTGCCCCATTTATTTATGGGAGATGTTGTGTAGTCGGTTGCCATAAATACGGCACCAAACACAAGTCCGCCCGAAAGAATCTGATATAAGGGGTCAAGACCTAACAAAAGGCTCATCAGAGCAGCAGTACCTATGTAAATAACAGGAATTATGGGAGAAATAACCCTGCGTATTACAAGGAAAATTCCGCCCAGAAGGATTGCTAAGGTACATACCTCACCCATAGAGCCGCCGATATTACCCAGGAAAAGATCAAGATAACTGTAAGCAGGTGCATCGGGTGCAAGAGGAGTAGCCGATGAAACGCCGTCAACTGTCTCCATAAATCTTGTGTTTGTCCATGTGGTCATAGCCGTGGGGAAAGAAACCATCATAACAATTCTTGCCGCCATAGCAGGATTTACAAAGTTGTATCCGATGCCGCCAAACATCTGCTTTACAACCACAATAGCAACCACCGAGCCGAAAACCGCCATAAACAGATTGATGTCAACAGGCAAGTTAAGAGCAAGAATAAGTCCGGTAACCGCCGCAGACAAGTCTGTGATGGTGTTGTTTCTTTTCATAACTTTTCGGCAGATATACTCTGTAAGCACGCAGGTGCCGACACAAACCAAAGCAAGTATAAGTGCCTTGTAGCCAAAGTAAACCACCGCCATTACAAGTGCAGGCACCAGCGCAATAAGCACATCCAGCATTACGCCCGTGGTGGTTTTCTTACTTCTTAAGTGGGGCGATGAGGAAACAAACAATTTCATTATTTACCCTCAGCTCCTTTCTCTTTCTTAGCTCCCTCTCTGAGGATAGCCTTGCCCAGACGTATCGTCTGAACAATATATCTCTGTGCAGGACAAACAAAGGTACAACATCCGCACTCCATACAGGTCATTACATTGTATTCCTTAAGCACATCAACCTGTCTGTTCTTTGCTGCCAAGGAAATTTTGCAGGGCTCAAGTCCCATGGGACAAGCACTTACGCATTTGCCGCAACGGATGCAGGAGCCGCCCTTAGCGGTAGATGCATCCTTGACGTTGAAAGCAAGAATCGCGTTGTTCTGCTTAAGAATAGGGGCAGTATCCTCAAAAAGAGAAATACCCATCATAGGACCACCCATCAGAAGCTTGCCGCACTCTTCTTTGTATCCGCCGCAAAGCTCAATAAGTCTGTGCACAGGGGTTCCGATAGGAACTATTACATTCTGAGGATTCTTTACGGCACTTCCATCAACAGTCAGACGCTTGCTGACAAGAGGCATACCTGTCTTTAAGTAGTTTGCGATAAAAGCCACAGAGGTTACGTTCATAACAACACAACCTACATCTGCGGGCAGCTTGCCTGTGGGCACAACCCTGTTTGTGCAGGCTTTGATAAGCACTTTTTCTGCACCCTGAGGATAGCTTGCTTTAAGAGGCAGCACCCTTACCACATCATCAGGGTCCGCATCCTTGTTGTCCGCAATTTCTGTGAGAATTCGGATGGCATCGGGCTTGTTCTTCTCGACACCGATAATAACCCTGTCAACTCCCAGAATATCCTTAACCGCATAAATGCCCGACATAATTGCCCAGCTGTTTTCTATGACTTCTCTGTGATCTGCCGTAATATAAGGCTCGCACTCGGCACAGTTAATGAGGAGAGTATCAATTTTCTTATCCTCGGGGACGTTGAGCTTTACATGAGCAGGAAAACCTGCACCGCCAAGGCCCACAAGTCCCGACGCACGCACCGCCTTGATAAAATCCGCCTTATTCTCCACAACAGGAGGTTTTATGGAAGGGTCTTTCTCATAATTTCCGTCAGACTCAATAACAACCGCCTCGCTGACAACGCCATTAGGCAAGGTGATGTTGAGAATCTCCTTGACTGTACCCGACACAGACGAGTGCACAGGTGCCGACACAAAAGCTTCGCTGTCGCCAATCAATGTTCCCACATAAACCTTGTCGCCTTTATTAACAACAGGGACGCAGTGTGCACCTATATGCTGAGACATAGGAATAACTACCTCGGGGATGTCTCTGAGGATTACGCTTTCACATCCCGCGGTGTTTTTTCTGTGGGGTGCTTTTGCTCCGCCTTTTGTCCGAAATGGTTTTTTGGGGAATTTAAGTAAATCTTTCTCCAAACCCTTCGCCTCCTATACAATAATGTGAATTTGTTAAATTTTAGACAATTTCACTAAAAATCTACAGTAATTCATAGTGATTATATCGCATATTTTTTATTTTTTCAATATTTTTAATAATAAATATATGGATAAACAGTTTAAAAAAGCATATTTTTTCTTTGATTTGGCAAAAATAATTCAAAATATAAAAGGAGATTCTGATTTTGAATATACTTAACGCTTTTTGGGTTGGCGGCTTGATCTGTCTTTTATGTCAGCTTTTGATATCAAAAACCAAGCTGACTCCTGCACGGATTCTGGTGTCTTTGGTAGTGCTGGGTGTGGCTCTCGGCGGAATGGGAATTTTAAAGCCGCTGAAGGAGTTTGCAGGTGCAGGAGTGTCGGTGCCCCTTCTGGGATTCGGAGACCTTATGGCACAAGGCGTAAAGGACGCCATCGAAAAAGACGGAGTCCTGGGAATAATCACAGGTGGACTTACTGCAGGTGCCGCAGGAATCACCGCAGTAATTGTGATTTCTGTGATTGCAGGACTGTTATTCAAACCAAAAGGCAAATAAAACTCTTAAAACTTCGGTGTTTATCTTGAAAAAACCGATGTGTTCTGTTATAATTATGTTTTGTGAAAGCTTTAGTAACGGAGGCTTGCTATGACTAAAATGGGATTTAACAATCAAAAATATATCCAGACTCAGTCTGCGTGCATCAAGGAGCGTATCGACCAGTTTGGCGGTAAGCTTTATCTTGAGTTCGGCGGTAAGCTTTATGACGACAATCATGCTGCAAGGGTACTGCCCGGTTTTGAGCCTGACTCAAAACTTCAGATGCTTATCAAGCTTAAGGAAAAAGCCGAAATTGTTATTGTTATTAATGCAGGCGACATCGAAAAAAACAAAGTCCGCGGCGATTTGGGCATTACATACGACCTGGACACCCTTAGACTTATTGATATTTTCCGCGGTGTGGGACTTTATGTGGGCAGTGTTGTTATGACCTGCTATCACAACCAGCCTGCGGCCACTGCTTTTCAGCAGAGACTTGAGAACTTAGGCATCAAGGTATATCGCCACTATCCCATCCCTGGCTATCCCTCCGACATTGATCTTATCGTAAGCGACGACGGCTACGGCAAAAATGAATATATCGAAACCGAAAAGCAGCTTGTGGTTGTTACTGCACCGGGCCCAGGCTCAGGTAAAATGGCAGTGTGTCTTTCTCAGCTTTATCACGACCACAAAAAGGGCATCAAGGCAGGATATGCCAAGTTTGAGACCTTCCCTGTGTGGAATCTCCCCTTGAAGCATCCCGTAAATATGGCTTACGAGGCAGCTACCGCTGACCTCAATGACGTCAACATGATTGACCCCTATCATTTTGAAGCTTATAACGAAAGTGCTGTAAACTACAACCGCGATGTTGAGATTTTCCCTGTTTTGTCTGCGATTTTTGAGCAGATTTTAGGCGAAAGCCCCTACAAATCCCCCACAGATATGGGTGTTAATATGGCAGGCAACTGCATAGAGGACGACGACGTAGTTACAAATGCCGCAAATCAGGAAATTATCAGAAGATACTACACCGCTCTTTGCAACCGCAAACAGGGCATCGGCTCTGACGGCGAGGTGTTCAAGCTTGAGCTGCTTATGAAGCAGGCAGGTGTCAGCGCAGAGGACAGACCCGTTATTGCAAAAGCTATTGCAAAAAGCGACGAAACCTCCGAGCCTGCAGCCGCCATCGAAATGCCCGACGGCAAGATCATCACAGGCAAAACATCTTCGCTCCTTGGTGCATCTTCGGCTGCTATGCTGAATGCTCTCAAGTATCTGGGCGGAATTGATGACGATATTCACCTTATCTCCCCCACAATTATCGAGCCTATCCAGAAGCTTAAGGTGGGCCACCTTGGAAACCGCAACCCCAGACTTCATATCGACGAGGTTCTGATTGCTCTCTCCATTTGTGCCGCAACCGACGAAAAAGCCCAGCTTGCTCTTGACCAGCTTGCAGGACTTAAGGGATGCGAGGCTCACTCCACTGTTATTCTGGCAAGCACAGACGAAAAAATGTTCAAGAAACTGGGCATCAACCTGACCTGCGAGCCTAAATACCAGACCAAAAAACTTTACAGAAGATAAGAAAAAGCCGATGCAGAATACTGCATCGGCTTGATTTTTACAATTCATCATCGGGAAGGACTATTCCTTCACCTTCAAAGGGCGGAGCTTCCAGAACAGCTTTTGATTCGCTATTGACGCTCTCTTCCTCTGAAAAATTATCGTTGCTGACACTTTTGTCAGGCGTTTGAGCTGCTAAAGTCCCCTCGGTAGTGGTATTTTCAGGAGAAATATGGGTTTCCTCCAAATAGATTTCTCCGATTTGTGAAGCTGTTTCCGCCTTTTCGGAGGAATTCTCCACGCTACAACCAAAAAACGCAAGAATAATCAGCGCAAAAACGCAAATCAGTACAAATTTACTTGTTTTCATCCTGCAAATGCCTTGGCAGAGTTGCCGTACTTAATCATAGCCTCCAGTATTGAGGTGAGCTTTTCGTCAGTGCTTGTCTGCTTAGAATAAGCGTAGGACTCAATGCTGTAGCTCAATGTGTTGCTGACAATGTTGTCGCCCTCATAAACAGTAACGTAAACTGTGTCCTGCATTTGTGCCGCATTAAGACCGCTGAAATATACATAATATCCGCCATCGGCAAGAGCCTCGAAATCAGTTGAGGGGATTTGCCAGATGTACTTGTCAGTTTCTACAACTACCGTGAGATTATCCACATTCTCTGCCTGAATCTTAAATCGGAGAGTGATGGCTTTTTCAAGGTTAAGTCCTGCACTCTTGAAGGTTGCAGTGGGATTTTCAATCACTGCAAAATCCTTGTTCTGAACAGTTGAGTATATGGGCTTTTCCTGAGTACCCCACTGAACCTGAGCATCGGTCAACGCGTTATTTGCCAGATTTTCGGTGTTGTGGTTTGTATAAATCTGAGCTGATGCACCATAGTTGAGCAGGTCAACAAGCAAGGTTCTGAGGCTTGCGTAGTCGTCACCCGGGTATTTGGTGAGCATATTGTAGCAGTATTTAGCCACAGAATACTCTAAAACTTCGCTTTTATATAGAGTGCCGTTGAACTCGGCACAAAGAGTAGCATATACTGTGTCGTTGATATTGGCAGGAGAAATACTGTCAAAGTCAAACACAAGTCTTGTATCTGCATCCGTAAAGTCTGATACAGTTACCTTTGTGTCACCCATAACAAATTCAACATAGGGATTTTCGTATCCTGCCTCGGTAAAGAGGGTTTTGTCAACCTTGAAGTTGATGGAAATATCGTCATAAAGGGTAAGAGATACGCTGGCAAATTTAAGCACTCTGTCGGGGGTTACCTCTGCACTTAAAACGTTGAGGCTTTCTGTGAAAACTGCTCCGTCCTTTACTTTACTGCTATAAGAATAGTATGAGGTCTCATCAATAGCAGTCATTTCCTGGGCGGTAAACTCAAGCTTTGTTTCGCCTGTTGCAATCACCTTAAAATCAAGAGTGAGAAAAACCTTACCTGTAGTGAAGTTATAACCCTCAAGGTTGCTTGCGTTAAGAGCCACAACTCCCTGATAGTCGCTGTTATAGATACCGTCACTAATATTGGGACAGTAAGCAGCTGCCTCTGCCTCAGCATCGGTAACATTTGAGTCTGTGGATGTAATTCTGCAAAGCTCAAGCTTTTCTGAGTCATAGCTTAAGATTGCCTGGATATCCTCAAAGAGCTTGTCTGCCTCAAGGTTTACCATATAGGTAAGTGTATCCCCTACATTAGCCTCTGCAAAAACATCTCCAGCAGTTACGGTCAGCTTGTCATTATCAGAATCCTCCGGGATGTAACCGTTTCTGATAACCTGAAGCTTGTTTGTTTCGGTATCAAAGCGGAATTCATAGCTGCCGCCTGATGCCAGAAGGGTACATTTTGCGTTTACTTCGTCGCTGAGAAGCCAGCCCGACTCTGAGCTTAATACGGTGGTGTCCTTAATGGTACCGGGATGACCGAACTCAGAATCTTCTGATACAATTCTGAACTGGTAGCTGCCTTCTGCAAGCTCCGTGGTGTAGCTTGCCACTCCATTTTCGTCAATGCTCATGGGTTTATCCTGCCAGTTGTTGAAGCTTGCATCAAGGAAAACCTCAGCAGAGGCAGACTGAGAGGATAAAACCGCGGTTTCCTCCTTGGCTGATGCAAACATAGCACCAAAAGCAATCAACATTGTACAGATTAAAAACAAAGCTACCGCTTTATTTACAAATTTCACGCAAACCCCACCTAAAACGAATTTTTGTGTTTATACATTTTAATCATAACATTTTATATATAAAAATACAACCATATATTTTATTAAGTTATTATATAAGACAATAAAAAACGGCATCCGCAATTTAAAGCGGATGCCGGATTCTTTATATCAGCCCTTAACAGCACCTGCAGCAACACCCTTGATGATGTGCTTCTGGCATGTAAGGTAGAATACAATAACAGGAACAATACTGAGGAAGATAAGTGCCATTGTAGCGCCCAGGTCAACAGTACCGTAGCTGCCCTTAAGATACTGGATATGAATCGGAATAGTTCTGTACTTTGTCTTATCAAGTACAAGATAAGGCAGGAGATAGTCGTTCCAAACCCACATAATCTCAAGAATAGCAACTGAAACAATAGTAGGCTTAAGCATAGGAAGAACTACCTTGAAGTATGTTCTTAAGGGACCGCAACCGTCGATTGCGGCGGCTTCTTCAATTTCCAGAGGAATACTCTTAACAAAGCCTGTGAACATAAATACCGCAAGACCAGCACCAAATCCTAAGTAGATAACGGGAATAGTCCAGGGAGTATTGAGCTTTAAGGTGTCGGCAGTTCTTGAAAGTGTGAACTGCACCATCTGGAAAGGAATAACCATTGAGAATACGCAAGCAAAGTAAACAACCTTACAGAATACAGAGTTAACTCTGGAGATGTACCATGCTGCCATAGATGTGAAGAAAATAATCAGGAAAGTAGACAGCAGAGTAATAACAAGGCTGTATACTACTGACTGCCAGAAGGGATAACCGCCAAAGGTCATACCTGTAGTAAAGTTATCTAATCCTGCGTAGCTTTCTTCGGTGGGGAAAGAGAATGTATCTGTCTTTACAAAAGTATTTTTCTTGAAAGAGTTAAGTGCAACAAAAAATACAGGCAAAACGTAAATAACAGAAATTACTGAGAAAAATATAGTCAGACCGATTTTCTTGGACTTTTTCTTGGGGGGCTTTACTTTTCTGTCAGCAAGTGCTTTTGTTGCCATTACTGCTGCACCTCCTTCTTACGAGTAGCTCTGAGCTGGATAAGACCGATTGCTGCAACAAGAATGAAGAACAACACAGCCTTTGCCTGAGCAGTACCCTTGGCATATTTACCGCTTTCGGTAAATGTGTTGTAGATATTAAGGGCTATCATTTCTGTGGTATGCATCGAACCGCCTGTAGCCTTATCAATTGTGAAGGGCTGACCGCCTGTAAGAGCAAGGTTCTGGTCGAAAAGCTTGAAGCCGTTTGTAAGCGAGAGGAATGTGCAGATTGTGATAGAAGGCATTACGTTGGGGATAGTGATGCGTGTCAATGTCTGCCATGAGCTTGCACCGTCAATCTTTGCTGCCTCAATCATATCTTCGGGAACCGCCTGTAAGCCTGCAACATAGATAATCATCATGTATCCGACCTGCTGCCACAGCATCAGAATTATAAGTCCCCAGAAACCAAACTTGGTGTCCATAAGAATGGATGTACCGTAAGCACCGAGAATACCGTCAAAAATCATGCTCCAGATGTAACCCAGTACGATACCGCCGATAAGGTTAGGCATAAAGAACACGGTACGGAATATGTTTGTACCCTTGATATTCTGGGTAAGTGCATAAGCTACTGCAAACGCAATTACGTTGATCAGAATTACAGATACAATAGTCCAAATTGCAGTGTATCCGAATGAATACATAAACTGAGAGTCGTTAAAAGCTCTCTCAAAATTCTTAAAGCCTATCCACTCCCATTTGCTGGTAGTAGTAAACTTACAGAAAGAGAGGAACATACCGTGGCAGAAAGGCCACACAAAGCCTACGCAAAAAGCAGCTACCATAGGCAGGATGAAAATCCAGCAGAAGCGCTTAATAGGTCTTCTGAGAAGTTTACTGTTAACCGCTGCAGAAGAATGAGACTTCTTTTTCTTCTTCTTTGTTTTTTCCATTTTTCCACCTCCGGGAAGAATACAAAGCCGAACATCGGCTTTTGGGTTTGCCAATCGTAGGGAACGCATTTATGCGCTCCGAAATTGTGTGCATAGCACAGTTTTTATAACGGAATGGATAAATCCATTCCCTACAAACAGATTGTGTGCCATTTGTGATGTTTATCACTATGATAAACCCATCCAAAGGCGATTTGCCCTCAAGGGGCTGGCTTGCGGAATGGAAAATCCATCTCCGCAAACAGATAATGATTTAAAAACGGGGCGAGCGTTATGCTCGCCCCGTATAGCCGTTAAACTATAAAGTTATAATTCTGTTAGTCAGAAATTACTCGTTTACAGCAGCATACTGTGTTGCCCAACCAGCAACGAAAGCAGCCTCAACAAGCTCCCAGTTAGCATCTGTGGGATCTGCGTTGTATGTGTTCATAGCACCAACGAGTGTCTCACGGTATGCGTCAACATTGGGCTGGAAGTTTGTAACCCAAGGCATTGTGTAGTTGCCTGCAGCTGCATAAGCGTTAGCCTGTGCAAGGAAGGGGTTAGTAGATGTAGCTGCGTTTGTGTAAGGCATAACGCCGAATGTACCAACAGCAATCTCAGAAGCCTCAGCATCTGTTACCATCCACTTCATGAAAGCGAGTGTTGCAGCGATGTCGTCTGCGTTTGCGTTTGCGTTAACTGCCCAGTAGTTCTCTGTACCGCAGTTAAGACCAGCCTTGTCTTCGCCCTCAACGCCACAGTAGTAGGGGATCATTGTAAGGTCTTCAGCCTTCATGCCCTTCTCTGCGAGTGCGGACCACTCCCAGTTACCGTTTGCGTAGAACATTGCCTTACCCTCTGCGAACTCAGCCTGAGCGTCGAAGCCGCCGTTAGCAAGAGTTGCACGGTCTGTAGCGGAGTTTACAACCATGAGGTCATAGAGAGCCTTGTAGTTGTCCATGTATGTACCCTTGATCTCTGCGGGGCATGTCTCCCATGCTGCGGGATCATCAACGGACTCATAGTAGTACTCGAGGTTTGCAAGGTGACCTGTGAATCTCCAAGAAGAAGAACCGTCCATACCGGAAGATGTGAATGCATCGAAGCCGAGCTCAGCTGCGCGAGCGTGAACGTCCTCAGCAACTGTCTTAAGTGTTGCGAAATCCTTGATGTAATCCTTTGCGTAACCAGCCTGCTCAAGAAGAGCTGTGTTTACGATGATACCGTAGCACTCGTAGCAGTAACCGATGGAGCAGAGCTTGCCGTTCTCATCTTTGAGCATGTAAGCGTCTGTGTTGAGCTCCTTAGCGATCTCTGTGTTTGTGAGGTCGTAGCAATAATCCTTCCATGTGTCAACAGCTGCTGTGTTACCAACAACGAAGATTGTGGGAGGAGTGGACTTATCCATCTCAGCGATAAGTGTCTCGTTGTATGTACCGGAAGCAGCTGTTACGATGTCAACCTTAACGCCTGTTTCCTCTGTGTACATAGCAGCGATCTGCTTGAGAGCTTCGTCAGACTCAGGCTTGAAGTTGAGCCAGTAAACGGAACCCTTTGTTGCATCACCAGCGAGCTCTGTAGCAGCCTGTGTGCCGTCAGCAGCGCCGGTTGTGGTTGTTGTGTCGCCTGTACCGCCGCAAGCTACCAGAGAGATAGCCATAACTGCAACGAGAAGGAGAGCAAAAATCTTTTTCATTTGTTTTTCTTCCTTTCTTAAATAGAATGAAAATAAAATTTGATGCTTGTGCCTTCGCACAAACATCGTAACCGCAGGAGCAAGCCGTCAATTCATAAAATTTGAGAATTGGCGCCAAACTTCCTTTTAATTACACTCTAATAATACCCTTTATTGTAGCAATTGTCAATAATAACTTAACAAATTTTGCCGCGGTTTTATTGAAAGTCTATAATTTGCTAACAATTGGCATTTTTTTACTCTTTATCAAAAAACAAATCAGGACACTCACTCAAAATTCGAGAAAGTGTCCTGAATTCAGCAATTAATCTGCGCTTCTTAATACTACTGAACTTCTGGGAGGAAGTGTAAGCTTACCGCCCTGAAGACTTGCATACTCGGGGAATTCTTCCTCGGTCTGGGGCTGAGTTTCGCCTCTTACGGGGATATCCTTCTTTTCATCAACGCCTGCGTAAAGGTCGCCTGCAATTATAGCATCCTTAAGCATTTCGTCCGTTACTTCAAGAGTAGACGTTTTTCTTCCGTTTACATTATGAACAATGATTACTGCACTGTCAGCTGTTTCAACCTTATATGCACACACACCATTGTCACCCTCCACCTCATAAACTTCTGTAATTCTGCCGCGGGCAATCTCGGGATTCTGTGCCTTGATTTTAAGGGCACGTCTGTAGAAGCTGAGGAGAGAATTTTCGTCATCGGTCTGCTGCTTTACGCCACCATTGTCAAGCTCACAGAATGCACCTGCAGTACACCAGATGTCGGGCTCAACATCGCTGTCCCAAATCATGGGAGAACGGTAGTAAGCATCATTTCCGTGGTAATTACCGGGTGTCTTCATGCCGATTTCTTCGCCGTAATAAGTGTATGTGTTGCCGGGTGCAAACAGGTAGAGGGCTGCAGTATTCTTCATATAATTAAGTCTCTGTGAGAATGTTGAGCCGATTCTTACCTGGTCATGGTTAGAAAGGAACATTGCGTTAATTACATTGGGATTTGCTTCGGCGGAAGCTTTGTCAAACTTATAAAGCTGAGAAGCAAGGCTCTTGCCGTCTTCGGAGTTGGTTGCCATGCTGAAATGTCCTGTTGCAGTTGCAAAGGAGAATGCAAACTGACTGTCGATTCCCGATTCGTAAAGGTCATAAAGGTAAGAGTTAGACTGCCAGTTCTCACCTACCATATATACATCCGGGTTGTACTTCTGAGAGGTCTTGTAGAACCAGTCAAGAAACTCCACACCATCGGTTTCGTCATCATCCATATACTTTACTGCATCAAGTCTGAAGCCTGCTACACCGCGCTCAAGCCAGAATTTTGCGACTTCTTCAAAGTAATCTCTTGTGCCCTGATATGCAAGATTCCACTCAGGCATTTCTGTAGAGAACTGTCCTTCGTACCAGATGCCGGATGCACCTATTACCTGTCTCCAGCCTTCACCGGGGCTCTTGAATCCTGCTGCTTTAAAGCGATAATACTTAGCGTAACCGTCGAGGTTACCCTCTTTTATCTCTTTCAATGCGTTCTGGTAAAATTCATGGTCTGTTCCGCAGTGGTTAAGCACAAGATCAAGTATAACGTCGATGCCCCTCTTGTCGCACTCTTCGATAAGCTTGTCAAAGGTCTCAAGGTCACCGAAATCGGGGTCGATTTCCATATAATCATCAACGTCATATTTATGATACGAATCCGAAGGCATCATAGGTGATAACCAGATACCTGTCATACCCAAATCGGTATCGGTTTCGGGATTTCCGTCATTAATGTAATCGAGCTTGTTGATAATTCCCTGCAAATCGCCAATCTCATCACCGTTGCTATCCTCAAAAGCACAAATCCAGATGTGATAATAGTTGCGATATTTATCATCGGTTTCAACAACTTCTCTAGCAGCCACAGGGTCTGTGTAGCCCTGGGGGGCAGTGCTGCCTTCGTCACTATTGCAGGCAGACAACATAGTAAGGCTCGCCAATATGCCGAGCATAAGAATTATACTGATTGCTTTTTTCATATTATTCTCCTTCAAATTCTCATAGATTTATGAGGGAAAAGAAAAGCGGATGGCTTTTTTCAAAAAGGGCGGCTGCCAAAAGGACAGCCGCCCGATTATCGGAGTTATTAACCCTTTACGCCGCCGGCAGTAACACCGGATACGTAATACTTCTGCATGTAGAGGAACAATGCTGTAATGGGGATAGAAACAACAACAGAACCGGATAAGAAGTATCTGTAGTAGTCATTTCTGTACTCGGTATCAACCGCCCATGACCAAAGACCCTTAGCAACTGTATAGTTATCAACGTTTTCACGCATGATAATGTTTACAAGAATGAAGTCGCACCAGGGACTGATAAAGGATGTCAGAACCTGATAGATAATCATTGGCTTAGCCATAGGAAGAATAATCTTGTAGAATACCTGGAACTTGTTAGCGCCGTCGATAGTAGCAGCCTCATCAAGTGCATGAGGAATTGTATCGAGGAAGCCCTTCATAACAAGGTAACCAAGACCTGAACCGGCACTGTAGCAAAGGATAAGTCCAACTAATGTCTGGTCAAGACCCATCATCTTAAGAATAAGATAAAGAGCGATCATAGTCATAAAGCCGGGGAACATACCCATGATCATACCAACATTGATAAGAGGCTTTCTTGCCTTGAATCTGAGTCGGCTGAAAGCGTAAGCAACAACCAGAACAGAAATTGTTGAAATGATACAGCAGCATACAGCAATAAAGAATGTATTGCCAAACCATCTTAAGAACTTTGTTTCTGTGAAAAGGCCAACATAGTTGTCAAAGCCTAACACATCCAAAGACGGGAACAGATGGTTGTACTCAGCAGCAGGAATTCCGCCGTTGGGGTCAATACGGAAAGAGTGCAGAACAAGCCAGATAAGAGGGAAAATCCAGATAATACCTAATATAGCAAGTAATATGTAAATTGCTGTATTAGCGAGAGTTCTTCTCAATTTATAACTTTTTATCATGAGAACGCCTCCTCATCCTTAGCCGACTTGGTCATGTTAAATGTAATAAGCGACAGAGTTGCACAAACAATAAATACCAGAATACCGATTGCAGCACCAAGACCATACTCTGTCTTATCAACCGACAGCTTGTAAAGCAGGGTAATCAGCAAGTCCGTCTTACCGGAGCCCATTGCGTAATCGTTGGTTACCGGCTGACCGCCTGTTACAAGGAAGATAACGTTAAAGTTATTTACGTTACCAATGAAAGTTGTGATGAGGTGAGGTGTTGTAACGAAGAGCATGTAAGGTAATGTAATCTTAGTAAAGCTCTTAACAGGACCTGCACCGTCGATTCTTGCACTTTCGTAAAGGTCCTCAGGAATGTTCATGAGGATACCTGTTGTCATCAGAATTGTGTAAGGAATACCAACCCAGATATTGATAATGATAACTGCAGCTCTTGCAATCCAGCCGTCATAGTTCTGTGTAAATACGTCGAACTGTGACTGCTCGCCTGTGAACATAGAAATAATAAGGTTCAAGGGAGATGTAGAGGATGCGTTAATCATCTGGGAAACAAGAAGAAGTGTAACGAACTGGGGAACAGCAATTGTAATAACAAAAAGTGTTCTCCATAACTTCTTGAATTTGATACCCTTTTTATTAATCATCAGGGCAACAACCATACCTAAGATATAGTTACTGAATGTAGCGGCAACTGCCCAGATAAGTGTCCAAAGAACAATGTTACCAAATGTGTAACCCATGGAAGCGCCGCCCTGGCTTCCAAAGAAAATATCAGCGAAGTTGTCCAGACCAACCCACTTAAATGAGTCGATGTTCTTGTCACCGTAGTTTGTGAATGCCATCAAAATCATAAAGAGTAAGGGCAGAACAACAAATACGATAATAAGAATTACAGGAACAGAAAGAAGTGTAGTGTGGAACTTGGAATCAAGAAGATCCTTAAGCTCCTGACTAAATTTAGCAGGCTTTTTGCCGCTCTTAACAGCTTCTTCGCACTTTCTTGCGGACTTTGTGCTCGCAACATAAAGTACCAAGAAAGCTACAGTAGCCAAAATTGCAAGAATACCGTAAAGAAGAACGTGCTCACTCTTTACAGAATACTTTAATGTTTCAATAACACCGCCACGTCCGGTATCAGTTACAACGATTTCGGGCTGTACCTGAAGAATAAAGAACTGGCTTAAGTAGAAACCGCCGAAGAACACCATAAAGGCAATATAAGCAGCTTCAAGAGCAAAGAAAATAAAGCCCTTGATAATCTGTCCTCTTGCGATATTGCCAAAGCCCATAATTACGTATGAGATTTTGGTAAAGATATCGCCCTTAACAAAGCCAACAAAGAAATCAGCTATACCGCGGCCGATACCACAGATAACCCTCTTGATAGCGTTGCCGATAGCACAGAAAAATGCTTTTGTCTTAGCGGGTAATGTACGGAAAAATTCCTTAAGTTTATACCAGAAACGCTGGAAAACGTTCATCTGCATATAATCGACATATTTCACTCTTGTTCACTCTCCTTTATCCTACATTTGCAGAATAAAACCTTTGCATTATTCAAAGGGGAGCCCGAAATTCCCTTCGGGCTCCCCGAAGAATCAGATTAAGTTAATTTCAAAAAAGTTAATTTCAAAATCCTTAATAAGTGCTCTTAATTACATGTCACGAACATTGTTGATGCACTTCTCAACCTCAGCCTTAACGTTTGCTGCGGAGAAGTCGTTGCTGGACTCGATTAAGTACTTACCGAGAGCTGCTGTGGGATCCCAGAATGTCTGAGCAATGTTAACCTGGGGAACAGAGTTAGCAGCCTGTGCAAGGCTTGCTACGAGAGCTGCGTTGCTTGCTACTTCTGCATCAGCTGCTACGTTGATGTTAGAAGGTGCCCACTCTAAAACGGGGTCAACTGCTCTCTCTCTCTGGCACTCCTCGTTTGTGAGGTAGTATGCAAGAGCCTGAGCTGTGTAGGGGAACTTGGAGTTGGGGTTAACACCGATGTACTTGTAACCGAACATGTTTACGATAGGTGTGTCAACGCCGTCAATGTTGATTGTGGGAAGTGTAGCAAAGCCTGCGTTCTCGCCGAGAGCCTTCTTAGCTGCACCGATATCCCAAGAACCGATAACACCGGCAGATGTTGTGCCGTTTCTGAAACCGGAGATAACCTGGCCTGTGCCGTTAGCCTCGAAGTTTGCCTTGTATGTCTTGAAGAGGTTAGCAAATGCTGTAGCAGAAGCTGTTACCTTGTCGATGTCATACTCGTTGAACTTCTGAGTCTCGCCGTCATCCTCAAAGCCGTCTGTTGCAAGACCGCCTGTGAAGAGGAACATGCAGGAGAAGTAACCGTTACCAGCGTCCATGATGAAGTTCTTGTTAGCTGCTTTACAAGCCTCGAAGATACCCTCAAGAGACTTAACCTGCTCGTCTGTGATGTCTCTCTTATCATAGCAGATGAAGTAAGAGTTGGAACCAACCTCAGGATAAGCAATGAGCTTGTCGCCGTTCATAGCTGCTGCTACGGAGTCAGCTGTGTTCATAGCCTTAACTTCGTTGGGGAAGAATACCTCTGCAAGAGCGTTGCCCTTGATGAGTCTCTGAGCCTGGTCAGAAGCAAAACCGTAAACGTCTGCTGCTGCATCCTTATCAGAGATAACGTTACCAGCAACGTCGTTCTCACCCTGGATAGCAACTTCGATCTCGATATCTGCATAATCCTTGAAGATCTCGATGAAGTCAGCTACCTGAGACTTGAATACGTCCTGAGCTGTATCGGGCTGCCATACTTTAAGTGTAACCTTATTGCCTGCAGCCTCTTCTTTAATGTGTGCACCGAGGTCTGCGATATCTTCTTCAGACCAGGGAACAAATGTAGATGTAGCGGGTGTGCTTGTTGTGCCTGCGGGTGTGTCGTTGCCTGCAGGTGCATCAGTTGTTGTTGTTTCGCCGCCGCCGCAAGCTGTAAGGCAACCTGCTAACATGAGAACAGCAAACAACATAGCAAGAATTCTCTTTGCTTTCATGTGGGATAACTCCTTTTTAAATATTTTTTCTTGTGATTGTGCCATTACGAGGCACTTATTCACTGTAGTAATAATATCATAAAATAGACCACAATTTCAACTACCTTTGTACTTTTTATCTAAAACAATAAATCACAAGTTTAATTTTGGGCAATTCGACAATGGTTTTTGGAGTTTATCAGCATATTGCACATTTACATCGCCTTTGGTTTGTGCGTTGTGCCAAAAGACTTTTTGTGCATAGTGCCAGTGTCGGCTTGTAAAATAAAGGCAATTTGACATATATGGATTCGAAAAACCCTCTGTTTTTACTATTTTGTAACCATTTTTCGTCAAAATTACTTCCTGTAGTGTAAATTTACCAAAAGCACCACAATATAGTGGGGTAACCCCCTTGTTGCCTCCCAAAACTACGCTGAAGACATTCAAATTTCATTGACAATCATCCCAAAAAGTTGTAACTTAAGAATAGAAACAATCGACTTTAATATAATACTTATATATAGAGGTGCCAGGCTTATGAAACTTAAGGATTTATTGTCTTCTCTTGCTTATACGGTTGTGAGAGGAACCACCGACACAGAAATCAGCGATATAATTTACGATTCCCGAAAAGTTATCAAAGGAACTGCCTTTGTGTGTCTCAAGGGATACAACGTTGACGGACACAAATACGCAAAGGACGCCATAGACAAGGGTGCATCCGCAATTATCGTCAGCGATGATATTGAAACAGATGCAGACGTTACAATTATCAAGGTTGATAACACACGCGCCGCACTGGCACAGATGAGCTGTCTGTTTTTCGGCAACCCTGCAGAGGAGCTTGTGACAATCGGCATTACCGGCACCAAGGGCAAAACCACCACAGTAGCTATGATTCGCTCTATACTTGAGTGTGCAGGCATCAAAACAGGCACCATAGGCACTCTGGGCATTGTAATCGGCGACAAAATTTACAAAACCGCCAACACCACGCCCGAGTCCTATGAAATCCAGCAGGCTATGCGTAAAATGATTACAAAGGGTTGCAAAGCCATGGTAATCGAGGCATCCTCCCTGGGACTCAAGCACCATCGCACAGATTGCATCAACTTTAACTATGGTATTTTCACCAACTTCTCAAATGACCATATCGGCGACAGCGAGCATAAGGATATGGAAGAATATCTGAGCTCAAAGGCTATGCTTTTCTCAAGATGCAAGAAAGGCATCATCAATATTGATGACGCGGCACACACAGAGCTTTTAAAGAACAGCACCTGCGAAAAAATCACCTACGGCTTTGAAAACTCTGCAGATTACGTCGCCTTCGGTGACAAACTGCTGGCACGTCAGGGCTTTATCGGTGTTCACTTTGAGACAAAGGGCAAAAAAGAGATTTCGGCAGATGTTGCCATCCCCGGAAGATTCAGTGTTTACAATGCCCTGGCGGCGGTGGCACTTTGCGATGATATGGGTGTTGATGATAAGTTCATCCTTGAGGGACTTAAAACCGTAAAGGTTAAGGGCAGAGTTGAGGCTTATCCCGTCAACAGTAACTACACCTTACTGATTGACTATGCTCACAATGCGGTTTCTATGGAAAATGTACTGACCACCCTCAGAGAATATAAACCCCACAGACTTATTACAATGTTTGGTGCAGGCGGCAACCGCCCCAGAGACCGTCGCTTTGAAATGGGCGAAGTTTCGGGCAGATTGTCGGATTTGTCCGTAATCACTGAGGATAACTCCCGCTTTGAGGATGTAAACGATATTATTGCAGATATTAAGGTGGGCATCGACAAAACCGACGGCAAATATGTAATTGTTCCCAACCGTGTGGATGCAATCCGCTATTGCATCGAAAACGCCGAGGCAGGAGACATTATTGTTCTTGCTGGCAAAGGCCACGAGGATTATCAGGAAATCAAGGGTGTAAAGTACCACCTGGACGAAAGAGAAGTAATCGCCAGTATTTTAAACCCCCACAAAAACAGTGAGGATTTTAAAATCGAGGAAGAATAACTCTCCCCCATAAACTAAGAAAAAACCTGACGGACTTTTATCCGTCAGGTTTTCTGCTTTGCCAGATTTATTACGGTTATGTTTTGTTTCTCTGCCAACTCAACAAACTTTGCAGCTCCGCCAAAAGGTCTGTTCACATATGCCACAATATAATCCGATTGCTTCAGCATCCATCTGTTTCGATACTCAATGGCAAATTTCTTCGGTACACATTCTAACCCTTCAGGAAATACTGTATTTTCGAATAACAACTCTCGGTTTTTGCCATCCAAATATGCTACAACTATATCGCATTCTATATTTCGATAAACACTCATAAGCTCTTTAAGCACTTTCGTCACCATCTTGTCAAAAGAGCCTTCGCTACCTACCAAAAACCTGACGGATTTTTCATGCTCTATTAATTCAATCAACACCTCACGAATTAATACCATTACAGATTCCGGTGTGTCTCTGTGCCCGAAAAAAGTACAAACTTTCACAACCTCACCCCATGTTTAAATTTGGTATACTTAGTTTAAGTATACTTTAAACATTATATCACAAAATAATCTTAAAATATACTTATATTAAGATTTGTGGTGATGTTATGAGAAATAAAGACAACAAACATTTAGGAATTGAAATTGAGCCTGAACTCCACGCAAAAATCAAATACATAGCAAAATACGAGGACAGGTCTATTAACGGACAAGTACTTTATCTTATACGCCAATGCATAAGAAATTTTGAGGATACTAACGGTATTATAGAAATAGAATCAAATAAATAACTTAATATAAAAACCTGACGGATAAAAGTCCGTCAGGTTTTCTTGTTGTTTATATAAAATTTTCTGAGAGATCAAAGCGACTCCCGGGGATAAAAAATCGTTGTAAAAAGGTCAGGAAGTCCTGCATCTTCAAGATTCTCAAGCAGCTTTTCGACATCTATACTTTCGAGCCACTGCTGAGCATTTTCCTCATCAATATAGTTTTCGGGGATAACTATCTCGGTGTGGGGAATTTCAGAGGATTTACTCTCTAAAGATATGAAATTCTGTCCCATCATATTGAATCCGACAGAAAACTCGGACCAGCTGTTTTCTTCACCGCTGAAGCTCATTTCCAGAGATAAGTTGGCAAACTTCATTGCAGCAGCTTCCTCATCGGACATACCGAACATTGTATAAAGTCCCTTTTCGGGAACTACTTTAATTTCGCCGCTTTGGCTGTCTTCGTACTCTGACTTAACAGTAACAACCTTTTGGTCATCAATAATAAGCTCATACTTGCCGCTGTATGCGTCGCCCTCTTTGGTGCCGTCACCCTTAATGACAAAGGCGTTTTCGGGAGTAAAGAATTCAAAGCCGAATTTATCTCCGCTGACGGTCTGATAGTAGCCCACAGTTTCCTCTGTCTCGCCTTCGGTAGCACTGAGTGCTCTGCCGATTATATTTTCGTCTTTGTCTGCATAGGTGTAGAGCTTGAATATACTCTCGTTATCCTCTACATCTTTTTCTTTAAGCTCAGCTACGTTTTCCTTGAGATAGTCTGCAAACTGAGTATAAAGGTCGGTGTCAAATGTTGCACCGTTATTTTCCTCTGCCTTCTGAATTCTGTTTAAGATGCTTTTAATATCCTCGTCATCAGCAAGGGCTTCAAAAAGATTGATCTGAATATCCTTAAATGTCTGTTTGTCGATGTTAACCGTAAACTTCATTACCTGCTGGCTTATACCGCTTGCTTCGATAGTTGTGTCCTCGCGTGTAACGTTGTTCATGTTTTCATACACAATACGTGCACACTTTATAAGCAAAGCCTCAATCTCATCGTCTGTGGGAAAATATTCTCGGATATATTCGTTTATATCGTCATAATCAAAATAAGTAGCGCCTTCCTGCTGAGGAGGTGTAATTATCTCGGACCTGAGGTAATTTTCGCTGAGCTCAGGCAGACCGTAGTACATATATCCGCCAAGGTAATCATATATAATACTATACAGTAATACATCTTCGCCTGAAAGCGAAAGGAGCAAATCATAGCTGATTTTTTCGCCGTCGGTCATAGTCTCAAGGTCAATACCGATTTCGCTCAAAAAGCTCCAGTCGATATACTCCATGTCCTCCCCTGTCATGGTGGAGGCAGCAAGCATATCAATAACACTGTCGCCAAGCTTTATGGTTACTTCGCCTTTAGTGCCTGCAGGCTCTGAGAAAGCCTTTGTGTAGTTGCCGTAGGATTTTGCAAAATTCTTGACATCCTTTGTGATGCTTTTCATCTCGATATAGGTGAGATATTCTTTGTCGGATGCAAAATTCTTCATATAGCAGCTTGAAATCAAAGGAAAGCTCAGAAAAATCGCTGCAACCACTACCAAAGCAGGTATGGTAATAAGAAGAAACTTCTTTAAATTAAACTTCTTTTTCTTTGGAGTCTCGGGCTCTGTATACGGGGGTGTGTAGGGGCTTTCGGGGTTGATTTGCTGTGAATTAACTTCGGTATTCTCAGTCTCGGGAACATAGGGGTTATTCTCTGTATTCATCATAACTTTGGTACAATTAATGCACCTTCCTCCTTTCATATTACCTGTCTAAAGTATAATACCAACCCCTCTATAAATCAACAAAAAATATCAAATTGTAAGCAAATTTCAAGTTAATTTACAATTATGTTATATTTATTGACTTTATTTTTTTAAGTTGATAGAATAAATTTACAAAATATTTTTTAAGGAGAGGTTTTTATGGCAATCTTCGGCGTAGCTGCTATTATCGCAGCAGTCCTTGCAATTGGTGCAGCAATTGTAATGTTCATCTTTGTTATGCCCAAGAAAAAGGACGGCAAGCTCCCCAAGATCCTTCAGATTTTCCACGACATCGCACACTTCAAGCAGTTCTTCCTCGGATATGCATTAAAAGCAATGTACATCATCGCAACAGTTTTCTGCATTATCTACGGCTTTATCCTTCTCTTTGGTGTTGAAACTCACTCAAGCAGCTTTTATGGTTATGGCTACACAACAACTACCAGCACCTTCGGCACAGGTATCCTTATTATGATTTTAGGTCCTATTGCTGTGCGTCTTACATATGAACTGGCTATTATGTTTATTACACTTGTTCAGAATGTTGCTGACATCAACAACAAGCTCAAGAACCAGAACGAAAAGCCCGCTGAGACAAAGACAGAAGCTCCCAAAGCTCAGCCTACTGCTCAGCCTACATTCAACTACACTCAGCAGGAGCCTGCTAATCCCAACAATCAGCAGTTCTGATTAACTTAAAACTTCAAGAGGTCACTTTCATGTGACCTCTTTTTCTTTTGCAGAAAAACTTGCAAAGATTTTTATATATAGTAAAATAAAGAAAGAGGTGATATCTGTGCCACTTGAAATAGTAAGAAACGACCTGACAAAAATGGCGGTTGATGCCATTGTAAGCCCTGCAAATTCAAGTCTTTCCGTTACCGGCGGCCTTAACGGAGAAATCCACAGGCTCGCAGGTGAAAAGCTGAGCCTTGAGTGCAAAACCCTTTGCGGTTGCAACACAGGAGAAGCAAAAATCACAAAGGGCTACAACCTGCCCTCAAAATATGTTATCCACACCGTAGGCCCAGTATATAAAAGCGGCTCCGAGGAAGAAGCAGAAGCCCTTGCCAATTGCTACAAAAACGCTCTTGAGCTTGCTAAAGAATACAAGTGCGAAACCCTTGCTTTCCCCCTTATTTCTTCGGGCAAATTCGGATATCCAAAAGACAAGGCATTGAGGATTGCCGTTGATACCATCGGCGGTTTTCTTATGGAAAATGATATGACGGTGTATCTTGTGGTGTATGACAAAAAGGCATTTAGCCTCAGCAACAAGCTTTTTGCGGATATTAAAGAATATATTGACGACAATTATCTTGATTTACACACCGAGTTTTCAAGAAGGCGATACGCTCCTGCTGCTGCAAGCTTCAGGGCAAGCACTCCTTCCTACGAAGGTGAATCCTGCTCTGTTATCTCCGATTTAGAGAAAGAAATAAACGAAATCGACGAGAGCTTCTCTCAGATGTTGCTGAGAAAAATAGATGAAAAAGGCATCAAGGACTCGGTATGCTACAAAAAAGCAAACATCGACCGCAAGCTTTTCTCAAAAATCCGCAGCAATGTAAATTACAAGCCGAGCAAAATCACAGTTTTAGCCTTTGCAATCGCCCTGGAGCTCAGTTTATCCGAAACCGAAGAAATGCTTAAGAAAGCGGGCTTTGCTCTCTCAAAAAGCAACAAGACGGACATAATTGTGGAGTATTTTATCAAAAACTCCAACTACAATATCTTTGAAATAAACGAGGCACTCTTTGCCTTTGACCAGAATCTTCTGGGCGGTTGATTTGTCGCTTATGAGGCGACCAAACACAGCTTAAAACCCGTTATAATGCAGTTGTAAGGTTGAGAAAACCCACAACTGCATTTTAATTTTAACGGAGGTTTTATTATGAACAACACAACAGAACTTATTTTCATCCTTGACAAAAGCGGCTCAATGGCAGGCCTTGAGACAGACACCATCGGCGGATTTAACTCTATGATTGAAAAGCAGAAAAAAGAATCGGGCAAATGCTATGTGACAACGGTGCTTTTCAGCTCAGAAAATCACAAGGTCCACGACAGAATCACCGTAGACAAAGTTCCTCCTATGACTCTGGATGACTACTGCGTCGGAGGGTGTACCGCTCTTATTGATGCCATAGGCGACACCATCAGACACATCGCAAATATCCACAAATACGCAAGACCTGAGGATGTACCTGAGCGCACTATTTTTGTAATTACCACCGACGGAATGGAAAACGCAAGCCACAAATACACCGCCGAAAAAGTGAGAAATATGATTAATAAGGAAAAAGAGAAATACGGCTGGGAATTTCTCTTTATCGGTGCCAATATAGATGCTGTAGAAACTGCACGTAACTTTGGCATTCACGAAAGCAGAGCCGTCAATTATCACGCCGACAAAAAGGGCACAGGTATTGTATACAACGCTGTCAACGAAGCGGTCTGTTGTATGCGCGGTGCAGCTGCTCCTCTTTCTGCCAATTGGAAAAAAACCATTGATGACGACTTCAGAAGCCGCAACAAATAATCTTTGCAAAAAAGTAAGCTCCCGTATTATACGGGAGCTTTGTGCTTTATTAAACTTCCTCTACCTCTAAGGGTGCTGCGAGGATTTTCTGTTCTTCTTTTGCTACACGCTTTTTGACAATAAATGCAATGGCTTTCTCCAAAAGATTGATTACAAGAATCAGGAGAGATACCATAGCCGTACCCTCAATAAACGACTGAGACTCAAGCTGAGGAATCAGAAGTGAGAGAGGCATTGTGCGGAAGTTCATAAGGAAGGAAACCGCAGAAATTGTAATCATTGCGTTTACAAAGAAATAGCTGTACATCTCAACAATGGTAGCTCTTGTGCTGGGAATGTAAACAGAGAAAAGAAGCTTCATTCTGTTGATACCCAGAGTGTCTGCAACATCCTCAAGGTTGGGGTTGAACTTTGAGAGAGAGTTGTAGGCAAGGAGATAAGGTGATGAGAAGAAATGAGCTATATTAACAACCACAAGAATGAAAATTGTGCCGTAAATAGGAATATTCTTGAAGGTAAGGACATAAGAAAGACCTAAAACAATACCGGGGACCGCCAGAGACAGCATACTGATAAAGTGGAGTGCACCGTTTGACAAAGATTTCTTGCTTCTTGCAGTAATATAAGCTGAGAAATAAGAAAGACAGGTGCCCACCAAAGAAGTAAGCAGTGCAATAGCAACAGAATTGATGAAATACTGTCCGATACCGCTTGAAAGAAGCTTTTTAGCAGTTTCCAGGCTGAAGGACATATCAATAGGATACTGCTTTACAAAGCTTAAGAGCACAAATGCGAAAATAGGCAGACACAAAAGAACAATAACAATCGCAAAAATGATATAAACCGCAATGTCTCTTGCCTTGTTTTCTTCGATATGATAAGCCTTTGTAACCGTACTGCCCGATGCGTTTATGCCGCTGTTTTTAAGGTCCATAATAAATGCAACCATAGCCGGCAAAAGAAGCACTACGCCAACAACCGCACCGCCCGAGAAGTTCATCATACCGATAACTTCTCTGTACATATATACGGGCAAGGTCATATCTGTACCGCCTGTCATCAGAGATACACCGTAATCGGTAAATATCATTGTGAATACTGCAAGTACAGAAGAAACGATTGTGCGTCTCATAGAAGGCAGTGTAATGGATAAAAACTGCTTGGTCTTGCTCATTCCAAGCACACTTGCTGCCTCATAAATTGTGTAGTCCTCGTACTGGAAAGAGTCATTGAACATAAGGAAAGATACAGGGAAAGAGTATAGTACGCTACCCATGATGATACCCTTGTATCCGTAAAGACCGATATTAAGTCCCAGTGCGTTTGTTACAATACCGTTGTCACCGAAAAGGAACACCAGACCCATACCGTGAGAGATACTGGGAATCAGCATAGGCACTGTAAAAAGCACAACAAAGAATGACTTGAACTTAATATTGGAGCGGTTAAGCATATAAGCCAGTGCAAAAGAAAGACCAACAGAAATTACTGTTGCAATAATTGTAGTAATTACAGAATTCTTGAGCATCGGCAAAAACTGCACCGATGTAACCACATCGGAGATATTCTCTCCTCTGATACTGCTGAACAGATATATAATAGGAAGCACAACAGATACGAGAAGATATATAAGCAAGAGATATTTAAAGCCGAAATAGCCTTTGTTCTTCTTAATCTTCATATTTACCTCGTCCTGTATAACGCGAAAGATCCTGATATTTTTTGTCAAGCTGCTCTACAACAAACTCCTTGATATAGTCGTTTGCAGGGTTCTGATAAAGCTCAAGGGGAGTTGCCATCTGCTCGATGTTACCCTCGCTCATAACCATGATTCTGTCACTTAAGAAGAAAGCCTCTTCCTGGTCGTGAGTGATAAAAAGCATAGTTGCGTTGAACTTCTTCTGTAAAGATTTAAGCTCAGCCTTCATAATCTCTCTGTTTGTAACGTCAAGAGCAGAGATAGGCTCGTCAAGAAGGATAACGTCGGGGTTCATTGCAAGAGTACGTGCAATTGCTACTCTCTGCTGCTGACCACCCGAAAGCTGATGGGGACGCTTGTTCATCTGGTCGGTAAGTCCCACCTGCTCCAGAGTCTTCATAGCAATTTCCTTAGCCTGCTTTTTTGTATCCTTGCGAAGTGTCAGAGCATACATTACGTTCTGAAGAACCGTCATATTGGGGAAAAGTGCGTAGTTCTGGAAAACAATGCCCATACCTCTGTCAAAGCTGGGAAGGGATGAAATATCCTTGCCGCCCTTGATGATTTCGCCGCTGTCGGCTTTCTCAAGACCGATAAGAATTCTGAGCAAAGTTGTTTTACCGCAGCCTGAGGGACCTAAGATAGAGAGAAATTCACCCTCCATAAGGTCAAAGCTTACGTTATTGAGTACGGTTTTTCCGCCATAAGTTTTTGTAATATTTTTAACTGATAATTTTGTGTTTAATACTTCCATATATCTAAAAGCCTCTCTTTCTGAGCATAGTCCTGAATGCCTGTCATATCTGCATAGGGGATTTCAGCAGGGTAGTTATCAATATAATTTATCTGTCCCTCATAAATTGTTTCGGGGCAAAAATACTCTTTGTCATATTTAAGGAAATTATTTGCTATATAGTCAAACACTTCATCGACGCCGTTTTTGTTTTCATGTCCTTTAACAATAGCAGTGCCTGTAAGGGAGTAAGGCGAACCCTCGGGAGGGAAAATAACCTCAAAGGGCTGACCGTCATTCATTTCGCTGATGCCCTGGAAGGTAAGTGCAAGACCAACGGCAATCTCGCCCTGCTTAAGAAGCTTGATAGGACCGGAGCCCGACTCGGTAAACTGCTTTAAGTTGGGATAAAGCTTATCCACGTACTCAAGGGTCTTTTCTTCGCCCCACATATTAACCCAGTTTTTGTAGAAGAAGTAGCCTGTGCCTGAGGATTTTGGGTCGGGCATTGCAACCAATCCCTGATACTCGGGTTTGAGCAGATCTTCGTAGGTTTTGGGAGCCTCAAGACCGTGTTTCTCCAGGATTTCGGTGTTGACGATAATACCGCCTGCCTGTTTCTCCCAGGTTACCCAGAGGTTTTCGTTATCCTCGGGAGCAAGCCCCTCAAGATAAGGGATTTTGCTCTTGCCGCTGATGTCGGCAAGCACACCTTTGATTTTGTTCATATATCCTGTCTCAAGTCCCACAAGAATGTCAACCTCGGTACCCTCGCCCTCGGCAAAAATCTTGGCGGCTGACTTACCTGTGGACATATAAGTAACAACTATGTTGTACTGGGGAAATTCCTCAGAAAGCTGCTTCTGCAGCTCGTCGTTTCTGAACTGCTCACTGGATGCACAGACTACGATGGTTTCCTTTGAGCCGAAGTCGGCAAAAATGGTAAACAACAATGTAATCGCCAGAAGCACAATTAGTCCTTTTTTCATAATTTACCTCTTAAATATATGTATGGTCGATGTTCTTAAGGTCGTTATAGGTGTCAATTTCGATAATATCGTCAAAGGTACAAGGTCTTACCTCTACCTGATAATTCTTCAGGCAATACTCAAGAGAAACCTGGTCCCAGTATCTTTCCTTACCGCCGGGAAGCTCGAACACCTTTTTGATATCGCTCTCAAGTTTTTTGCCGTCTTCAGCATTCCAGTAAGAAATACCGAACATGTGATAGCAGTCAGTACCACCGATACAAAGCTTTGTGATAACACGGTTCTTGACCTCAAAGCACCAGTCGTCTGTCTTTTCTACGGGTACACCCAAGTAGTTTGAGGTGTACTGATACTTTGTGATAAGTTCGGGATTATAAAGCACAAGGTCTGCCTCAAAAACATAAGCATTCTGCAGAAGCTCACGGGCTATTAAAGCAGAAGAAATGTTGTTGGCTTCGTTGTAGATGGGGTTTTCGATAAATTTGATGTTGGGATATTTATAAAGGAGCTGATCAAACTGCTCGCCAAGATATCCTCTAACCACATAAATCTCCTCAATGCCTGCCTTAACAACTGCATCAAGAAGTGTGTCAATCATTCTTGTGCCGTTAACTCTTACAAGGGGTTTGGGAGTGTTGAGAGTAATTGGCACAAGTCTTGAGCCAAAACCTGCGGCAATGAAAACCGCTCTCTTTACTCTGTAGGGCTCCAGTGCCTCAAGACCTTTTTCGGTAACAATGGTCCCGTCCACAAGCCCGTCATTTCTCAGACTCTCCAGTGTACGGCTTACAGTACCCAGAGAAACTCCTGTTACATCAGCAATTTCACGCTGGCTCATTTTTTTGTCGGCGCGTTCCAAAAATGTAAGTAATTTGAATTGTTTTCTCGTTAATTCGTAATTGCTCATTTCCATTTCCTTTCCAAAATGAGATATAAAAAACAAAAACACCCCCGTATTTTACGGAACAATCAATTCGCAACGGGGGTAAAGTGTTCATTTTTTTATATAGTATCATATATTTGGAACAATGTCAACAATTTTTTCGCTTTATCTTGCGTTCAATTACAGACCGCGCGATTGAAAAACGAAACAAAAATGTGGCTCTTGTCTACATAAAGCAAATTTTGATAAATGTATGCACAAAATTTACACAAAGAAAAAACAGACGCACTAAGGGCGTCTGTTAAGATAAGACTTTTAAATGAAATTATTTAAGGATATTTCTCCAGTCAAGGTCACCGCGTTCGAGACCATGAATCAGAACCTCTGCAGTTGCAATATTTGTAGCAACCGGAATATTGTGCATATCGCACTGTCTGAGAAGGTTTATATCATTAGGCTCAGAAGGCTTAGGAGTAAGAGGGTCGCGGAAAAACAAGAGCATATCTATTTCGTTACAAGCAATACAAGCAGCAATCTGCTGACCGCCACCCTGTGCGCCTGAAAGAAATGTCTTGATTTCAAGTCCTGTTGTTTCTGAAACCATCTTTCCTGTTGTACCTGTTGCACACAGATTATGACGGCTTAAAATGCCGCAATAAGCGATGCAAAACTGTACCATCAACTCCTTTTTTTCATCGTGTGCTATAAGTGCAATATTCATTGGTATACCTCCGTTTTCCTCATTTTTTGGGGAAAGTGCAATTAGAAATCGGCAACGCCGATATTATAGATTATTTAATGCCCAGGATTTTCTTCGCCAGGGGCACATTTTCGCCCTCAAGACGAGCCGCAAGATTTGCAAAAGCTACTGTCGCAACAGACTTAGCCTTGCCTGCCTCACCACGCTGGGCAATGGCAGCAATACGCATATCTTCGGGGACAATGGCGATAAGTTGAGTCTGACAAGCGTCAATCACCGCATCCAGGTCCTTATATATTTTCATTGAGCTGAAACGCTTAAGTTCAAATCGGTTAATAACAAGTCGGGCATCTTCTTTGCCCATTTTGTAGAGTTTGTGGCGGATATTAAGGGCTCCGCGGATACTTGTAGGTTCGGGGTTTGCCACAACCAGCGCCATATCGGCTGCCGCTGCTGCTGCCTCAAAGCCTGAGCCCGTACCTGCAGGAGAATCAATCAGCACATAGTCGTATCCGTCCTTGACGGAGTCGACAAGCTCTTTCATAACAGAGGGGCTTATCTCGTCCTCTGCCTCAAGGGGTGCAGGCATAAGATAAAGACCATACATGTTCTGGGCAGAATAGATAGCAGCCTCTGTGTCGCAACCGCCGCTGGCAGCATCAGACACATCATAGACAAGCTCGTTCTCAACGCCCAGCATAAGGTCAAGCCCACGCATACCACTGTCAGAGTCCACAAGCAATACTCGTTTGTTCAGTTTAACAAGCTGAACCGCCAAACCTACCGTAACGGTAGACTTACCGGTACCTCCCTTACCCGAGGCAAGGACAATTACTTTACTCATAAAACTATACCTCTAATACATTTTACCACAAGTTTTTAATGTGGGCAATAATTCTGACTGTAAAAATTCTTGTCTAATCTTTGTATAAATCTCATAAAAAACGAGATAAAAAAGACATTTTAGCCTTATTCTGTCGCATTTGTGGTACTTTCTGCCAGTGTTTCGGGATAAAAATAGGCATTAAGCAAATCCCTTGCAACGTCCATTGCATACACACCTTTTGCACCATGCTCTAAGAGCACCGCAACCGCAACCTCAGGCTTATCTGCAGGTGCATAACCGATAAATACGCAGTGATCCGAACCTGAGTTTTCGGCAGTACCTGTTTTACCTGCCACATCTATGGGAAAATCCGCAAAAGAATAGTACGCTGTACCGTAATCGCTTGCCACAACGTTTCGCATGGCATTCTGAACTACTGTGAGGTTATATTTATCAACATCCAGAGTTTCTACAATTTCAGGCTTTTCGGGGTCGTTATACATCACAACCTCGCTTCTGTCATAGGTTGTAATTTTATTAATCATATGAGTGCGGTATCTCACGCCGTTGTTGGCTATGGTTGCACAGTAAGTTGCAAGCTGCATGGGGGTGAAGTTGTTGTCACTCTGACCGATAGCCGCCTGAACCGTATTACCTGCCTGCCATGAATAACTGTCACGTCCTGCAAGAGTACCCGCAGACTCGCCAACCTCAACTCCTGTATACTCGCCAAGACCAACTTTCTCAAAATAAAGGTACATGGTCTCGATACCAAGCTGTCTGCCCACATCTGCAAAATAATAGTTACAGGACTGTGTAATAGCACTGCTCATGTCCACATTTCCGTGATAAAACATACAGTTAACTACGTTTGAAGGATAATAGTCATAATGCTGAGAGCAGAATATGGGAGTATACTCTGTGACAACTTCTTCCTCAAGAGCCGCCAGAGCAACTATGGGCTTTACAACAGAACCGGGAGCAAATCCGCCCTGTAGGGCTCTGTCATAAAGGGGCAGTGCCTTATCCTCTAAAAGCGAGAGATAGTAGTCCGAGTCTGTGTATTTTGTCAAATCAAAGGTGGGATAAGATGCACAGGCAAGCACAGAAAAGTCCTTGACCGAAAGCATAACCGCTGCACCTGCAGTACAGTCCTCGCCATTTAACTTGTCGCCTCTTTGCAGACAGGTATCAATACCGTTTTGTCTTGCAGCTACAATATTTTCAGCAAGGGATGCGTTAGCAACCCTCTGTAAATCATTATCTATAGTAAGATATACGGTGTTACCGGGCTTGGCAGGCTCAACATCCACAACACTTACCACTGTGCCGTCAGAGGTCTTTGAAACCGTCTTTTTGCCCGTTTTGCCTCTGAGGTACTCCTCAGCAGCATACTCGATACCGTATTTACCGATTATATCGTTATAGGCGTAACCTTTATCTTTGTTTTCTTCATATTCTTCGGCAGTAAGGGCACCTGTATTGCCCAGAATATGAGGCATCAATGTGCCGTCTACGCAAACTCTGTCATAAGTAGCCACAATGTCCATATATGGCTTGTTCTGAGAATACTCGGACACAATTGCCACAGTATCCTCGTCCAGATGCTCGGCAAAAGTATAGGGAGTTGTGGCGTCAAAGCCCTTTATCTCCATATTATACCTGACTGAAATAATGTTTCGCTGAAGGGTTTTATCCTCCATATTCTCAACATCATAACGCTTTGCAAAGGCATCAAGATATTCAGAAGCGGTAGAGTATACGCCTAAATCCAAAAATTCGCCCGAACGCAGGGACTCAAGCTCATATTCGCTGCCCTCGGTAAAGCCATATCCCCCTGCCGTAAGTATAATGGGGAGCTCGTCAATCCACTTGGAATCTCTGTGAGAAAGCAGCTCGAACATCTCAACGATAACATCGTTTATGGACATATCGGAGCCGATATAAAGCTTATCCAGCACCAAGGTGTAGTTGGTGGTGTTTGCGGCGATTACCTCGCCATTTACATCCACGATTTCACCTCTTGTGGGAGAAGATGTCAACACATAATTTGCTCGGGTAGAAACCTCCTCGCGGTAATACTCGCCCTGCACAAGCTGCCAGTCAATGAGCCTTATGGTAAACATCGTAAAGAAAACAAGCACAATAATAAGACAAACAAGGGGTCTTGTGTACTTTTTCAAAAAACTGTTTTTATTCACTTGTGCCTGCCTCCTTTCGTGTTATTGATTCTTCAGAGTGGAACACAACAATTTGTTCAGGAAAAAAAGAGGAATGAAGAACACTGAAGTGTAGATAATTCTTGAAATATAGTGAAGCACAAACTGCATACCTGCGTTATCTATCTCAGCAAGAGAAACATTAACCCAGAAATGCACAAGCGTCAATACAATTATTGACACTATTCCGATAATGCTTGCATTGAGTAAATTTGTAACGAAAAAATTTCTTGCACAATAGCCTATGGCAAAACATAAAATCGTAAGCACTATTGTATAAAAGCCGATTTTTCCCGTAAAGCCGATATCCGTCAGCACACCGCAGGCACATCCGAATGCCATTGCCGCACACTCGCTCTCAAATACCGCTATACTCAGCGCCACTGCAAGGAGAATTGACGGCTTGCTGCCGAAAATTTCGGGCAAAAGCCCGGGTGTACCCGAAAGCACATACAAAACCGCTATCTCAATACCGTAGGCAATAAATCTGAGGAGCTTGTGACGTTTCTCCATCACCAGTCACCTTCCTCGTAAAGCTCGGTTGCTTCCTGAGTCTCAGGCTCGGTAACGGCTACTGTATCCGAAGGCAGGGTAATATCGTCGATACTGTCTCGGGAAATCTCGCCCTGTCCCTCAAAGGATGTAATAACCACAACATCTATAACCGTGCGGATATCCTCAAAGGGAGAAATAACCGCATAAATTGATGTGTCATATTCGTCAAAGGCAATTTCCTTTACTTCGCCCACAATAAGACCTGCGGGATAAATTCCGCTGATACCTGTGGTGGTAACAATGTCGCCTTCCTTAAGCTTGTTAAGGGCCGAGATACGTGTCATTGTAGTCAGATTTTTGTCGGCATAAAGCACGTTGCCGCTTACCACACCGCTGTCACGGGTGGCAGTATCAATAACACCTACTCTTGCGTCGGGAGAAAGTATGGTCTTTACCTTTGCAGTGTAAAAGTCCACATCATAAACCCAACCGATAATGCCGTTTTCGGTAACAACGGGATCGCCTACCGCTACATCTGAGGTAATACCCTTATCAAGAGTAAAAGAGTAAAAATCGTCATTGGGGTCTCTGCGTACTACAGTTGCAGGAAGTATGCCGTACTGGGGATTCTGGTCCTTAAGGTCATAATATCTCCAGAGTCTTTCGTTCTCATGCTTTACGTTATGATAATCGGCAAGCTGAGTCCTCAGCTCTGAAATTTCTTCCTTAAGCTTTTCATTTTCTTTATAAAGCTCGTCGTAGCTCGGCTTTGTGACCTCATTTGTAGCCGCCGCACTTACCTCTGCCATAGGCAGGGTAATGCCGTTTACAATGGAAGAAAGCACATTGCCGTCAGTAAAACCGCCTATGATAATAAGCACAATAAGCACAGACACAAGACATATTAACTTTTTAAAGCTTTTTGAAGTTATAAGGTCTTTCATAGACTTTCACACCTAAATGAATAAATATATGCTCTCCGTACTTCGGAGAGCATAATTCCTATTACTTTCTTCTGGATTTGTAGTATTCGTGGGGCATAGTAAGCTCAAGACGCTTGCCGGCACCGTCAACTACACAATCGAGGGGTCTTTCTGCAATATGAACAGGCATACCTGTCTGCTGCATAATAAGCATATCAAGTCCTCTCATCAAAGCACCGCCGCCTGTAAGCATAATGCCGTGGTCGATAATATCGGCAGAAAGCTCCGGGGGAGTTTTCTCAAGAGTATTGATAATTGCATCAATAATTGTAGAAAGAGGGTCTGCCAGAGCGTCTCTTACCTCAGCGGCAGTGATTGTGATGTTCTTGGGAAGTCCGTCCATAAGGTTACGTCCCTTGATACACATCTCGCCCTCATCCTCATAAGGATATGCAGAACCGATGTTAATCTTGATATCCTCGGCTGTTCTCTCACCGATTAAAAGATTATACTTCTTTTTGATGTATGACATAATTGCTTCGTCAAACTTGTCACCTGCAACACGAACAGAGCAGGATGTAACAATATCGCCCAGAGAGATAATAGCAACCTCACTCGTTCCGCCGCCGATGTCAACTACCATTGAACCTGTAGGCTCAGCAACAGGAAGACCTGCACCGATTGCCGCTGCCATGGGCTCCTCAATAAGCTCAACGTCCTTACCGCCTGCTTCTCTTGCAGCATCTTCAACAGCATTTTTCTCAACTTCTGTAATACCCGAGGGAACGCAGATTACGATTCTGGGACGAGAAAAGAAGTTGGAGCGAACAGTCTTGCGGATAAAATGCTTGAGCATGGATGCAGTGATCTGGAAGTCTGCGATAACGCCGTCCTTAAGAGGTCTTACTGCAACAATTGAACCGGGAGTGCGGCCAATCATCTCCTTAGCCTGAGAACCTACTGCAAGCACTGTATCTGTGCGGATATCAACCGCAACAACAGAGGGCTCTCTGAGCACAATACCCTTGCCCTTCATAAATACAAGAGTATTGGCAGTACCAAGGTCTATACCGATATCTTTGGAAAAAGAAAAAGAAAACATATTTGGTTTCTCCTTTCATAACGTCTTAACTAATATATTATACCCTTTTCAGTTGGGTTTTTCAACCATTATTTTACCGCTTGCCGCGGTGGGCATTGCCGCCTTCGGAAAGATTAGGTGTAAATCAAAACTTTCATAAACGGCGGAGTCTAAGTTTAAAGAAAATTTTGCATCAACATATTATAAATTCGAAGCATTGCGTCCCGACATATTTGTCAACAGCAAATACATCATTGCGTTTTCATCAGCAAACGCTCAGCGGCCGGTGGAGCCAAAGCCGCCCTCACCGCGTACTGTATCAGAAAGCTCTGTCACTTCCTCAATGTTCATAACCGCCACAGGTGCAATAACCATCTGGGCAATTCTCTCAAAGGGCTCGATGGTATAGGGCTTGTCAGAAACATTGCAAAGTCCTACGCAAACCTCACCGCGATAATCAGAATCCACCACACCTACACCGTTTGAAAGGCAAATACCGTGCTTTACACCCAGACCGCTTCTGGCATGGATAAAAGCAGCTAATTCTGCACTTGGAAGCTCTATGGCAATACCTGTGGGTATCATAAGAAGTTTCTGAGGTTCTAAGGTAACCGCCTCGTCAATACAAGCGTATAAGTCCATACCTGCCGCACCTGAGGTGGCATATTTTGGCACAACTGCGTTTTCTCTTAACTTTTTAATCTTAAGTGTATTATTCATTTTTTGCCTCGTTCCTGCAAAATTCAGACGATTCCTGCAAAAGCTAAATTTTGCCAATAATTAATAATTGTCGACAAAAGGGATAATATTCCGATGGGGAATTTTACCTTTTCGGTTAAAATTCCGTAAGATAATTCTTACAAAAACATAAACCTTTTGTTAATTATTTCACACCTCTGAGGTACAAACCTCGGGTAGTTTTTAAAAAATTATGATGTTTACTTGAAAAACTACGGATGTTTTCCACTTTTTCCACAGAGTTTTCCACAGTAAAGCGGAATGTGTAAAAGTCCAGACCGCAAAAAATGTCAATTTCGTTACAAAGAGTCAAATAAACGGAATTCAGTATTTCCGTGCACCCTCCGTCGCATTTCAAAATGAAGTTTTCACCCAGTCTGTCCTGCATTTTGGTGTCGCCCGTGCAAGTTGTGCAATTAGTGGAAGAATTAAGATTAGGACAAGCACGCACAAGCATCAGCGGCAGATATCCTGCAGCGATTATGCCTCGGGGAATTGTGCCGCCAAGGTCTTTTATCTGATTTTTTGTAAGCTCAAAGCTTAGCTCAGCGGATTTAAGCCCCATTTCCTCGTAAAAACACAAACTCTCTGTATTTGTGATGTTAAGTCCGAAACCTCCGTGAACATTAAAGCCCATTTTATTTGCAAGATATACCGCGCCGATATTGGATGCCAGCACATTCTCTAAGCCAAAGCTCTTAAGCTCTGAGAGTCTCAGCTTAATCTGATTTTCTCTGCCAAACATTCCTCTGGGAATTTCCGCTCCAATATTAAAGCCTGCACTCTTAAGCTTTTCAAACTCGCCTATGGGAGCAAAAAGAGGAATAAAATTAATCTTTGATTTTTTAAATTCATAAGGGACATCGGTATCCGTAAATCTTGCGGTAAACTCTTTGGAAGTAACCGAGGATTTTGTGCCTCTTTCTCTGAAAGTTACAGGGAGCACATCAGAAACTTCTACGTTGCTTCTCAGCTCGCCAAGTTTTTCAAGTCCCTCTCGCCTTAAAGCGTTGAGAGCTGATACAGCAATGGTGGACTCACCATCCGAAACAAACTCAAGCTCTTTAAGCTCGTAGGGTGTTCCGCCTGTTTTGCTGAGGGTTCTTAATGCACTTTCTTTGTCAAGAGGTTTTGATATTGCTTTTTCTGCCAAAGCCTCTGACCATACCTCAACCCGATTATGTCCGTCGGTTATATTCAGTTTTGCTTTCTTCCCATCTTCAATGGACAAAGCCATAGAAACCTTAGCACATTTTCGCTCGGATTTATATGAGTTGCGGATTTTTGCAAAAAGCTTCTCTGTAGCAGTTGTAACATCGTCTTTTCTGCGGTATCCGAAGATGTTTTTGTCGATTTTACCTTTATAATAGCCGTCTGTAAAACCTGTGCGAGAGAAAACACTTCTGAGATTTTCAGAAGTTTCTGCAGAGACCTCGCCCTTATCAAGACTTTCTCTGCAGGCGCTGACTGCTGCCGCAACATACTCGGGACGTTTCATTCTGCCTTCGATTTTTGCACTTTTGACGCCAATCTTCTCAAGCTCTTTAAGATATTCAACAAGGCTTGAGTCCTTAAGGCTCAAGGCATATCCGTTACCGCCTTTGAGCTTAAAAGGCAGTCGGCAGGGCTGTGCACATCTGCCGCGGTTGCCTGAACGTGAGCCCAGCATAGCCGAAAAGTAACACTGTCCCGAAACGCTCATACACAAGGCTCCGTGAACAAAAACCTCGAGCTCTATATCAACCGAATCAGCAATCTCCTTAATCTCCGACTTCGAGAGCTCTCGGGACAGTACCACCCTTGAAAATCCAAGCTCTTTGAGTGCCTGTGCACCCGAGGGTGTATGCACACTAAGCTGGGTAGAAGCATGCAAAGGAAGCTTTGGCATGCTTTTTTTAATAAGCATGGCAAGTCCCATATCCTGCACAATTACTGCATCAATACCTGCCTTGTATGCAGAAGCACAAACAGAAAGTGCATCCTCAAGCTCAGAGTCAAACACCAACGTGTTTAAAGTCAGATAAACCTTGACCTCTCGTTCTCTGCAGTATCTTACAACCTCTTTTATTTCATCTGCCGAGAAATTCTCTGCACTTGCACGTGCCGAGAACTCCTTGGCTCCGATGTAAATCGCATCAGCTCCGCTTCTGACAGCAGAGATAACGCAGTCCATATTTCCGGCAGGCGCCAGAATTTCGGTAAAGCTCATTTATTACTTAATTTCCTTATCAAAAATGCTGAACTGATGATAGTTCTCAAGCCCTTTTGCCTGAGCTTTTGTGTCCTTTGTATTTGAGAAACTCTGCACTCCGTAACGCTGAGACTGAGGACTTGCATAGGGAACCGAATGATTTGTGTTCTTGTTTGTCTGCTTTTTGTCCTCTGCCTTAACAGGCTTAACGGGAGCTGACTTTTGCTCCTTGAGAGTTTTGATTTCTTCGCGTAGTTTCTGGATTTCGTTCTTGAGATTTGCATTTTCGCTTCTCAGTCTCTCTCCGTCTGCAAGGTAGTCCTTGACCTGGTCTCTGAGGATATCTACTCGGGAACTGAGCTTACGCATATCATCACAATAGTCAAGAGCAGCAAGAATCGCACAGGTATCTCTGTTGAATCTGGGGTTATCGTTCTGGATTCCCTTGATTCTCAAATCCACTTGCTCACCTGTTGAGATAACATACTCCTCGGTGTCTTTTGTACGCAGAGAAAATCTCTGTCCTGCAACATAGATAATGACATTTTTGCTATCCATCTTACATTCAACTCCTATGCTTAATTTTTATCCATGATAATTATAATACAAAATTTCCTCTACGCATAGAAAAATATATAAATTGTAACCTTTATGTACGCAATGTAGTTTTTTAAGGGGCTTAAGACTCCTTTTTTAGGATAAAACTCAGCGGTTTTGCACAAATTACAGATATATCAAACAAAAGGAGCAGCAAAAATGAAACTTTGCCGCAAAAGTTTTCTGATTTTTGTTATTTGGGATTTTCTTATTTTTTTCATTGCTTATATAGTGTTAATGCTCTCTCTTAAGACCTTTACCGATTATTCTTTGGTGTTTTCGGCAGTGATTTCTGCCTCTTTGTTTCTGGTGCTTTTTTGTTTTTCTCTCATACTTTATCTTACTTTCACCGCTACACTGAATAAAGATATTCTTAAAATAAGCAAAGGCTTTCTTTTTCGGCGTCAAAAGAGACTGCGTCTTTCCTCTGCAATATCCCTACGAACTTTTACTACTCCGCTGATGCGGCTTTTTTCCCTTAGTGTCTGTGTAATAGTGTTTGAGGGCAGTATTTGTATTCTGCCCCCTGTTTCGGCAGATTTTTCATCCCTTATACTTAATAATATAGAGAAAGTGCAAAATGAAAAAATTTAAATTTTCAAAAGCATATATATGGGTATTCTTGTACCGATTTGCCTTTCTGCTTTTTGTGCCGTTCTTTCAGCTTTTGCTCTTTGGCGATGTCGGAGCAGATATACTTTTTACCCTTTATTCTGCTGACCTTTTACTTGGGGGTGTCATAATCGTTGTGGCAGTTCTGAGATGCTCAAAGGCAGGGCTTGAAATTTCAGACAGAAAATTAGTTCTCAGACAAGGCATAATTTTAAAAACCTGCGACATTTATCTGAAGTCATCAAAGAAAAACCGCACCCTTACGCGTCCTCTTGCTCTTAGATTTTTACGGGCTGGTGCCCTGCGTTTTTCATCTGCTCTTCCATCTGCCTGCGGGTATCTGAAAAAGCAGGATGCGTATTATTTTTTTGAAAAATCTCCGGATAAAAGCAATACCGTTTCATATAAATCGGGTATTTTCAAAAACCTGCTGATGTCGGCAGTATTCTCAAACGTGCTGACGGGACTTCTGGCAGCTTCTCCCGTTATACGACGGGCGGCTGCCGTTATGGGTGCAAGGCAGAGTGCACTGATTCTCAGCGGTGCAAATCCGGAGTATCTGCCCTTTATCCGCGACCTGCCCCCGGTGTTGTCCAAAATTTCTTCTGTTCTGTTTCTCTGTTGGGTAATCGGGTTTTTTACAGAATTTTTCAGAGAGTATCAACTGAAACTAACAGTATCAGACCACAAAATCAGGGTAAGCAAAGGGCTTGTGACAAAGTATGTCGCCGAATTTGACAAAAGTCAGATAAAAACCTTTGAATGCCGCCAGAGTCTTATGCTTTTTTTACTGGGGCTTCAGAGTGCCAGGATTGCGGTCAACCTTAAACCAAGCTCAAAAATCCATATTCTCTCTGCCGTTAAATCTACAAAGGCAGATGAGGTGAGAAGCTTATTTTTTGCCACAAGCAAAAGCTCCCAGAGCGTACTTTATCCCAAACGCACTGCCATAGGAAGCTATGTGCTTTTGCCCTTTGTATTCATCTGCGGTGTTACTCTTTCAAGCTTATTCATCCAAAATCCGATAGTGATCATCCTCTTATATGTAGTAGTTCTCATCACGGTAATTTGGTATTTTTTCAGAATTTTCGCTTTCTTGCGCAGCTTTCTCTGCGTAAGGGGCAATCTGTGGGAAATCAGTTATCTGAGCCGCCTTAACTTCGTAAGAACAACCTTTTTCGCTGAGAGCATCACTCAAATCACCTTTACGCAAAACGTCATAAGCCGTATGGACGGCAGATGCAACCTGACAATTTACCTGTCTCACAACAAAAAACTGAAAGCAAAAATCAAACATCTTAATTTCAGAGAAGTCCAAAATCTCTTATCAAATCTGCCATAATTTTTATTGAATTTTTGCCGTTTTTTGACTTATTCTCCAAAACTTATTGAAAATAAGACCATTCTATAATATAATTACGGATATATTTGCGATAATAGCAAAAATTTTCACTTGGGAGTATTTATGAAAAAACCAAATATCAACGAAACTATCGAAAAAATCACCAAAACCCTCGAAAGCGTATTTCACGTTACACCCGAGGAGGCTACCAACGAGCATTACTACAAGGCGGTTGCGCTTCTTTGTCGCGAGCTTATGAGCCAGGATTACACCGATTTTAAGGCTCAGGTAAGCAAAGAAGGCAAAAAAACCGTATATTATCTTTGTATGGAATTTCTTATGGGCCGCTCCCTCAAGAATAACCTCTGCAATATGGGTATGGAAAAAACCATCTCCTCGGCATTGCTCAACTTCGGAATTTCTCTTGAGAAGGTTTATGATATGGAGCCCGACGCAGGTCTGGGCAACGGCGGTCTGGGAAGACTTGCGGCTTGTTTTTTAGACGGACTTGCATCTCAGGGATATCCTGCTATGGGCTATTCTCTCAGATACGAATACGGCATCTTCAATCAGAAGCTGGTTGACGGCTGGCAGACAGAGCTGCCCGATTTCTGGCTTCCCGGCGGCAGCGTGTGGCTTCATGCTCACCCCGAAAAGGCTGTAGAAATCAGCTTCAACGGCAATATGATTGAGGATTGGATAGACGGCAACCATAAGGTTGAGATTGTAAACGACACCAAGGTTCTGGCGGTACCCTACGATATGCTGGTGGCAGGCAATGACGGCAAGGGTGTGTCAAGACTTCGTCTCTGGGCGGCTGAGTCGAAGGATTTTGACATGCAGCTTTTCAATGATGGCGAATATCTGCGTGCCTGTGAGCAAAAGGCTATGGCAGAAAGCATCACCAAGGTGCTTTATCCCGGAGATAACCACACCGAAGGCAAGTCCTTAAGACTTAATCAGCAGTATTTCCTTGTATCTGCCACAATTCAGGACATTATCAACAGGCACTTAAGAGTATATAAAACCCTTGACAATCTTCCCGACAAGGTGGCAATTCACATGAATGACACCCATCCCGTACTTGCAGTGCCCGAGCTTAT
Source organism: Oscillospiraceae bacterium (assembly GCA_015066245.1). Taxonomy (GTDB): domain Bacteria; phylum Bacillota; class Clostridia; order Oscillospirales; family Acutalibacteraceae; genus Ruminococcoides. The sequence continues at coordinate 201,381 of SVOS01000001.1, forward strand.
GCGAATTCTCCTTGACGAGTGCGGCTACCGCTGGGATGATGCATGGAATATTGTAAGCAAAACCATTGCCTACACCAACCACACAGTTATGAAAGAGGCTCTGGAGTGCTGGAGCGAAGAAATGTTTAAGACAAAGCTGCCCAGAATCTATCAGATTGTGTGCGAGATTAACCGCAGATACTGCGATGACCTTGTGAGAAAGGGTGTTCCCTTTGACAAGGTTAACCGTATGTCTATAATCTATGACGGATATGTAAGAATGGCTAATCTTGCTGTTATGGCAAGCTACAAGGTAAACGGTGTTTCGGCTTTACACTCTGATATCCTCAAGGACACTGTTTTTGCCGACTTCTATCAGGACACACCCTGGAAGTTTACAAACGTAACCAACGGTATCGCCCACAGACGCTGGCTTTGCCAGTCAAACCCCGGACTCTCATCACTTATTGCCGAGAGAATCGGTGACGGCTTTATCTCTGATGCTTCAAAGCTCAAGGAGCTTGAAAAGTTTATGAATGACCGCTCAACATTGGATGCACTTGCCGATATCAAGCGTCAGAACAAAATGAAAATGAGCGAGCTTATCCGCAAAACTTCAGGTGTTATGGTTGACCCCGACTCTATTTTTGATGTTCAGGTCAAGAGACTTCACGAATACAAGCGTCAGCTTATGAATGCACTGCACATTCTGGCAACTTACCTCTATCTTTGCGACAACCCCTCAGCAGATTTTGCACCCAGGACTTATATTTTCGGTGCAAAGGCGGCTCCCGGCTACTACTTTGCAAAGCAGATTATTCAGTTTATCTGCAAGCTGGCAAATATCATCAACAACGACAACCGCGTCTTCGGCAAGCTCAAGGTAGTTTATCTTGAGAATTACCGCGTAACCGTTGCAGAGCAGCTTATTCCCTCTGCTGAAGTAAGCGAACAGATTTCTCTTGCAGGTACCGAGGCATCAGGCACAAGCAACATGAAGTTTATGATTAACGGTGCAATTACCTTGGGTACTTTAGACGGTGCCAATGTTGAGATTTTCGATGCAGTAGGCAGAGAAAACATGGTGCTTTTCGGTATGTCCACACCCGAGGTTAATGAGCTCAAGGCAAGGGGTTACAACCCTCGTTACTACTATGAGTCTGACCCTGTTATCAGACGTGCGGTTGACTGGCTCTTAAACTCAGAGTTCAGAGCAATAGGCGAAAACCTCATCAACTCTGACCCCTATATGGTTCTCGGAGATTTCGCATCCTACGCACAGGCTCAGGACGAAAGCTCAGAGCTTTACAAAAACCGTACACTCTGGAACCAGATGTCCCTCAAGAATATTGCAAATGCAGGCATTTTTGCCGCTGACCGCTCTATCAACGACTACGCCAAAGACATCTGGAATCTTACAAACCTCGAAAGATAAACTCAGCACCCTATGACCAAAATCATAGGGTGCTTTTATATGCAAAAATTTAATTTTGACCGAAAATTCATCAAAAATTGCACTTATCTCACTATTCGTTGACTTTACTATGATTTCTATTAGAATGGACATAACGAACAGTAAGGGGTGTGAGCATGAAAAAGCCGTTTTACAAAAAGCTATGGTTTTACCTTGCAAGCGGTCTGACAACTCTCAGCATTATCTCTATATTCGCCGTAGGTTTGTCGGCCCTTCATAGTTCATCCCGTATTCCCGCAAAGGAAATTACCTTCCCCACTGAAAGCACTCTCATCGAAACTCAGACTTTCACTGCTCCTTCTGACGATACCCCCATATTAACAGAAGAAACCATAGATTCCAGAAGTGTTTTGACAACATCAGCAACAACTGCTGACACCACAGAGCTTGAGAAAAATTATATCCTTAATAACAACACAAAGAAATTTCATCTGCCGTCCTGTGCCAGTGCCGCGAAAATCAAAGACACAAACCGCGAAGATTTCTTCGGCACAAAAAGTCACCTTGAGGCAGAGGGCTACTCCCCCTGCGGCCACTGTAAGCCCTGAAATACCGAAAAATTCTCTTACACAAACCACAAAAATTACATAAGATTTTCTGTCACATATAAATTCAGCTCCCGATTAATATCGGGAGCTTTTCTTATAAAATGTAACATTCAGATACAAGTTGTAGTTAATATCATCAAATTTTCTTGCTTGTTTTTGTCTACTATATTAATTGCGGGTGGTCGGTAATTGTGATAAAATAATATGTACCAAAGTAAAGGGGAGAATTAAAATGAAAAAACTTATTGCATTATTACTTATGGGTATCCTGGCAGTTTCGCTTTGTGCTTGTGCGTCCGACAGCGGCAAAAAAAAGAACAGCTATGACGATGAAATCAAGAAGTTAGAGGACTCTATCGGTCAGCTTGAGGATGCTTATGACAAAGCCAAAGAAAACGCTGACAACTTCAGAAGCGATGTAGACGATTACTACAACGCACTTAACGAGCTTGAGAAATACAACTGATTTCTGAGCAATCCCAAAACGGTTAGTACATACATTAAATAATTAATTTAAAAGCGGAGGAATAGTCATGAAAAAATTCACTGCAATTTTACTCTTATTAACATTTGTATTTATGCTTGGTGCATGCTCAGGCGAACAGAAAAAATCCAAAGAAGACCTTATTGTTGAGGCAAATCGTTTAGTAATGAAAGAAGATGCAAACCAGGAGGCCTTATCTGTGGACGGCGAATTTGATGAGGATTATGGTGCATATTGCATCGTGGTTTCTCTTGATAAAAGCTATTGGTGCACTACATACTCTGCCGATTCTCTTGAGGGCAAAGCAATGTTAGCAATGGCTGAAAACAGCTACGAAGATACCATAAATACATTGGTTGATTCTTTGTTTGAAAGAGCAAAAGAACTCTTTGCAGATACAGATGTCGAGGTGGTTGCAGGCTATCAGGACAGAAACGGCGAATTTACAAATATTCTTTCTACAATTGAGTGATATTGAGCTCAGCACATTTAGGTGAGGTGCAAAATGAAAAAACTAATTGCATTATTACTTGTGGGTATCTTTGCAGTTTCTCTTTGTGCTTGCAGCAAAGGTAACGACACTCCGCCGTATGCTACTGTCATCGGCAAATGGGTCGGAGAAAACGAAAATATACCACACGTTTTGCATGATAACAAGCCATCATCAACTAAAGTAACATTATATTTTTATGAAGACAAAACATTTAAAGAAGAAGTAAATAACACTTTAGATGGCTATCAGGAATACTTAGGCACTTGGGAATATGATGGCGAAAACTTAACTATTTGCAGAACCGAAATGACCCAAGGTACGTCCAGAGCCAGCGGATATAACTTTTATGCGGACGGAACTCCTACCAGCCATACAGAGATACCTATGGTATTAGAGCAAGGTAGAAATAAATTCGGCTTTTCTACGGTAAATCCATATTATGGCTTTATCACAATAACAAGAGTAGAGTAAACACAAAGCTACATAAAAATTCAATACAATACACCAAAAAACAGGGAGCGGATTTTTCCGCTCCCTCTTATTTTTTTGTAAAAATAAAAATTTTTTAAGTTTTTTTCAAAAATATAAAACCAAAGCCAAAGTAAGTTCCCCTTAATAAATGAAAGGGTCAGAAATCACACAAAAATCTGACAAAATATTAATAAAAGAAAGAGGAATTTATTATGGCAAAAACAAGAATTTGTCCCTTCTGCGGCAGGGAATACAAAGACAGCTTCTTCGGAGCATCAGAAAGCGGCAGCTTAACATTTGGCGAAGGACTTACTTACATCGCTACAAGATGTTGCAACCAGTGCGAAGAAAAATACAACTCCGTTTCTAAAGAGGAAAGAAACAGATTCGCAGTTAAAATTGACAATATGAAATCCGCAACCAAAAAGAAATTCAAAGACGCTGACATCGCAAAAATGTTCTTGGATTATCTGAGAGAAAAAGAAACCAGACCCGCACAACCAGAAGACGAGGTTATGCCCCTTGGTTTTTACTTTGCAACTGCTGACGGTCATTTTTGTATCAGAGAGTTCAACACATCCAATGTGGAGTTCAGCTATAAAAGCTACATGAAGGCTATTGACAAGGTTTTTGCTCCCGACACAAGTCAGATGTTTACTGCAGCTGATATCACAAGAATTGAATTTCGCAAAAATTTTGAAGAACATACAGGTGTTATGTCATCGGTTGTATCTTATGATATTCGCCTTAATGATGAAAAGGAAATGACCTACAAGCCCTGCATCACAAGATATTTCGTAACAGGCAAAGGCATAAGCCCCTCACACTCTGCCGAAAAAGAAATGCTCAGAATGCTTGAAGGATTTCAGAAAAAAATCGGCACCGATATTCCCGTAGTCAAAGTAAAGAAGTTTAAATAAGGAGGCAATTATCATGACAGAAACTAAAGTAACCGTAATGGACGTATCCGACAATAATAAAATAGAACAGCCCGCAGGTGTGTGGCATTATATCAGGGTGTTCTGCTCATTCTTCTCTATTATCACATCTTTTGGTGCAATAGTTGCCATGACAGAGATGCGCTCAAACTACCTTGATATGGTAGCTGTATTATGGATTTTAGGCATAATCTCTGCTTTGCTGGTTTCTCCTCTTAAGTTTCTTAAGTTTGCGTGGCAGATTATTTCAAAATGTGCAATTTTCGGCTGGTTTTTGCTTCCTTTTCCTTTTGACCTTTTATCGGTTGCAGTCTCGATAGTTGTAGGCGTTGTGGCTGCAATTCTGGCAGTAATGGTTTGTCCTGCTATCTTTACTATCTATACATACTTTACCGATATCCGTGATTTTTGCGTTGACAACAAAAAAGAAATCATCACCATCATCTCGGCAATTCTGGCAGTGGCTGTTTTGATTGGTATGTTCTTTATCTTACACGGCATCACAACTGCAATCGAAGCTCCTATTATTAAAGAAAAATTCGACCCCGTAGCTGCATACAACACCTATGTTGATAATCATCCCGATGCAAAAGAAATCTCTGAGGATATACTCAGCAACCCTTCATCAAGCACATTTTCTGAGGGCGGATATGTCTGCACAAATGTTTATGAATACGAAGGCACAGAGGGTTTTGTCAACTATTCATATACTGACACTCTCAAGTTTGAGTACACAAGCGGAGCATGGAAAGTTATGAACACAAACGAAGAAAAAATCATCGACTCCTATAATGCAATCAGCGGCGACTGGACCATAACGGGCGAATATCCCGCCAACAATTCAGAGGACAACGAAATCACCATTAATATTCTTAATCTTACTCAGGATGGCGGCACAGGCAGCATCAGCGTCCTCACTTATGATAATTACTCTATCTCCGAAAACGCCTCAATAACTATGGGCGAAATCGAAACAAGAGAAGTCAACTACAAAACCCACGAAAACGAACTTGTGACACAGCTTTCTTTTGAGTTTGAGTCTCCCATAGTCTTTGAGGGATTCTGGGGAGAATGCGGCATTACTCGTGTTGACTGTGAGTTTTCTCTCACCAATAATCAGGTCAACTCCTGCTACTTCGACTATACAGGTCTTTAATAGCCAATCAGATCAATACTTATTTTAAGCTGAAGAGGTGATGTTTATATAACTCAATTTTTATAATATTATCCCAACAAAAACAGAAAGGGACTTGCCCAAAAAGGCAAGTCCCTCTTGTGTTTTGATTAAATCAGCAGATTAAAGAATCTCAGTCTCGTCGTTGTCTCTTGAATAAACAGGAACAAAAGACTCCATGCTGCTTGCAACGATAACCTCTGCACCATCAAAGGTTACGATGTTGATCTCTGCTGTTTCGTATAACTTTTTCATTTTTATCACCTTCATTAATTATTTGCGGGAACAAAGGGTAGCTCGATAGGCTTGTTGGGGTCCCGTGTTGTATTAAAGGAGCTGGCCGAGATAAGCTCGTCAGCCGAAAACTCAGTAACCTCAACCTCAGGAGCTACATAAACTTTCTCGTTCATAATAATATCAACCGTTATAGTTGCAGGATGCTGTATAATATGCAGCAATTGCGTTTGCAAGATCTACAAGCTCTGCCTTCTCGCTCTGCTGTGCAACGTAAGCATAGCTCATGGGGCTGTACTCAACAGTAACACAGTCTGTAGCAACAGTAATTGCATTACCAAGATTATGAGCATAGATATCGGGTACAACAAGCTCGTAGAGGTTACCGTTAGGTGTCAGATATGCGGTCAGACCTTCAACCTGAACACCAACGTCTCCATTATCTTCCACATTATCTGCTTTGAAATAGAGCTTGAGAGTTGTCTCGGATTTAAGAGTAAGAGTTGCACCATAGAACTGAACATTACCGTCGTTTGTACCTTCAACAACAGGAGCAAACTCGCTGAGGTCCTGAGCAGTAATAGTCTTCTCTTCCTCTGTCATGTAATCTGTGTTGTTTGCAAGGAAGTCTGTGCCATAACCGAAATAAAGCTGAGAAGCAGCACCGTAGTTAAGCATAGCCTTAACGATATCCTGCTCGTTTGCGTATGTAACAGGATCGCTGAGGATTCGCTCACAGTAGCCTGCAAGAGAAACTCTGTTAAAGAATGTATTGTAATCATCAGTAACAACCTTGCTGACTACAGAGTCAGCCATCTCTTTTGCTACCAGATCTACTGTATATATATAGTAGCCTGTTTCCTCATCGTATCTGTCAAACTCTGTTACGGGAAGCTCATACCAGGGATCATCATTGCGATAAACAATAAGCTTTGCACTCTCATCAGCCATGATGTCCTCAGTGATTTTGTAGTGGAGATTAAGACCGATCTTGCCGCCGAGAGTTACGGATAAGCCTTCGAGGCTGGTTCCTGACACTTCTTCTTCAACGTCACCGGAACCATTATCAGGTAAGATTACAGTAATATCTTCGCTGCCTGCTATGTTGCCGTTATCCCACATCATATAGTAGCAAATACCGTCATAGAAGCCTTCTTCGATGTTGGGAGTCTTATCAATCTGACCTGAGCCGTCATCCTTGATACCGTTAATAACAAAGCCTGTTACATCAGTAGGAACCAGAGCACTGTAAATATCGTAATTGCCGTCGTTATCATAATAGTCCATTGACATACCTGGCCACTCTGTGTCTGCAACAGATGCACTGCCCCAGAAATGAACTCTGACATCTGTCCATAACCAGTTGTTCTGGAAGTAAATTGCCATATATTCAATTTCGTCTTCGGGCTCATCAGAAGGATCCTGGTAGGGATGTTCTGCTTCAAGCTCAGCAAGGCTATCATACCAACTCTCATTACCCCAATAGCAGTACTTGCCTGCTTCGAAAGTAAGAGTAGCAGTCTGAGATTCTACTTCTTCGCCAACACCATAGTTGCCACTGAAGATAATTAATTCGTAAGCCTTGTCGAAAGTTACAGAATAAACAAGACCGCCTGCCTGTTCTGCATTTTCAGAGAGAACCTCACCTGTGGGTTCCATCTTTACACCGGGCCACTCAGCGTTTTCTTCGGTTATTTCGTCGCCTGTTGCTCCTGTTGAGTTACCTGCGTATGCATAAACCTCTTCGAAGTTGTCTGCATAGTCAACAAAGTAGAGTGTGTATGTCTCTGCAGGCTCGGGATCGGGAACTTCGGGAGCCTCTGTGGGAGCTTCAGTAGGAGCCTCTGTAGTTTCAGGCTGTACTAATTCGGGACAAACATCAGCGATATCTTTTAATACTACTGCGTTGCCGTCGTCCCATGTCATACTGTAGCAAGCACCGTCATAAAAACCGCTCTTGATGTCGGGTGTCTGGTCAATATTGCCTGAACCGTCATCCTTAGTACCGGCAAAGATAACACCGGTTGCATCAGAGCCTATAGTTGCCTTGTAAACCTCGTTGCCGTTTACAGATGTGCCAACAAGCTCAACTTCGCCTGCACCCCAGCCGGTATCAGCTACAACGCTGCTGCCCCAGGTGTGAACAAATACATCTGACCACAACCAGTTGTTTTCAAAATACACAGAAATTTTGTGTGCGTCTGCTGCTCCTGCGCTTAAGGGTGCTGCCATGAACACGCTTAAAAGCATAAGCATTGCCAAAGTAATTGACAAGATTTTTTTCATGATTTTTCCTCCTGTAAAGAATTACCGTATATGTACAAAAGCAAAGAATTTCTGATTCCTGTACTTTTGTAATATCCATATTAACTCTGTGGCCGCAGGCTTAACCTGCACATACATCGCCCAAACCAGGCATACAACCACAAATATCGCTACCGATACACTGTAATTATATCTCAAACACCTCTTTGTTTTCAAGTATTTTTATAAATATATCATATATTATATCTTCTAAAATTTTCGCCCTGTTTTTGTACAATTTTATTATTCATAGAAATTATGACAAAAGGCTTCCGAATTATCGGAAGCCTTTTTATCCTAAAAATCAGTGTTTTGAGGTGTTTTCAAAATACAGAATACTTATTTGCCCCTATCTGTCCGTAATACAATAAATAATTATATAAATATTCGAAAAGCACTTGATTTTATTTATTGGTTATTATAAAATTAAAGAAATTAACAAAAATATATCATATTTGTTAACTGCTTTTCGAAAACCCAAGTATAATTAACAAATTTTACAATATAATTTTGATAGGGTGATTTTATGGCATACGAACCATTGGCAAAACTTTATTATACAAGCAAAGAGTATGAAAAAATATACGAAAAAAGATATAATAGCGAAAATGCTATTCACGTTGACTTTGAGATAAGCGGATTTCCTGCCTTTTTTGTTTTAGATAATTCTCTGTACACTAAATCTATTGACATATATAAAACTGATAAGAGAATAAAAAAACTAAGAGATTCCTTACCTGAAAAAGCAATCAATCAATTTACAATGCGATGTTTGATTGATGAAATAATTCTCACTAATGATATTGAGGGCGTTTATAGCTCCAGACGTGAGATCAACAGCATACTTTCTGAACTTGAGACAAAAAGTCGCGGAAAGCGTTATATGGGACTCGTGCAAAAGTATCTTATGCTACAAAATGATGATGAAATGTCTTTTAAAACCTGTTGCGACATAAGAGCTTTGTTTGATGACCTGGTGTATTTTGAAATAGCCGAGGATAATCCTGATAACTTACCCGACGGAGAAATATTCCGAAAAGACTCCACCAGTGTTGTTAGTGCTACACAAAAAGAATTGCATAGAGGTGTGTATCCCGAAAGCAAAATTATAGATTATATGGACAAGGCACTTCACATTCTTAATGATGAAAGCATAGATTTTCTTTTTCGGGTTTCCATATTTCATTTTCTATTTGGATATATACATCCGTTTTATGATGGAAATGGGAGAACATCCAGGTTTATCAGCAGCTACCTGTTATCAAAAGAGTTCGAATCTATAATTGGTTATAGGACTTCATACACTATTAAAGAGAATATTAAAGAATATTATCAGGCGTTTAAGACTTGTAACGAAACACATAATAAAGGGGATTTAACTCCATTTATCTTGATGTTTACTGATATTATAAAGGAATCGCTACATCAACTTGAAGATGCTCTTTTAAAAAGATATGAAAAGTTAAGTCATTATCAAAAATGTATGCTATTCCTTCCTTATGGCACAAATCCAAAGTATGTACAGCTATACGATTTATTAATACAAGCCAGCTTGTTTGCAGAAAACGGAATAAGCACTCAAGAGCTTATTGATGCCACTGATACAAGCCGAACAACTATTGCTAATCGATTAAAACTTTTATCTGAGAACAACTTGATAATTAAAGAATCTGTTGGTAATATTCGTTGTTATAGATTGAATTTGAAAATCGTAGACGAGATATACGAACAGAAAATAAAGTAGCGATTGTTTGTTTTCCAGAATAATGTGCGTATATAACAACAGGGTTTGAAGTTCTTGACTTCAAACCCTGTAACTATATTATCAAAGATTCTTTTCTTTAATTGCTTTATTAAGTAAATTTGAGAATCTATCGCTTACAATAGCAATAGATTCAATATGAACTTTCTTTTTGCCTACAAAAATCGTTGTAGAGTCTGCATTAACTTTTACTTTAGTTATGTCATTGAAGCGATATTCATATCTATTTCCCAAAAATGTCGTGTATTCAAATTTTTCTTCAGATACAATACGAATAGTCTGATTTCTCCAACAAATAAATGCAAGTACGCCAAGCAAGATACAGAAAACACTGCCAACAATTATCCATACATTAAAATTAAATAATAGTATAACAGCAATACCGATGCCGACAACTATCAAAAACAATCCAAATACGAGTAAAAAGCTTGATATATACACATCTGCTCGAGACTCACCGTTTTTATCTTTCTTAAGAAAAAAAGACTCCAATGCCTCCAAAAGTCGCAGAGTAAACCTTGAGTTCATTTCAATACCTCTCACAATAATTTATAAAATTCCCCTGCATCAGCCTTGGATGCAGGGGAGTTTGTTTGTTCAAAAAATGTTTTTATCAGGTTTTTATTATATCACGCCTCGCTTGCTTGTTGCTGACCTTCCGAGTTTTCCGCGTTCTCAACCAAATCGCACAGCCAATAAATCGGCTTTACCGATTTTGTGTTCGAACTCGAAAATCGAAAGGCAACAAGCCTCGGACGCACATTACTTATTCATTGCGTTGTAAACTGCAACTGCGCAAGCAACTGTAGCACCAACCATGGGGTTGTTACCCATACCGATAAGGCCCATCATCTCAACGTGAGCAGGAACGGAAGAAGAACCTGCAAACTGAGCGTCGCCGTGCATTCTGCCCATTGTGTCTGTAAGACCATAGGAAGCAGGACCTGCAGCCATGTTATCGGGGTGGAGTGTACGGCCTGTGCCGCCACCGGATGCTACTGAGAAATACTTAACGCCGTTCTCGATAGCCCACTTTTTGTAAGTACCTGCAACGGGATGCTGGAAACGTGTGGGGTTAGTGGAGTTACCTGTGATGGAAACGCCTACGTTCTCGAACTGCATGATTGCAACACCCTCACGAACGTCGTCTGCACCGTAGCAGCGAACTGCTGCACGCTCGCCATCGGAGAAAGCTCTCTCCTCAACGATCTTAAGCTCGCCTGTGAAGTAGTCGAACTCTGTCTTTACATAAGTAAAGCCGTTGATTCTGGAGATGATGTATGCTGCATCCTTACCAAGACCGTTAAGGATAACTCTGAGGGGCTCTTTACGAGCCTTGTTAGCGTTTCTTGCGATACCGATAGCACCCTCAGCAGCTGCGAAAGACTCGTGACCTGCAAGGAATGCAAAGCACTTTGTCTCGTCTCTGAGGAGCATTGCGCCCAGGTTACCGTGGCCAAGACCAACGTTTCTCTGCTCTGCTACAGAGCCGGGGATACAGAAAGCCTCGAGGCCGATACCGATAGCCTCAGCAGCCTCTGCTGCTGTTTTTGTGCCCTTCTTAAGAGCAACTGCACAACCCAGTGTATATGCCCAGGATGCGTTTTCAAATGCGATAGGCTGAACGCCCTTAACGATTTCGTCGGGGTCAAAGCCGTTGTCAAGACAAAGCTGACGTGCTGCCTCTAAATCTGCAATACCGTACTCAGCAAGGCATTTGTTGATTTTAGGCATTCTTCTGTCCATACTTTCAAATGTTACTGCCATTTCTAAAATCCTCCTTGCTTATTCTTCACGGGGGTCAATGTACTTAGCAGCGCCGTCAAAGCGACCGTACTGACCGATATTGTTCTTGTAAGCCTCGTCGGGGCTCATGCCGTGACGGATATCCTCCATCATCTTGCCGAGCTTAACGAACTGATAGCCGATAACCTCGTTGTTCTCGTCAAGAGCTGTCTTGAGAACATAGCCCTCAGCCATCTCCATGTAACGAACGCCCTTGTCCTTTGTGGAGAACATTGTACCAACCTGAGAACGAAGGCCCTTGCCGAGGTCCTCAAGACCTGCGCCGATGGGAAGACCGTCCTCGGAGAAAGCAGTCTGTGTTCTACCATAAGCAAGCTGCTCGAAGATGTTTCTCATAGCTGTGTTGATAGCGTCACAAACAAGGTCTGTGTTAAGGCACTCTAAAAGTGTCTTGCCGGGAAGAATCTCAGCAGCCATTGCTGCAGAGTGAGTCATACCGGAGCATCCGAGAGTCTCTACGAGAGCCTCTTCAACAATACCGTCCTTAACGTTGAGTGTCAGCTTACATGTACCCTGCTGAGGTGCACACCAGCCGATACCGTGAGAAAGACCGGAAATATCACTGATCTGATAAGATTTTACCCATTTGCCCTCTTCGGGAATAGGTGCGGGACCATGGTGGGGGCCCTTTGCAACTACGCACATTTTCTGTACTTCATGAGAATAATTCATTGTGTGTTGCTACTCCTTTCGGTAATTAAATTTGAGGTATACTCATACGCCATAATTATATGACTTTTTCTTGCAATAAGCAAGTGTTTTTTGAGTATATGTCAAAATTTTTCGCTTTTTCTCATATAAAAACTGCCTTGCCCTGAGGCAAGACAGCATCATTTAATTTATTCTCTTGTATAAACCTGCTCTGTTCCGTCCTCAAAAGTAATTGTAAGGGTATCGCCCTCAAGCTTATAGTCATAGGTAAACTTGGTGCCGTCGTCATAAAGCAGTGTCAGCTTGCCGTCTTCAGTTTTGTAAGAAAGATTATATCCCTCAGAATTGGCAGGCGGATACATTGTGCCCAGACCGTCGCTCTTAAGCTCCAGCTTCATCTGATAAATGTCAATGGTGGTAACCCAGGTACCTGCAAGATTCTCGGATTTGCAGGCAAAAAGACTTGTTGCCAACACCAGTATAGCCAATATCAAACATAATTTTTTCATAAATCCGCCTCCCGACCCCTTTATGATATATTATCTTTACCTTTCTGTCAATTTAAAAAAGCAAACGGCACGTATTGCACTGCCCCGAATTGTAGACAGATTTTCGAGATATGTCGCTTTTTAGCAAATATCATTAAATCACGCCTCAGCCTCCTGCCGAGCTAAGCTCTACCAGGTGGGCTATTGAGGGAATGGTGGCTCCCTGAGTACCCGAGGTAGCGCTGAGCAATGCACCCGTGGCGATATAAAGGACTTTTCGGTACTTTTTTGCTATCAACGAAGGCAGAATATGTGCACTCAACACGCAGGCACCGCATCCGCATCCCGAGCCGCCTGCGTGGACATCCTGCTTATTGATATCATAAATCATAAGTCCGCAGTCGTTGTGGTTGTTTCTTATATCATAACCTGTGTGTCCCATAAGCTCAGAAAAAAGACTGCTGCCCACTTTGCCCAGATCTCCTGTAAAAATCATATCAAAATCCGAGGGGCTTTTGCCTGTGTCATCAAAATAGGTTTTGAGTGTAGAGGCCGCTGCAGGAGCCATTGCCGCCCCCATATTATTGGCATCTTTTACCCCTTGGTCGCAGATTACGCCAACAGTTGCGGCTGTGATTTCGGGACAAATAAGAGAGCTCTTTGAGCTTTTGGCAGGATTTGTGGGGTTTTCCACTATAAATGCGGCAGAGCCCGTTACTGTACGCTGAGATGTGGGAGTACGCACTGCACCGTATTCCAGCGGAAAACGAAACTGCCGCTCTGCCGAGCAATAGTGAGACGAGGTAACTGCCGCGGATACCTTTGCGGCTTTGCCTTCGGTAAAAATTGCCGCCATTATCAGATTCTGAGCAGAGGTGGAGCAAGCTCCGTACTGGCCCAGAAAGGGTATTCCGAATGCCTTGAGCCCGAAGGAGGAGGCTATGCACTGATTCAGCAAATCTCCTGCCAACACAAAATCCACTTCTTCGGCTTTTGAGCCCCATTTGGAAAGTGCAAGGCTCAGCGCCTCCTGCTGAAAGGTGCTTTCGGCTTCTTCGAATGTATCTTTTTGTGCGTGGCTGTCGTAAATAATCTTGTCAAAATTATCTTTCAGAGGGCCTTCGCTCTCAAACTTACCTGCAACCGAGGCAAAGGCAGTAATCAGCGGAGGCTCGGTGAATTTTAGGGTGTATTTTCCAACTCGTTTTATCATATCGCTACTTCCTTTCAGCTCTATAATCTGCAGTTTTTGCCTTAATATGAAATCTTGTTTTGGTTTTTGGCTTATATGCTTTTATTCGTATATGTTTTATCTTATTTGCCAAAGATATTTACATCAAATATGCGGAGGTTAATATGATAAAAGGAATCAATCACAAAATTATCGAGGTTACGGACACAGACAGTATTTACTACGAGCGAGCTTTTCTGCTGGTAAGACCCGAATATGAGGAAGTTGAGCAGGCAGTGCTGAGAAACGAGGCAAAAAAGCTTATTAGTTCTGTGGGCACTCCCTCAAGTATCAAGGGCAAACGCACCATAGGATACTGGATACTGAGGATTATGCCTGCGGTTTTGTCGGGAATAGGTATAGGGGTTATACTGGGACTTTTGCTCTGATTATTCATCAAAATAAATCTTCGGGAATATATTTTAGCAAATAAATCCGGAGGTTTTTTATGAACGAAAAGCTATTTAAGAGGCTGGAATTTTTCGGAGCAGCTGCGACTTTTCTTATTGCTACGGGGCTACATTTTATCTACGACCTAAACCCCAACACCCTCACCGCCCTTGTGGGTGCAGTCAACGAAAGTATATGGGAGCACATGAAGATTTTTGCCATTGGATATCTGTTTTACTCAGTTATAGAATATCTGTGGGCAAAGCCTGAGCTTAGGCGGTTTGCGGTGTCAAAAACCTTGGGGGTTTTTGTGATGATTTCCCTTATCCCTGCGGCTTTTTACACATTTTCTCTGTTTACACAAGGTCCGATACTTATTCTGGATTTGTTAATAGGCTTCGGGTCGGCAGTTGCAGGATTTCTTGTGTCCTGCAAGCTTTATTTTTCCGAAAAAAAGATAGAAAAATTTTTCTACACCTCTTTGATGATGATTTTTCTGCTTATGATGATGATTGTCAGCTTCACGTTTTTTCCGCCAAAATCCGAACTTTTCAGGGATGTGCCCACCGATACCTTCGGCATTCCCGACAAAAATCTGGATATGGGAGCTTTTGCCTTGGAAAAAGTGAAAAATATTGATATTTTTTGATTTTTACTGTTTTCAAATCTCTTACTTTGTGGTACTATTATAATGTATAAGAATGTCGGTTAATCTGCGTGATGTAGATATGGACGCAGAACGAAAGGGAATAAATATGGAAAATGTAAAAAATGAAAGGGACGACATAATTTTTGGCAGAAATCCCGTGTCCGAAGCTATCCGCTCAGGCAGACCCATTGACTCGGTTTTAGTGGCAAAGGGTGCACACACAGGTGCTATCACAGGTATCCTTGCCAAAGCAAGAGAAAGAAAAATCCGTATTAAAGAAGTCGACCCAAAAAAACTTGATTTTATGTGTGCTCACGGTACTCATCAGGGCATTGCGGCTGTTGCTGCTGTGTGCGAGTACAAAGAGCTTGACGATATTTTTGCACTTGCCAAAGAACGCGGCGAAGAACCATTTATCGTTGTTCTGGACGAAATTGAGGACCCTCACAACTTAGGTGCAATTATCCGTACTGCCGAATGCTCTGGTGCTCACGGTGTAATCATCCCCTCAAGACGCAGTGCTTCCCTTACCTTTACGGTAGGCAAGGTCAGCGCAGGTGCGGTTGAGTATGTGCCTGTGGTAAGGGTACCCAACATCCCCACTGTTCTTGATACTCTCAAAGACAGAGGTGTGTGGGTATATGGCGCAGATATGAACGGCGAGGACTTCCGCAAATGCAATATGTCGGGTGCGGTTGCTCTTGTTATCGGCAACGAAGGCAAGGGTATGGGCAGACTTGTCCGCGAAAAATGCGACGTTATCGTGTCTTTGCCAATGAAGGGCAAGCTTAATTCTCTTAACGCTTCTGTTGCAGCAGGTGTACTTATGTATGCAGTTGCATCGGGACGATAAGAACTGAGATTCTTTTTAAGGAAGTGACAAAATGAGCGACTCCGTCAAGGATATGCAGAATAAAGACAATATGATTGACTCCATTATCGAAGAAACCAGATATCTGTCTGAGAAAGAAAAAATGGAGCTGGAAGCCAGAAAATTCAACAAAGTAAAACGCAACCGTGCTACTGCATCGGCTGACGAAATTTACTCCAATAAAAGCAAAGAAGTCAGATTCACAAATCAGAATCCTCTTGATATAGCAGACGATGACGAGGAAGAAGAGATAAACCCACAGCCTCAGGAGCAGATTGAGGAAAGTGTGGAGCCTCAGCAGGTTGTTACGCTTACTCCCGAATACGAAGAAGGCACCAAAATATCTGACGACATTGTAGAAAATGTTGATAACTTCAATGTAAAGCCTGTACAGATTCAGGACATAGATACTATTGATATAGATATTGACAGCGCTGAAAATAATGAGGAAAATCCCTCTGAAAAACCTTCTGATGCTAAAATTCCTGAAAAAGCTGCAGAAGAAGAAAAGGCAGAAACCCAGAGCGAGTTTGAAAAGCTCTTTGGCAAGGCAAAGCCTGTTTCATCTGCTCAGGCCATTGTGTCAAGGGTGCCTGTTTATCAGCACGAAAGCAAGGTCGAGAAGGTCCACGTAAGAGCAGGCAAGTTTTCGGCTGTGGTTGAAAATGAGTATAAAAAATACATAGCATCTCCAAATCCCGTTATTTCTCAGATGGTTACCCCTGAGGAAGTAGAGCCTAAAGAAGAGGAAGAAAAAACTCCCAAAAAGGTTGCCACCAATTTTATGGGCAAGGTTACGGGATTCTTCAGCTCAGGCGAGGACGAAAACGATGATTTCCGCGAAAAGACTGTGCAGATTGAGGACTACAAAAGCCGTCAGGACACTGGCTCTATTATGCAGGAGATTAACCGCAACATCCGCAAGATGTTTATCAACAGCGTCTTCACAGGAGTTATTACTGCCATACTTTTTGTACTCAGTATTGTAATCTCCGTAAACGGTATTTTGCTTGGTGACACAGGCTCCATCGTTATGTGCCTTATAAACACACTGCTGCTTCTGATGAGCTGCTGGATTTGCAGAGTTACCATCATAAACGGTCTGACTCCCCTTAAGAAATTCCGCGGTAATTCTGACACAGGTGTGTCTATAGCCGCTATTTCAGGCATTATTCAGGGTGGTATTTCTATTTTTACCTCCACCAGATTTACCGGCGGATTTATGCATCACTACGCAGTGATTGTTGCACTTATCCTGCTGCTTAACAATCTTGGCAAGTTGTTTATGGTGCTGAGAGTCAAGGATAACTTCAAATTTGTTACCCAAAAAGCCCCCACATACTCGGGCAAGATATATGTAAACGAGGATATCGCCAAAAAGCTTATGAGCGGCACCATCGGCAAGCCCATTGTTGCCTATCAGGTAGAAAGCGACTTCCTCTCAGATTACCTTAAGATTTCTTATTCACCCGACCCCTCTGAGGACATGTCAGGCAAGATTGCTCCTGTTTCCATTTTGTGCTGCGTATTTGTCGCAGTACTTTATGCAATTCTCTCGGGCGGTGACATTATCGGTGCTTTTTCTGCCCTTGCAGTTATGGCGGCAGTAAGCACACCTGTGGCAAATCTGCTGGCGGTAAACCTGCCCATGAGACGCCTCTGCAAGGATACTTTGCAGAAAAACGCGATGATTGCAGGCTACCCCTCTGTAAGACAGTTCTGCGACACAAAAGCAGTTATTGCTGATGCAAGAGACCTTTATCCTGCAGGCAGCATTACATTAAACGGTGTAAAAGCTTTTGATAACTACAAAATCGAAGACAGCTTTCTTTCTGCGGCAGCAGTGCTGAGAGAAGCAGGCTCCCCCTTAGCTTCTGTTTTTGACAATGTGGTGGACAACCACGGCGGAAAACTCCCCAAGGTAGAAAGTGTTATGTACGAGGACAAGCTTGGCCTTGTTGGCTGGGTAAACGGCGAGAGGCTTCTTATCGGTTCTGCTGAGCTTCTTGAAAAATTCGGTGTTGTTGCTCCTCCTTTAAGCGGCGAGGAACAGTACATGAAAGAAGGCAGAAAAAAGACCTATTACGCAAAAGGCTCAAAGGCGATAGCTATGTTTGTCACAACATATAACGCTACTTTGAGAATTGCCGAGGAGCTTCAGCGTGCTGAGGCAAACGGAATCAACCTCCTCGTGCGTACTGCTGACCCCAACATCACATCCGAGAAAATCTCCGAGGATTTCGGCATTTTCTTCAGAAGTGTCAAGGTACTTTCCACGGGGCTCGGCAACGTATGTCAGGAAATTTCTTCTCAGAAAGAGGACTCGTCCCGTGCATATCTTGCCACAAGAGGCAGCTTCCTGCCTTTCCTCAGAGCTGTATCAGGTTGTGTAAGAATGAAAGCCAACATCTCTCTGACTGTTGTGATTCAGCTTATCGGTCTGATTTTAGGCATACTTATCACTGCTACAATCACCCTTTGCTCGGGTGTTCATTCTCTTGATTCAATCAAAATTCTCTTGTATCTTATGTTCTGGGGTATTGCGGCGGTTGTTGCTCCCCTTATTCAAAAACCATAAGGAGGCTATGATATGTTAATTGCACCATCCCTTCTTTCCTGTGATTTTTCACGATTCGGCGAGGAAATTGCCCGTATGGACAAAGCAGGTGCTGATATGATGCACCTTGATATTATGGATGCTCATTTTGTACCAAATCTTACTTTTGGTGCTCCTGTTATTAAATTTGTAAGAAAATATACGGACAAGCCCTTTGATGTTCATCTTATGATAAGCGAACCTCTCAAATATATTGATGATTTTGCCGATGCAGGTGCAGACATCATTACTTTCCACGTTGAGAGCGACTCTCCTATCCGCGAAACCATTGATAAAATCAAAGAAAGAGGACTTAAGGCAGGTCTTGTTATTAAGCCTAACACCCCTGTGGAGACGGTTTATCCCTACCTTGAGGACCTTTACATGGTTCTTGTTATGACGGTTGAGCCAGGATTCGGCGGTCAGAGCTTTATGGCGGATATGATGCCTAAGGTTGAGGCTCTTAAGGCAAAGCGAGAGGAGCTTTCTCTTGATTTTCTTATCGAGGCTGACGGCGGAATCGGCGACACGACTATTGCAACTGCTGCAAAAGCAGGCGTAGATGTTGCAGTAGCCGGCACTGCCGTATTTAAGGCTGAGGACGCGGGTGCAAAGATTGCTGAGCTTAAGGCTTTTTGCTGATTTTCATGATTTTAAAGGGGTTTTTATCTTGAAAAACAAACTATCCAAAATTGATTCCGTAGTTCTTGATGCAGTGACAAAGCTGCATTCAAAAACAAATAATGTATTGGTCCATCTTATTACAATGCTGGGAAATGCAGGCGTTATCTGGTGGATTATGTCTGTGCCCTTCTTTATTACAAGGCACTACCGATATATAGGCTTCAATATTCTTGTGGCAATGCTTTTCGGCTGGCTCATCGGTGAGGTTATCATCAAAAACATCGTCGGCAGAACCCGCCCCTCAGAGCTTCTGGAGCAGGACGAGCTTATTATTAAGCCCCGTCACTCATCCTTCCCCTCAGGTCATACCACCACAAGCTTTGCAGTGGCAATGGCGTTGATTCTTAACTGCAGAATAATTATCTGGCTTCCCGGTCTTGTTATTGCTGCTCTTATTTCTTTCTCAAGAATGTATTTAAGAGTTCATTATTGCACAGACGTTTGCGGCGGTATTGCTATCGGTCTTTGCTGCGGTGTTCTCTCAAAATTTGCCACCGAAGCAGTCAGACTTATTCCCATTATGGAGATTATTTTAGGATAAATGATGAAATCAGAGTTTTTTATAAAAAGACTCTGATTTTTTTATTTTCTTATTGAATTCTTAAGATTTATATATTAGTATATAATTAAATAAAGGAGGTTTTTAATATGAAAAAATTACTGGCAATTTTAATGTGTGTTCTGGTAGCATTAAGTCTTTTTGCTTGCAGCAATAACGCACCCGAAACCACCAACCCCGTTACAGAACCCAAGGCAACCACCGCACCTGCAGATACTCAGGTAGAAACCGATGTTGTAACCACCGCACCTCAGGCTACAACTGCACCTGTCATAACAACAAAGCTTACACCCTCTGAGGCAGTAAACATTTATATTGAAAACTCCTCTCTTTGGGAGAAGGATGCCGAAGAGTTTTACATGGCAGGTTTTTACTATCTGTTCTTAGACCTTGATTTTGACGGTGTGCTTGAGCTTGTTACAACCGAGGTTCAGGGCACAGGCATATACAGCACAAACAAATATTTCAAGATTAACGCTGACAAAACCGTAGAGGAGATTATGGTTGACGCCAACCAGGGCGAAAGCAGCTGTGATTTTTATATTGATGATTCTCCCATCCTTCTCAAGAATAAATCCACAGGCGAGTACCAGTACATCGTCAAGGACTATATCCGTGCAGGCGGCGGTATGGACTTTACTGCTGAGAGAACACTTGATTTTGCTGACGGCAAAATTTCGGAAACCAATCTTTTCAGCATTGAAAGAATTGATGCCGGCGTAAGCTCCAGCGGTGAGACCGAGGAGTTCTACAAAGTTTATAACCCCGAAACCAAAGATGTAGATAAAGCAGAGTACGAAAGCCTCAGAAACGAATACTTTGCTCAGTTTATTGATGTGGATTTGGATGTTGAGACTGTTGACGGTATGGAATACTTCGAAGCTTCCGACAAATTTGCACTGCTCTTGGACGCATACACAGATTTTTCCTTTGATGGATTTGAATTTGAAGATTGATTATTAATATTAAGAAGCCTTTCTAAACTAATAGGAAAGGCTTCTTATTTTTTCATAAATTTTATCAATATATGCTTTATAAAAGGACAGATCGTGGCTATTTTATGGCTAAACGCCTTATGTTTACTATAAATTAATTTACTTTCTTTCTTTATTGATGTAGAATTAAGATAACAAATTATATAGGAGGATATTTATGAAGACATTAAGTTTTAAGAAATTATTAGCTTGCATTATGGCATTGCTTGTGCTTATGACAAGTCTTTCCGTAGGCATGGCAACAGCTCTGACCGAAGGTGACTTTGAGTATTCTATTGATACTGAGTACGATGATGATTTTAATGCTATAAAATCCATCAAAATCACAAAGTACAACGGTAATGCTGCGGATGTTGTAATCCCCGATAAAATCGAGGACCTTCCCGTTACAATTATCGGCTCCAATGCTTTTGCAAACAACACATCTATCAAATCTGTAAAGATTCCTGAAACAGTTGTTGAAATCGGCGGTTGGGCATTTGATAACTGCTCAAACCTCACAGACATCAACCTTCCCGCAAATCTTGAGACCATCGGCGGATATCTCTTGTCAAACACTGCCTTTGAAAAGGACGGCAACAACTGGGACGGCGAGCTTCTTTACCTTGACAACTACCTCTTAAATTCTACAGACCAGGCTGCAGGCGATATTACAATCAAAGACGGTACAAAGATTGTTTCCGGCTTTGCATTCAGCCACAACCCCAACATTACTTCCGTAAAAATTCCTGCTTCTGTCAAGACTATTGATATTTGTGCTTTTGACCATTGCAGCAACCTTGCTTCTGTTACACTCAGCGAAGGTCTTGAAACTATCGGCTATGCTGCATTCGAAAATACTGCAATTACTGAGATAAACATTCCCAATTCTGTTAAGACAGTAGAATCTCTTGCTTTCTCTCATACTGCAATTGAGTCCGTTAATTTCAGTGCTAACCTTGAAAAAGTAGACGGAGATTCTTTTGCAAATTGTCCTAACCTTAAGAGCGTTAATGTAGACAGCAGCAATCCTGTTTTCTACTCAACTGACGGTATTCTCTTTGAAAAGTCTCAGTATGACTTTATGGGCGACACACTTATGATTTATCCTTCTGCTAAAGAAGGTACAACCTATTCAGTTCCCGAAAATGTTGAATATTTAGGCTATAACACTTTTGCCGGTCTTGTTTATCTTAAAGAGTTAAACATTCCTGCATCCGTTCGTTCTATGTCTTTAGCAAGCAAAACTAACCTTGAGAAAATCAATATTGCTGACGATCATGAAGCTTACAAGTCTGTTGACGGTGTAGTTTTCAGCAAAGACGGCAGTGTAATTCTTTATTATCCCGACGGCAAAAAGGGTGACAAGTACGAGGTAACAAGCGGCACAAAAGAGGCTGAGTACGGCAGTATTTCTTACAACAACAATCTTAAGGAACTTACTTTCCCCGAAGGTTTTGAGAAAATAGAAAGAAGTGCTGTTTATGGTTGCGAAAACCTCGAAACAATCAACCTTCCTTCTACATTGACAGAGCTTGAAGACAACTTCACCGGCTACTGCCTTAACCTCACAACCATCAACTTCAACGGTACAAAGGCACAGTGGGAAGCACTCGGCACAAATGTAAGCGGATATTATGACAAGGACATCAACCTTGTTTGCACAGACGGCACAATCTTGCTTGTAAAGGGCAACGAAGAGCCCACTTTCACCACAGAACCCACAGAGCCCTCTACATCTACTGATGCTACTGAGCCTGTTGTTACTAACCCCACAACACCCGCAGTAACAGAGCCTTCCGAGGGCAACACAACTGCTACAAATCCTGCAGAGTCTGAATTTGAAATCGGCGATGTTAATATGGATAAGAAGCTTAACATCAAGGACGCAACAACAATTCAGAAGTATCTTGCAAACATCGTAACATTAGACGAAACTGCACTTAAGCTTGCTGACTTCACACAGGACGGCAAGGTTAACATCAAGGATACATCAAATATCCAGAAGAGACTTGCAGGCATTATCTGATTAATCATTTAACTATACAAAAAGCTCCCGAAATTAATTTCGGGAGCTTTCTTTTTGCTTTTTTATTTATTCTTCTGAAGTTTCCTCTGCCTCTTGGTTATCTGCATCACTTGTATCGGGAACTTCGGTAATAACCTCAGCACTGTCTTCGTGAGGAGCAGATACAACTGCTACTACCTTGTTGCCCTCTTTAATTCTCATTACGGTAACACCCTTAGAGGGACGGGCACAAACACGAACACTTTCTGCCGCAATACGGATGATAACACCGTCGGCATTAACCATAATGATATCTTCATCAAGGTTAATTGTTCTTACAGCCGCAACATCGCCGTATTTCTCGGTATGATAGTTAGTAAGACCCTTACCGCCTCTGGACTGGAGTCTGTAGTTTTCAGCAGGTGAAATTCTGCCGTAGCCTGTCTCGGAAACTGTCAGCACCAGTGCATCGTCGCCAACAATTGTAAGGCTTACAACCTCGTCATTTTCTTTAAGCTTCAATGCCTTTACACCGCGAGCCTGTCTGCCCATGGGACGAACATCAGACTCGTTAAAGCGGATTGACATGCCCTTCTTGGTTGCAATCATAAGCTGCTTTGAGCCGTCTGTAACCTGAACGCCAACAAGAGAATCGCCCTCGTTAAGGTCAAGAGCAATAAGTCCGCCCTTGCGGTTGGTATCATAAGCACTGAGTAAAATTCTCTTGATGATACCCTGCTTGGTAATCATATTGAGGTAAAGCTCCTCTGAAAATTCAGGGATTCTTACCATTGCGGTAATCTTTTCGTCACCGCCGATAGGCAGTAAGTTTGCAATATTGATACCCTTTGACTGGCGGCTGCCCTCGGGGATTTCGTAGCACTTGAGTCTGTATACCCTGCCCATATCTGAGAAGAACAGAATATAGTCGTGGCTTCCTGTGGTGAACATCTCAGAAGCAAAGTCTTCTTCGCGTCTGGTCATACCGCTTACACCTCTGCCACCACGATTCTGGAGCTTATAAGTGTCTACAGTCTGACGCTTGATGTAGCCGTAGCGTGTATAAGTAACAACACATTCTTCCTTGGGAATAAGGTCCTCAATGTCAACCTCGCCGCTGATAGCACAAATCTCTGTGCGTCTGGGGTCGTCGTACTTGTTACGGATAGCAATAGCTTCTTCCTTAACGATAGCAAGACGTCTTTCTTCCTTAGCTAAGATATCAATGAAGTCTGCAATCTTAAGTTTAAGCTCTGCAATTTCGTTTTCAATCTTCTCTCGCTCCAGACCTGTGAGCTGACGAAGTCTCATCTGCACAATAGCCTGAGCCTGAATATCTGTAAGACCGAAACGCTCCATAAGATTATTTACAGCATCAGCAGTATCTTTACTTGCCTTGATAATTGCAATAATCTCATCAATATTGTCAAGGGCAATCTTCAAGCCCTCTAAAATATGCATTCTGTCCTGAGCTTTTTTAAGGTCAAACTGAGTTCTTCTTGTAATGACCTCCACCTGGAAGTCGATGTAGTGCTGAAGAATCTCTTTGAGAGTAAGTGTCTTAGGCTCGCCGTTTACAATAGCAAGCAGAATTGCACCAAAAGTAGACTGCAAAGCAGTATATGTGAAAAGCTGATTTAAAACAACCTGAGGAGAAGCATCACGCTTAACATCAATTTCGATGTGCATACCGCTTCTGTCAGAGTGGTCCTCAATATTAGAGATACCTTCGATTCGCTTGTTGTTAACAAGGTCAGCAATATTAGAAATAAGACGTGCTTTGTTAACCTGATAAGGAAGCTCGGTAACAATAATCTTGAATCTTCCGTTTTTAGCTTCTACAATCTCGGTTTTTGCTCTTACAATAATCTTACCCTTACCTGTAGCATAGGCAGCACGGATACCGCTTCTGCCCATAATAATACCGCCAGTGGGGAAGTCAGGTCCGGGCATACACTCCATAAGCTCGGCAACCTCAACATCGGGGTTGTCAATAAGCATGCACATTGCATCGACAGTTTCGCCTAAGTTATGGGGAGGAATGTTGGTTGTCATACCAACAGCAATACCGCCCGAGCCGTTTACAAGAAGATTAGGAAATCTTGAGGGCAAAACAGTAGGCTCCTCAAGACGGTCATCGAAGTTAGGCTGAAAATCAACAGTTTCCTTGTCGATATCAGCAAGCATTTCCGTGGAAATTTTGCTCATTCTTGACTCAGTATATCTGTAAGCAGCAGGGGGGTCACCGTCAACAGAACCAAAGTTACCGTGACCGTCCACAAGCATATATCTCATGGAGAAATCCTGAGCAAGTCGTACCATTGCATCATAAACAGATGCGTCACCATGGGGATGATATCTACCCAGAACCGAACCAACTGTATCGGCACACTTACGATATGCCTTTTCGGGAGCAAGTCCGTTTTCGTACATTGTATAAAGAATACGTCTGTGAACAGGCTTTAAGCCGTCACGAACATCAGGCAATGCTCGGGAAACGATAACCGACATAGAATAGTCAAGGAAGGACTGACGCATCTCACGGTTTACGTCTACGTTTATAAGTCTGCCGCCTGAGGGGGTTTCGCTTATAATATTATCGTTATTCATCTTATTTTCATTATCCATCTTAAATCACGCTCCATCCATTAAACGTCCAGATTCTGAACAAACTTAGCATTTGTCTCAATAAATTCACGTCTGGGCTCTACCTTATCACCCATAAGCACAGAGAAAGTTTCGTCTGCTTCAACTATATCGTTGAGCTCAATTCTCAGCATTGTTCTTGTTTCGGGATTCATGGTTGTCTCCCAGAGCTGGTCTTTGTCCATCTCACCAAGACCTTTATATCTCTGAACTTCTGTCTTACCTTCAATAGTAGCAAGAATCTGGTCTCGCTCTAAATCAGAATAAGCATATTTATGCTCTTTTCCCTTTGTAATTCTGTAAAGGGGAGGCTGAGCAATATACACATGGCCTTCTTCAATAAGAGGTCTCATATATCTGTAGAAGAATGTGAGAAGAAGTGTACGGATATGCTGGCCGTCGACGTCAGCATCCGCCATAATAATAACTTTACCGTAGCGAAGCTTAGAAAGGTCGCAATCCTCGCCGATACCACAGCCTAAAGCTGTAATTACGGGATTCAGCTTATCATTGCCGTAAATAGACTCAGCTCTTGCTTTTTCTACGTTAAGCATCTTACCCCAGAGAGGAAGAATAGCCTGATAACGTCTGTCTCGTCCGCCCTTGGCAGAACCACCCGCAGAGTCACCCTCTACGATGTAGATTTCAGTTTCGGTCATATCTTTTGACTGACAATCTGCAAGCTTACCGGGGAGCTTGGCGCCCTCTAAAGCAGACTTTCTTCTGACAGAATCTCTGGCTTTTCTGGCGGCTTCTCTTGCCTTGGCAGAGGCGATTGCTTTCTCAAAAACTGCCTTTGCAATCTTTGGATTTTCCTCAAGGAAGGTCATTACCTTTTCGTTGAGCATCTTCTCAATAAGAGAACGTACTTCGGTATTGCCAAGCTTTGCTTTTGTCTGGCCCTCAAACTGAGCTTCCTTTACCTTAACGCTGATAACCGCAGTAAGACCTTCGCGGATATCCTCGCCCGAAAGATTCTGGTCATTTTCCTTAAGTTTATTAAATTTTCTTGCATACTCATTCATAACACGAGTAAGACCACGCTTAAAGCCGTCCTCATGAGTACCACCGTCTGTGGTATGAATATTGTTTGCAAAAGAAAGAATAAGCTCGTTGTAGCTGTCGTTGTACTGCATTGCAACTTCAACAGATGCAGTATCTTCGGCATTTGCGGTAGAGAAGTAGATAATATCCTCATGAATAGGCTCAACTGCCTTTTTCTTATTAAGATACTCTACGTAGCTCTTGATACCGCCTTCATATTTGAAATTCTTAGTTTTAATTTCGTCGGGATTTCTTTCGTCAGTAAGCTCAATATGGATACCGCCGTTGAGGAATGCCTGCTCTCTGAGTCTTGTCTCTAAAACTTTAAATTCATACTCGGTAGTTTCCTGGAAGATTTCGGGGTCAGCCTTGAAGATTACCTCTGTACCTGTTTTTGTGGTAGCTTCGCCTTTCTGTAATTTACAGATTTCGTGACCTCTTTCAAAACGCTGATAATACTCGTTTTCTCCGCTAAATACTCTGACTTCAAGCCACTCTGAAAGAGCATTAACAACAGATGCACCTACGCCGTGAAGACCACCGCTGACTTTGTAGCTGCCGCCACCGAATTTACCGCCTGCATGAAGAACTGTAAATACAACAGTAACTGCAGGAATACCTGTTTTTGCATTGATACCTACGGGAATACCACGTCCGTTATCGCGGACTCTTATGATATCTCCGGGTAAAATTGTAACTTCGATTTTTGAGCAGTAACCTGCCAGAGCTTCATCAATTGAGTTATCAACAATTTCATATACAAGATGATGAAGTCCTCTGGGGCCTGTGGAACCTATATACATACCTGGACGTTTTCTTACAGCTTCCAAACCTTCAAGGACCTGAATTTCATCCGCGGTATATTCTTTTTCTACTTTTGTATTATCAATTCCGTTTACTTCGATATCCATAATCTAAAACTCCTCCGTTCTTCTGTCCGTCTGAATCATTCTATATTAAAATCTTCGATTTGCAGAGTAATTTTTATCTGCCGAATTTTTATCCATTTCTTTTGCCTGAGCCTCAAGCTCACGCTTTTGTCTTTCTTGCTCGCGAAGAACTTTTACGCGATAAAGTTCGTTTGTATCTTCTTTGATTTCTTCTTTAATTCTTACCTGCTGGGTATGCTCCATTTTTTTAAGAGGAGCTTCGCTTCTGTAAGAAGAAGTCTTTACATAATTTTCGGGATTTATTTTTGTAACTTCTGATTTGATGCTGAAGTTTCTTGTATCGCTTATGTTCTTTGAGCTTGATGAAATATTCTCAAATTCAAAGTCATCTGCCACTTTATTTACACCAACTTTAGGAATAACTCTTGTATTTGTGCCGATTTTCTCGGTTTCACTTTCAACAGGGGGCAGAAAATCCGTACCTAAATCAATAAATTCAGAGCTCATATATGCATATTTCTTCTGCATCTGATATCTTATAAACAAAGGAGATACAAAAAAGAATGCTACATAAGGTATTGTTTCCCACAAAATCCATTTTATGGTTTTGAATTTTCCGAAAAATAAAGTAATGAAAAACTCATGGTCACCATTTGCGTTATATTCCTGCTGCATTACATTGCCGAAAATGAAATAGAAAATAAGAATCAGCAGCGAGAATACAGCAACTCCCGCAAATACACCCCAAAGCTTTTTATCCTGAACTATATTTGAAGGCTTTTTGCAGTGTTTGCATACATGCTCACCGTAAATTCGCTCCATAAATCTTGTGCCATAAGAAATTTTTCTTCCGCAATACGGACATTTTGCTTTCATATAAATCCCTCTTTTACATAAGGTATTGGTTGCTTTCTGCTCTTTTTGTCAAGGTAGAGCTTGAAAGCTGGCTTATATATACAGTAATTTTATCACCTGTTTTTGCAATTACAAAGGACTTTGGCAGCTCCATTGATACATTTACAACCTGTCCCGACTTTTCTGCTTTTGATAGAAAATCTCTTGTTTTCTGAGAAACCGTGGAGGTATCCATATCACAGATCGCAATAATATCTTTTGTATTGACAACCGTATCCTGACCTAAATGAAGAAGCATCAGTAAATATTGCCTCCTTCAACCCTGAAAAGCTTTACATCTCCCAAAAAATCATTTTCAAGAGGTTCACAGCAGGTAATAAACACCTGACATTTTTCTGTATTTTTAAGTAAAAATTCCTGACGTGTTACGTCAAGCTCACTCATAACATCATCCAGAAGCACTACCGGTGATTCTCCGAAAGCATCGCTCATAATACGCGCTTCGCTTAGCTTAAGAGAAAGGACAATGCTTCTCTGCTGACCTTGAGAGCCAAAACGTCTTGCACTTTTTGAATTTATATAAAATTCAAGGTCATCTCTGTGGGGACCTGCATTTGTAACACCTGAGAAAATATCCTCTCTTTTTACTCTCTTGAATTCTTTTCTCAGAAGTTCTTTTATGTCATCTGTGGTATATTCGCCTTTTTCTTTAAAAATCTGTGATGAATATTCAATTTCAAGCTCTTCTTTGCCTGATGAAATACCTAAATGCAGTTCTTTTGCATTTTTCTTAAGGCTTTCTAAAAATTCAAGACGCTTTTTTATAATTTCCGCACCCGAATCTATGAGAACATCATCCCAGATTTCAAGGGTATCCTTAAGCTCTTTATGCTTGGAAATTTCTTTCAAAAGAGCATTTCTCTGCTGCAAAGTCTGATTATATTTGCTAAGTCTGACTGCATATCTTAAGTCCTGCTGACAAATAGAACCGTCCATAAACTTTCGTCTCAAGGCAGGTCCGTTTTTAATCAACGTCAGATGCTCGGGAGAAAATACAACTGCCGAAAAATGCTGAGAAAGATAGGCAGCCGAGCTTTTTTTTACGTTATTTATGGTTACTTCCTTTTTAGAGTTTCTTAAGATAAGCTCTGCTTTCTGGTCTCTTTCTGATGAGAAAAATTCCATATAGAGCTTTGAAAAATTCTCGCCGAATTTTATTAGCTCGTTTTCTTTTGCTCCTCTGAAAGAATGTCCGCCGGAAAAAAGCCATATTGCCTCTAAAAGATTGGTTTTGCCCTGAGCATTAAAGCCGTAAATTACATTAACTCTTTCTGAAGGCAATATTTTATTGTCAAAAAGATTTCTGTAATTAGAAAATTCAAGGGCTTTAACTATCAATCAGAGTCCACCTCAATAACAAAATCTTCTATCTGGGCTTTGTCGCCTTTACGCATTTTTTTGCCGCGCATTGTGCAAACTTCACCGTTTACTTTTACTTGTCCGTCCTGAATAACAAATTTAGCCGCACCGCCTGTATCTACGCAGCCTGAATATTTAAGCAAATTGTCAAGACGGATAAATTCTGTGTCAATTTTAATAATTTCAGTTTTCATCGTTAATCCTCATAGGTACTACAAGGAAAGTAAAGCTGTCGCCTTCAACGGGCTTTACAATCATGGGAGTAAGGCTTCCGTTTAAAATAAGCAGTACCTCATCACATTCTGAATTTTTAAGAGCATCTAAAAGATAGCGGTTGTTAAAGCCGATTTCTACATCATTACCAACTGTGCCTACTGTAAGAGAATCAGATGCTCTGCCCACAGAAGTCTTGCAGGTAAGCTTGATTTCATCTTTTCCAAAGCTGCACTTTACGGGAGACTGAATTCTCTCGCTTGTGAGAAGGCTCATACGCTCAACAGCACTGATGAGCTTTCGTGTATTGATTCTTACTTCTGTATTTTTATCCTTTGGAATAGTTGTGGCATAATCAAGGAATGTGCCCTCAATAAGACGGGAAATAACGGAATATGTGCCGACTGTAAAGAGGACATGACGCTGACCAACAATGATATTTACCATTTCTTCGTCAGAATCGATAAGCTTTAAAATTTCCATCTGAATCTTGCCGGGGATAATAAACTGAGTATTACGCTGAGCCTCGATATTCTCTTTTCTGATAGCCATTCGATAGCCGTCAATGGTAACAATTCTTAATACATTGTCTTTGATTTCATAAAGAGAGCCTGTATAAATAGGCTTTGCCATATTATCGGATACTGCATAAATTGTTTGACGAATCATATTTTTGAGGACACCTGCCTCAAGAGAAATTTCGTCTGTGCTTTCAAATGTGGGAATATCAGGATATTCCATAGATGACATACCGATAATCTGATAATCTACATTACCTGAGTTGATGTAGAAAATATATCTTTCATCAGATTCAAAGCTTGCAATTTCTTCAGGAAGTTTACGAACAATGTCAGAGAAAAGCTTTGCGCCAACAACAATTTCGCCTTCTTCAGCAATAGTTGCATCAATAGTTGTTGTAATTCCAATCTCAAGGTCATAGCCTGTTAATGTAAGTTTTGAGTCGTATGCTTTGATAAGAATACCTTCAAGTGCAGGAATTGTAGCTTTGTTTGATACTGCACGCTGAACATTCATAAGAGCTTCAGAAAGCTCTGAGCGGATACATGTAAATTTCATTTTCCGTACTTCCTTTCAAAAATTAGAAAATTGAATTGATTTGATTATATATAAAAATAGTAGTAGTTGTAGAGAGTGTGAATTTGTGAAAATACCCGTAAACTCAAGAGTACATCTGTATTTTCATCTCCATAAGCGCGTGTTTAAAATTATAGGGTTTTTAACATGGTTAATTTGTTAATTTTTGTTAATTAACAATATGTTAAAATCTGTGATGTTAATGTGTGTTAATATGTTAATTTCTGAGTTAAGTTTGAATATAAATTTTCATTTATATAAACCTCAACCCGCCGTTAATTAAAGTTTTAAATAATATCAAACTTTTCCGTAGGCGAATCGCCCTGTGGGTGGCTAACCCACTTAACGGTCACCGCGGATATTTTTCATGATATCCTGCACAGTTTCCTTGAGTTTTGAATCTGTCTGCATTTTCTTTTCCATCTGCTGAACTGTATAAACAATGGTTGAGTAGTGCTTTCCGCCGAATTTCTCGCCGATTTGCTCCATTGTGTAGGTTGTAAGCTCTCTTGAAATATAAATTGCAATATGTCGAGGATGATTGATAGATGCTTTTCGGCTTTTTGGCGAAGTAATGGCATCGGGAGTAACGCCAAAGGTACGGGCAACCTCCTCAACAATTTTCTCGATAGTATGCTCAGGAGAAACATTATTGGTAAGAATATCGCTGATAACTTCTGAAACAATCAGAATTGTGGGTTTTTCGTTGTTGAGCATATATCTTGCTTTAAGCTTTTTGACTGTTCCTTCAAGCTGACGGATATTGTTCTTAAGCTTCTGAGCAATAAACTCGGCAACTTCATGAGAAAGAGGTAAATCAAGGTGGTCAGCTTTACGCTTGATAATGGCAATACGGGTTTCCATATCGGGAGGCTGAACATCTGCAAGCAAACCCCACTCAAAACGAGAACGGAGACGCTCTTCAAGAATATTAATGTCCTTAGGCGGACGGTCAGATGTGAGAACAATCTGTTTTTTGCCTTCAAAAAGTGTATTGAATGTGTGGAAGAACTCTTCCTGAGTTGCTTCTTTGCCACCGATAAACTGAACGTCATCCACCAAAAGAACATCAGCCTGACGGTATTTCTGTCTGAATTCTGTGGTGGTGTTCTGTTTGATTGCTTCAATAAGCTCTACTGTAAAGTCGTCACCCTTAACGTAGATAATTTTCATTTCGGGATTTGCTTTTTTGATATCGTTGCCGATAGCATAAAGCAAATGAGTTTTGCCAAGACCGGAATTTCCGTAAAGAAACAGGGGGTTGTATGCTCCTGCAGGATTTGCAGCAACTGCAAGAGAAGCAGCATGTGCAAATTTATTTGATGAACCTACAATAAAGTTTTCAAAGGTATATTCATAATCTGAGTGTACAACCTCAATGGGATTTTCTTCTTCTTCTTTTTTCTGTTCTTCCTCAGTAATAAAGCAAAGCTCAAATTTCGTGCTGAAAACAGCTTCAAAAGCTTCGTCAAGAAGTGTCATGTAGTTTCTGACTACAGTATTCCGATGAAAAGAATTAGGTACTAAAAGTGTTACTTTTCCGGTGTCGTAATCGAGAGATACAGGCTTAATACGTGCAATCCAGGTTTTATATGCAATGTCGGTAATTTTTGTTCTGCAATATTCGCTTACTATAAGCCAAGCGTCTTTAAAAGAATCCATATTTTTCGTCCTCCTTCGTATTTAAATTACATTCTTTTTCTCAAAATCAGCCTACTACGGCATAATAAAAATTACTCTTTAATTTTAGCAAATTTTTTGCTTTAAAGCAATAGTTTTTTCCATTATTATGTAAATATAACAATATAAAATGGATGTATTCTGAAAAAATAATTATTTTTTTAAAAATAAAAAATGAATCAAATTATTAGAAAAATCAGTTTTTACCTTGTATTGTGGGTGTTTAATTTAATTTATACAATATCTTGTATAAGACTCAAAACCTTTGGTATAGAGCGGAAAAATAATAAAAAGAGTAAAAAAATTTTTGTTGACTTTAAGGCCGACTTTAGATATAATGTTACATTGCAAGGTTATGTTGTGAAAGGAGGATTAATATGCTGAGAACATATCAACCCAAAAAGCTTCACAGAAAGAAGGAGCACGGCTTCAGAAAGAGAATGTCCGACAAAAACGGTCGTAAGGTTCTTGCTCGCAGAAGAGCAAAGGGCAGAAAGAGACTTTCTTACTAATTTGAAAGGCCACCGTTTATCTGTGGTCTTTCTTTAGTTTTATTGCGTTCTTTTCTACTTTATCTACTTAATAAGATACGCATTTGAAATTCAAGGTGGTTAAAATGAGTGAAATAATCACTTTATGTGATGCTTGGGCTTTCAGACGTGCTTACCAGAGAGGTAAGAGTTTCGTCTCGCCCGAGCTTGTCACCTATGTAAATAAAAATAAACAAAATAACCTGCGTATCGGCATAACCACCGGCAAAAAAATCGGCAAGGCTTATATGCGTAGCCGCGCCAGACGAGTTATAAGAGCAGCATACAGAGCAGTTCTCAAAGACAGCGAAATTGTAGCTGATCACATAGATATTGTTTTTGTTGCGAGAGGAAAAACCCCTTTTATCAAAAGTACCGCACTTGAAAAAGTGCTTAGAAAGCATCTTTCGGATGCAGGGGTTATCAGATGATTAAAAAACTTTTTATCCGTATGATTCGTTTTTACCAGACGCATATTTCAGTGCACACTTCGCCTAAATGTAAATATTATCCTACGTGCTCTCAATATGCTATAGAAGCTATTGAGTCTTTTGGTGCGTTCAGAGGTTTTTTTATGGCGTTGTGGAGGATTTTGCGGTGTAATCCGTTTTCAAAGGGTGGGTACGACCCTGTTCCGCAAAAGAAAAAGTGATTTGTTTTTTAAGGAAGGTTTATTGCCATGAATGATCTTTTTGGTTTATTGGGCGGTCTTTTCGGTTGGGTGCTTTATGGCGCTTATTGGTTAGTCCGCAACTACGGTCTTGCTATTTTAATTTTTACAATTATTACTAAGCTTATTTTCTTCCCTTCTACAATCAAACAGCAGAAGAGCATGGCTAAGAACGCAAGACTTTCAGGTCAGATGGCAGCCCTTAAGGAGAAATACGGCAACAACCGTATGAAACTTAACGAAGAAACACAGAAGCTTTATGAAAAAGAGGGCGTGTCTCCCTACGGAGGATGTCTTACTTCTATTCTTCCTATGTTCCTTTTGTTAGGCGTTTTCTATGCAGTAGCTTATCCTCTTACAAATACTCTGCACCTTAATGCAGGTATGGTAAATGATGCAAGAGAGGCTTTGGCGGCTGTTCCCGGTCTTAATCTGTCTGCTTCACAGTCTTACGGCGGTCAGGTTGATATCCTTATGCACATCAAATCCTTCCCAAGTATCGCAGAATGTTTCGGCGATATGCAGAATCAGGTTATTGAATTCAGTAATTCATTTAATTTCTGTGGATTAAACCTTTTGGTAAGCCCCTCACAGTATGGTTTTTCTATCTACCTTATTTTCCCTGTGCTTTGTTTTGTTACTTCTGTTGCATCTCAGATCGTTATTCAGAAGCTCAACGGTACAGGTCAGAATCAGCAGGGCTGCATGAAGGTTATGATGTACTTACTCCCACTTTTCTCTGCATATATCGCATATAGTGTACCTGCAGCGGTTGGTTTTTATTGGATTTGTTCCACCGTTATCAGTTTCGTACAGTCACTTATCGTACAGAAGTTTTTTGGTCCTGGCATGATGATTGCAAGGGGCGAAGCTGCCAGAGTTGCACTTCTTGAACAGAAGGAAAGCCTGGTAAAGTAAATTTTGAAAATTAGTGGTATACATAGATATACTTTAAGGAGAAAAAATGATTAAAGAAGCTATCGGCGTAGGTGATACCGAAGTTCTTGCTCTGGAAGATGCTTGCAGACAGCTTGGTGTTGAAACTTACGAAGTAGAATTTGAGACTTTGCAGCGTGCTGAAAAAGGCGTTTTAGGTATTTTCGGCAAAAAGCAGGCAAAGGTAAGAGCATTTATCAAAACAGGCCCTGCAGATACTGCAGCACAGTTTGTTAAGGATGTTCTTAATGCTATGGATATCAATTCCATAGAAGTAAAAGTTACCGAGGAGGAGCAGGGTGCTGTAATCGACCTTGAGGGCGAGGAAGTTGGCTCTATCATCGGCAGACGCGGCGAGACTCTGGATGCATTACAGTATCTTACCGGTCTTGTTGCAAATCATGTTGATAATTCTTATTACAAGATTACAATCAACACAGGCAACTACCGCGAAAAGAGAGAAAAAACTCTTGAGATTTTAGGTAGAAAGCTTGCTTTCAAGGCAGTTAAGACAGGTATGAAAACCTCTCTTGAGCCTATGAATCCTTATGAGAGACGTGTTATTCACACTGCAGTTCAGAAGGTAAACGGTGCAACATCCTGGAGCGAAGGCGAAAACCTTCAGCGTCATGTTGTTATCGGTCCTGACGGCAATGTAAAGCCCAGAAACGATAAGTATCGCGGCAGAAATAATCGCGGCGGCAGAGGCAGAGGCGGATATAACCAGAAGCCAAGATACAATGCTGAAAAGTCTGATCGTGCTCCTATCAATGAGGGCGAAGGCATGGGCCTTTACGGCAGAATTGACAAGTAAACAACGACGAGTTTTAACCCGTCGATATTAAAGGCGGCGGATTGCCGCCTTTATTTTTTTCAGGTGATATTATGAAAGAAACCACAATTGCTGCCATCAGTACTGCCCAAGGTGCAGGTGGTATCGGAATAATCAGAATATCGGGAGATAAAGCTATAGAGATTGCTGACAAGGTTTTTGTGTCCTTTACAGGAGTTAAGCTTAATGAGCTCAGCGGATATCACGGTGCTTACGGAAAAATTGTTTTTGAAGACGAAATAATCGATGAGTGCGTGGCTTTTGTATTCAGAAATCCCAAAAGTTTTACCGGTGAAGATGTTGTAGAGCTTTGTTGTCATGGTGGAGTGCTTGTTACAAAACTTGTTTTGAGGGCGGTTCTTGCCAGCGGAGCTACTCCGGCAGGTGCCGGCGAATTTACGAAACGAGCTTTTCTCAACGGAAAAATGAATCTTTCCGAGGCAGAGAGTATTATGAACCTAATTTCTGCCCAGAGCAAAAACGCTCTTAAGGCTGCTAATGAGGTACGTCAGGGTGCTGTCAGCAAGAAAATCTACGAGCTTTGTGAAAGACTTGAGAATACTGCGGCACACCTCAGTGCGTGGGCTGATTTTCCTGAGGAAGATATCCCCGAAGTAAGCGAAGATGCCTTGAGAAATACTCTTTATACTACAGAGAAAGAACTTTCTGAGCTTATTAAGAATTATGATGCAGGTAAAGCCATTACTCAGGGTGTACCTACTGCTATTTTAGGCAAGCCTAATGTAGGTAAATCTACTCTTATGAACTTGCTTTCGGGCTTTGATAAGAGTATTGTTACTGATATCCCCGGAACTACCCGAGATGTAGTTGAGGAAACTGTGGTTTTAGGTGATATAATTTTAAGACTTTCTGATACTGCAGGTATCAGAGAAACCGATAATATTGTAGAAAAAATCGGTGTTGATAAAGCAAAAGAGAAAATTGACGAAAGTCAGCTTTTGCTTGTTGTGTTTGACTCAAGCATTCCTCTGGATGATGAGGATAGGTTGATTGTAGAGAATATCAGAGACACTGCAGCTATTGCTGTAATTAATAAAAGCGACCTTGAAAGTAAAATTGATATTGAATATATCGAAAATAATTTTAAATTTGTGGTGTATATAAGTGCAAAGCAGGGCATCGGCAAGGATGAGCTTGTGTCTGCGGTTTCTAAAGCAACCGGTACAGAGGAGTTTTCTGCTTCTGCGGTGCTTCTTGCCGGAGAGCGACAGAAAGCTGCTGCCGAAGATGCTCTTAATAGCGTGAAATCTGCTATTGATGCACTTGAGATGGGCTTTTCTCTTGATGCTGTTACAATAGATCTGGAGAATTCTTTGCAGAAACTATATGAGCTTGTAGGTAAAAATGTAAGCGAAGAGATAGTTGATAAGGTGTTCCACAACTTCTGTGTAGGAAAATAAGATTAGGACTTGATAGTATGAAATATGTGGCAGGTAATTATGATGTTGCCGTTATTGGTGCAGGCCATGCAGGTATAGAGGCGGCTTTTGCATCAGCTCGCCTTGGCGTAAAAACCGTTATTTTTACAATTAATATGGATGCCGTGGGAAATTGTCCCTGCAATCCTTCTATCGGTGGTACTGCAAAGGGTCATCTTGTAAGAGAAATTGACGCTTTGGGCGGAGAAATGGGCAAGACTGCTGACGAGGCTATGCTTCAGATGAGAATGCTTAATCTGGGCAAAGGTCCTGCGGTCCATTCTCTCAGAGCTCAGATTGACAGAAGAAAGTATCAGGATATTATGAAGCACAAGCTTGAGCTTTGCGAGAATCTTGAGCTTCGTCAGGCTGAGATTGTAAATATTGAAAAAAGCGAGGATTGTTTTGTTCTGGAGAGCAGAACACACGCCCAGTATATGGCAAAAAAGGTAATTATTGCTACTGGTACATACTTAGGCGGTAAAATCTTTATCGGTGATGTCAATTACGAAGGCGGTCCCGACGGTATGTTTGCGGCTACTGAGCTTACAAAAAGTCTGGTAAAGATGGGGCTTCCTCTCAGACGATTCAAAACAGGTACCCCTGCAAGAGTCCTTAAAAGCAGCATTGACTTCTCAGACCTTGAGGTGCAATGTGGAGACGAGCCTCCCCAGCACTTTTCTTTCGAAACAGAAAAAGAGCTGGAGAATAAGGTGGTTTGCCATATAAGCTGGACAAACGAGAATACAAAGAAAGTAATTCTTGATAATATTCACCTCAGTCCCCTTTATTCCGGTATGATTGAGGGTGTTGGACCAAGATATTGTCCGAGCCTTGAGGACAAGATTGTCCGTTTCAAAGACAAAGAGCGTCATCAGCTTTTTATTGAGCCTTGCGGACTTGATACAGAGGAAATGTATCTTCAGGGCATGAGCTCGTCTTTACCCGAAGGTGTTCAGAGTGCTTTTTATAAAACTATCAAAGGTCTTGAAAATGCAGTAATTATGCGTCCTGCTTATGCTATTGAGTATGATTGTGTCGACCCTACTGCTATGGACCCTACTTTAGAAATAAAGGCAATACCGGGACTTTTCGGTGCAGGTCAGTTTAACGGTTCTTCGGGCTATGAGGAGGCTGCTGCTCAAGGTCTTGTGGCAGGTATAAATGCAGCAAGAGCCGTCAAGGGTGAGAGCAAGTTCATACTTGACCGTTCGGGTTCTTACATTGGTACACTTATTGATGACCTTGTAACCAAAGGCAGCAACGAGCCCTACAGAATGATGACCTCAAGAAGTGAGTACAGATTGTTGCTTCGCCAGGATAATGCTGACGAGCGACTTACTCCCACAGGATATGAAATCGGACTTATCAGCGAGGAGAGATATAATAACTATCTCCAAAAGACTCAGAAAAAGGCCGATGAGCTTAAACGTCTCAAATCTACGGTGCTTTCCCCTACTGATGAGCTTAATAATATACTTGTTTCACGTGAAACATCTCCTGTAACATCTGGTGTAACACTATATGACCTTTTAAAGCGTCCTCAGTTAAGTTATAAGGATTTAGCACCTGTTGACAAATCAAGACCTGAGCTTGCTCCAATTATTATTGAGCAGCTTCAGACAGAAATTAAGTACGAGGGCTATATCTTAAAGCAAAAGGATAGAATTGAGCAGATTGAGCGTATGAGCCGCAAAAAGTTGCCGTTGGATATAGATTATCGTGAGATTACAGGACTCAGACTTGAGGCTCAGGAAAAGCTCAATAAAATCAAACCCCTTAACGTAGCTCAGGCAAGCAGAATTTCAGGTGTGTCCCCTGCTGATATCAGCGTGCTTGTTATCTGGCTGAGCAGTCGAAAAAAGGAGAATAATGTATGACAAAATCAGAATTTATCTCTGTGCTTTTAAATAAGGCAGAAGAATTCGGAGTATCTCTTACAGAGGAGCAAGGCGAAAAGCTGTATATATACTTTGAAGAGCTTGTTAGAGTAAACGAGTATATGAACCTCACTGCTATTACTGAGCCTGAAGAAGTTATTGTAAAACATTTTTGCGATAGTCTTGCCCTGCTTAAATACAGTTTTATCAAAGAAAATGCAAGCTTGGTTGATGTAGGCACAGGAGCAGGTTTTCCCGGTGTTGTAATAAAAATCGCAAGAGATGATATTAAACTTACACTTATGGATGCCGCAGGAAAAAGAATTAATTTTCTTGAAGAGCTTTGCGAAAAGCTGCAGATTGAAGCAGATTGCGTAAATATCCGTGCCGAGCAGGCTGGTGTAGATACTGATTATCGCGAAGAATTTGATGTTGTTACCAGCCGTGCGGTTGCTGAGCTCAGGGTACTTAATGAATATTGCCTCCCTCTTGTTAAGGTGAACGGCAAATTTGTAGCCCTTAAAGGCAAAAGCGGTTGCGATGAGGTGAACTCGGCAAAGCCGTCTATCTCTATTTTGGGCGGAAAGCTTACAAAGGTTGAGGAGTATTCCTTATTTGATGCAGGAGAAAGAACTGTAGTAGAAATCAAAAAGGTTAAGAGAACCTCGTCAAAATATCCCCGACATAACTCTCAGATAAAATCAAAACCACTTTAATTATTTTTTAAAACTCCCTTTCAGATAAGAAAGGGAGTTTTGTCATATATTGACCTTTTCGCCAAAATCAAATCTTTTATTATAATTTGTATCCTGTTATCTCAAAATTATCGGTGCTTATGTGTCAGTTTTCTCGTAATCATGGTGGTATTATTAAGTCACATCAAAAAACCGTGGACGGCGAAGGGAGATGTTGGGATGATATTTTCTAAAACCAAGGATGAAAGAAAAGTTCTTGATATACCCATAATCTGTATCCGCCCCAACAAAACCCAACCCCGAAAAAATTTTGATGAAGAAGAGCTCATGAGTCTGGCACAATCTATATCTCAAAGCGGTATTCTTCAGCCTTTGACTGTACGCAAGCTTAACGAAAACGAGTACGAGCTAATAGCTGGCGAGCGAAGGTTGAGAGCCTCAATTCTTGCAGGTCTTAAGAGTGTGCCTTGTGTACTTTATAAATGCTCCGATATGGACTCGGCAATATTCGCACTGATTGAAAATCTTCAGCGTTCTGACCTTAATATGTTTGAAGAAGCGAGAGGAATCAGCAGATTAATAAGAAAATATAACATTACTCAGGAAGAAGCAGCCATAAAGCTGGGGAAAAAGCAGAGTACCATTGCAAATAAGCTGAGACTTCTCAAACTTAGTCTTGAAGAGCAGGACTGGATTTCGCAGGCAGGCCTTTCGGAAAGACACGCCAGAGCTTTGCTCAGGATAAATGAGGAAGAACTGAGAAAAAAGCTGCTGAGCAGAATAATATCAGAAAGTATGAACGCCAGTGAAACCGAAAAGCTGGTAACCGATACGTTACTGAGCAACACTCTTCCCGACAAAAAACAAGAGCGAAAATACATCGTCAAAGATCTGAGAATTTTTGTCAATACTATAAACAAAGCCGTCGATACCATGAGGCTTTCAGGTATCAACGCCATTGCAAAACGAGTCGACAGTGAGGAATTTATAGAATATACAGTGAAAATTCCAAAAGCTGAAGCAATTACGGGTAAAACCGCATAAAAGCGGTTTTGCATACATATTCTCTCAAAGAAAGGAAGTTGAGAACAAGCTTTCCCCTCGGATGCGATGCATCCGCCACTCATACCCATTTCCTTATCTGAACCCCTTTGTCAAGAGCCACACAGCATTGCCACTGCTGTGTGGCTTTTGGCATTATATAAAAGCTTATCAATAAATTCAAAATCGAAAGTCAACAATGCTCGGCTTACTGTGAAATCACGCCTTGTTCATTGTTGCTGACCTTCCGAGTTTTCTTCGCCCTCAACAAAATCACGCAGCTGAATAAATCAGCTCTTGCGATTTTGTGTTCGTGCTAAAAAATCGAAAGGCAACAATGCTCGGCGTACTAATAAAGTTTCACGTGAAACAAATATATGATTTACTGTTAAACATCCAAAAATTTTAATAAAATAAGGATTTCCTCTTTAATTTTGCTTATATATGTGATAAAATACTCTTTATTAAGACGAAAAAACGAAAATTAAGGAAAATTTGAAAGGTGATATTGATTTGGCGAAGGTAATTGCAGTATCTAATCAGAAAGGCGGAGTTGGCAAAACCACCTCAGCCGTTAATCTTGCCGCAGTTTTCGGAGCTCTTGGCAAGAGAGTTTTGCTTGTTGATACCGACCCCCAGGGCAATGCCACAAGCGGTGTGGGTATTGACAGAAGAAAGACAAAAGGTTCTTCTTACGACATAATTGTTGATGGCAAAAGTGTTTCTGAATGTCTTATTAAAACAGAGTTCAAAAACCTCGACATTATTCCCTCCAGCCTTGACCTGGCAGCGGCTGAGCTTGAGATTGTAGACAGAAATCACAGAGAAAGCCTTCTTAAGGCAGCTCTTGCTCCTGTTAAGGCTAATTATGACTACATTTTAATCGATTGTCCCCCATCGCTGGGACTTATTACAACAAATGCATTATGCGCCGCTGATACGGTTTTGCTTCCTATTCAGTGTGAGTATTATGCTCTCGAGGGTTTGTCTCAGCTTATGAACTCCGTAAGACGTGTAAAGCGTATGTATAATCCCAGACTTGATATCGAGGGTGTTGTGCTTACAATGTATGACGGCAGACTTAACCTTACTCAGCAGGTTGTTGCCGAAGTAAAAAAATACTTTCCAAAGAAAGTGTACTCAACTCCTATTCCCAGAGGCGTCAGAATTTCAGAAGCTCCAAGCTACGGTATGCCTGTAATTTATTATGACAAGAGCTGCAAGGGCTCAGAGGCATATATGGCACTGGGTAAGGAAATTCTTAAGAAGGAGAAATAATATGGCTAAGAAAAAATCTGGTCTTGGCAAAGGTATAGATGCCATTTTTATGGAAAATGAAACCGAAAGCCGCGACTCGGTGGTGGTTCTGGGTATTGACGAGATATCCCCTAACCGCAGTCAGCCTCGTACAGAGTTTGACCCCGAGGCACTGGCAGAGCTTACAGACAGTATCAGCAAACATGGTGTGCTCCAGCCTATTCTGGTACGTCCTCTTATTGCAGGCGGATATCAGATTGTAGCAGGCGAAAGACGTTACAGAGCATCCTTGCAGGCAGGACTTTCGGAGATTCCTGCCATTATCCGTGAGCTTGACGACAAAGAGACAATGGAGATTGCTCTTATCGAAAACTTACAGAGAAAAGACCTTACTGCAGTTGAAGAAGCTTTAGGCTACGATGCTTTGATGAAAAATCACGGCTTTACACAGGAAGAAGTTGCAGATGCCGTGGGAAAGTCAAGGTCAGCAGTTGCAAATGCTCTGAGACTTCTTACTTTGCCCGATGCTGTAATTGAGCTTATTAAAGAAGGCAAACTCAGTGCAGGCCACGCAAGAGCATTGGTAAGCATCGAGGATGAGGAAATTTCCATCAAACTTGCAAATGAAATCGTTGACAACGGCTTGTCTGTGCGTGCAGTAGAATCCCTTGCAAAGAATGTTCAGAAGAAAAAGAAAGTCAAAGAAACCGACGGCAGAAAGTCAAAGAAACCCACATATTTTGCCGAGGTGGAGATGGCACTTTCCGAGAATATGGGCAGACGTGTAGTTGTAACTGCTGCCAAAAACGGCACAGGCGGTACAATTTCCATAGATTTTTATTCAGATGATGAGCTTAAGGCAATTGCAAACCGCATTGCCGAAGTGGATTAATTTTGATATAACTTGTATTTACACAGGAGGATATAAAGATGATTGATATTAAATTTTTGAGAGAAAATCCCGAAGCAGTAAAGGAAAATATCCGCAAAAAGTTTCAGGACAACAAGCTTCCCCTTGTTGACGAGGTAATTGAGCTTGATAAGCAGAGCCGTCAGGCAAAAGGCGAGGCTGATGCATTAAGAGCAGAGCGTAACAAGTACTCAAAGCAGATTGGTGCTTTAATGGGTCAGGGCAAACGTGAAGAGGCTGAGGCTATGAAAAAGCTTGTTACAGAAAAGGGTGACGAGCTCGCAGCACTTGAGAAGAAGGAAGCTGAGCTTTCAGAGCGTGTTAAGACAATTATGATGACAATTCCCAACATTATCGACCCCTCTGTTCCTATCGGCAAGGATGACTCTGAGAATGTTGAGGTACAGCGTTACGGTGAGCCTGTTACTCCCGATTTTGAGGTTCCCTATCATACAGAGATTATGGAGCGTTTCTGCGGTATTGACCTTGATGCTGCAAGAAAGGTTGCAGGTAATGGTTTTTACTATCTCATGGGTGACATCGCAAGACTTCACTCTGCTGTTATCTCCTATGCAAGAGATTTTATGATTGACCGCGGATTTACTTATTGCGTTCCTCCCTTTATGATTCGTGCAGAGGTTGTAACAGGTGTTATGAGCTTTGCTGAGATGGATGCTATGATGTATAAGATTGAGGGCGAGGACCTTTATCTTATCGGTACAAGCGAGCATTCTATGATTGGTAAATTTATCGACACAATCACTCCCGAGAAGGAGCTTCCCTATACTCTCACAAGCTACAGCCCCTGCTTCAGAAAAGAAAAGGGTGCTCACGGTATTGAGGAGAGAGGCGTATATCGTATTCACCAGTTTGAAAAGCAGGAAATGATAGTTGTTTGTAAGCCTGAGGACAGCCCCAAGTATTTTGATGTTCTATGGCAGAACACAGTTGACCTTTTCAGAAGTCTTGATATTCCCGTAAGAACACTTGAGTGTTGCTCAGGCGACCTTGCAGACCTTAAGGTTAAGTCCATTGACGTTGAGGCATGGTCTCCCAGACAGCAGAAGTATTTTGAAGTTGGCTCATGCTCAAATCTCGGCGATGCTCAGGCAAGACGTCTTAAGATTCGCGTAAATGGCGAAGATAACAACAAATACTTTGCTCATACTCTTAACAATACTGTTGTTGCTCCTCCCAGAATGCTTATTGCTTTCTTAGAGAATAACTTAAACGCAGATGGTTCTGTTAATATTCCTGTAGCTCTCAGACCCTATATGGGCGGTAAAGAGAAGCTTACTCCCTGTAAATAATAACGACCGCCCGAAATTTCTTTCGGGCGGTTTAATATTATATAGAATATAAATGTATTATAATCAAGGAGGAATTTTCGTGAAACCATTAAAAAGTATACTTGCTGTATTATTGTGCTTAACCATAGTTGTGGCACTTTGCATTCCTTGTTTTGCAGCTCCTGAAACAGATGGCGTTGATGCAGAATTTATGTATAAGCTCTACATCA
Organism: Oscillospiraceae bacterium; assembly: GCA_015066245.1. Classification (GTDB taxonomy): domain Bacteria; phylum Bacillota; class Clostridia; order Oscillospirales; family Acutalibacteraceae; genus Ruminococcoides. The sequence continues at coordinate 245,700 of SVOS01000001.1, forward strand.
CGGATATGCTCTATAACGACATGATTACCTCCGGCAAAAGCCGCGACGAGCTTCTTGAGAAACGAGCCGACGAGCTTGGACTCAGCGATATCAGAGCTTATGAAATAGAGCTGGAGTGTGGTCTTCACCCCGTTATTTATACAAAAGACGAGCTGCCTCTGCCCTCTACAACTGCTACTGAGCCTGCAGAAACCGAGACAACTCCCATAACAACCGTAGAGCCTACAGAAATTACTACGACTCCGTCTGCATCTGTTCCTACGGATAATGTAACCGAGCCCTCTGAGCCTGCAAATACATCAACTTCCGAAACAGAAGACCAGGAAACAGGAACAAACAGATACTACTTCTACAAGCCGGGCTATTGGTTAGAAAACGAGTACTCTGACACAGTAGGTATCGACTGGTGGGACGACGATACAGACGCACCTTCGGCATGGCCCGGATATGAGGCTAAAAAAGCTGATTTTGAGGGCGTTTATTACTATGATGTGCCAAAAGATGTAACTACAATTATTTGGAATAACTTTGTTGACGGCTCAAACTCCGAAACTGATATTTATCAATATCTGTATCAGACAAAAAATATACCCACCGAGTACTATGATCCCGGTGAGTGCGTATTATATCCAAATGGTACAGAGTCCTTTGACGGTATGATATTTATTTGTAATGGTATGGTATATTCTAGCGATTATAGTGTTTTAAAAGATGTATATATCGGTGAGTGGTATTATTACTACGGCAACGGTGAGTATGGAATTACTCCGAAAAAGAGTGAGGATTTCTATTCTTCTTCCTTTCTTACAGATGTTCCCGATTCTGATGAATTTGATAAAAGTATTATCCCCATTTTCGGTGATGTAAATATTGATAGCAAGCTTAATATTAAGGATGCTACGATAATTCAGAAGTATATTGCTATGCTTTGGGCATTTGACAAGATTAAGTTATATCTTGCAGATATTAATAAAGACTTTGTTATAAATATAAAGGATGCAACAACTATCCAGAAAAAGCTTGCAAACATAATCTGAATATAATAGTAAAAGCTTCCCTTTTTCGGGAAGCTTTTATTCTTATAAATTATATAAAACTATCAGAATTTGAATTCTTCTGCGGATTCTTCGTCCACAGAATTGATAGCATCTTCTATTCTTTTGAGAATATCGTCGTATTCCTCGAGAACTTCTTCGTCGGATTTGTGAACGCTGGAGGATTTGGACTCTTTCTCATATTTCTTCTGTTCTTTTTTCTCGGCTTTCTTATCTGCTTTTGCTTTGGATTTTTCTTTGATGTCCTTTGCTTTCTCCTTAGCTTTTTCAGAAATATCCGCAGCTTTGTCTTTTGCCTTGATGCCTAAGTCAGCGGCTTTGTCCTTGGCCTTGATAGAGAGGTCTTCTGCTTTGGCAGATGCCTTTGCTGCAAATTCCGAGCCTTTTTCCTTTGCAAAGTTTTTTGCATCCTTTGCCTTTTCTAAGGCGGCATCTTTTGCGGCATTTACAGTGTCGCTGAGCTTTTCTTCAAAAGCCTTTGTGCATTCATCCACAGACGCAGCAACTTTAAGGTTGTCATATCTTACCTTTGCTCGGAGAATTCTTGCCTCCAGCTTCTTGGCTTCTTCAACCAAAGACTCCCGTCTTTTTTTATCTCCGCCTGTTACATCAATTCTGCCGATTCTGGAATAAATGAAATCAAGCTGTCTCTTATCCTGAAGCATAACATCAAGAAGACGGTTCTGCTGGGATTTTATACGTGCTTTTTCAACGGTTTCCTCAGCCATATCTATCATAAGGGAAACAATTTCTTTGCATGTACTTAACATAAAAATAAACTCCTTTCGGAAATCTTGTCTTTCATAGTATTAACATTATCGCATTAATTAGCAATAAAATCAACAAAAATTTTGTCGCCCTATTGGTTTAGGATGAATTTTGTGATATAATTAAATATATTTTCTAAGGAGTATATGAATATGGCAAATGTAGTTGTTAAGAAAATTGCCTGCCCAAAGTGCAGCGAAACAACAGATGCAAAGCTTTTTATGAGCATTAATGCTACCAATGAGCCTACACTGAGAGGCGATATTTTAGACGAAAAGCTTCTGAAGTGGCGATGCTCAGCCTGCGGATATGAGGCAAGACTTACATATCCCCTTTTATATAACGACATGAAAAACCGCTTTATGGTCTATCTTATTCCCGAGGCAGACCGCTTTCAGCTTGAGGACGTAGAGCTTGAGCAGAAGTACGAGCGTCTTAAAGGCATCAGAAAGCGTCTGGCACCTGACTTCAATGTTTTCAAAGAAAAGGTGTTTATCTTTGAGTCGGGGCTTGATGATATGGCGGTGGAGATTACAAAGCTTGTAATCAGCGAGATTGTAGCCAAAAAATATGGTATCAAGCACGTTGAGGAAGGATATCTCTCAATGTATGACAGAGAGAAAAACACCATGGGTTTTACCTTCTTTGTAGGCAAAGAGCGTGAGCCCTATGTTCAGTCTGCTCGTCTTGAGATTTACGGCAAATCTGTTGGTATCGTATCAGAGCTTGCAATCAAGGACAAGAAAATCAGCGGGTTTATCAAGATTGACCGCGAATGGGCAGAAAATGTCCTCTACAGATACAAGAGGATGAAGCAGCTTGGCAAAAGTGCAGAGGAAGAATAAAATATGACTGAAAAAGAAAAAATGCTGAATACTCTCCCCTATGTGGGATGGGACCCGGAGCTTGAAGAAGAAAAAGCAAGAGTCCGTGAGCTGGTGTATGAGTATAATAACTCAAGACCCGCTGAGCGTGAAAAGCGAAATGAGCTAATCACCAAAATTTTAGGCTCTCGCAAGAATAATGCCTTTATGGAGCCGCCTTTTCATTGCGACTACGGATACAATATTCATGTTGGTGAGAATTTTTATGCAAATTTCAATCTGACAATTCTCGATTGCAGCAAAGTTACAATTGGCGACAATGTGCTTATTGCACCTAATGTTACAATTACTGCTGCAGGTCATCCAATACATCCCGAAATGCGAAAGGTTGCAGAGTATGCCGCACCGGTAAAAATCGGCGATGATGTGTGGATTGGTGCAGGAGTTATCGTAAACCCCGGTGTTACCATCGGCTCGGGCTCGGTAATCGGCTCAGGCTCAGTGGTTACAAAGGATATTCCGCCTATGGTGGTGGCTGTGGGCAACCCCTGCAGAGTCCTCAGAGAAATCACCGAAGAAGACAAACAGTATTATTTTAAGAAAATGAAATTTTAGCAAAAAGTAAGTAATGCTGATTTTAAATTGATATACTTAATGGGTGTTGATAAAATAAAATAAGAAAAAAGAGAGAACAAAGCGCATATTGATATCTGCAATGTTCTCTCTTTTATTTTAGGTTTAGCGATATATTCGTAAGCGAATGCGATATAATCTCATTTCAGTCGATTGCGATATACTGAGCAATAACTCAGTGCGATATGATATAAATCCTCATTTGCGTAGCAAATATATCGCACGCAAAGCGTATATCGTATTGAGCATCAATATATCGCAAATCCCTTAAGGATTTATATCGCTTGCGTGATTTTATCACGCAACTTATTCCTCAGTATTATGTTTTTCGATAGTAACGGAAAGAATACGTCTTTCCTCGATTTTGTTGATTTTGAATGTGGCATTGTTGATAGTAACTTCAGGGGTTTCGGAGTCTTCGGGGATTCTGCCCAGATTCTCAAGAATAAAGCCTGCAACAGTATCGCAGTCGGTTTCGGGAATATCAAGCTCAAGCTCTTTTGAAATATCCTCGATTGATGCACTGCCTTCAACGGTGAAACGATTGTCAGAAAGCTTCTTTACTTCGTCTTCTTCGTTGTCATATTCGTCGCGGATGTTGCCTAAAATATCCTCAATCAGATCCTCAAGAGTAATAAGTCCCTCGGTGCCGCCGTATTCGTCCACAACAATTGCCATCTGAACTCTTTTCTTGGTCATTTCTGTAAAAAGCTCGGAGCAGTTCTTGGTTTTGGGAACAAACAGAACATCGCGGACAACTTTGGAGAGATCAAAGCCCTCAACCTTTGCGCCTACAAAGGGAAGCAAATCCTTTACATACAAAACACCTACGATGGTGTCGATATCGCCTTTGAAAACAGGGATTCTGGAGTAGCCGCTTTCGATGGCTGCGTCCACCACCTGAGAAAGCTCTGATGTATCTTCAATGGCAGTCATTTCGGTGCGGTGGGTCATAATTTCAGAAGCAACCGTATCGTCAAAATCAAAAACATTTTCTATGATGTTTTTTGTAGAATCACCGATAACGCCTTTTTCTTGTCCTTCTTCAACCAGCGAGAGGATTTCTTCCTCTGCTTCCTGCTGGATTTCTTCGCGGCTTTTGCTGCCGAAAAGTCTTGAAAAAAGCGAGTCTCGTTTTTTGGCTTCTTTAAGCTTATTACCTGAATCGTCAGGCATTTTGGTCAACCCTTTCGGTTTAAAATTGTGAGTCAGTAACATAAAAGTTTCCTCACCTCCATAAGTTTACATAAAATCCAATAAAAAGTCAATGGTAAAGGCTTTTTGCACTTTACAAATCACGAATAAAGTGTTATTATGTTAGATGGTACAAAAGACGTGCCATCTATATTTTTTAAAGTATGTGAATTTTTTCACATTTATCTAAAAAGGAGGACGATTCCAATGGCAAGATTAAGAAAGACCATGGACGGTAACAACGCAGCGGCTCATGTTTCCTATGCGTTCACAGAAGTAGCAGGTATTTATCCTATTACTCCTTCCAGCCCCATGGCAGACTATGTTGACATGTGGTCAGCACAGGGTCTCAAGAACATTTTCGGTACAACTGTAAAGGTTGAGGAAATGCAGTCTGAGGCAGGTGCAGCCGGTACAGTACACGGCTCCCTTAACGCAGGTGCTCTTACCACAACATTCACAGCATCTCAGGGACTTCTTTTGATGATTCCCAACATGTACAAGATCGCAGGTGAACTTTTACCCGCAGTTTTCCACGTTTCCGCAAGAACAGTTGCATCTCATGCACTTAACATCTTCGGTGACCATTCCGACGTATATGCTTGTCGTCAGACAGGTTTCGCAATGCTCGCTGAGACAAATACACAGGAAGTTATGGACCTCGGTGCAGTTGCTCACCTTGCAGCTATCAAGTCCAGCGTTCCTTTCCTCAACTTCTTCGACGGCTTCAGAACATCTCATGAGCTTCAGAAAATTGAAGTTTGGGATTTTGATGATCTCAAGGATATGGTTGACATGGACGCTGTTAAGGCTTTCAGAAAGAGAGCTCTTAACCCTGAGCATCCCGTAATGCGTGGTTCTCACGAAAACGGCGACATCTTCTTCCAGCACAGAGAAGCTTGTAACAAGTACTACGATGCAGTACCCGGTATTGTTGAGGAGTACATGAACAAGGTTAACGAGAAGTTAGGCACAGACTATAAGCTCTTCAACTACTATGGTGCAGAGGACGCAGAGCGTGTTATCATCGCTATGGGTTCTATCTGTGACGTAGCAGAAGAAGTTATCGATTATATGAATGCTCGTGGCGAGAAGGTTGGTCTTGTTAAGGTTAGACTTTACAGACCTTTCAGCGCAGAGAAGCTTGTTGAGGCTATCCCCGCAACAGCTAAGAAAATCGCTGTTCTCGACAGAACTAAGGAGCCCGGTGCACTTGGCGAGCCTCTTTACCTCGATGTTGTTGCAGCTCTTGCTTCTAAGGGCGTTAAGACAGACGTTCTCATCGGCGGCAGATACGGTCTTGGTTCCAAGGATACACCTCCTTCAAGCGTATTCGCAGTATACGAGGAGCTTGCTAAAGACGAGCCTAAGCAGCTCTTCACACTCGGTATCAACGATGACGTTACAAACCTCTCTCTCGAAGAGAAGCCTGCTCCCAATACAGCAGCAGAGGGTACAATCGAGTGTAAGTTCTGGGGTCTCGGCGGTGACGGTACTGTTGGTGCTAACAAAGACTCCATCAAGATCATCGGTGACCATACAGACAAGTACGTTCAGGCTTACTTCCAGTATGACTCCAAGAAGACAGGCGGTATCACAATTTCTCACTTGAGATTCGGTGATGCTCCCATCAAGTCCCCCTACTACATCAACAAGGCTGACTTCGTTGCTTGCCACAACCCCTCTTACGTTGAGAAGGGCTTCAAGATGGTTCAGGACGTTAAGCCCGGTGGTGTTTACCTTATCAACTGCCAGTGGTCTGCAGATGAGCTTGCTCAGAAGTTAGACGCTGCTTCCAAGAAGTACATCGCTGATAACAACATTCAGCTCTACACAGTTAACGCTATTGACATCGCTGCTCAGATCGGTCTTGGCAAGCGTACAAATACAGTTCTTCAGTCTGCTTTCTTTAGCCTTGCTAAGGTTCTTCCTCCCGAGGAAGCAATCGGCTACATGAAGGAAAAGGCTCAGAAGTTCATGAAGAAGGGTAAAGAAATCGTTGAGATGAACGAGAAGGCAATCGACATGGGTGCTTCCGCTTATGTTAAGATTGACGTACCCGCTGACTGGGCAAATGCTACAGATGACGCAGCTAAGGCAGCATCCGTTGGTGCTGAGAAGCTCGTTAAGATGGTAGACAACATCATGATTCCTGTTGGCAAGATGGACGGTGATTCTCTCCCCGTTTCTGCATTTATGGATCATGCTGACGGTACATTCGAGCAGGGTGCTTCCGCTTATGAGAAGCGCGGTGTTGCTGTTATGGTTCCCGAGTGGAATGCTGAGACTTGTGCAAAGTGTAACAAGTGTTCCTTCGTATGTCCTCACGCAACAATCCGTCCCTTCGCTCTTACAGACGAAGAGGTTGCAGCAGCTCCCTCCAACATCAAGGTTGCTCCCAAGCCCGTTGTTAAGACAAACTACAAGTACACACTTGCAGTTTCTCCCATGGATTGTATGGGTTGTGGCGTTTGCGTAGGCGTTTGTCCCACAAACTCTCTTACAATGGTTGCTCGTGAGAGCCAGGATGACCAGCAGGCAGTATTCGATTACTGTGTTGCAAACGTAACAGAGAAGCCCGAGACAGTTGCTAACCTCAACCTCATCGGTTCTCAGTACAAGCAGCCTCTCCTCGAGTTCTCCGGTTCTTGCGCAGGTTGTGCAGAGACAGCTTATGCTCGTCTTATCACACAGCTCTTCGGTGAGAGAATGTACATCTCCAACGCAACAGGTTGTTCCTCTATCTGGGGCGGTCCTGCTGCTACATCTCCCTACACAGTTAACAAGAAGGGTCAGGGTCCTGCATGGGCTAACTCCCTCTTCGAAGATAACGCAGAGCACGGCTTAGGTATGCACCTCGGCCAGAAGGCTATCCGTGACAGACTTATCGAGCAGGTTAAGGCAGTTGCTGAGGCAGAGTGTGCTACAGCAGAGCTTAAGGCTGCTGCAGATGAGTACCTCGCAACAGTTAACGACGGCGAGAAGAACGGTGCAGCTACAGATGCTCTTGTTGCTGAGCTCGAGAAGTGCGGTTGCGACCTCGCTAAAGAAATCCTCGAGAGCAAAGAGTACCTCTCCAAGAAGTCCGTATGGATCTTCGGTGGCGACGGTTGGGCATACGACATCGGCTTCGGCGGTGTTGACCACGTTCTCGCTACAGGTGAGGATGTAAACATCATGGTATTCGATACAGAGGTTTACTCCAACACAGGCGGTCAGGCTTCCAAGGCTTCCAATATCGGCCAGGTTGCTCAGTTCGCTGCTGCAGGTAAGGACATCAAGAAGAAGAGCCTTGCTGACATCGCTATCTCCTACGGCTACATCTACGTAGCTCAGATTGCTATGGGTGCTGACATGAACCAGACACTTAAGGCAATCAAGGAAGCAGAGTCTTACAACGGTCCTTCTCTTATCATCGGTTATGCTCCTTGTGAGATGCACTCCATCAAGGGCGGTATGGTTAACTGCCAGAAGGAAATGGCTAAGGCTGTTGAGTGCGGCTACTGGAACAACTTCCGTTATGATCCCAGACTCAAGGCTGAGGGCAAGAATCCCTTCGTTCTTGATTCTAAGGAGCCCAACGCTTCTTACCGTGACTTTATCCTCAACGAGGCTCGCTACAGCTCCCTCACACGCTCCTTCCCCGACAGAGCAGAAGAGCTCTTCGCTAAGGCTGCTAAGGTTGCTGAGGAAAGATACGCAGAGCTTAAGAAGAGAGCAGAAGGCTAATCTCATTAGCAAAGACGTTTTCTCACTGAGGAAAGTATCATAAATAAAATTACGCCCCGAGGGTTTTCTCGGGGCGTTTTTGTATATGCAAATATGATTGAAAACACGCAAAAACTGTGATACAATTTAAAAAAGGGGGATTTGAAAGATGAAGAAATTAATTGCACTTGTTTTGATTATACTGACTTTTGGTGCGGTGTTATGTGCCTGCAATGAAGATCCTTTTCAGAGCATTAAGTCAAAAATCGAAAAAGGCGACTATCAAGGTGTTTGTGATGAGGTAGACAGAAATTACAAGCTGAGAAACGAAGAAGGTCAAAAATATCGCGACTATGCTAGTGCGATGCTTGTATTGGAAGAAGGTAATCTGAAAAAAGCACACCTGATGTTCCAGAGTATTGAAGGATTTTTAGATGTAAATGACACTATTCTCAAATTAGAGCGTTTCTTTTCTGAAATAGAGGGAGAATATGTTGCAGAAAATATACTTGGCACATATTTTATTAAGATTAATGACAAAGGTATCGCATCGGTTGGTGCCTTCGATGTAATTGAGTATGACTACAATGTTTTTGCAACAGACCTGGATACCAACGGTACCATTCATTTTTCTTTGGGCTTTGATTACTCAAAAGATAAATTTTACGATGTCACCCTTGATTCTGACAGAGAGACTATGTTTGTGGCAAATGCTGAAGGCAGCGACCACGATGTATTTGACGGCACATATACAAAAATAAACTAAAAAATATAAAAATAACCGCCAAGTGATGATACTTGGCGGTGTTTTTTTGTCAGATAATTCGGATATTAAGCGTGTCGGTACCGGATGTGGGGACAGTTTTGTTGGATGAAATAACAATAACTGTGTCGCCCTTTTTAACAATACCTGTCTCAATGGCTTTGTCCATAGCCTGACGGGTGATATCGTCACTTTCTGTAAGCTCTTCGCCTAAAACTGTGGTGATACCCCAGTTAAGGCTCAGTTTCTTGCAGACATCCATTGTGGTAACAACACCGATAATGTCGCAGTCAGGACGGCATCGAGCCATAGCTCTTGCAACCGAGCCTGTTTTACTCTCAACAATAATCGCTGCAGCTCCTAAGTTTTCAGCAATGTTTTTAGCGGCATTACAGATATTCTCTCTGAAGGAGTTTTTCTTCTCGATATTGCCGTGAACATCCTTGAGGATATGATATTCTGTGTGTTTTTCTGCCTGATAGCAGATATTCGCCAGAGTCTCAACGCTTTCTACGGGGAATTCGCCTGCTGCAGACTCACCTGAAAGCATAACTGCAGAGGTACCGTCATATACTGCATTTGCAACGTCGTTGATTTCTGCACGGGTAGGACGGGGAGAGTGTGTCATACTTTCAAGCATCTGGGTTGCGGTAATTACGTATTTGCCTGCGTAAACAACCTTGCGGATGATGGTTTTCTGAAGTTCGGGGATTTTGATGAAGGGAATCTCAACGCCCATATCACCGCGGGCTACCATGATACCGTCGCTGACTTTGATAATGTTGTCAATATCGTCAACACCGCTCTGATTTTCAATTTTTGAGATAATCTCAACGCCTTCATAGCCTAAACTGTCGATAAAATCACGCATTGTCATAACATCGTCTGCACTTCTTACGAAAGAGGCAGCAACATAGGTAACACCTAAGGAAAGACCAAACTCAAGGTCTTTTCTGTCCTGAGCGCTGACAAAAGGCATATTGATGTGATAGTCGGGGATATTGATGCTCTTGCGATTAGAGAGTGTACCGCCCTGAATAACAATACAGGTGATTTTCTCCTTTGTAACACTTTGTACGCTCATTACGATTTTGCCGTCATCAAAGAGCAGCTGTCTGCCGATGGCAGTTTTGTCGGCATAAAGAAGGTCAACAAGTCTGGGGTAGCTGATGCTGATGCCTTTTTCGGTGCCTTCGGTGGGTTCTTTGTAAAGCTCAAAGGTCTGTCCTGCAACAAGGTCCACAGATTTATTCTCAAAAGTGCCGATTCTTACCTCGGGGCCTTTTGTATCAAGAAGAATGGCAACATTTTTGTCGCACTCTTTTGCGGCTTCGTTAAGGGTGTTTACAAGGTTTCTGACAACATCGTAAACGCCGTGTGACATATTGATTCTGGCAACATTCATACCTGCCATAATCATCTTTTTAAGTGTTTCTTTGTCGCTGCAAGCGGGACCCAGAGTGCAAACAATTTTGGTTTTTCTCATATATATCACCTGTAAAATAGAGTTTGGATAAAGTCTTACATATATATGATACCACAATGAGCAACTTAATACAAACTAAATTTCGTCTATTTATGAAATAATTCACTTTTGCAATTTTTGGACTAAAACGCGTCTGTTTTATTCGTTTTGACGGAAAATAGGGCAAAAAACCGCTAAAATTTGCAGGAATTAAAGGAAAAATATTCATATTTTGACTTGAAATTATAATATTTATGATGTATAATCTAACTATGCTACAATAGCGAAAAATTTTTATTTAAAGGAGCCGTGACAAAAATGGCACTTAAGAACGAGTATCTCCTTGATTTATTGGAGAGAGTAGAGAAAAGAAATCCTAATGAGCCCGAGTTCATTCAGACAGTAACAGAGGTTTTGACCTCTCTCGAGCCCGTTGTAGAAAAAAGACCTGACTTGGTTGAGGCAGGCGTTTTAGAGAGAATCGTAGAGCCCGAGAGACAGATTTTCTTCCGTGTTCCCTGGGTTGACGATAACGGCAAGGTTCAGGTTAACCGTGGTTTCAGAGTTCAGTTTAACTCTGCTATCGGTCCTTATAAGGGTGGTATCAGACTTCATCCTTCTGTTAATGCATCTATCATCAAGTTCCTTGGTTTTGAGCAGACATTCAAGAACTCCCTCACAACACTTCCCATGGGCGGTGGCAAGGGCGGTTCTGACTTTGATCCCAGAGGCAAGTCTGACGGCGAAGTTATGCGTTTCTGCCAGAGCTTTATGACAGAGCTTCAGAGACACATCGGTCCCGACCTGGACGTTCCCGCTGGTGACATCGGCACAGGTGCTCGTGAAATCGGCTACATGTTCGGTCAGTACAAGAGACTCAGAAACGAGTTCACAGGCGTTCTTACAGGTAAGGGCTTACAGTACGGCGGTTCTCTTATCCGTCCTGAGGCTACAGGCTTCGGTGCAGTTTACTATACAGTAGAAATGCTCAAGACTCTCGGCGAGTCTATCGAGGGCAAGACTGTTGCAGTTTCCGGCTTCGGTAATGTTGCTTGGGGTGTTGTTCAGAAGGTAACAGAGCTCGGCGGTAAGGTTGTAACACTTTCCGGTCCCGACGGTTACATCTATGACGAGGACGGTATCAACACAGAGGAGAAGATCAACTTCATGCTTGAGATGCGTGACTCCCGTCGTGATAAGGTTCAGGATTATGCTGACAAGTTCGGCGTTCCCTTCTTCGCAGGCGAGAAGCCCTGGGGCGTTAAGGCTGACATCATCATGCCTTGTGCAACTCAGAACGAGGTAGGCATGGCTGAGGCTGAGAAGATCGTTGCTAACGGCGTTAAGTATTATGTTGAGGTTTCCAACATGCCCACAACAAACGAGGCTGTTGAGTACCTTAAGGAGAACAAAGTTGTTGTTGCTCCTTCTAAGGCAGTTAACGCAGGCGGCGTTGCAGTTTCAGGTCTTGAGATGAGCCAGAACTCCATGCGTTACAGCTGGTCTGCTGAGGAAGTTGACGAGAAGCTCAAGACTATCATGAAGGCTATCTACAAGAACTCCTACGATGCAGCTAAAGAGTACGGCATGGAAGGCGACCTGGTTGCAGGTGCTAACATTGCAGGCTTCCTTAAGGTAGCTGAGGCTATGAAGGCTCAGGGTTGCGTTTAATCCATAAGTTTTCACAGCATAAATATATATTGCTTTCAGGACAGGCACTTTTTTATGAAGTGCCTGTTTTCTTTTTGTCTTTTAGCTTTGAATTTGTTGCACAATAGTTTGCGATAGTTTACAATTGATGTAAAGGATTACTGTTATAAACGGAGGAAAAACATGAAAAAGTCTGCGCTTACTTTTGTATCTTTACTTTTAATATTGACAGTTGTGTTGTCATCCTTGGCAATGGTTTCTTTTGTCGCCGAGGAAACAATAGATGAGTTTGTATGGAGTGAAGAAACTCCTTTTATAATGTATGAAGATGAGGAAGGTATCCGATACATCGGACCCACAGGCAATAAGACAGTTGAAGAAAACTCTGACGCTTCAGCAGCGGATAAATCTGAAAATGTGCGTGGTGACAAAGAGCTTGTGGCGGTAGGCAACAGTTCACTTCCTTCATCTGTAGACTTGAGCACCACAAAATTCTTTCCTGCTATCGGCAACCAGGGCTCTTTAGGCTCTTGTGCTACATGGGCAACTGTTTACTATCAGTTTACTTACGAGATGAACCGTGCGAGAGGTACAACTGCTACGGCTGAAAACACAGCTTCTCCTAAGTTTGTTTACAACCTGCTTTCTCAGAAGGATGCCTCAGGTACCTCTGCCGAGGAAAACTATGCCGTTCTTAAGACACAGGGTGCTCCTCCCATAACTATGCTGCCTTATGACGAAGAACACATGAGTTGGAACGCAGACGCAAAAGTCTGGAGAGAAGCCCTTAACTGGCGACTTGATGAATATAAAAATCTTGAATTTATAGGCAGAGACGGCAGAGAAATTACTTCTCCTACCGACCCTGACCTTAACGAGATTAAAACTGCCCTCAGCAACGGTCAAATGATAACCTTCAGTTCTTTTATGAATTCCTGGGTTTACGATACTATAAAAGTCCACTCCGATGCTCCCGAAAACTCCAAATATGCAGGAGAAAAAATTGTAAAGTATCTTAACGGTACCAAGGGTAGTCACAGAATGGTTATCGTAGGATATAACGATGGAATTTGGTTTGACCACAATTCAAACAGCAAGGTAGATGCAGGGGAGAAGGGTGCTTTTAAAATCGCCAATTCCTGGGGTGCAAGCTATGGAAACAAAGGCTTTTGCTGGGTTTCTTACGATGCCCTTAATTATGAAACTTCCGTTGATGGGGGCTATTCCCAAAGCAACAGAGTCGGCGGTATGAGTGACTTCACAACCATTACAGTCAGACCTTATAAAGAGGGTGCGGGAATTTATCTTAAGTTTACTCTCAACACCGTTGACAGAACACAGTTTTTTGTAAATGTTACCACAGAGCATAACGGAACAAGCGAGAAATCCTCATTTTTACGCGGTATCAATTACTCATTAAAGACAGATAACAAATTTTCCTTCGGGGGCAAAACCGTAGCTGAGGATGGAAGCTTTTGTTTCCCGTTAGATAACATTTCACCTGAGCTTAACGCTGATAATTTCAATGAGTATGCGTTTTCTGTTACAATAAAAGACAGTAAAGCCGATTCAAAGCCCCTTAAGATAAAAAGTCTTGAGCTTGTAAATGAGTATACGGGCAAATCCTACAAACCCTCTGTAAGCTATAAAACTCTTGACGGCAGTGAGCAGACTTTTGATATGAAATTTCCTGAAACCGACAACAAGGTTATTTATTACATAGGTTATGACGAGCCTGTGTTACATTATCTTGATAACGGCACATGGAAAGAAGCCCAAATGGAGAAAAACGAGGAGCATATAGGTCATAACTATAAGTATGTAATAAGGGGAATTTCTACAGAGACTCATATCTACTTTACCGATAAGAATGGAAACAAAGATGATAATTCGGGCAACTTCTATGTTGCAAAAGACCGCCTCAACTACTACCGCACAAAGGGAGTAAGGGACGCTCTCGTGCTTAAAGATTTTAAGGTTGACCCCGAAGTTATTGATATTGGTATAAACAGATATCTGATTTCTGATGCTGTAGGCGGATACGAGCCCTATAACTATCAATATACCATCGAGCACTTGCCAACAGGTAAGGTAGAGGTTGAGAAATTCAAGGCAATGACTGAAGTTTTGTATTACTTTAAAAATGGAGGTCAGTACAAAATCACCGCAGAGGTAAGAGACCAGGCGGGTGATATTGTAAGCTTAAGCAAAGTGGTTAATGTTGAAGATATACCCTTTGGTTTTTCTGAGCTTACTGCCACAGGCGAAAACGGAAATCTCTTTGTGGGTGATAACATCAGTTTCTATGCCCGCACAGAATATGAGAAAATCGCATATATGAAAACCTACTATGATGTTATAATCAAGGACTCAGCAGGCAAAGTCTGCCACGAAGCAAGCATAAAGCCAACAGATTGCAGCACAAACTTCGGCTACAGCAACATTTATCACGACTGGACCCCTGCGAAAAAAGGCGATTACACAATAACAATATCCGATACCGACAACAGCGGCGAATACGCCGAAAAATCCTTAAAATTTACTGTTCTTGATAAATTCTACGGCGATGCAGATGCAGACGGCAAGGTTACCATAAAGGATGCCACTGCACTGCAGAAATATCTTGCAGGAATCAAGGGTGATTATTCCTTTGCAAAGGGCCTTGCGGATTGTGATGTCAATGACGTTATAAGCATCAAAGATGCTACCTGCATCCGCAAACTCCTTGCGAATATTCCAAACTCAGGCAAAGCCGGTCAGGGTATGACATATACTCCTCCCGAGACCGAGCCCGAAACAAAACCCACCGAGCCTCCCACAGAGCCCAAGCACACCTACAAGAATGTTGTTACATTTACAAATTCTCACAACTGGAGCGGCACAATCTCATGCTATTACTGGAGCGACAGTAACACGAGCATGACTACCTGGCCGGGCAAGGCAATGACCGCTGCAGGCAAAAACGATTATGGTCAGACACTTTATACCTTTAATGTGCCTGATGGTGTTACATATATAATCTTTACCAACGGCTCAAGCCAGACCGTAGATATTTCTTATAGCGGCGGTGAGGTTAAGTATTATCCCACTAACGAGACAAACTCCAGCGGACATTACAACGTTGCAAACTGGTAAGCAAAGCACTTTGTTTGCGGATGTAAATGTATAAAGCGGAGAAAGGAGCATTAGTATGAAAAAATCTGTATTTGCATTTGTGTCAATATTTCTTATATTGACGATTGTGATGACATCTTTTACATATTTTTCTATATCTGCATCTGACATATCGGCTGATATGGCCAACTCAGAGTGGAGCGAAGAAACTCCCTTTATCAGATACGAAGATGCTCAGGGTATCCGCTACATAGGTGCTGTCGGAAATATAACTGAGGAAAGAAGTTATGACGAAGATGCCGCAGTGGATATAGAACCTGTCGGCAACAACAAGTCTCAGCTTGCGGCTGTGGGCAAGGATCTGACTTTGCCCGAGTCTGTGGACTTAAGCCAAAGCGAATACTTTCCGCCCATAGGCAATCAGGGCGGACTTGGCTCCTGCGCTACATTTTCCACCGCTTATTATCAGTTTTCCTATGAAATTAACAGAAGCCGCGATGTTGCGGCAACCTTTGAGAATACCCGCTCTCCTCAGATTGTTTATAATGTTATGAGCGACCTGAACAACAGCGGTACATATTCTGAAAGCAACTATACATTTATGAAATACCACGGTGCACCGTCTATGGCGATGCTGCCGTATTCTGATGCTGATAATCTGTCATGGCACGCAAAAGAAGAAATCTGGAACGAAGCACTTGATTATCGAATTGACGAGTTTTTCTCCTTGGATAACATCGGAATTGACGAAACCCGGATAACTTCTCCTGACGATGAGGATCTGGCAGAAATCAAATCAGCTCTTGCATCAGGCAGTGTGCTGATTTATTCCACCTGTATCTACAGTTGGGTAGCAGACAAAATTGTGCACCACAAGGATGCCCCCGAAAACGACAAATTTTTAGGCCAGGAAATCGTCAAATATCAGGACGGTTTCAATGGTGCTCACTCTATGACGCTGGTGGGCTATAACGACAACATCTGGGTAGATCAGAACTCAAACGGCAAAGTTGAGACTGCGGAAATGGGCGCATTTAAAATCGCCAACTCCTGGGGCGAGGGTTATGCAAACGGCGGTTTTTGCTGGGTAGCTTATGATGCAGTCAATAAGGTTACTGCGGTTGAAGGCGGTTTTGCAGGCAACAGAGGTAGCGCCATTGAGGATGTCAAGAGAATAACTGTCAAGCCCTTTGGTCAGGGCTCAAAGATTTATGCAAGATTCACCCTAAACACCACCGACAGAGTGCAGATGAACGTTGATTTTCACTCTGAGCGCAATGGTATTGAAGAAAACGGCAAGTTCCTTTTTGGTTCTTCTTATAGAAATGACAACAACCGCTTCGGCTTTGATGGTACCAAGAACGCTACCGATGGTCATTTCTGCTATGCGCTTGACAACGTTTCTCCTGAGCTTTGCCGCGACAACTTTGACGATTATGTGTTCTCGGCTACTTTTGAGGATACTGACAAAGACGGTCAGATGCTTCAGGTAAAAAAGGTTGAGATTGTAAACGAGTATACAGGCAAGGTTTATCCTATGGACTGTGCTCCCTTCAGCATTGACGGCGAGAAAAAGACCGTAAATCTTAAGTCTGCCGAAACAACGGACAAGACAATTTATTACATAGGCTTTGACGAGCCTGTGCTTAACTATAAAATAGGCAACGGCGAGTTTAAGTCTGTCAAAATGGAGTATTCCGAGGTAAGACACGGCTATAACTACCGATATGTAATCGAGGATGCTCCTGAGGACGTTACACTTTACTTTACAGATGCCGATGGCAAAGCTGATGATAATGGTGGTGCCTTGCACAAAGCCACAGAAAGACTTAATTTTTATCGCACAAAGGGTGTACGCGAGCCACTTGAGGTTACGGGCTTTGAGTACGAAAACGGTTTGCCCGATATTAACAAGAGAAGTGTGTTTTTGCCTGAAATAAAAGGTGGTTATGAGCCGTACAATATGCAGTACACCTTTGAAAATCTGGACACAGGGGACGTGAAACAGTACGCCTTTGATTATCGCTATGAAAAGAGCCATGCTTTTTATCAAGGCGGAAAAATCAGATTTACCATTGATGTTATGGACCAGACAGGCGACATTGCAACTTATGTTGAGATTCTCGATATTATCGACCGTCACTTTGAGTTTGCCGAGTTTACGGCAGCGTCTCAGTACGGTGACAGTATTTTTGTAGGCGAAAATGCTCATTTTAATGCCCGTACCGAGTTTGAGGATATTATTTCCCGAGGACCCTTCAAGAGTCTTTATGATTTTGTTATCAAAGACAGCGACGGTAACGTCTGCTACACAGAAACAAAGAAAAGCTACGCGTTTCACCTGACAAACTGTGTATCAAAGATTGCCCTTGACTGGGTACCTCAGAAAAAAGGCGACTATACTGTTACGATTTCGTCAACTGATGACAGCAAAGACTTTGCCGAAAGAACCCTCAGCTTTTCTGTAGTTGACAGAATCTACGGTGATGCCAACGGTGACGGCAAAGTAAGCATCAAAGACGCCACCGCCCTGCAGAAAAGCCTTGCAGGTTTTTCTCAGGATATACAACTGATAAAGTTTTTGTCGGACTGTGACAACAACAACGTACTAAGCATAAAGGACGCAACCTGCATCCGCAAATATCTGGCAGGTCTTGATAACTCCTTTGATGCAGGCAAGATTATTGAATATATTCCCCCGGTGACCGAGCCCGAAACAAAACCCACAGAGCCCAAGCCTACCTACAAGAATGTTGTTACATTTACAAATTCTCACAACTGGGGCGGCACAATTTCCTGCTATTACTGGAGCGACAGTAACACGAGCATGACTACCTGGCCGGGCAAGGCAATGACTGCCGCAGGCAAAAACGATTATGGTCAGACACTTTATACCTTTAATGTGCCTGATGGTGCTACATATATAATCTTTACCAACGGCTCAAGTCAGACCGAAGATATTGCATATTCGGGTGGAGAGATAAGGTATTATCCCTTGACAGAAACGGATTCAAAGGGACACTATAAAGTGAAAACCTGGTAATACTGAGCTGTGAAGGACAAAATTTCAGAGTACAAGAAACCGCTTCGATTAATTCGAAGCGGTTTTTTACTTAAACTGTATTGTTAATTCAGAGAAATTATGATATAATTTTGATGTATAAGCTTAATTTTCAGAAACAGGTGAGAAATTTGAACTTTCCACAGGATAAAATAAGAAATTTCAGCATCATTGCTCACATCGACCACGGCAAATCCACTCTTGCCGACAGAATTCTGGAGCACACCTCGGCAGTCAGCCAGAGAGACATGCAGAGCCAGCTTCTTGACAATATGGATTTGGAAAGAGAAAGAGGCATTACAATCAAAGCCCGTGCAGTTACCCTTAAGTACACTGCTGACGACGGCGAGGATTATCTCTTTAACCTTATTGACACCCCCGGACACGTTGACTTTAACTACGAAGTAAGCCGTTCTCTTGCAGCCTGTGAGGGTGCGGTGCTGGTGGTTGATGCATCTCAGGGTATTGAGGCTCAGACTCTGGCAAACACTTACCTTGCAGTTGATACAGGACTTGAGATTTTGCCTGTTGTTAATAAAATCGACCTTCCCAGTGCAGACCCCAAAAGAGTTAAGAACGAAATTGAGGATATTATCGGTATTCCTGCTCAGGATTGCCCCGAAATTTCTGCAAAGGCAAACATCAACATCCACGATGTTTTAGAGCAGATTGTCAGAGAAGTACCTGCTCCCACAGGGGATGCCAATGCTCCTTTAAAGGCTATGATTTTCGACTCCTACTATGACTCCTACAAGGGCGTTATTATATATGTAAGAGTTAAAGAGGGTACCATCAAGGTGGGCGACGAGTTCAAGCTGATGCAGACAGGCTCCGTATTCAATGTAGTTGAGTGCGGTCACATGCTGGCTACATCCCTTGACCCCGTAGGCGAGCTTAAGGCAGGCGAAGTTGGATATATCACAGCTTCTATCAAGACTTTGGGAGACGCCAAGGTTGGCGACACAGTTACATTAACCTCAAATCCTGCTGCAGAGCCCCTGCCCGGTTACCGAGAGATTCAGTCTATGGTTTTCTGCGGTGTTTATCCTGCTGACGGTGCAAGATACGGAGATTTACGAGATGCTCTTGAAAAGCTCAAGCTAAACGATGCTTCTCTTACTTATGAGGCAGAAACATCTGTTGCATTGGGTTTTGGGTTCCGTTGCGGTTTTCTGGGACTTCTTCATATGGAGATTATTCAGGAGAGACTTGAGCGAGAGTTTAACCTTGACCTTATTACTACAGCCCCCTCGGTTAGCTACCGTATTACCTTCACCGACGGCACAGTTAAGATGATTGACAACCCCACAAACTATCCCGACCCGGCACTTATTGCATCAACCGAGGAGCCGATTACAAACGCTCATATCTACTCGCCCACAGAGTATGTCGGCAATATTATGGAGCTTTGTCAGGACAGACGCGGTACCTTCAAGGGCATGACATATATTGACTCTGACCGAGTTGACATCCACTACGAGCTTCCTCTTGCTGAGATTATCTACGACTTTTTTGATACTCTCAAGGCTCGCACCCGAGGTTATGCATCCTTTGACTACGAGCTTAAGGATTATCAGGAGAGTAAGCTTGTTAAGCTGGATATTATGCTTAACGGTGAGGTTGTAGATGCACTTTCCTTTATTATCCACACAGACAAGGCATATCCCAGAGCAAGAAAAATGGCAGAAAAGCTTAAGGACAAAATTCCCCGTCAGCTTTTCGAGGTGCCCATTCAGGCTTGCATAGGCGGCAAGATTATCGCCCGAGAAACTGTTAAGGCAATGCGTAAGGACGTTCTTGCCAAGTGCTACGGCGGTGACATTACCCGAAAGAAGAAGCTTCTTGAGAAGCAGAAAGAGGGCAAAAAGCGTATGCGCCAGTTGGGTACTGTTGAGGTGCCTCAGGAGGCGTTTATGGCGGTTCTCAAGCTTGATACAGATTAACATTTATAAACAACACCTCAGACTAATTAAAGTCTGAGGTGTTGTTTTTATTAATGTTATTTTCTTTTTGCCAGGTTTACAAAAACGATGTTTGCGATAGCAAATAAGAACAGGAAAACAGGAGCAGGTGTTGCGTATGCACGATAAGCATCAGTCATCATCATCGCAAAGAAGGTTACAGTAACCAGAGAAAGTATTGAGGCGGTGATGGCAAAGCCCAAGGGCATATCAGAACGTTTTACAAATGCGAGAACAACACCGGGAATAAGCATACCGATACATACCAGCATTAAGATTGCACAAAATACAAGACCTTCAAGATCTGCATAATAGAAAAGATCTGTGTCGGAAAAAGCCATAAACAGATTAAGGTTTTCACCGCTGCGTGTTGTGACCCAGGGCATCAGGTAAATAAAGAACATGATAGCCATACCAATTGCAGAAATAATGGTGAAAGCGTTGTGCTTGGCAGGCTCCTGAGGTGTGGGAGCAGGATAGGCGTTGTATACCGGATTCTGAGGATATGCGTCATACACGGGAGGCTGGTAGTTCTGCTCGGGTGCAGGAGGCATATATGCAGGTGGTGGAGTAGGCTGTGTATACTGGGGTGCAGGTTGAGTGTACTGAGGTGCAGGGGGAGTATAAGCCGGAGGCGCCTGCTGGGTGTAGGGCTCGGCTACGGGTGTTTCCTGAGCAGGATACTGAGCATACGGATTAGCATCCTGGGCAACGGGTTCGGGCTGGGCAATGGGCTCAGGCTGAACATCAGGCTCAATTATCGGTTCGGGCTGAGAGGCGGGCTCTGCTACTACCTCATTAGGACGGCTGACCTGACAACCGCAACAAAAACAGAACTTTGCATCATCGTTGAGTTGAGCACCACAATTATTGCAAAACATAAAATCACTCCTTAAGAATGTTTAACTTGATAATATAATAATATCGCGTAAGCCGCAATATGTCAAATTAAAAATGTAAAATCGTCGTAATTTGCGGCATAATTAAAATTTTTGTGCTATAATTGTAAAAAACAATTTAAAATCAACATTTTCATGTATATATGTTGTTCAGTTTATTTCTTTGAGATTGTAAAATAAGGTTACAAAATCAAAGGAGGTTCGCAAATGAACACAGATAAAATTGTAGCAGAAGCTATAGCAAAAGATTATGCGCCCAAAGAAAACTCAAAATTAATAGCTCTTAAGAAACTTGACAGACAGGCAAAACGTCCGGCTACAGTATTTGCATATACTTGCGGAATTGTGTCTGCACTTGTTTTTGGTACAGGTATGAGCCTTGCTATGGGGGTTATCGGCGAAGGTCTGATGGGTATAGTTCTCGGAATAGTAATAGGTGTAGTTGGAATGGCAGGCTGTGCCGTAAATTATCCGATTTATAAGAAAATGCTTGAAAAGGGCAAGTCTAAATATGCTTATGAAATTGTTCAGCTTGCTCGCGAAATTGCCGATAAGTAACTGATTTTTGCAGGAAGTGGTTTTATGAACAAATCTGAAAGTAAATATTTCAATACAGCCACTAAATTCGACCTTGCACTGATTTCTTTGCTAAAGAAGAAGCCCATTGAATATGTTACTGTCAGCGAAATATGCAAAGAAGCAGGAGTAAACCGCTCTACATTTTATTTGCATTATGAAACTATCGGTGATTTGCTGAGCGAAACTGCCAGATATTTGCTGGACGATTTTTCTGCATATTTTACACCTGATGTAAAAACAGCAATATGCAATTTGAAAGAACGCAATCTTGATGAATTGGTTTTTATTGGTGACGAGTATCTGTTTCCTTATCTGACTTATATCAAAGACCACAAGGAAGTTTTCAGAACTGCATTGACACACAACAAAACTTTAGGGTTTGAAGATATATACAAGCGCATGTTTGATGGTATTTTTAATCCGATTCTGGATAGATTTCAGTATTCGTCGGAAATCAGAAATTATGTTATGATGTATTATCTTAACGGAATAAATGCCATAGTAGTTGAGTGGTTAAGAAACGATTGCGACAAACCTATTGATGAAATATCGAAGATAATAACAATTTGTATTTATGGGAAAGAAAATGTCAGCTGAAAATACACAGCGGATAGCTTTAATAAGCTTAGGCCTCAATATGGCATACAGTGCCTATCATATAATTTTCGGTGTAACAGCCGCCTCGTGGTGGCTGTTTACAATCGGAATTTATTACGCAATACTAAGCTGTGTTCGCTTTGCGGTACTGCAATCAAAAGTTCATGAAGGCATCGCACTACGCTTTACGGGAATCATGTTAATGTTATTGTCATTGCCGCTTGTGGGTACAGTAATCCTGGCTTTTGTGAAGGAGCGAGGCAAAGAGTTTCATCTTATAGTAATGTTGGTGATGGCAATTTATGCCTTTACAAAAATAACTCTTGCTTCCGTAAATTGGGTGAAATCGAGAAAAAGCACGTCTGCAAAACTGATTACATTACGAAATCTGTCTTTTGCCGATGCTTTTGTTTCTATGTTTTCTTTGCAAAGGTCCATGCTTGTATCCTTTGAGGGAATGACCGAAACAGAAATCCGTATTATGAATGTAGCAACAGGTTCGGCAGTGTGTATTATTGTATTTTTGCTTGGACTGAGTCTGGTAAGGAAAAAATAAATATTGTCCTGAGCATCCTATGGTTATTTTGCCATAGGATGTGTTATTTGAGTTTAAAGCCCCCCGAATTTGTCAAAAGAAAAACCCCGAAAACCGTGATGGTTTCGGGGTTTGTTGTTTTTGTAAGAAATAAATGATTATCTCTTGGAGAACTGAGGAGCACGTCTTGCGCCCTTGAGACCGGGCTTCTTACGCTCTTTCATTCTGGGATCACGTGTGAGGAAGCCAGCCTTCTTAAGTGTAGCACGGAGTGCTTCGCTGTCGTACTGGAGAAGTGCACGGGAGATACCGTGACGGATTGCACCAGCCTGGCCTGTAACGCCGCCGCCTGCAACTCTGCAAACTACGTCAAACTTTGCGCCTGTCTCTGTAAGCTCAAGAGGCTGACGAACAATGAGTTTGAGTGTCTCGAGACCGAAGTAATCGTCGATGTCTCTGTCGTTGATTGTGATTTTGCCTGTACCCTGATATAGGCGAACGCGAGCAACGGAGCTCTTTCTTCTGCCTGTACCATAGAAATAAGGTGCCTTATCGTACATTGTTGTGTCCTCCTTTCTTACATTTCAAAAGTCTCAGGCTGCTGAGCCTGATGATTGTGCTCTGCGCCTGCAAAGAGACGGAGTCTGAGCATCTGATCTCTGCCTAAAGAGTTAGAGGGGATCATACCCTTAACTGCGAGCTCCATAGCCTTCTCGGGCTTTGTAGCCATAAGTGTCTTATAGTCAGTCTCCTTGAGGTGACCAACGTAACCTGTGTGTCTGTACCACTTCTTCTGAGTGAGCTTGTTACCTGTTAAAACTACATCCTTGCAGTTGATGATAACAACATGGTCGCCGCAATCAACGTGGGGAGTAAAAGTAACCTTGTGCTTGCCACGGAGCAATGTAGCTGCCTGAGCAGCAACCTTACCGAGGGGCTTGCCGGCTGCATCTATTACATACCACTTGCGGTCGATTTCGCCTTTTTTAGCCATAAATGTTGACATAGCAAATAACCTCCTGATATTTCTTTTTTTCGTGCCTCAGTATAATAACATAAGGCTAAATTAATGTCAACACCTTTTTCTAAAATTTTTAATTTACTATACTATCATCTTTAAAATGCTCCCAAATACTCGAAAATGCTCTCAAATGCTCACTTGCGATTTTTGTTAAAATTACATTTTTGTAATTAAAAATTTGAGAAAACTTGAAAAATCCCCTTTATAACAGAGGTTCTGTGTGTTATACTTATATTGGATTTTAACGCTTGGCGTACAAGCGTATCAATTATGAAAGAAGGATTTTTTATGTACAGACTTGGTATCGACCTTGGCGGCACAAATATTGTTGCCGGTGTTGTAAACGAGAATTACGAGATTGTGGCAAAGGCACAGTGTAAGACCGCTGTTCCTCGTCCTGAGGCTGAAATCTGCGATTCTATGGCAGAGGTTGCTCTTGCAGCTATAGCAGAGGCAGGCATTACTCTTGATGATATCGATTCAGTTGGTATCGGTGTTCCCGGAGCTGTTAACCCCGAAACAGGTATTATCGAATATTCTGCTAACCTTTTCTTCCACAACTGGGCAGTTACACAGATGATGCAGGAGCGTCTCGGCGGTAAAAAGGTTATTATTGAGAATGACGCAAATGCTGCTGCTTACGGTGAGTTCCTTGCAGGTTCTGCAAAGGGTACAAAGAATGCTATTGCCATTACTATCGGCACAGGTGTTGGCGGCGGTATTATTATCGACGGCAAAATCTACTCAGGCTCCAACTACGCAGGTGCCGAGATGGGCCATATGGTAATTGTTAAAGACGGCAAAGAGTGTGCTTGCGGAAGATGCGGCTGCTGGGAGGCTTATGCTTCTGCAACAGGCCTTATCAACATGACAAAAGAGGCTATCTTAAAAGAAAAGCCCGACTTCTCCTATATGCTTAAGTCTGTTGACGGTGACATCAACAAGGTTGACGGCAGAACTGCTTTTGATGCTATGCGTGCAGGAGACGCAAGCGGTAAAGCTGTAGTTGACGAGTACTTAAGCTACCTTGCCTGCGGTATTATCAATGCAATTAATATCTTCCAGCCCGATGTGCTTTGCATCGGTGGCGGTGTTTCAAACGAAGGCGAAACATTACTTGCTCCCTTAAGAGCTATTATTGAGAAAGAGCGTTACACAAAGCACAACCCCAAGCAGACAATTATCTGCAAAGCATCTCTTGGCAACGATGCAGGACTTATCGGTGCCGCTTTCCTTGGTGATTTGTACTAAGCTTATTCAAAGCTCCCCTTTGGGGAGCTTTTCTTTTTGCCTTTGTTGCACGAAAGTAAAAATTATATTATAATAGGTATATAAATATTCAGGAGTGATTAATATGACTAAAGCGGAGAAAGCCAGAGAGCTTTTCTTAAAAGGATATAACTGTGCTCAGGCAACCTTTGGTGCCTTTGCAGAGGATTACGGCCTTGATCTTAATGTGGCAATGACACTGTCTGCAGGACTTGGCGGCGGTATCGGAAGACTGAGAGAAACCTGCGGTGCAGTAACAGGTGCTACATTGGCGGTGTCTCTTGCTATGGGTAGCTTTGAGCTTAACAACCCTGATGCTAAAACCAGAGTCTACGAAGAAATCCGCAAGGTAGTAGAAATTTTTGAAAAAGAAACAGGCTCTATTGTTTGTGCAGATATGCTGGGTGTACCCCGCAGAGGTGACAGTGCAGTTGCAGAGCCCCGTACAAAGGAATACTACGAAAAACGTCCTTGCTCGGAGCTTGTATACATAGCCGCAAAAGCAGCAGAAGAGATAATAGAAAAAATGAAATAAATACGGTTTGCCTGCATATTATATTTTGATTATGCAGGCGAGGTGGTTCTTATTTACGGATACAAAGAAATTCTGCAGGATCTGAAATCTCTTGAGAAAAGACATCCAAAGGAAGTTACGGCGGATTTTTGCGGAATTACCCCGAAAGGCAGAGGGATTCCACTTGCGAAAATCGGCAAAGGAAGAAAAAAGCTTCTCATCCTTGGCTCAATTCACGGCAGAGAGTGGATAAGCTCGCTTTTCTCGGTGCGGTTGATGGAAAAGGCTCTTGAGCATAAAGAAAAATGCCTTGCAGAAGCGACGTTTTTTGTTATGCCTGTGGTAAACCCCGATGGTGTTGAAATTTTTTGGGGCAGAGATGAGCCTTTCGAAAAAGATGCGGGTTTTTTGCCGACATTTTATAAGAACAATGCAAATAATATAAATCTGAACGCAAATTTTCCCTATGAATTTTTGAAGGTCCCCAAGTCGAGGCAGGGCGGCATTCGGGCAGCGTCCGAAAAAGAAACAGAATCCGTAATTAATATTTGTTGCAAAGCTTATTTTGATGCTGCGGTCTCGCTTCATGCCAGAGGAAACTGTATTTTTTGGCGTGACAAAGGGAATGGAGCAATAAGAGGTGACTATAAGCTTGCAAAGGCTCTTGAGGAGCACTGTGGATTTCAGCTTATAAAGCCTACAGAAGATGTGGCGGATTATTCGGGCGGCTTTGAAAACTGGTTTCGACACCGATTCAGAAGACCTGCCTTGTGTGTTGAATTAGTAAAGGATGAAGAAATATCCTTTAAGGATATGGAAAAAGACTTCAAAAAATGGGTAATATGGGAAAAAACAAAAGGATTTATGGATGTTTTCTCAAAATTTACTTAGAATTAATCCATTAATCAAAAAGCTGTCACAATATGAGAATATAAAGAAGATATAAAGTAACAGGAGGGTGTAAAATGAATAGATTACTTGTAGCCGATGACGAATTCGGTATAAGAGAAATTATAAAGAAATATGCAGATTTTGAGGGCTATGAGGTCGCTGAGGCTGTTGACGGTATGCAGGCAGTGGCTATGGCGCTGGCTGAAGATTATGATTTGATTATAATGGATGTTATGATGCCTGAGCTGGACGGCTTTTCTGCTTGCAAAGAAATCAGAAAGCAGAAGAAAACTCCAATTATTATGCTTTCTGCCCGTGGCGAAGAATATGATCGCATCCACGGCTTCGAGCTTGGAGTTGATGATTATGTGGTTAAGCCTTTCTCTCCAAGAGAGCTGATGATGCGTGTTGCGGCAGTAATCAAACGCAGCCAAGGCACAAAAGAAGAGGGCGATGTTTTCAACTACAAGGGCCTTTCTGTGGATTTTTCCGCAAGAATTGTAACAATAGACAATCAGCGCGTCAATATGACCCCAAAAGAGTACGACCTTTTCTTTTATATGGTAAAAAACCGCGGTCTTGCTCTTACCCGTGAGACACTCATAAGCAAAGTCTGGGGATATGACTTCTTTGGCGATGACCGCACTCTTGATACTCACGTAAAACTCCTCAGAAAATCATTGGGCGAATATAGCTCCTGCGTAGTTACGCTGAGGGGAGTTGGTTATCGTTTTGAAGCAGAATAAAAAACATTCGCTAAGGCTCAGACAAAAGCTGCTCATGTACTTTCTGGGATTTGCTGCTCTGATTTTGGCGGCTTTGTGGCTGACTCAGACGGTATTTCTGGATGACCTTTATCGCATGATAAAGACCGCCAGCATCGAAAACAGCGCGGATTATATTGTTGAGCATATAGATGACGATAATTTTTCTTATACTCTTGATGAAATGCATAAGAAAAATCAGATGGGTATAGAAATCTACGATACCCGTTCCAGCATTATTTTCTATCAGCTTTATACTTCTCGCCAGCAGGACGATTGGGGTATTGACTATTATCCGCATCAGCTGCACTCATATTATAAAGAAGCAAAAGCAAATAATGGCGAAATGGTGTTTTATGAGGACGTTGAGCAGGCGTCACCTAACAAGCTTCATAAGGAGCACCAGGAGCCGCGTCACGAACGTGAGGGCGTTGCGATACTTACCTGTGTAAGAATTGCCAAAGATGCAGATAATAACGAGTTTATGGTTATGCTGCGCTCCGAGATTACTCCTATCGAAAGCACCGTTACCACCATGAGGTTTATACTCATTATAATAACAGGTTTTGTGGTTATACTGAGTATAATTATGGCGGTGTTGATAAGCCTTAAGGTTTCAAAGCCTCTCAAAGAAACTACAGAAAAAGCCAAACGTCTTGCAGGCGAAGACTATTCTGTTGATTTTGACAGCAAAGGATACAGGGAGGTAGAGGAGCTTAACTCGACTCTCAGCTTTGCAGCCTCAGAGCTTGGCGTTGCTACAGAGCTCAGAAAAGAGCTTGTTGCCAACGTAAGCCATGATTTGCGTACACCCCTTACTATGATAAAGGGCTATGCTGAGGTAATGCGGGATATCCCCGGAGAAATGAACGAGGATAATCTTCAGGCGATTATTGACGAAAGCACAAGACTTTCGAACCTTGTAACCGATTTGCTGGATATATCAAAACTTCAGAGCGGAGCGGTGCCCATATCAAAAACCACCTTCTCCATTACCGATTGTACTGCTGATATTATGACCAGATTCAATGTGGTTTCTCAGCAGCAGGGGTATAGCCTGAAGTTTGAATATGATGACGATGCGTTGGTTTTTGCTGATAAGGCAAGAATTGAGCAGGTGCTCTATAATCTTATTTCCAATGCGGTGAATTATTCTGATATAGACAAAGAGATCGTTGTAAGACAAATTGTCAAAGACAAAAATGTAAGAATTGAGGTTACTGACAGCGGCAAGGGTATAGAGCCAGAAAAGCTTCAGCATATCTGGGACAGATATTATCGTGCCGACAAAAATCACCAGCGTGCAGTAGTGGGCTCAGGTCTGGGGCTTTCTATTGTTAAGGAAATTCTTGATTTGCATCAGGCACATTTTGGAGTTACAAGTGTAATTAATAAGGGAAGCACCTTCTGGTTTGAGCTTCCTGAAAATACAGAAAAATAACCTTAAGGGATATGCTTTTATGAGGCATATCCCTTTCTTTGTTGTGGCTGATTTAAGACTTAAACCTGCCGTAACCCCAGTGTTTAAGCGGAAAGATAATTTTTGATATTGTGCAAAAAATGGCAATTTGGCCTTGTGAGTTGTCATTTTTTGTTACATTTTTGTAATAATTAAATTTTAACAATATTACACAGTTTTTTTGTAAAAATAAAATCAAAAAACCCAACATATGGGGGAGGCACGACAACAAGCGTCAAGATGCCACAGGGGCAGTTAGTCAAAATGCACAAAAACTATCAGCTCTGTTTGTTTGACTCATATGAAAATGTTGTTTATAATCATTTTGTAGCATTGGAATATAGTGTTCTGATGAGATTTTGAGAGAAAGGAGTCGGTTTGTAATGTCAAAATCCCTTAAGGAAAAAAGCTTTTTCATTGTTGCGGCAATTGTAGCTTTGATTTTGTTTGCTGCTGTTGCAGCAAGCACAACTTTATATGCAGCGGGCAAAGACAACTCCTCCGACACCTCTGCTCTTTATACTGATGATATACTGTCTCAGGCCGGCATAACTCTGGACGAAAAAGACGAGGTTCATCGTGTTGATGCTGACGGTGCAGTTTCCCTTACTATTATAAGAGCCTTCGATGTTGAGGTCGTATACCGTGGCGAAAGCTTTATGGTTAAGGTAGCAGGCGGCACGGTTTCAGAGGCGATTAACGCAGCAGGCTTTACTCTTTCGGGTGCCGAGAGCGTCAGCCTTCCTCTTGATGCAGAAGTTAAAGCGGGTACTGTGATTGAGATTACTGCAGATTGTGTTGTAGTTCTTACAGACAGCAAGGTTACAACTGAGGTTGCTACCAAGGCAATTACTGTTGCTGAGTTCCTCAAAGAAAGCGGCGTTAAGCTTAACAAAGACGATATTATTAATGTAAGCGAAGATACCGCCATCGAAGATGGTCTTGAGATTGTTATCAATCGTGTAGAGTATAAAGAAGAAATCAAAACCGAAACAGTAGATTATGGTTTTGTAACAGAAGAAACCGACGATATGTATCTTGGTGTTACCGAGATTTATTCGTATGGTATTGAAGGCGAAAAAGAAGTAACTTACAAATGTAAGTACGTTGACGGCGAGCTTGTTGACAGTGAGGTTGTAAGCGAAAAAATAACAAGAGAGCCCGTTGACCAGATTGAGCTTGTGGGTACTTACGAAGAGCCCGAGTATGACTATGACTATGATTACGATGAGCCTGACTATGATTTTGTTCCTCCCACAGGTGAAGGTGCAGGTACATTTATAGACCACAACGGCAACGAAGTTTCTTATATTAATGTATACACAGGCTCAGCAACTGCATACTATGCCGCAGAAGGTTCTCATACCGCCACGGGCGTACCTGTATACAAGGGCGGTGTAGCGGTTAATCCCGACCTCATTCCTTATGGAACAAAGCTTTATATAGTTGCATCTGACGGCAGTATTCTCTATGGATATGCAACAGCGGTCGACACAGGCGGAGCTCTGATGAGCGGCGAGGCATTGGTAGACGTTTTCTATCCTACTTACGATGAATGCGTAATCTGGGGCAGACGCGATGTTACTGTATATGTTTTAGGTTGATCTGATATTTCCACACATCTCTTACATTATATAAACAAGGCGGAGACAATTTTGTCTCCGCCTTGCTATATATTGGCTGAAATTACTTGTTTCCCCAACCGCTGATGTTTCCTCTTTCCAAAGCACCCAGAAGTTTCGTCTTTAAATCGGGGTAGTCCTTGCTTAAATTTTTGATAAGCTCCTTAGACCGTTCACGCTCAGTATTTTTATCCATAGGACAACGGCTTTTTACAACGGGCAGATTGAGCTTTTCGGTCAGTGCCGTAATTTTGCTCTCCTCTGCGAGAATCATCGGTCTTATCATATATAAATCTTTGTTTGAAAGATAAGTAACAGGGCTGAAGCAACCAACTGTACCGGTGCAGAAAAGATTCATGAGAAAAGTCTCGGCAGCATCGTCAGAGTGATGTCCTAATGCGATTTTGTTGCAACCTGCATCTTTTGCCATGTTGTGAAGAATTCCTCGGCGCATTTTTGCACACAAAGAGCATGGACTCTGGCTTTTCATTTCTTCAAATACAACGTGGTAAAGTTCAGTTCTTCTTATTATATATTGTATATCCAGAGAGCGGCACAGATTTTCAATTTGAGAGAAATCCGAATCCTCTCCGAAAAAGCAAGGGTCTGCCGTCAGAGCAACCAGCTCGAATTTTTTAGGATAATACCGTCTTAGGTGTGCAAGTCCCATAAGTAAAGCAAGGCTGTCCTTGCCTCCTGAAACTCCTACACCAATTCTGTCGCCTTCGTCTATCATATTGTATCTGTCCACGGCAGCCCTCATAATACTGCTGAGTTTTTGCATAAAAACACCTCACTCTATGTAATTATACACTATTGATTTAAATTTGAAAATGTGTTATTATAGAAAAACAAAATTAAATTGCCTTAAATTTATGGAGGTTAATATGAAGAAGATTATCGCAATGCTTTTGGTTATTATGTCAGTGCTTGCGCTGGGTGCTTGCGGCGGTACACCTGCTGCAACTTATGAAACTGCAACCGAGCCTGCAAATCCCGAAAAAATTTCCTATAAGGACTATGACTATTCTCTGGAAGGCCTTTGCAGCTATCTTGACGACTTAGGATATTTTGTATACGACTACAACGCATCTGCAGACGAAGCCGGCAAGTCCACAAGAAAAATGGAAGCTGAGCTTATCGGTGCCGAAAAGGGCTACCAGTCCACATATACATTCGATAAGGAAAAGTGGATTGTAGAGGTATACTATTACAGTGAGTCTACATCAGATGAGTACAAAGAGGCTCTCACAGGCACATATACCTATGATAATGTGGAGAACGGCTCCTTTGAGATTACTGTAAATAATGAATTTGCCATTGTTGTTATCGCTCCCGACGGTAAGGGCGAGCACAAAGATGCAATTATCAAAGCATTTAAGGATTTCTATCCCAACGGCAGATAAATCTCTATACTATTAATATAGGTTTTTTAGCTCTCTCTTGAAAAAGAGGGAGCTTTATTAATTTTGTAATATGTATTTTCAAAATTAATATATAAGAACCTTCAGACAATAACGAGTTTAAAAACAGATAAATGACTTAAAATCAATATAGCACTTACAACATCTTGTGATAAAAAAGAGACAAAACCCAACTTTTTGTGACACGAAAAAAACTTTAAAAATTTTTAAAAAAATTTGAAAAAAGGGGTTGACATTTGAGGGGGTACGTGGTATTATAATACACGTTCCGCACGGGACACCACAAAAAACGAAGCAAGTTCACTAAAGAACAACCTTCCAAATTGTGCAACCTGTACGAACAAGGACCTTGAAAATTAAACAACAAAGAAATGAGAACCCGTAATGAATTTGAGTAAATTAGTACTCAACTAATTACAGTGAGAAAAACACTACAAATCCGGATCTCGAAAGAGATTTGAAGAAAGAACACGCAAGTGTTTAAGAATGAGCAGACACAAAGCTCTGAAATTGATATTAACGGCTTCGGCTGTTAAGATACAGATTTTAGAGAGTTTGATCCTGGCTCAGGACGAACGCTGGCGGCGTGCCTAACACATGCAAGTCGAACGGAGTGAAACGCTGATTTGATTGTAGCTTGCTACAGGATTTTCTTGTTTCACTTAGTGGCGGACGGGTGAGTAACGCGTGAGCAACCTGCCTCTAAGTGGGGAATAACATTTGGAAACGAATGGTAATACCGCATAATATATATTTGCCGCATGACAGATATATCAAAGATTTATCGCTTAGAGATGGGCTCGCGTCCGATTAGCTAGTTGGTGAGGTAACGGCTCACCAAGGCGACGATCGGTAGCCGGACTGAGAGGTTGAACGGCCACATTGGGACTGAGACACGGCCCAGACTCCTACGGGAGGCAGCAGTGGGGGATATTGCGCAATGGGGGAAACCCTGACGCAGCA
>SVOS01000030.1 GCA_015066245.1 Oscillospiraceae bacterium
TGCCGATTACAGCGATACTCAAAAGAGTGTAAATAATCAATTTATAGAATACGCTCTACTGGAACCGACAAGTTATTACGATTACAGTCCTTACGAAAGCAACTATCGGCTGACTGACGGAATAACAAATCAAAAAAATGTATATAAGAGTCCCTATGACAACTACGCTTTCAGAAACCTCGGTGCAACCGAAGAAAACAACTACAGCATTCAGATCTTCCCCGATCATTCTGATCTCATACCGTAATTCATTAACAACAGGAGTGAAAAATATGAAAAAAATCTTTAAAATAATGCTTATAACCACAATCCTTATGACATTATTACTCAGTCTGCCCGCAAACGTATTCTCCGGAGAGCTGGGCGACGGACTTGGAGAGCTTGGCATAAGCTATGACAAAAAATGGTCCTCTCTCGGTGACGATTTACCTGCGAGAGAATCATATGTAGTTGGCGACGTTAACGTTGACGAAAAAGTCTCAATCAAAGACGCAACCCTTATCCAGAAATTCCTTGCAGATATAGAATCAATGACCTATAACGGATATTACAACGCAGATGTAGACAACGACGGGAAGCTTACAATCACCGACGCAACCTGCAT
The DNA here is from genome assembly GCA_015066245.1 of Oscillospiraceae bacterium. Taxonomy (GTDB): domain Bacteria; phylum Bacillota; class Clostridia; order Oscillospirales; family Acutalibacteraceae; genus Ruminococcoides. Next base: position 605 of record SVOS01000030.1, read on the forward strand.
CCAAAAAAAGCTTGCGGGCATCATTGACAGATTCCCACTTGAAGAAGTGCTTTATCCCGTAAAGAATCTGAGCCTTAACAAGTCAGAAGCAATGCATGTGACCGTTGGCTATGAGGGTACGTTTATTTTTAACTGCGAAAAAGAAGGCATCTACCGCCTTAAAATATCAGACGATGACTGTATGATTATCCTTTATAATGAGCAGGGCGAGGCTCTGCGCGCCTTCTCGGGAGGCTCAACGTCTTCTTTTCATGGCGCTATGCTTGAATGCTACCTCACACCCGGCGAATACAAGTATATCGTCAACTGCACAGAAAGCGGCAACACAAGAGCAGAAGTTTATCTTGAGGAAGTTCCCTATGAGTATATGTCTTTTGACGTGTCAGATTATACCGACCTGCCTCTCGGCTCCGACTTCTCCATCACCAACCAGGAAACTATGGCAACCGTCTACAAGGTTACAATAGACGGAACCCGTGACGACATCGGCTACCTCGACGTCTTTGTAGAAGATTCCACCATTGTTTACATCTTCGATACAAAGGGATGCTTTATCAGCTGTAAGGATTATCTTGAATACAACAGAAACAGCTTTGGATTTGCTTTTCATCTGTCAACCGCCCAAGAATTCTTTGTTGTAGTTTACAGATATCCGGATATAGACAATACCTTAGACAACTGTACCATTCAATATGATACCTATACAAATTACTACTTCAGAGATGCCGAAACTCTCTCCGAAGAGGTATTGTCCGAATTCTATTACGAGTCAGCGTTTACAGAGTACGACGACGGAGTTTACGGCTACAAATTCACACCCTCAAAAGATGGATACTATAAGTTTGCAATAGATACCCATAACCCCCAAAACACTACGCTTCACGATTACTACTCGTCAATCACACTCTTTGACAGCACTGTATTTGACTCGGGTCTCGGCGCATCACTCATCTGGGCAAGCGAAGCAAACAACAACACAGGTACAAGCTTAACAGAATACTTGTACGCAGGCGAAACCTATTATCTTATGTTTGCAGGCTACACTCAGGCAGGAACCCAGGCTGTAAAATTCTCTGTAAGCGAGGGTACAGAAGCAGATTATGAGTCAGACCACGAAGAGGAATATTCATATATAACCCTCGGCGACAATGTGGATATCAATTTTGCACATCAAAATGATTATAAACTTTTCTTACTTAATGCCGAAGAGGATATGGACATCGTTATACGCTCAAAAGGCGGTAATCCCTATGTTGCTGTTATGAACGCTATGGGCGAAAGCGTGCTTCTCAGCGATAATATAAGCGAAACCAATTCGGATTTTGCAATCCGAGGCAAGCTCACCGCAGGCGACAGCTACTATATTATGGTAGGATGCTTTGAGGATACCTCTGCCACAACCGTAAGCGTTATCCCCTACAGCGAATACAGGTAAACGCAAACTCAAATAAATGCTCTCCGATTTATTTAAGCCTCGCAACTGATCAAAAAGACAGGGGACAGCTCCTACCTCAACGAAGGTGTTGTAATCAGTAAGTACACAGGCCACGGCGGCAAAGGCGGCACATCCGACGCTTCTGCCGAGTATATGGGCGAAGTTCGTGCTATGCTCGAGCAGAACAACATTCTCTGGCAGGTTGGCGAGCTTGGTAGGGTTGACCTTGGCGGCGGCGGTACAATCGCAAAATACGTTGCTAACATGAACGTTGACGTTGTAGATTTGGGTGTTCCTGTACTCTCTATGCACGCTCCCTTCGAGATTATCTCCAAGGTTGACATCTATATGGCATACCGTGCATTCTACTGCTTCTTCAACTGATAAATTTTACACTCAACACCCCCGAAGACTTTCCCTCGGGGGTGTTTTTTTGCACAAAACACCATCCGTTTTTATGTACATCCATAATTAATAGTAACGTCCCTGTGCGGCGGAGGGATTATTAACAGCTTTATCTATATATTCACAAGCGCACAACCAAGCATCAACACACAATTTGATTATTTATTTTGTATAAACACATCGGCACAATTTAGTATATTCTACCGATTTTATTTTTTCTACGGATAAGTCGTTGACATTTATGTAAATTCTAATATATACTATGTCTACAATCTATAGACAGATAGGCGGTTGAAGAAAATGAAAGAAATAAGTTTAGGTTCTCTTGAGGAGAACTTTGCCCATATTATATGGAACGCAAAGGAAATTACCTCCTCAGAGCTTATCCGTGTGTGTGAAAAGGAATTCAACTGGAAACGGACTACTACCTATACCGTGCTTAAGCGCCTTTGTAACAAGGGACTTTTTAAGAGCGAGGGTGGTATTGTGTCCGTTGTGATGACCGAAGAAGAATATAAAGCAAATCAAAGTCAGCATTTTATCAAAACCTCCTTTGGAGATTCCTTGCCTGCATTTTTCTGTGCATTTACAAAGGGCAGAAAACTCTCCAAGGAAGAAGTTAACTATCTTGCTGATTTGGTTGACGAGTACAAGGAGAAAAAATAACATGCAGGTTTTTTTATCAAAGCTTTTAGAAATCAGTATAACCGCAAGCTTTTTGATTGTGGTTATACTTGTTTTAAGACTGCTTTTAAGAACATCTCCCCGATGGATTTCCTGTGCGTTTTGGGGATTTGCAGGGATAAGGCTTGTTATACCTTTTTCCATTGAAAGCGCACTGTGTCTGACTCCCAGATTTCCGAGTGTTTTTTCTCATCCGTCTAACGTCGAATCGGAAATCATAGTGTCCCCTGCAGCAAGCTCTGCACCTCAGCCAAGTCACATCGAAAGCACCACAGCACAAGGAAATACAGATATAATCAGTATTCTTGCTCTGGTGTGGTTAATCGGCGCTTTAGGAATTTTTACCTATTCGGTGATATCAGCCGTTATCACCTACCGAAACGTAATAGGCTCAGTGTGCATAAAGGATAACGTCTATCTTTGCGATAACATTTCCACACCCTTTGTCATGGGATTTATAAAGCCTAAAATCTATCTTCCCTCTGATATTTCCCACAAAGACATCAGGTATGTAATCACTCACGAAAAAGCCCATATAAACAGACTTGATCACATCACAAGACCCTTGGGATTTACTATTCTGTGTCTGCATTGGTTTAATCCTCTTGTGTGGGTGGCATATATAATGTTTTGCAGAGATGTAGAGCTTGCCTGTGACGAGAAGGTTGTTAAACAAATGGGTGTAAAGGAGAAGAAAAACTACTCAAATGCCCTCATCAGATGCAGTGCTCAGAAAACCTATATAAAAGCATCTCCCATAGCTTTTGCCGAGATTGGTGTAAAAAAACGCATTGTGTTTGTACTTAACTACAAAAAGCCTGCTTTGTGGATAACGCTTTTATCCTTGGCTGTGTGTTTGTTTGTACCTATGTGCTTTATGTCAAGTCCCGTGAGCGCAACCGATGTGACAGAAGAACCTCCACTTAAGGCATCCGTCCACGAAATTGTCGCAACACAACCGCAAACCGCTTCCAAAGAAAACACACCGAAACCAACAGCCGCCGTGCCTACAGAAGCTCAAGAAGAACAAGGCTTACCCCCACAGCCCGAAAGCGAACTGCAAAATGTTTCCCAAAGCTCCGATTACGCAGGAGAGGCAGCTTACGAAGAAGATTACGACTATTACGAAAATGATTCTGCCGATTACAGCGATACTCAAAAGAGTGTAAATAATCAATTTATAGAATACGCTCTACTGGAACCGACAAGTTATTACGATTACAGTCCTTACGAAAGCAACTATCGGCTGACTGACGGAATAACA
>SVOS01000019.1 GCA_015066245.1 Oscillospiraceae bacterium
CAGCGAAGCTGACAGGGGGATACACGTTTATATGTAAGTTTTATATAGAGGATATATCCCTCCACCGCAAGCGGTCCCCCTCCCTTTAGGGCAAGGGAGGCTTAAATTATGTCCGAAATGATGCATCGCTTACGCGATATGATGTCGTTTCACTAATGATGTTTTGCTTTGGCAAAATGATGTATTTGCTTTCGCAAAAATGTTGGTGGCACACTGCGTGTGCGATTATAGTTTAAATTATATGCAACGTCTACCATAGGGGCTTCATCCCCTCTCGAAAAGCTGCGATTAATTTAATGTTCATTTGATATTTTACTAATTATTCTTAAGGAGGCAAATATGAGCCTTACAAATACTCCCTCATCCGAGAGGGTTCATATCGGCTTTTTCGGACTTCGCAACGCCGGCAAATCCAGCCTTGTGAATGCCGTCACAAATCAGGAGCTTTCCGTGGTCTCCGATGTTCTTGGCACCACCACCGACCCCGTCAAAAAGGCAATGGAGCTTCTGCCCATTGGTGCGGTGGTTATCATCGACACACCCGGTTTTGACGATGTTGGCACTCTTGGTGAGCTCAGAGTCAGAAAAACCCGCAAAGTTCTGGCGTCAGTCGACATTGCGGTGCTGGTGGTTGATGCCGAAAAGGGCATTTCTGACGATGATAAGGAGCTTATCGAGCTTTTCAAAGAGCGAAAAATTCCTTACATCATCGCCTACAACAAAGCCGATTTGGCAGAAATCAAAACAGAAAACAAAAACGAAATCTCAGTCAGTGCCAAAGACAAAAAGAACATTGAGGAGCTCAAAGAGCTTATCGGCACTATGCTTAATTCTAAAAAAGAAAAATACATCCTTGCTGATTTGGTAGACAGGGGAGACACAGTGGTTTTAGTCACTCCCATTGACGAGTCCGCCCCCAAGGGCAGGCTTATTCTCCCTCAGCAGCAGACTCTCAGAGAGCTTCTTGATTTGCACTGCAAGCCTGTACTTTGCCAGCCCTCCGAGCTTAAAAGCACTCTTGAGAATTTTAAAGAAAAGCCAAAGCTTGTTATCACAGATTCTCAGGTTTTCGGCATTGTTTCAAAGGATGTGCCCGAGGACATCAACCTCACTTCTTTCTCTATTCTTTTTGCAAGGTACAAGGGCGATTTGGATACCCTTGTAAAAGGTGCTGCTGCCCTTAAAAATCTTAAAGACGGCGACAAGGTGCTCATCAGCGAGGGTTGTACCCACCATCGTCAGTGCGGAGACATCGGCACAGTGAAGCTTCCGAAATGGATAAAGGACTATACAAAAAAGGAAGTAGAGTTTGCCTTTACCAGCGGCGGTGATTTTCCTGAGGATTTGTCCGATTATGCGCTTGTTGTCCACTGCGGCGGCTGCATGCTGAATAATCGCGAGATGGAGTACAGGCTCAACATGGCTAAGGCAGAGGGCGTTGCCATGGTTAACTACGGTGTGCTCATTGCTCACATTCACGGCATCCTCAAAAAGAGCCTTTCGCCCTTTAAAAATCTCACAAAACTGCTGGAGGACTAAGATGCTTGAGCTAAAAGAGGGCAGACCCTCGGACTTTGACACAAGGTCAGATATTGAAAAAGCCGTCTACACCTTTCTTGATGATTTGAATGTTAGTTATTTGAGGCTTGACCATGAGCCCGCCTTTACCATGGAAATCTGTCAGGAAATCGACAAGTCCTTAGGGGCACTGATATGCAAGAATTTATTTCTCACAAACCGTCAGAAAACCGATTTTTACCTTCTGATGATGCCTGCAGACAAGGTGTTTAAGACAAAAGAGCTTTCAAAGGCTCTGGGCGTCAGCCGTCTTTCCTTCGGTGAGGAGGAGAAGATGATAGAGCTTCTCTCTACCTCTGCAGGCTCGGCAAGTGTGCTGGGGCTTATTAATGACAAAGAAAAGCGGGTGAGGCTTGTGATTGACGAGGACGTTCTGAAGGGCGAATACTTCGGATGCCACCCTTGTGTCAATACCTCAAGCCTTAAAATCAAAACCTCGGATTTAACAGACGTTATTCTGAAAAAACTCCACAGAGACTACACCGTTGTCACCCTCTTTGGAGATGTGCAGTGAATTTGCCACGCGGATTAGGTGATATATCGTCTGCGACGATAGGAAAGCAGTATAAATGCCCATCAGAAATGATGCATCGCTTACGCGATATGATGTCGTTTCACTAATGATGTTTTGCTGTGGCAAAATGATGTATTTGCTTTCGCAAAAATGTTGGTGGCACACTGCGTGTGCGATTGTAGTTTAAATTATAATAAAACGTTTATATGTCCCCCTTGCCTAAAGGGGGATGTCAGCGAAGCTGACAGGGGGATACGAGTTTATATGAAAGTTATATATAGAGGATATATCCCTCCACCGCAAGCGGTCCCCCTCCCTTTAGGGCAAGGGAGGCTTTTTTATCTAATGCCAATGGTAGGTCATAAAATAATGTAGGGGAGGGTCTTTGTGCCCTCTCATTTCTTTTCCTCAAATAAAAAAAGTGGGAGCGGACAGAGCCGCTCCACTACGATAAAAATTTGATTAAATTATTAACGATCCACCGTCAACGGAAGTTTTACTCCATATGAGTCTATCCGTAGGTGAAATGCCCTCGGGTGGCTAACCCGTGGCTAACGGTGCCCTCCCATTGTTTTTTCACGATACATATTTGCGGGCTTTATTTTTTACCATACTTTGTAGGATGAAAATATGATATTTTTCTTATTTGCAAATAAAAATCGGCATTTTACATAGGTTGATTGCACATAATTTTATCAGATATACAAAAAATTCAAACTTAATTGACTTAAAAAAACTGTGGTGATATAATTAGACTGTTGTGATATGTATGTAATTTATTACAATAAAATTTGCCGAAAAGGCGAGGAGGAAATTGAAATGAAAAAGGTACTTTCACTTGTTCTCGTGCTTTTACTTGCTCTCGGTACATGCGCAATGTTCGCAGGCTGCTCCGAGGATGGCACTGCTACAAGCACAGACGGAACAAACGCTGCTGATGGCGGCAAAACAGTAAAGGTTGGTTTTATCTTCCTTCACGATGAAAACTCCACTTACGACAAGAACTTCATGGATGCTGCAAAGCTTGCATGCGATGAAATGGGCGTTGAGTATGCTCAGAAGACTCAGATTCCCGAGTCCAACGCTTGCTACGATGCTGCTGTTGAGCTTATCGAGGTTGACGGCTGTAACGTAATTTTCGCAGACAGCTTCGGTCACGAGTCTTTCCTTATCAACGCTGCTAGGGAATATGCTGACGTAGAGTTCTGCCACGCAACAGGTACACAGGCTCACACAGCAGGTCTTGACAACTTCCACAATGCATTTGCTTCTATCTATCAGGGCAGATATCTTGCAGGTGTTGCTGCAGGTATGAAGCTCAACGAGATGATCGAGGCTGGCACAATCACTGCTGACAAGGCTAAGATGGGTTATGTTGGTGCATTTACATTTGCTGAGGTTATGTCCGGTTACACATCCTTCTACCTCGGTGCAAAGAGCATTTGCCCCACAGTTACAATGGATGTTAAGTTCACCGGTTCATGGTACGACGAGCAGTTAGAGAAAGAAGCAGCTCAGGCTCTTATCGAGGGCGGTTGCGTTCTTATCAGCCAGCACGCTGACTCCATGGGTGCTCCCACAGCTTGTGAGACAGCAGGCGTTCCCAACGTTTCTTACAACGGCTCCACAATTGCTGCTTGCCCCAACACATTCATCGTTTCTTCCAGAATCAACTGGGCTCCTTACTTCATGCACATGATTGAGTGTGTTCGCGACGGTAAGGCTATCGAGGCTGACTGGACAGGCACAATCGAGACAGAGTCCGTTCTTCTTACAGAGGTTAACGAGGCTGTTGCTGCTGCAGGCACAGTAGAGAAGATCGAGGAAGTTAAGGCTCAGCTTCTTGACGGCACTATAAACGTATTCGACACAGCTAACTTCACAGTTGGCGGCGAGACTCTTACAAGCTACATGGCTGACGTTGATTCTGATGCAAACTTCGAGAAGGACACAGAGGCTATTGACGGCGGCGTATTCTACGAGTCCAAGTTCCGCTCTGCTCCTTACTTTGATATCGAAATCGACGGTATCACACTTCTTGACAGAAACTACGGCTGATAAAGCTTTTTATGAGGCGGAGCTTTTCGCTCCGCCTTATTACTGTTTAGTTTTCAACAGAGTGCTTTTTGAGATTTCAGAGAGCATTCTCTTGAGAGTTAAAGAAGAATAAGGGGGTTTATATATGGACAAGCAGATTGCTATCGAGCTTAAGGGCATTACCAAAACCTTTGGTGCCAAAGTAATCGCCAACAAGGACGTTAATCTTGTGGTATACAAGGGCGAGATTCTCTCTATCCTGGGCGAAAACGGCTCGGGCAAAACCACTTTGATGAATATGATTTCGGGAATTTACTTTCCTGATGAGGGACAGATTTTTGTTAACGGCAAAGAGGCGGTTATCTCCTCTCCCAAGGTTGCTTTTGAGTACGGTATCGGTATGATTCACCAGCACTTCAAGCTGGTTGACGTGTTCACTGCTGCCGAGAATATTGTTCTGGGCGTTAACGACGGCAGATACAACCTTAAGAGAAGCAAGGCAAAGATTAAGGAAATCTGCGACAAGTACGGCTTTGACATCGACCTTGACAAGAAGGTTTACACCATGAGCGTGTCTGAGAAACAGACCGTTGAGATTATCAAGGTGCTTTATCGTGGTGCCGACATTCTCATTCTGGACGAGCCTACTGCGGTACTGACTCCTCAGGAGACTGAGCGACTTTTCAGCATCCTCAGAAATATGCGTGAGGACGGCAAGGCTGTCATCATCATCACCCACAAGCTCAACGAGGTTATGGCGATTTCTGACAAGGTTGCAGTTCTGAGAAAAGGTGAGAACGTAGGCGTTGTAAGAACCTCAGAGGTTGACCCCCAGAAGCTCACAGAGCTTATGGTTGGCGAGAAAATCGAGCTCAACATCAACCGCACTGAGCCCAAAAATGTCACCCCCAGACTTGAGATTCACCATGTTTGCTGCAACAACCGCGAAGGTGTGCGAGTTCTTGACGATATCAACTTCACCGTTAACGCAGGCGAGATTCTGGGTATTGCAGGTATCGCAGGAAGCGGTCAGCGTGAGCTTTTGGAGTCTGTTGCAGGTTTGCAGAAGCTCACCGAAGGCGACATTATCTATCATAATCCCAAAACAGGCGTCAGCGAAAACTTAAGGGGCAAAAACCCCATGCAGATTCGAAACTTAGGCGTTCGCCTTTCTTTTGTTCCCGAGGACAGACTTGGTATGGGACTTGTGGGCAACATGGATATTGTTGACAATATGATGCTCAGAAGCTACCGCAAAGGCAAGGGTATGTTTTTGCACAGAACAAAGCCCCGTGACCTTGCCAATGATATTGTAGAAAGACTTCAGGTTGCTACTCCCGGCGTTACAACTCCCGTAAGACGTCTTTCGGGCGGTAACGTTCAGAAGGTTCTTGTGGGCCGAGAGATTGCATCTTCTCCCACAGTTCTGATGGTGGCATATCCTGTGCGTGGTCTTGATATCAACTCATCCTACACAATTTTCAACCTTCTCAACGAGCAGAAGGAGAAGGGTGCAGCGGTTATTTTTGTTGGTGAGGACCTCGACGCACTTATCGAGCTTTCTGACCGCATTATGGTTATCGGCTCGGGCAGAATCGCAGGCACAGTAGATGCCCGCAACACTACCAAAGAAGAAATCGGTCTTCTTATGACAAAATCTAAAGAGGAAGGGGACAGTGAAAATGACAACTAAAGAAGTTAAATCTCACCGTGAGCCCCTGATTCACATTGTAAAACGTGACGAGCTCCACTGGTGGCAGGCTTGGTTAATCCGAATTGGTGCTATTGTCTTGGCTGTGCTTTTGGTGGGAGCTATCTCTATGATGCTCACAAAAGGCAGCTTCACCGAAATTTATGAGATTATGTTCAAGGGTGCTTTCGGCAGAATCACCGAGGGCAAAACCACAATGCTCTGGAAATTTCTGCAGGAAACCGCAATTTTGCTTGGTCTTTCTCTGGCGGTAACACCTGCATTTAAGATGAAATTCTGGAACTGCGGTGCCGAGGGCCAGGCTCTCATGGGCGGTCTTGCCTCGATTATTTGTATGATTGAGCTTGGCGACAAGCTTCCTTATCCTGCACTGCTTTGTGTGGTAGTTCTGGCAAGTGTGTTGTCGGGTGCCTTGTGGGGTGTTATTCCTGCATTTTTCAAGGCTCGCTACAACACCAACGAAACCCTCTTTACTCTTATGATGAACTACGTTGCCACTCAGATTATCAAGTATTATGTTTACATCGAGGGTGGCGGCTCCAACACCATCCATCCTGTTGCAACAGGTAACCTGCCTACTTTGGGCGGCAACAGATATCTTCTCAACGTAATTATCATTGCAGTGCTTACTGTGGCACTTTTTGTATATCTTAAATTCAGCAAGCAGGGATACGAAATCACCGTTGTTGGTGAAAGCCGCAAAACCGCCAAGTACGTTGGTATCAACGTAAAGAAGGTTGTTATCCGCACCATGGTTATCTCAGGTGCAATGTGCGGTATCGTAGGTATGATTCTGGTTGCAGGTACAGACCACTCCATCAACACAAACACCGTTGGCGGTCAGGGCTTTACTGCAATTATGGTATCCTGGCTCGGCCAGTTCAATCCCTTTATTATGGTGCTGATGTCAGCTCTCACAGTATTCCTCAGAATGGGTGCAGGCAAAATCGCCGACACCTGCTCACTTAACGCAAGCTTTGCGGATATCGCAGTAGGACTTGTTATCCTCTTTGTTGTAGGCTGCGAGTTCTTCATCCGCTATTCTGTTAAATTCCGTCACAGCAAAAAGGAGGTAAAAGCATGATTATAACCTTTATCTGCCGTGCTATCCTTTTGGGTGTGCCGCTTCTCTTCGGCTCTGTGGGCGAGATTATTACCGAAAAATCAGGCCATCTTAACCTTGGTATTCCCGGTATTATGTATGTTGGCTCTATCAGCGGTGTTATCGGCTCTTTCCTCTATGAAAATGCCTGTGGCAACGACGCCGCCAACATGAATCCCTTCCTCACAGTTTGCATTCCATTGCTTTGTTCCATTATCGGCTCCGTAATTATGGGCCTTATCTACAGCTTCTTTACCGTTACCTTAAGAGCAAACCAGAACGTTACAGGTCTTGCACTTACTACCTTTGGTATCGGTCTGGGCAACTTCTTCGGCGGCTCTCTCATCAAGCTCGTAGACAGTGATATGCCCTCAATCGCACTTACAAAGACAAGTAACCTCTTTACCGTAAAAATTCCGGGATACGAGAACTTAGGCTGGTTTGGTGAGCTTTTCTTGTCTCACGATTTTCTCACTTATCTCGCTATCATCATCGCAGTCCTCACCTTCATCGTCTTCAAACGCACACGCACAGGTCTTAACCTTCGTGCAGTTGGTGAGAATCCTGCCACCGCTGATGCCGCAGGTATCAACGTTACAAGATACAAGTACATCGCTACCATGATCGGCTCTGCAGTTGCCGGTCTTGGCGGTCTCCAGTACGTTATGTCCTACGCCAACGGTGTATGGTCCAACAACGCCTTCGGCGACAGAGGCTGGCTTGCTATTGCGCTGGTTATCTTCTCTCTCTGGAATCCCGTTGTGGCTATTGCGGGCTCCTTCCTTTTCGGTGCTCTTTGCAACGCAAACAATTACATCCAGGGCTTGGGCACAGAAACTCAGGAGCTCTTCAAGATGCTTCCTTATCTTGTTACAATCATCGTTCTGGTCTTCACCAGCATGCGTAAAAAGCGTGAGCACCAGCCCCCCGAAAGTCTGGGACTATCCTACTTCCGCGAAGAACGCTAACCCCCGTTAGCCACGGTGGGCAGTTCCGACTACGGAAAAGTATAATATAGAGTTTTCCTTCATATACGTCGGGGTCAAAAAATTAGTTATAATTGTAGGGGAGGGTCTCTGTGCCGTCCCGTTAGCCACCGCAGGGCAGTTCGCCGTCGGAAAACTTAACAATAAAACAAAACCCCGCTTAACTGCGGGGTTTTAAAATTTCATGAAACTTTTGTATGTCCCCCTCCCTTTAGGGCAAGGGAGGCTTTAATTATGTCCGAAATGATGCATCGCTTCGCGATATGATGTCGTTTCACTAATGATGTTTTGCTTTGCAAAATGATGTATTTGCTTTCGCAAAAATGTTGGTGGCTAACGGTGAAATGCCCTCGGGTGGCTAACCCGAACCCGTTAAATGATTTTGGTTGTCCATTTGGTACAGTCGATAACCTCGTCAACCACATCAAGATAAAACTCGGGCTCGTGACAAATCAGCAGGATGCTGCCTCTGTAATCCTTCAGAGCACGTTTGAACTCGTCCTTTGCATCCACGTCAAGGTGGTTGGTAGGCTCGTCCAAGAGGAGTATATTTGTGTCGTTGTTAATAAGCTTGCAAAGCCGTACCTTAGCCTGCTCGCCACCGCTTAATACCCTTATCTGGCTTTCGATATGCTTTGTGGTAAGACCGCACTTGGCAAGGGCGGCACGAACCTCGTTCTGCATCAGAGACGGAAACTCGCTCCAGATTTCCTCGATACAGGTTCTTGTGGTGTCGCCTGTAAATTCCTGCTCAAAATAGCCTGTCAGCAGGTTGTCGCCAAGCTCCACAGAGCCCGAAAGTGCGGGGATAAGTCCCAGAATGCTCTTCAAAAGTGTTGTCTTGCCGATGCCGTTGGCACCTGTGAGGGCGATTTTCTGGCCACGCTCCATAGTAAAGTTAATGGGCTTTGAAAGGGGCTCGGTGTAGCCGATTACAAGGTCCTTTGTCTCAAAAATAAGCTTTGAGGGAGTTCTGCCCAGCTTAAAGTTAAACTCGGGCTTGGGCTTTTCGTGAGCAAGCTCAATAACATCCATCTTGTCAAGGAGCTTCTGGCGTGACATAGCCATATTTCGGGTAGAAACACGAGCCTTGTTGCGGGCGACAAAGTCCTTGAGTTCGCTGATTTCCTGCTGCTGGCGTTTGTAAGCCGCCTCAAGCTGAGCCTTCTTGACGGCATACACCTCCTGAAAGTGGTTGTAGTCGCCAACATAGCGGTTGAGCTCGCAGTTTTCCATGTGATAGATAATATTGATAACCTCGTTGAGGAAGGGAATATCGTGAGAAATCAGTATAAAGGCGTTTTCGTAGTCGATAAGATAGCGTTTGAGCCAGTTTATATGCTCCTCATCAAGATAGTTGGTGGGCTCGTCCAGAAGAAGGATGTCGGGCTTTTCAAGAAGGAGCTTTGCAAGGAGCACCTTTGTCCTCTGACCGCCGCTTAAGTCCGTAACATCGCGGTCTAAGCCGATATCAGCAAGCCCCAGAGCCCGAGCAACTTCCTCCACCTTTGCGTCAATAACGTAAAAATCGTGAGAGTCCAAGGTGTCCTGAATTGTGCCCAGCTCCTCGAGCATTTCTGCCATAGCGTCCTCGTCGGCATCTCCCAGAGCATCGCAGATTTCGTTCATCCTTGCCTCTAAGTCAAAAAGATAGGAGAAAGCGGACTTCAGCACGTCCTCAATAGTCATACCTGCCTCAAGGACGGTGTGCTGGTCAAGGTAGCCTGCACGGACGTTTTTGCTCCACTCAACCTTGCCTTCGTCGGGCATCAGCTTGCCTGTAACAATATTCATAAAAGTGGACTTGCCCTCACCGTTGGCACCGATAAGACCGATGTGCTCGCCCTTGAGGAGCCTGAAGGAAACATCGTCAAAAATCGCTCTGTCGCCAAAGCCGTGGGTAAGGTGTTCTACGTTTAAAATACTCATATCTGCCTCACAAAATCATAATATCTTTCATTATACCACACAGCGATAATTGTTGTAAAGGCGGTGAAAAATAAGCTCCCCAAAAAATATTTTTAAGTTTATGCCGAAAAATTGCATCTAAAAGTGCAATTTATTTTGTTTTCGGGGTAATTAGTGAAAGCTATTTTTGAAAGGAGTTTTTTATTTTATGGCAAAGAAAAGATGTTTGTCCGTGGATGTGTTTGAGAGCGAAAGCTTTTTAAAGTTAACTAAAAACAGTCGTATTTTATATGTAGGTTTACTTCTTCACGCTGACGATGATGGTATAGTTGAGAACTGTTTGTCGGTAATGAGGTTGTTAGTTGCATCGAAAAAACAGATTAATGAATTAGAAAATGCAGGCTTCTTAATTAAATTTGAAAATGTTTATGTCATAAAACATTGGCACAGACACAACCAGATTCCACCCTCAAAGAAAGAGCCCTCCATGTATAATGAAGTGCTGAAAAATCTCATTATAAACGGAAAAAAGGAGTATGAGCTTAAGAGAGAAAATGCGAAAACCCCCACAAATCCGTCACTCATTTCGGCAGAATAAATGCAGAAAAATCTCAGCACTTTCGCAGACATTTGCCTTCCAAAAATCTGCATAAGTTAATTAAAATAAAATTAAATAAAATAAATTAAAATTAATTTAATCTAATTTAAGTTAATTGAATTGAATTAAAATAAATCTAAATCAAAGAAATTCAAATAAACAAGGGTTTTAATTTAATCAATTCAATCCAGCTCAAGTAGATTTGTTTTAGATAAAAAGAACCCCTGCTCTGAAATGAAGCAGGGGAGAAAGTGTATAGCTTATTTGTTGCGGGTATTTCCGCAAGCACAGGTTGAGACAAAACGAGAGTTTTTTCTTCCGCATCTCTGGCAGAACCAATCAGAAGCAGAAGATCCGTTTGATTTGGAGAAACTGTATCCGCAACAGCTGCAAACACTTGAGCTGGCACTTACTCGCCCACCGCAATTGCTACAGGTTTTGAAGCCCTTTGTAGCAATAGAGGGTGTTTCGTGGCTCAGTGTAGTATTTACGGAAACATTGTTGGTTGCAGGAGTTTTCTTGAAAGACGGAGTGTTGACACCAAAAGTAGTTGCAGTTTGTTTAGTTTTAGCAATTGTTGCCCCGCAACAACTGCAAACGCTGGAATTACCGCTGACACTTGCTCCGCATCTGCTGCAGGTTTTAAATCCTTTAGCGTTAATTGAGGTGTATGATGTAGGGGTGTTTTTTTCTGCGGCATTAGATGTATGGGGTGGGGTGGGATCAGGTGCTTTTTCCCAATCACCGACGATTGAAGCACCGCAAGTGCTGCACACATTTGATGTGCCCGAAAGCGAGCTGCCGCAACGACTGCAAAAACGCACAGGTCTGTCATTAAAGGTGGTGACAGGTTCAGGCTCAGGAATTTCATTATTGGCTGGAAGCTGAGTTTCTTCTGTTGCAGCTTCGACTGCCTGAGATTCGGCAGGTTGCTCTGAAATATCAGGATTAACAGAAAGCTCAGACTCAGCGTCAGAATTTGACTCTGATTCGGTTGCTGTTTCTTTGATTTCAGGAATGGTGTCTATATTATCAGGTTTACAGTCTGCTTTGTTAAAAGGCTTACCGTTAGAAAATATAGAAACAGTGTGCTCAACAATTTCTTCATGGTGTTCTTCAGAGGAAGCGTCAGAGCTCTCGTCAGGACTATCGCCTTTGCACTTTTCGATAACGCTGTTGTCCTCTTGTATAAGTGTGCTATCGTTGATGAAGGTGTCAGCAGGGACAGCGTCAAAATCACCCTTGTTAAGAACAGCCATCAGTTCAGCTTTCATTTGTGCAGGTGTCTGATATCTGTCGTCGGGATTATATGAGCAGGCTTTGAGTATGATATCCGAAAGCTCATCATTTGCATTAACGGGCTTTGGAATAGGCTTACCGCTGATTCTCATTATGTTTGCCTGTTCTTTGTCTGCAAATTTGATAGGCTCAGGAAAGGCAGGGAGAAAGGGTGTGCGGTTGTTGTTGAGAAATCTGTAAAGCACAACACCTAAGGAATAAATATCTACGGTTGAATTATAGGGCTTGCCCAGATAAACCTCAGGGGCCATATATGTATAGGTGCCTTTTTTTGATAAGTCTGATGCAGTTTTTTCAAGCTGTCTTGCAATGCCGAAATCGCCTAATTTGAAATCACCCAGAAAAGAAACAAATATGTTTTCGGGTTTAATATCGCGATGGATGATATTGAATCTGCCGCATATCTCAAGAGCCTCACAAATATCTATACCTAATTTGAGAATTTCCCTAATAGAAAATTCGTTGTTTCTGATATGTGTGAACAAAGGAGTCAGCAGCTCCATACGGATATAAATATCCCATCCGATACCATTTTCAACAGGTGTTATTCGATGGTCTTCATAGCTGACGATATTTGTGATTCCCTTAAGCTTATACATGAAGTTAAGCTCTTTTGCTATATCTTGTACAATGCTTTCAAAGTAGGATGTGATGCTGTTTTCATCCATGCCATCGTTGCGGACGGACTCTATCTCAGCTTGGGATTGAGGGATTTTAATTACTTTAAGAGCTGACTCGTAGGTATTGCCGAATTCAGAACGAGTGATTCTGTAAACCTTGCCAAAAGAGCCTTCGCCTAATAAATCTTCGATTTGCCATCCATTGTAATTGCTGCCTGTTTCCATGGTGATTCTCCCCGGATATTGATGATTAAATTATATCACCGGGGTAGATGTCTGTCAACAAACCATACCTGTTCTGGAAAAAATAAGAGCATGGTGATAACGATAATGATATATTTAAAAAGTTTTTGAGGTTGTATACCCAGTGCTTTTGTTGGCAACCCGCCGTTGATGGAAGGTTGCCTCAAAATTTAACCTATCCAAAGGCGAACTAACGGTTGCAAAGCAAAACATCATTAGTGAAACGACATCATATCACCGTAAGGTGATACATCATTTCGGACATAATTAAAGCCTCCCTTGCCCTAAAGGGAGGGGGACCGCTTGCGGTGGAGGGATATATCCTCTATATAAAGCTTACATATAAACGTGTATCCCCCTGTCAGCTTCGCTGACATCCCCCTTTAGGCAAGGGGGACATATAAACGTTTCATAACTAATTAAACTATAATCGCACACGCAGTGTGCCACCAACATTTTTGCGAAAGCAAATACATCATTTTGCCAAAGCAAAACATCATTAGTGAAACGACATCATATCACCGTAAGGTGATACATCATCATTTCGCCCACCGTGGCTAACGGCTAACCGCCCCTACGATATAATTAAATATATTTTTCACCCCGACGTTGATGAAGGTAAACTCGATGCTATACCTTTCCGTAGTCGGAGTTGCCCTCGGGTGGCTAACCCGTGGCTAACGGTTAAGAGTAATAATTGCCGCTTGTGCGGACTTCGGAGACATCCTCGAGGACGGATATGCTACCCCAGAGGCTTGCGTCAAGCTCGATAAGGACAAACTGGTAGTTCATATCGGGGGGCTGGTTCATGGGCTGATTGATTGTGCGATATACCGTCAGCACACCGTCTGCAACGGTGATGGTATGAATCCACTGGCTTGCTCCGCTGCCGCCAACAACGTTCATGGAGACCAGGTAGATTTTGTCGTAGTAAAAGCCGTTTTCATCTTTGGGAATGTCCATCTCGGGCACATCAAAAAATCCTGTGGTGAATTTTTCTCTGATTTCATCTTCGCAGGAGCTGTGATGCAGGAGATAGAGCTCGGTCTTTTCGCTGCCGTAGTAGTTGATGCGGACTTCCTCAATTATCTCGAAGTCAACTTCTTTGGTTCTTGAGACAGGGGACTCCTCCAGAATAGTGCGGATTCCGTCAATTCCTTTGCGGTAGGCTTCTTCGATTTTAATAAGCTCCTCGGTTTCGGGAATAAAGACGAAGTAGCCGGGGCCGTAGGGATAGCAGTGACCGGGACACATGATGACATAGTCGCCAACGGTAATCTCATAGGCTTCGTCGGCAACTGCGCCGATACTTGCCCAGATAAGGATTGCCTTGGGCTGTGCGGTGGCTCTTTGGGTGCTTTCGCCGTAGTAGGTGTAGATAAGCTCAAAGAACATACCTTCCTCATAGGGCTTGTAGCCCATATCGGTGAATCTGTCCATTACTTTTGTGCGGTAGTAGTCCTCGGGGTTGGTCTGAGGTTCTGTGGGAGGTTCTGTGGGAGTTTCTGTGGGAGTTTCAGTTGGTGCTTCTGTGGGAGCATTTGTGGGAGCTTCTGTGGGTGCCTCGGTTTCGGCAGATGGAGTTTGGGTATTATCGGTATTATCGGTATTATCGGTAGGTTCGGTGTTTTCCATAGGTTCAGTAACTACTGCAGTTTCTGTGGGGTCGGGGGCGATAACTGTGGGAGCCTGAGATGAGGCAGCAGTTGCCGAAGGGAATGTGAGCTCTGTTGTGGTGCCTTCGGTGGTAACCACGGATGATGAGCTTTCAACGGGGTCGCTGAGCACAGGAGCAGTAGTTTCTGTGCCTACAGGAGAGGTGATTTCTGACGATGAGTCGGTATTGGAAGGTGTGGTAGGGGTGGTCTCAGGTTGCTTAGTCAGAGGTTTGCCGATTTTATCATTGGCAGAAATCTGAGCGAGCCATTTCTGGATTTCGGATGCGTCTCTGATGTTGACAATACTGTCCTCGTTGACATCAGAAAGAGGCTCAGAAATCTCTGAGGGCTCCTTGATTTTTGCTATGAGCTTCTGGATGTCGGTGGCATCCTTGATGTTTACCTTGCCGTCGAGGTTGGCATCACCAAGCAAAACAGCCTCGTCCCCAAGGTGGGGCAGAGCCGAAATAACGGACACAGAGCCAAAGGCTATAAGTGCAGATAATAAAAGTGCCAACAAAGATTTTCGAAAGTTTTTCATAATTGCCTCCTTGAAATCTGATTTTGCAGGCTTCTCCTGATTAAATTATATATTATATAAGCAGAGTTGTCAACGGATTTGGGCTGATGTATCCTACAAACTTAAGGGGTGGGCTTTGGCGGTTTTAGACAAAGAAAAAAGCACCGCTTATTAAGCGATGCTTATAATTTGAATATTTATTTTTATATCCATAGAGAAAGATTGCGTTTAAGGCGTTTCGCAATCTACATAGAGCTCTTGGCACATATTATATAATTCTAAAGTATGTGTCCTATACAATGTATATTTAAAATACGATAATTTAATGGGGACAATAGTGCCACCATCGTGAATAGCCTCTAATCGGGTTTTTTCGTCAGCAATTCGTTGGGTTGCATAGGCTTTCCAATTGTCGTGTATAGCAGAAACACTTTCTTTCTTTTTGCTGTCATTCCACTGAAATTCCTGCGAGATAATCAGAGAATAGTAGTCCTCACCCAAATCATACCATTTTTCAGCATATTCAGAGTTTACTGCGGTGATGTCACTGTTGCTTATACATTGATTCCTATCGTTTGTATACTGCAAATCTAATGCATAAGAAAACTCGTTTTCTTGAATATCTGATGCTTCGGTAGGTATAATTTTACTGGTTGTTGAAGGTTGAATATCCGAAGGTGTATCAGAACACCCCGAACATAAAACAAGGTATATTATCAAAAATAAAAATACAATTACTTTTTTCATAGTATCACCAAAGCCTTTGAAATATATTGTCGCTTTTTTGAGAATCTCAACACGCAGAACGGTCACTTGTGTTACTCTTTTGTTTGCTTTGACTTTTTGCGTTCTTCACTCAATGCATCAAGTGCATATTGCCATGGTTTATCTCCGTTATTCTTTGATATTTTCAAACAAGTTGAAAGGTTTATTTCGAATAAGTCATCTGATACTTTTGATAGCCTATCATAGATTATAGAGGCCCCAGGCCAGTTTATATCTTGTAGCCATGTAAGCAAATGATAATAATATTGGCTCAGTTCTTTATCGGTTTTCGACACCAAGACTTTAGCACAATTTTCCCAGACATCCTTGCTACTCGTAGGAAGGATGGGTAAAATCAAAACCCATAAAGCTTTGATTTTCTTTGCTTCTTCAATTCCTTTTTGTTGTGTTGTAATATCATTGTTGCAAGATAGCATTTCATAAATATGATCAATATCCAACATATCAATCAACTCCTTCACGCTTAACACAATTGTGCAAGTGCTTTAGACTATACAGAATTAATTTCTTGAAAGCAAGTTCCGGTATTTGCTTGTGGTGGTTTCACCAAAGCCTTTGAATTATATTGTCGCTGATTGTAACTAAGTGTGTCTACAATTTTAGTATAGCAACGGAAATCAGGGAAGTCAATTACTAAAAAATAAAAATCCGTAAATTTTTGAAAGCTTTGTCGGCAGAAGGCTTTTGGAGCTTGTGAAAGATGGGTGAGGGGCTTTTTGGGAGAATTTAGACAAAGAAAAAAGCACCGCTTATTAAGCGATGCTTTGGTGGAGATAAGCGGGATCGAACCGCTGACCTCTTGAATGCCATTCAAGCGCTCTCCCAGCTGAGCTATACCCCCGTGAACATTACATATATTACACTAAATCCATCAGTTTGTCAACACAATTTTTCTTTCTCTGCTCACAGAGAGTTTACACTAAGTTCATTGACTTTTTTGCGTAAAACCAGTATGCTTAAAGCAGAAGGTACAGCTCAAGGTTTTTATGGATGATGAAAGGAAAATTTTATTATGAGTGACGCAAAAGCCATTACCGACAAGCGGATTTACGAGTATGTAAACCCCGAGGCTCTCAAGTGGGTGAGGGATAACTCGGCAGATATGACAAAGCTGATGGCTTACTACAAATGTGCCATTATGGAAGTCGAGGCAAAGCTCAACGTGCTTAACGAGGAGTTCTCACTGAGACACGACCGAAATCCCATTAACTCCATCAAATCAAGGCTCAAGAGCGCTCTGAGTATTGCCGAAAAGCTGGAGCGTGTGGACCTTGAGATGAGCGTGGAGAATATCCAGCGTGATATCCACGATGTGGCAGGTATCAGGGTTGTGTGTAGTTTTACGGACGATGTCTATATGATAGCCAACGCCCTTCTCAGCCAGGACGACATCACCCTTATCCGCAAAAAGGACTACATAGCCCACCCAAAAGACAACGGCTACCGCTCCTTGCATCTTCTCATAAATGTGCCGATTTTCCTTGCCAACGAGAAGAAAATCATGACCGTTGAGATTCAGATTCGCACCATTGCCATGGACGTCTGGGCAAGTCTTGAGCATCAGCTCAGATACAAAAAGAACACCGTCTTTACCGACGAGATGGGGGACGAGCTGAAGAAATGCGCCGACCTCAGTGCAGAGCTTGATTACAGAATGGAAAAGCTCAGACGAGAGGTTACGGCTCAGGAGCCGATGTATAATAACAAAGCATAAGAAAAAGGACAGGTCAAAAAAAGCCTGTCCTTTATATTTTTAGTGTTAAGTTAAAGTTTTTTGAACTTTTCGCTTTCTTACCGACAAAAAGTAAAATGTTACCGACATTACCGTTGCCACGCCCCAGCCGATGGGCCAGCTTGCCCAGATGCCTGTGTCGGCAAATCTGACGCTGAGCACAAAGGACAGCCCAACCCTCAGCACAAGGTCGGTGAAGGTTGCCGCCATGAAAAATCCCATTTTTCCAAGTCCCCTCAGAACTCCGTCAGCCGTAAGCTTCATGGCTACCATGATGTAAAAGGGCGATACAATTCTCAGAAACGTTCCTGACGTGGACAGAGCCTCGGCGGTTGCCTCTTTCATAAACAGTGCCGACAGATTCTCGCCAAAGAAAAAGTAGCCTAAAGCAAAGGGTATGCACAACGCCCACACAAGTCTCAGACCTGCAAAATAGCCTTTTTTGATGCGGTCTTTCTTGCCTGCACCAAGATTCTGGGCAGTGTAGTTTGAGATTCCGTTGCCAATGGTTATCATGGATGTAATCACAAGGTTGTTGAGCTTGACGGATGCGGAATATCCTGCCACAACCCCTGTGCCAAAGCCGTTGATGATGCCCTGAATCACAATGTTGCCCACCGAAATAAAGCTTTGCTGAAGAATGCTGGGCACTGCGATAATGGCAATCTGCCTGAGCATAACGAAGGAGAACTTTTTGATTTTGCCTGTGGTTTCGATTGCTTTGATACGCCTGAGCACAAAAAGAAGTGCCAAAACGCAGCTTGCACCCTGACATATAAAGGTGGCAATAGCAACCGTTGCGGTGCCGAGATGGGGGAAAAACCACACAAAGACTATGTCGAGGCCGATGTTTGCCATTGATGAAACCGCCAGAAATACAAAGGGAGTTTTGCTGTCGCCCAGAGCCGAGAAGATACCTGTGCTTACGTTATAGAAGAACACAAAGGGAAGCCCCAATATGTAGATGTAAAGGTAAATCTCAGAGTCCCTGAGAATAGAGTCGGGGGTGTTGATGAGCTTTAAAAGGGGAGTGCAGAACACAAGCCCCAGCAATGTGAGCACCACAGACACCACGGCGGTGGCGATAAAGGTTGTGTATACGGCACACTTAAGGTCACTGAGTTTTCTGGCACCGAAAAGCCGCGACACCACCACCGAGCAGCCGATGTTAAGCCCGAAGGCAAAGGCGATGAAAAGCAGGGTAACCTCGTAGCCGTTGCCCACTGCCGCCAGCATATCCTCTCCCAGAAACCTGCCTGCCACAAAACTGTCGGCAAGGTTGTAGAGCTGCTGAAATATCACGCTGGCAAACAGAGGCAGACAAAAGCTTATGAGCACCCTTGAGGGCGAGCCCTCAGTCAGATCTCTGTTTTTCATATATCCTCCTGATATTCAGATGAAAATTTCTATTCTGTAATTTTATACCCCCGAGACTTCCTTTGTCAACAAGGCAGCGGGATAAATAAAGAAAACACCACCGATTTTGTCGGCGGTGCTATGGTAAAGTTTTATAAAATCAGATGTCAAGAGCCTCTCTGAGAGCCTTTGAAAGCTGGTCGGGGCAGGATGTAGGCTTGAAACCGCAGCGAATGCCCTCTAACCTTGCGATGGCGTCCTCTGCCTTCATACCCTTGACCAGAGCCGCCACACCCTGGGTGTTGCCGCTGCAGCCGCCGATAAACTTTGCATTTACTATGATGTTGTCCTCAAGCTCAAGCTCGATGTGGCTTGCACAAACGCCTTTGGTCTTGTATCTGTAGGTCATAACAAGGCTCCTTACCGAAAATTAGTCTGTGAGAAATAAAAAATGCCGACTCAAGGTCGGCAATGGAGCGGATGACGAGGCTCGAACTCGCTACCTCCACCTTGGCAAGGTGGCGCTCTACCAGATGAGCTACATCCGCATCAACAGGTGCTATTATAATATATCTTTCTGAAATAGTCAAGTAAAATTTCAGATTTTTTAAAAAAATTTTTATTTTCGGCAAAAGCCTTTGCATAACCTTATATTTGTGCTAAAATTAATATAGAATAATTTGAAAGCGAACGTAATTTATGGCTTATTATATGAATCTTGGAGCCTGGAGTGAGATTTTCGCCGTTCCTGCGGCGGTTGTGGACGAGCACCTTAAAATCGCTACTCCTGCTCAGCTTAAGGTGCTGCTGTATTTTCTCAGAAACAGCGGCAAAAATTTAACCGAATACATAATAGGAGACGATCTGTCCCTGAGCCCCGAGGACGTCAACGATGCGCTTGTGTTCTGGGAGCAGAGAGGGCTTGTGTCAATCAGTGCAGACATCATAAAGCCTGCGGAAAAAACTCCTCTTGTTACAGATACCGCCACATACTCAGAGCTTAGCATTGAGCCTTCTGAAGAGCCCAAAAAACCCAAGCGTCCTGCATCGCGACCTGTGCGGCCTGAGCCCGGATATGTTATTAAGCGTCTTGGCTCTGACAAAGAGCTCTCTATGCTTGTGGACGAGGCTCAGCAGATTTTCGGCAGGGTTATCTCAAATGCGGATGTTGGAACGCTGGTGATGCTTCACGATACAGACGGCTTGCCTGTGGACGTTATTCTTATGCTTCTTAATTACTGTGTCGAAAGCGGCAAAGGCACCATGAGATATATAGAGAAGCTGGGCATAGAATGGGGCAATGAGGGTATTAACACCATAGCTCTTGCCGAGGACAAAATCCGCCGCACCACCGAAGTTTACTCTTACTTCAACCGTGTTGCCACCACCTTTGGACTCAAAAACGCAGGCACCCCCACCAAAAAGCAGCTTACTCTTGCAAACCAGTGGGTGGGTACCTGGAGCTTTTCTGACGATATGCTCCGCCTTGCCTACGAGCGATGCGTAGACACCAAGGGCCAGCTTAACATGGACTACATAAACGGTATTCTTAAGAAATGGTATATGGCAGGCTTTAAGAATCCTGACGATGTCGCTCAGGACACTGCTCCTGCCGTGCAAACCGCAAAATCCTCCAAGAAGTCGTCAAAGACCTTGTCGGCAGAGGCTTCTTACGATATTGAGGACTACGAAAATAAAAGTATGTTTGATTAAAGGATGATTGAATTGTCATACAGTGACGCTGTTTTTTCAAAAGCTTATAGTATTCTTGATGAGCGCCGCATGAAAGCAGAGCGAAAAGCCGAGGATATGAGGCTTGAGATTTATGATAAAATCCCCAGAACAGAAGAAATCGAGAAAGAGCTTCAGAGCATCTCCATCAACGCCGCCAGAGCGGCTCTCTCGGGGGGCAATGCCAAAGAGCTTATTCTGATGCTCAAGTCAAAAAGCGACGAGCTCAGAAGAGAGCTTAAGAGCCTTATTACCGCTGCAGGATACTCCGAGGACGCCTTGGAAGTCCACTATACCTGCCCTGAGTGTCAGGACCGCGGCACAGTGGAGCTGAACAATACCAAGACCGTTTTCTGTCAGTGCTTTCTTGACTTGCTTAAGGAATGTGCCTGCCACGAGGTCAGCAGCCTTTCTCCCTTGAATCTCTCAAAATTCGAGGACTTCGACCTTTCGTACTATTCCGACGAGGATACACCCGAGGGAGTCAATCCCAGACGCAGAATGACACAGATTTTTAACTACTGCAAGGCTTACGCAAAGAATTTCAGGCCCGATACCCGCAGTATTCTTATGCGCGGTGCAACGGGACTGGGCAAGACTCATCTTTCGCTGAGCATTGCCAATGAGCTTCTCAATAAGGGCTTTTCCGTAGCTTATGTGTCGGCTCCCGACATCCTCTTTCAGCTTGAGCGCGCTCATTTCTCCTACGATTATCAGCAGGAAGAGGAGCTTCTCTCTACACTTTCTGACTGTGACCTGCTTATTATTGATGATTTGGGTACGGAATTTTCCACAAACTATACCAACACCCAGATTTACAATATATTCAACAACAGAATCCTGCGCTCAAAGCCCGTTATCATCAACACAAACCTCACCATCAAAGAGCTTGAGAGTGCTTATACCCAGCGATTTGTCAGCCGCATTATGGGCACCTGCGACAAGCTTGATTTTGTGGGCAAAGACATCCGCCCCCGAAAATCCTGAGAAATAATCCTGATAAGTTTTCAAAAATTTTCAAATATTTTTTAAAAAATGCTTGACTTTTTAAGTTTTTGGGGTATAATAAATAGCGTTGTCAATGCGGAATTGTGTAAGGGTAGCACAGCAGACTCTGACTCTGTTTGTCTGGGTTCGAATCCTAGTTCCGCAGCCAAGGCTCCGAGTCATCTCGGAGCCTTTTAAATTTTATATGATAGTTTTCGGGCTTTTCTTGCGAGCGCGTCCTGCGGACGATTCAGCGAGCAATAAAAGGCGCAGCGGTCAAAATTTTGGCAAACAGAGTGCAGCCGAAAAATTTTGGGCACCGCAAGAGGGGTTTTCTCACAACAGAAACTTGTATATAATTATTTGAGGACATTAAGCAATTTAATATCGGGGTGTAGCGCAGTTTGGGGACGTTTCCGAGCGCGTCCTGCGGACGATACAGCGAGGAATAAGGAGTGGCAGTAACTTAGACTGTGGCAAGTGTGCTTGCACACGCAGACAGAGCCTTAGTTACAACAGGAAGCGGCGACCTTCGGGACGAAGAAATATCTTCGTCATTTAAATTAACTTTTCTAATTATTAACTGAATATCGGGGTGTAGCGCAGTTTGGTAGCGCGCTTCGTTCGGGACGAAGAAGTCGTGGGTTCGAATCCCGTCACCCCGACCATAATTTAAACATCGAGGTTTTATCGCAAAACCTCGGTGTTTTCTTGTTTTCAGAGTGTATCAAAGCACCTCAAATATCTTGCGTAGCTAACAAATAGCTAACACGTAGCTAACAAATCATATTTTGTTTATGGCATCTATTAATGGCTTTATGTCGATATGAGTGTATACTCTTTCAGTGAGGCTCATTGCTGACTTGTGTCCTACAATATTCTTGATAATTGTGGGATTTACATTTGCAAGGGTTAGCAAAGTGATACAGGTGTGACGTGTTTCGTGTATAACGTTATCTGCTTTAACCTTTTCCATAAGTGGTTTCCAGTAGTGTTTTGCAAAATTATCGTATATGATATGCTTGCCTTGTGTAGTGTAGACTGCATAAGAGCATGCCGAAGATTCAACAAAGTGCTTCCAAAATGGGTACACTTTCTCCGCTATCGGGACAGTTCTGATTCCTGATTGAGTTTTGGACGCTTTAACCTCAAAGTAGCGTTCTTTGAGATGAACATCTTCTTTTTTCAAGTCAAGCAATTCACCGACTCTTACACCAGAATATATAAGCATTAAAGCTAATTGTGCAGCAGGGGTGTCGGAAATATCCCAGATTCGCTTTATTGTATCATCTGATATCCTATCTCGCTTTCGAGCAGTTTCGTTTGATTTAGCTACAATTCTGAGCCTTTGTGTGGGGTTGTCTTTTAATATGTCATTGTCAACGCAGTATTCATATAGTTTGTTCAATAGTTGCTTGATTTTTCTTTGGCTCTGATAACCGTTCTTGCAATTGTTTAAAACAGATTGCATCTGAGATACCTTAAGTTCCTTTATAGGAATATTGTGTAAAGGCATCAGTTGCTTATAGGATGCTTTTGTGTTCTTAATTGTGCTTTCTCCGGTGTTTTTGTTTATTGTAAGGTCATACCATTTCTCGTATATTTCTGATAAAGTGGATTTAGCTGCATCAATATCATAGGGATTCTGGTGATATTCCGCCAGAGCTTGGAGTGCCGCAGGTTTAGTAGGGAAGTAACCTAACATTTCTCTTACCTGCTTACCTTCTTCTGTGAAGCTGGTAGTTATACTTACTGCCCAGGGATTCCTACGCTTGCCCGAAAGCTTATAAACCGAGCCGTATCCGTTGGGTAATCTCATATTATACCTCCTTTGTTTTAAAAAGGGCATAAAAATACCCCTTGTCTTATGCAAGGGGAGTGTGGTATAATATATATGCGTTTAGGAATATACCACACTCCTAATCCATTTTCCGTTCTCTTGAGGGCCAGTCAAGAGAGCGGATTTCTTTTTTTATTCGACACCTAATATAATTATTTCTTGTTTTTCGATTTTTTAATTAGTATCGAAGAAATAATCATTGATACTACAGCAATCGTTAGCATAAAACCGATAAAATAATAGCTTTTAAGTTTTTCTACTTCTGTTTCAATGGCGTTATCAGATTCGGGTAACAAAAAATTAGATAACCAGGTATTATCATAAGGTTTTGCTAAGAAAACGGAAATTATAAAAAATAAGGTTAAGATTATTAATATAGATGCAATAGCTATAACAAATATTTTAATTACACCTTTTTTCTTGCTTTTTGTTGTTTTATCAGGAATAAAGAGAAATTCCTCATCGTGAGTTATCGTTTCATATTTTTCAGACATTTCAGACATATCGTACCTTCTTTAACTTCGTTTTAATGATTCGTAACATTTGCAGATAGCCTTGCAGTCATTAAGTGCGTTGTGAACTGATGGGATTTCTATATTGCATTTTTTTGCAATATCTCTAATACGATAATTATCTAAATCGCTATAAACAGATTTTGCCAGAGAAACTATATCAATACACTTGTTATCTAATTCTTTTTCTGAATTAGCGACAAGGAATTTTGTGGTAATATCTGCGTTATATGTAATTATAGGTATATTGCCAATAAACTTAACTAATTCGGGAGATACATTTTCAATGGGAGGCTTATTGTTGAGTTCAATTTCAGTAATACCTAATTCCATCAACACTGATGTAGGTACAGCGATTCTTGGATGAACCATCTGAGAGAATTGCTCCTTAATTTTTCCGTTGAATACTTTAAGCGCACAAATATCAATGATATCATCTGCAACCGCATTGTAGCCGGTTGCTTTAATGCAAAGAGCTACATATTCACCAGGAAGATTGTTGAAGTCTTTAGTTACCCCAATATCAATATTTTTTATTCGTATTGTTCTTTTTGCTGTTTCAATGTTACGTTCGGTTCTTCTTTTTTTATTGGTAGAACCTACAAAAATAAATCCAATGCCTATGCCAAGTCCGATTAATAACATAAGATAAACCCAAAACATGGTTGCCTCCTCATCTTACCTTGCTAAAGAAATATACTGCTTTACCCAATATGCGGACTTTATTCATATCCTCTCCTTCGTACTCTAATGGAGTGAAGGTAGGGTTTTCGGCTCTGAGCTCTAAACGGGTAGGATAGCGGTAGACTTTCTTTAGAGTAGCTTCGTTATCAATCAGAACGGCTGCAATTTCACCATTCTCAACATTAGGTTGCTGACGAATGTAAACTATATCACCGTCGAAGATCCTGGCGTTTATCATACTATCGCCCTTGCACTTAAGAGCAAAAGTGCCATGTATATTGGAAGGCATATCTATATAGGACTCAATGTTTTCCTCTGCTAAAATCGGTTCTCCACAGGCAATTGTGCCGAGTAGGGGAACTTTTTTCATTTTAGGAATAGGGATTATATTTTCAGTTACGGGGATTTCGATTGTGGTGGTAGTTCGTTCTTTGGGGACATCGTATCCCATAAGCCAAGCTTCAGCCACATTTAATGCCTTCGAGATAAAGAAAACGGCATCTTGCTTTCCTTCCCAATCTCCTTTTAAATAATGAGATATGCTTGATTTGCTTATGCCTGTTATAGAAGAAAGCTCACTTGCTTTCATACCCGAAGCTTCTAGCCCTTGTCTTAAGCGTTCAGAAAAAGTGGATGTTCTTTTCACTCTGTATCGCCCCTTGTGATTTTTTACAATTTAAGAATATCACAGAAGTTGCGAAAAATCAATATATTTTTGTAAAAAGTTGTGAAATATCAAAATTTTCTATTGACAACACAAAAATAAGGTGTTAACATAGAATTGCGGTTGAGAAATATCAACATTCAGGAGGTGGTTTATTTGAGCATTGATTATGGATTTTTAAGAGAACGCATGCAAGAGAAAGGTATAAACCAAAAACAACTGGCTATCCTTGTGGGAGTAAGCGAAGGTCAGATGTGTAAAAAGCTTAGCGGCGAGTATGTATTCAAGCAAACTGAAATACTCAAAATATGTGAAATTCTCGAAATAGCAGCGATAGAAATATCACTTTATTTTTTTACAGAAAAAGTTGAGAAAACGCAACAGATGTAATTTGATAAGGAAAGGGTGATTGTAATGGACAGACTTGTGGTTAAAAGTCGAGAGGGCGGTTTTCGTTTAAAGGCAAAGACCTTTGACAGTGATTATGCCGCTCAACAGACAGCACTTGAAAAGCTCTACGAGTATGAGGATTCTCTCTTAG